>NZ_CALART010000001.1 GCF_937888285.1 uncultured Aquimonas sp.
TTCGACAGGCCAGGGATGGCCTGTCCGAAAACCCCGACCGACTCACGCGAACCCTTCGCGCACGGATGCGCCAAGGGCGCGAACGAGGGGTGGCCTTCTCTTTGGTTACTTTCTCTGACTCCGGGCATCCTGCCCTCCGCCCCTCCGGGGCCGCCTTCGGCGTTCGCGCCGCTCCTGCGGCGCAGTGGCCACGCAAGAGAAAGTGACTCGGGCCGGCCGCACGCGGGAATGGCCATGGATGGCCATGCTTTGGGAGCGCGGAAGGACGGACCGAAAGCTCTTGCTCTTCGCTTCAAGCGACCAAGCGACCAAGCGAAACCGGGGCGAGCGTCGAGCTCATGGTGGGCCGGGGCCCACCCTATGCCCGCTCGCGCGCGATCGCCCGGTAGCCGATGTCGCGACGGTAGAAGCCGCCCTCGAAGCGGATGCCGCGAGCCACGCCGTAGGCGCGCTCCGCCGCTTCGGCCACGGTCGCGCCGAGCGCACAGACGGTCAGGACGCGGCCGCCCGAAGTCAATACGCGGCCCTCGGATTCGACCGTTCCGGAGTGGAACACCTGGGCGTCCAGCGGCAGCGTGTTGTCGAGGCCGTGGATCTCATCGCCGCCGCGCGGCCGCGCCGGGTAGCCGCCGGCCGCCATCACCACGCCCAACGAGGGTCGCGGGTCCCAGTCGACCTCTATCTGATCGAGGCGCGCATCCAGCGCCGCTTCCACGAGTTCGACCAGGTCCGAGCGCAGCCGGAGCATGATGGGCTGGGTTTCCGGGTCGCCGAAACGGACGTTGAATTCCAGCACCTTGGGCGCGCCGGCCTTGTCGATCATCACGCCGGCATAGAGGAAGCCGGTGAAGGGCGCGCCTTCGGCGGCCATCGCCGCCAGCGTCGGCTCGATCACCTCACGACGGATGCGCGCATCGACCTCGGGGGTGACCACCGGCGCCGGCGAGTAGGCGCCCATGCCGCCGGTGTTGGGGCCGAGGTCGCCCTCGTCGCGGCGCTTGTGGTCCTGCGAGGTCGCCATCGGCTGGTAGTGCCGGCCATCGCAGAGCGCGATGTAGCTGGCCTCTTCGCCTTCGAGAAACTCCTCGATCACCACCCGCGCCGAGGCCTCGCCCAGCGAGTGGGCGCCGAGCATGTCGTGCAGGGCCTGTTCGGCGTCCGCCAGCGTCAGCGCCACCACCACGCCCTTGCCGGCGGCGAGGCCATCGGCCTTGACCACGATCGGCGCGCCCACCTTGTGCAGGTAGGCCAGCGCCGGCTTGAGTTCGGTGAACACGCCGTAGTGCGCGGTGGGGATGTTGTGGCGGGCCAGGAAATCCTTGGCGAAGGCCTTGCTGCCTTCGAGCTGCGCAGCGATGCGCTTCGGGCCGAAGCAGCGCAGGCCGGCAGCGCCGAAGCGGTCGACCACGCCGGCCACGAGCGGCGCCTCGGGGCCGACCACGGTCAGGCCGACGTGCTCATCGCGCGCCAGCTTCAGCAGGCCGTCGATGTCGGTGGCCGACACCGCCACGTTGCGGCAGCGCGGCTCGCGCGCGGTGCCGGCATTGCCGGGCGCCACCAGAACCTCGCTGACCTTGGGCGACTGCGCCAGCTTCCAGGCCAGCGCGTGTTCGCGGCCACCGCCGCCGATCACCAGAACCTTCATGCCGCTCTCCTCAAGTACGAATCAGTGTGGGCGCGAGGCGTGCTCGCGACGCTCTTCTTTTGGCTTCGCTTGCTGGAAGCGAAGGCAGGTTGTTTGAGGGATTGAATGCTCGCGGCGAGCCCGCCCCCTCTCCCCCAACCCCTCTCCCTCGAGGGGAGAGGGGAGCAGATCCGGCCAGTCTGGATCCAACTCGCAGATCCGTGGCTTGCGGCTTCAAGCCCCTCTCCCCTTGAGGGAAGCGGAGGAGAGCGTTGGTTGGCTGCCGGTGGCAGCCAACGCTCTCCGAAGCCCGAGCGAAGCGAAGGCCTGGTTGGGGAGAGGGGTCAGGAGCCTTGCGGCAAGCGTGCCCCCCTCTCTCCCCCTGCGGGAGAGAGGCTCAACGATCAATGCCGGAAATGCCGCCGCCCGGTAAACACCATCGCCATGCCGTGCGCGTCGGCCGCCGCGATGACTTCGGCATCGCGCATCGAGCCGCCCGGCTGGATCACCGCGGCGATGCCTGCAGCCGCTGCTGCGTCAATACCGTCACGGAACGGGAAGAAGGCGTCCGAGGCCATCACCGAGCCGGGCACGACAAGCCCCGCTTCCTCGGCCTTCAGTCCAGCGATCCTGGCACTGACCACGCGGCTCATCTGGCCGGCGCCGATGCCGATGCTGCGCTGGTCGCGCGCATAGACGATCGCATTCGACTTGACGTACATCGCCACCTTCCAGGCGAACAGCAGGTCGGCCAGCTGCTTCACATCCGGCTGCTGCTTCGTCACGCAGCGCAGGTCGGCGACGGTGAGTGCGTCGGTGTCGGCGTCCTGCACCAGCAGGCCGCCGTTGATGCGCTTGTATTCGAGGCCCATCGCCGCGCCGCCGAGATCACCGCAGGCCAGCACGCGCACGTTGGGCTTCTTCTTGAACTCGGCCAGTGCGGCTTCGTCCACGTCCGGCGCGATGACAACCTCGACGAACTGCCGCCGCAGGATCTCGGCCGCGGTGGCTGCATCCAGAGTGCGGTTGAAGGCGATGATGCCGCCGAAGGCCGAGGTCGGGTCGGTGGCGTAGGCGAGGTCATAGGCGGCGCCCAGCGACTCCGACACGGCCACGCCGCAGGGGTTGGCGTGCTTGACGATCACGCAGGCCGGCGCATCGAACTGGCGCACGCATTCGAGCGCGGCATCGGCATCGGCGAGGTTGTTGTAGGACAGCTCCTTGCCCTGCAGGAAGCGCGAAGTCGCCACCCGGCCCGCGCCGGTATTCGGCTCCAGATACAGCGCGCCGCGCTGGTGCGGGTTCTCGCCGTATCTCAAGCTCACCGCGTGCTTGAGCGACAGATGCAGGGTGCTCGGCCATTCGGCCGGCGCTTCCACATCGGCCGCGCGCGGCGACAGCCATTCGGCGATGCGGCCGTCGTAGTGCGCGGTGTGGGCATAGGTCTTGGCGGCGAGCTCGCGGCGCAGCGCGGAATCAGTGCCGCCTGCGGCCAGCGCGGCTTCGATGCGCGCGTAATCGGCTGGGTCCACCACCACGCTCACGCGCGCGTGGTTCTTGGCGGCGGCGCGCAGCATCGCCGGACCGCCGATGTCGATGTTCTCGACCGCGTCCTCATAGCTGCAGTCGGGCTTGGCGACCGTGGCCTCGAAGGGATACAGGTTCACCACCAGCAGGTCGATCGGCGCGATGCCGTGCTCGGCCATGACGCCGGCATCGACGTCCTCGCGGCCCAGCAGGCCGCCGTGCACGCGCGGATGCAGGGTCTTGACCCGGCCGTCCATGATTTCGGGGAAGCCGGTGACTTCGGAGACATCGCGCACAGCCAGCCCGGCCTCACGCAGGGCGCGGGCGGTGCCGCCGGTGGACAGCAGTTCGACGCCGGCCTTCGCCAGCGCCTGGGCCAGCGGAATCAGCCCGGTCTTGTCGGAAACGGAGAGCAGGGCGCGGCGGATCGGTTGCAGCGAGGCAGTCATCGGTGGACTCGGCGGAAGGGAAGGCGGGAGACCTTCGCGCCGCACCTCGATCGCGCAGCGCGTGAGGTGGAATCTGTCTGCTGTCAGGCCAGCCCGTATTGGCGCAGCTTCTTGCGCAGGGTGGCGCGGTTGATGCCCAGCACCTCGGCGGCGCGCACCTGCTTGCCCTCGCAGTGGCGCATGACCTCGGCCAGCATCGGCGCTTCGACCTCGGCCATCAGCAGGGCGTACAGGTCGCCATTGGCGTGGTCGTCCATGTCGGTGAGGTAGCGCGCCACCGCGCGCGAAACGGCGCTGCGCAGGGGCGAGCCGCTGGTGCCATCGATCTCGACCGCTGCGTCCGATCCGTTGACCGGGGTGGATTCATTACGCAGGGCGAGAAGGTTCACGGGCAGGCTCCAGCAGCATCACTCGACAAAGCTGCGCAAGACCCGACCGCGAGGAACGCGTGGGCGAGGCAGCAGTCGTGGGGGCCGTGGATTCTAGCAAGAGGATTCCGCCTGGGAAGTGCCTTGCCCCGCGATGTCCCGCACCTGTCCACTCGAATTCTTCGCCGCATACGAATGCAAAGGGCGCCGCGAGGGCGCCCTTTGCCTTGCCTTTCAGGCTGATGGCGGAATCTGCTGCAGCGGATTCAAGAAACCCGATGCCGCCTTCTTTTTTCTTGTCGCCTCAGGCCGCGTCGCGCTTCGCGCCATCGTGGAACTGCTCTTCCTCCGTGGAACCCTTCAGCGCCGTGGTCGAGCTCTGCCCGCCCTGGATGGTCTGGGTCACCGCATCGAAGTAGCCGGTGCCGACTTCGCGCTGGTGCTTGACCGCGGTGAAGCCGCGCTCGGCGGCGGCGAATTCGGCTTCCTGCAGCTCAACGAAGGCGCTCATCTGGTTGCGCGCGTAGCCATAGGCCAAGTTGAACATCGAGTAGTTGAGGCTGTGGAAGCCGGCCAGGGTGATGAACTGGAACTTGTAGCCGTAGCTCGCGATTTCCTTCTGGAACTTGGCGATGGTGGCGTCGTCCAGGTTCTTCTTCCAGTTGAAGCTGGGCGAGCAGTTGTAGGCCAGCATCTTGCCCGGGAACTTGGCGTGGATGGCCTCGGCGAACTTGCGCGCGAACTCCAGATCCGGCTTGCCGGTCTCGCACCAGACCAGGTCGGCATAGGGCGCATAGGCCAGGCCACGGCTGATCGCCTGGTCGAGGCCATTCTTGGTCTTGAAGAAGCCCTCGACGGTGCGCTCGCCGGTGGTGAAGGGGCGGTCGTTCGGATCGATGTCCGAGGTCAGCAGATCGGCGGCTTCGGCGTCGGTGCGGGCGACGATGAGCGTGGGCACGCCCATGATGTCGGCGGCCAGACGCGCGGCGTTGAGCTTCTCCACGGCCTCACGCGTCGGCACCAGCACCTTGCCGCCCATGTGGCCGCACTTCTTGACCGAGGCCAGCTGGTCCTCGAAGTGCACGCCGGCGGCACCCGCCTCGATCATCGCCTTCATCAGCTCGAACGCATTCAGCACGCCGCCGAAGCCGGCCTCGGCGTCGGCCACGATCGGCGCGAACCAGTCGATGTCGTCCTTGCCCTCGGCGTGGTGCAGCTGGTCGGCGCGGGCCAGGCAGTTGTTGATGCGCTTGACCACCTGCGGCACCGAGTTCGCCGGATACAGGCTCTGGTCGGGATACATCTCGCCGGCGATGTTGGCATCGGCCGCGACCTGCCAGCCCGACAGATAGATCGCCTGCAGGCCGGCCTTGACCTGCTGCATGGCCTGGTTGCCGGTGAGCGCGCCGAGCGCGTTGACGAAGGGCATTTCGTGCAGCTGGCGCCACAGGCGCTCGGCGCCGCGACGGGCCAGCGAGTGCTCGATGTGCACGGTGCCGCGCAGGCGCACCACATCGGCGGCGCTGTAGTTGCGGGTGATGCCCTTCCAGCGCGGGTGGGTGTCCCAGTCGCGCTGCAGTTCTTCGGCGGTCGGCAGGTGGTGGCTCATGGCGGTGTCCTTCTCGTGCTCTCGGGGTCGGGGTGTCGAAGCGGTGCGGCTCAGGCGTGATCGAGGCGGCCATAGGCCGGCAGGGTGATGAAGTCTTCAAGGCTGTCGGCGCGAGTCAGCTCGGCCAGCAGCTGGGTGGCCTCCTTGATCCGCGCCTGACCGGGCAGGCCGCTGCGCGGCAGGCGCTGCTCCACCGTGCTGATGGCGCGCTCGAACAGCGCCATGTCGATGCGATCGCCGTCGTCGAAGCGCTGGTCCGGCGTGTGCAGCCACTGCCAGAGCTGGGCGCGGCTGATCTCGGCGGTGGCGGCGTCTTCCATCAGGTTGTGGATGGGCACGCAGCCCATGCCATCGAGCCAGGCCGCGAGATAGCGCACGCAGACGTCGATGTTGGCGTAGAAGCCCTCGCGGGTGATCGTGCCGACCGAGGCGTGGATCAGCAGGTCGCGATCCACGCGCACGTCGTCGCGACGCACGTGCAGCTGGTTCGGCGTCGGCATGTGCTTGTCGAAGATCTCGCGCGCCACCGGAATCAGGCCCGGATGCGCGACCCAGGTGCCGTCGTGGCCGGCGGTGACCTCGCGCAGCTTGTCGGCGCGCACGCGGGCCAGCGCTTCCTCGTTGGCGACCGGGTCGCTCGGAATCGGGATCTGCGCGGCCATGCCGCCCATGGCATTCGCACCGCGGCGGTGGCAGGTCTGGATCAGCAGCTCGGAATAGGCCTTCAGGAACGGCACCGTCATCGTCACCTGGCTGCGGTCGGGCAGCACGCGGTCGGGGTGGCGGCGGAAGGTCTTGATGTAGCTGAAGATGTAGTCCCAGCGCCCGCAGTTGAGGCCAACGATGCGACAGCGCAGGGCGTGCAGGATCTCGTGCATCTCGAACACCGCCGGCAGGGTCTCGATCAGCACGGTGGCCTTCATGCAGCCGACCGGCAGGCCGAGGCGGTTCTCGACGAAGGCCATGGCCTCGTCCCAAAGCGCGGCTTCCTCGAAGGCCTGCATCTTCGGCAGGTAGAAGTAGGGCCCGCGATCGCGCGCCTGCAGCGTGCGGCCGTTGTGGAAGGCGAACAGGGCCATGTCGAACAGGCTGCCCGACATCGGCTGGCCGTCGACGCGGAAATTGGCCTCATCGAGATGCCAGCCGCGCGGACGCACGATCAGGGTGGCCAGGCCTTCGGCTTTAAGCGCGTAGCGCTTGCCCTCGGGCGAGGTGAACTCGATGCTGCCGGCGACCGCGTCCATCAGGTTGATCTGGCCGTCCAGCATGTTGCGGCGGGTGGGGCTCGACGAATCCTCGAAGTCGGCCATGAACACCTTCGCGCCCGAGTTCAGCGCGTTGATGATCATCTTGCGGTCGACCGGCCCGGTGATCTCGACGCGGCGGTCGCGCAGCGCCTCGGGGATCGGCGCGACGGTCCAGTCGCTCTCGCGGATCTCGCGGGTCTCGGGGCGGAAGTCCGGCAGGGCGCCGCCATCGATCCGAGCCTGCCAGGCGCGGCGTGCCTGCAGCAGCCGCTGGCGGGTCGGCTCGAAGCGACGGTGCAGCTCGGTGAGCAGGGCCACGGCCTCGGGCGTGAGCACGCGCTGCACTCGCGGATCGGCGGCGGCCTCTGGCGAAAAGCTCTGGGCGGCGCTGCTGGGGGCCATGGGCGTGCTCCGGTGGATCGGGGCGTTTGACCTTATGGCGCAGCGCAGCGTTTGCCTAAGCAAATGTTTCAATGTTTTCGATTATCAAATCAAATACCAGAAAGTCCTAACCGCGAAAATCCCCTTCAAACAAGCGTTTGAGGGTCACGCTCGCGGTCGCAACAGCCTCGAAGCGGCGGCGAAGTCGCGCCGCATCGGCCCGCCACAGGGCCGAAGCCGAACCAAAAACCACCGCAGCGCGCGCCTGGAAGGCCGGCGCGGACCGTCGTGCCCACCGCGTCTCGCGCCTGGGCTGCCCATGCCGAGCGCAGACCACGCCGCAGCCTCCCTGGGCGATTCCGCTGCTCGCGCTACGGCGCCTGGCGGCCACGTTCCGCTTCGCGGCCCGCGACTTGCATCGAGGCTGCCATCGATTCCGCGCCCCATGCAGGCGCGGAACCCCATCGGGAGTTCGCCATGCGAACGCTGGAAGAACAGGACGTCGTGCTGGGTCGACCGCTCGCCCAGGCGGTCTACGACGTCGACGGCAAGCTGCTGCTGGAGCGCGGGCACGTGGTGCGCAGCGCCAGCATCCGCAGCGCGCTGTTGGAACGCGGCTTCCTGAAGGACGAGGAGGCGGCAGCCCCGGCGCCGGAGGCCACCGCCGTCGCCTTCGCGGGCGCGCCGCTCACCAGCTCGCTGGTGATGCAGCCTTCCGTGTTCGCTGGCCTGCGCAGCGTGCTCGACGCCCTGGTCGACGTGCAGCAGCTCCTGCTGCGCGGCGAAGCGCAGGGGCTGAGCGGCCTCCAGCACCTCAACGGCTTGCTCAAGGCCTACGCCCGATCCGATGTCGATGCCGCGATGGCGGCCATGCAGCTGAGCGACCCCGAGGACGGCTTCAGCGCCCGCCCCATCCATGCTGCCCTGCTGGTGCGCATGCTCGGCGCCAGCGCTGGACTCGACGAGCCCACGATCGACAGCCTGAGCGGCGCCGCGCTCAGCCACGACCTGGCCCTGCTGCCGCAGGCCGCCACCCTGCACCGGCAGGCCGCGCCGATCAGCGCCGGCCAGCGCGAGGACATCGACCGCCACACCTTGCAGGCAGCCGCCCTGCTGCAGACCGCCGGGCTGCAGGATGGCGTCTGGCTGGATGCGGTGCTGCACCACCATGAGCGTCTCGACGGCAGCGGCTATCCGCATCGGCTCGGCGGCGATGAAATCAGCCGCGGCACCCGCGTGGTGACCCTGGTCGACACCTACTGCGCGATGATCCGGCCGCGCGCCTACCGCGGCGCGGTGCAGTCGAAGGACGCCCTGCGCGCGCTGTTCCTGGAGCGCGGCACCGCCGTCGACGAGGCCCTGACCGCGCTGTTCATCAAGCAGGTCGGCCTGTACCCGCCCGGCGGCATCGTGCGGCTGGCCAGCAACGAGGTCGCCATCGTCACCCGCCGCGGCGAGAACACGACCCAGCCGCAGGTGCGGCGCCTGCTGAAGTCCGACAGCACGCCCGACATCGACCGCATCGCCCGCGACACCGCCGACCCGCGCTATGCGATCGCCGAATCCCTGCCGCAGGACAGCTACCGCGCGCTGTTGAGGGGCATCGAACGTCTGTGGGATTGAAGCGCGCCGGCACGACGTCGACCGGACAGTGATCTGCGCAATCTCAACCAACCCGCGCGGACGCGGTGCCTGGACCGACCGCAGCGACGGCACGCACGCGCTCCCGTTGGATCGGAAGCCCTTGCTGCGCGAGCAGCTCAGGGCGGCGAAGCCTCGAAGCCGTCGGCGAACAGGGCGCTGCGCTGCGGCGAGCGCCAGGTGCGCTGCAGGAGGGAGGTCGATGTCCCTGCCAGCCCGCTGCGGTATTGCGCGGTGACCCGCAGCCACTGGCCACCGAGCGCTGCGGGTGCCGACACGCACCAGCGCGTGCCCTCACGCTGGGCATCGCCGAGCAGTTGCCATTGGTCGCCGGTGTCCGAGCGCTCGAAGCGGGCGGCGAAGGGCCGCGGGGCCGCGCCTTCAGCGCTCCAGCAGAGCCGCGTGTCGGCCTGCTCCAGAAACCAGCGGTAGCGCGCCGGCTCGCGCAGGGCCAGCCGCGTGAAGCCCCCGCGCGAGCTGCCGCCGATGGCGACAGTCAGACCGCTGATCAGCAGATGCGCCCGGTCGTCCAGCGCCAGCGCGAAGACGAGTAAGCCCGTGGTCGGGTCCACTCCCGGGGTCGCGAACTCCGGGTCGCGGGCCCCGTTGTCGAGCAGGCGGGTGATCCCGGCCTGGGCCTGCCCCTGCACATTGCGGAAATCGCCGCCGACGATGACGCGCCCATCGGCCTGCTGCACCGCCGTGCGCACCGCGCCGTCCAGGCCGGCATCGGCGCGGAAGGTCGGGTCAAAGCGCCCGTCCGGAAGCAGCCTCACCAGATGTCGCCGTGGCTCGCCCCCGATCGCGCTGAAGTTGCCGCCCAGCAGCAGGCGGCCGTCGTCCAGCTCGAGGATCAGATCGATCGTTCCGGCGACACCGTCCGGCACATCGAAGCCCGCCGCGAGCTGTCCGTCGGAGCCGAGCATCGCGAGGCCGCGCCGCGGCTGTCCCTGGTAGGTGTCGAACAGGCCGGCCACCAGCACGCGTCCGTCGCGCAGCACGCGCGCCGCGGTGACGCGCGAGGCATTGCCCCCGGCTGGAGCGAAGCTGGGATCCAGGCTGCCATCGGCGAGCAGGCGCCCCAGCGAGGGGCGCCCCACGCCGTTGATCGACGTGAACTGCCCATAGGCCAGCCAACGGCCCTGCGGATCGCGACTGAGACCCAGCATTTCCGTTGTGCCGCCCCCCAGGATCGACGCGAACGGCGCCAGCACGGTCGAGTTCGCGTCCATGCGCACGAAGCCCTCGCGGGTCAGTGCGCCGGCGCGGGTGAAATTGCCGCCCAGCAGCGTGCTGCCATCGTAGTCGAGCCACTGGACGAAGGCCTCGGCGAAACTGCCCGAGCGCGTCAGCCCGCTGGCCACGCCGAAGCTGGGATCCAGGACGCCATCGCGCGACCAGCGCGCCAGGCTGGCCCGGACTTCAGCGTTCACCCGGTTGAAGCCGCCTGCCAGCACCGGGCGCTTGCGTGTATCGAGGGCCAGCGCGTAGGCGATACCGGCGACAGATGAAGTGCTGAGGAGCGGCCGCTCGCGCAGCCCCTCCTCATCGAAGCGCACGAGGCCGCGCTGCAGGGCGCCGCCAACGGTCACGAAATCCCCGCCCACCAGCAGACCGCCGTCGGCCTGCACCAGCAGGGCACGTGCGCCGCGCGTGTCGAGCGCATCGGGCTCGAAGCCGCCGTCCAAGCCGCCGTCGGCGCGCAATCGGGCGAAGCCCCCCATGGGCACGCCGGCGACGCGGTCGAAGCTTCCCGCCAGCAGAATGCGATCGAGCTCGTCGATCGCCAGCGCATGTACCCCGGTACCGCCCAGCACCTGCGGATCGACGCCGCCGTCGAGACCGCCGTCCGCGTCGAGCCGCAGCAGGGCCCGCACAGCACTCTGCGCCTGGGTGGTGAACTGGCCGCCCACCCATAGCCGTTCGGAGCGGTCGAGCCGCAGGGCCTGCACCACCCCGTTCAACTCGGGCAGCGCCGCAAGCGCGAGGGCGCGACCCGCGCGGTCGAGGAGGGCGAGGCGCGCCGCCGGCTGTGCGTCGAACCCGGTGAATTCGCCGCCGATCCAGAGCCGACCGTCCGCGCGCTGCACCAGCGCCCGCACGCGCCCGTCGGCGCCGACACCCGCGGCATAGGCGAGGTCCAGTCGGCCGTCCGCAGCGAGGCGCGCCACTCGCCCGCGCACCACACCACCGACCCGCGTGAAGGCGCCGCCGAGGATGACGCTCCCATCGGCCTGTGCCAGCAGTGCGTGCACGCTGCCATTGGGTGCCGCCGTCACGCCGACGCCCGGCAGCAGCACGCCCTCTGGGCTGAGGCGAGCGACGTGCGCGCGGGGCTGGCCGTCGACCGCGGTGAATTCGCCGCCGATCCAGACGCTGCCGTCGCGCGCCACTGCGACCGCCAGCACCCGGCCGTTTGCCCCCTTGCCCGGATCGAAGCCGGCGTCCGCTTCGCCATTGGCATGCAGGCGAGCGATACCGCGGCGCTGGGCCCCACCGATGCGCCCGAAGTCGCCGCCGACGAAGGCGCGCCCGCTGGCGTCAAGGGCCAGGGCCAGCACTTCGCCGTCGGGGTCGGGAGCGTAGAACTCCGGCAGCGCGTGGCTGGACGTGGCCGCGGTCAGCAGCCACAGGACGAGCAGGGCGGCGAGCGGGCGAAACGGGGCGCGGCCCGAATCCGGGCGAGCGTGCAGTGGGCGATCCATGGAAGCATCCAGACGTGGCCGATCGTGCCCGGGAAAGCGGGAAACCGCGCCTCGGCCCTTAAGGCAAGGCTGCGGAATCCAGCCGAACGGCGGTCTTCAATCACTGCGCCGTTCGATCCTCTCGCCTGCACGCACGGGGACGCTTCGCGGAAATGGCGAACCGATGATGTTCAACGCCCCCCGCGCCGCCGCGCGGGCCCGCGGCGCTCCCGGGCGCGCGACAACGATCAAGACGCCGTCGCGGGGGCGCCTTCGGACGCTCGCGGCGAGGCGCACTCGGTGGATACGAGGGTGTCTGGTCAACCGGATGAGTCGGGATTCGCGTCGCGCGCGGCCGCCGCGGGCGTGCAGAGGCGGCCGCAGCAGGCGGAGGGTTCTCAGGGGGCGGATGCACCCAGCGACCTGCCAAGCGCCTCCAGCTCGTTCCGCATCAGGACGCCGGGCGCCCAGACGGGCCTGAGCACATGCGCGGCGTCCTCGAAGCGCTGCCGCGCCGCCTCGCGCTGACCCGCCGCCAGCAGCGCGCGCGACCACCACAGGTCGAGCTTCGCCACATCGGGATGGCGCTCGCCCATCTCAGCCGCAAGGAAGGCGCGCGCTTCCGAGAAGTGGCGGATAGCCGCCTCGGGTTGCGATTCAAGCAGGGCGAGCCGGCCGCGCAGGCGCAGCAGCAGCATGCGGTCGAAGCGCTCTGCGACGAAGCCGCTGGCGGCAATGGCCTCCAGCTGGGCGTGGGCCTGCTGCGGCAGGCCACGCTCGACCGCAAGCACGCCGAGAAAGATGCGGCTGACCACGGTTTCGAAGTGGGCCGGCCCCAGCAGCTCAAGCCGCGTGCGCAGCGCCGCCTCCTGCAGCGACTGCGCCTCCTCGTGCTGGCCAAGGCGGGCCAGCAGATCGCCGAGGTTGCTCTGTGCACGCGCCATGGGGACGCTGCGCTCGGGCTGGACGCGCAGCCGCAGGCGCAGCGATTCGCGCAGGTAGGGCAGCGCAGACAGCGGGTCACCGCGGTCCACGGCGAGCGCACCCAGATTGTTCAGCGCCATCGCATGCTGCGGACTGTCCGCACCGTAGACGGCGATCGCGCCCTCCGCCTGCACGCGGTAGGCGAGGTCCGCCTCCTCGTAGCGCCCAAGGTCATGCAGGGCCGCGCCCAGGTCCGCCTGCGCCGTGACCGCGCCGGCGCTCTGTCGCGCGTCCGCGGACAGACTCTCCAGCAGCCGACGGTAGAGTTCGACGGCCTCTTCGCCGCGGCCCTGATCGCGCACCGCGCGGGCGATGCTGGACTCCAGCGAACGCAGCGCCGGCGAACGGGCGCCGAGGCGCGCGGCGGCGCGTGCATGGGCCGCCCGCAGGACGCGCTCGCTGTCGACGTAGCGGGCCAGCAGCCAGTACACCTCGCCCTGCTGTTCGAGCACCCGCTGCAGCGGATCGGATTCGCCTGCCGGGAGCCCATTCGCCACCCGCTCGGCCTCGTCCAGTCGGGACAGCGCTTCGTCCAGGCGGCCGGCGGATTCGAAGGCCGCCGCCTCGGCCAGCAGCACCGCCAGCGCCACGTGACCGGCGCCCGACCTTGCGCCATCGACGAAGCCGGCGTGCCCGCGCGCGCGCGCCGCCGACGCCAGCGCAGCGTCGATCTCCCGCGCCTGCGCCCGCTGGGTCGCCTGTTCGGCGGCACTGAGCGCCGCCGATGCGTGGGCGCCGGCTTCGGCGTGCAGGCGCTCGGCCGCTGCCCAGGCGCGCAGCGCCGGCTGGGGCAGACCCAGATTGCGGTGGATCGCCCCCAGAGTGTCGTACAGGCGCGCACGCACCTGCGGGTCGAGCGCAGTCTGCGCATCGACCGCCTGCAGGCCCTCGGCCAGCACGCTGCGCAGGTCGCGCTCGACAGCGCGTGGGTCGAAGGGATCGGCACCGCGGAACACGCCGACCAGCAGATCGGTGGTGCGCTCGGCGGTGCGCGCCTCGCGCTCGGCGCGGGCCTCGGCGGCCAGGGCGCGGTCGCGCTCGCGCACGAGGCCGTAGGTGAAGGCGAGGCTGGCGCAGGCAGCCAGCGCCGCCGCCGCGACGGCCCAGCGATGCCGCCGCAGGAAGCGCCCACTTCGGTACCGCCAGCCACCGGCGCGCGCCTGCACCGGCGCCCCGTCCAGCAGGCGTCGCACATCGTCGCCCAGAGCCGCCGCGCTGGGATAGCGCGCGCCCGGCTCGTCCCGCGTCGCCCGCTCGATGATCGACGCGAGATCGCGCCGCCAGCCGCGCGGCGGCGCAGGCAGCAGCTCGCGCAGGATCACGCCGAGGCTGAAGACATCGCTGGCGACACCCACGGGTTCGCCGCGCGCCTGCTCCGGGCTGGCATAGCCCGGTGTCAGCAGGCGCAGCCCCTGGGTCTCGGCGTCCTCGCCCTCGCCCATCCAGGCGGCGATGCCGAAGTCGAGCAGGCGCGCGCGGCCCCGCGCGTCCACACGGATGTTGGCGGGCTTCAGGTCGCGGTGCAGGACCAGCTGGCCATGCGCGTAGGACACCGCATCGACCACCTGCAGCCACAGCTGCAGGGCCTGCGCCGGGGCCGCGAGCGAGCGCTCGGACCAGGCCGCGAGCGTTTCGCCTTCGACGAACTCCATGGCGAGCCAGGGCTGGCCGTCTGCACTCAAGCCGCCATCCAGCAGCCGGGCGATGCCGGGATGCTCCAGCCGCGCCAGCAGCCGGCGCTCGCGCTCGAAGCGCAGGCGCCGCTCGCCATCGGGAAAGCCCCGCAGCAGCTTGATCGCCACCTGCTGCGCATACAGGCCGTCGTCGCGCAGGGCCCGGTACACCACCCCCATGCCGCCGCGGCCGACCTCTTCCAGCAGCCGCCAGGGCCCGAGGCTGCGGCCTTCGAGCCCGGCGGAGAGCTCCAGCGTGCGCGCCACCCGCACCGGTGCCTGCAGGGCCTCGCTGGTGCCCGCCTCGGCCGCCAGCAGCGAACGCACTTCAGCGCGGACCTCGGCATCTTCGCAGGCCGCGAGCAGCGCTTCGCGCGCAGTCGGATCGGCTTCGTCCGCGGCCGCATGGAACAGGGCCTCGACCTCACGCCAGCGCTCTGGATCCAGCATGTGCAGGCCTCAGGCGAGCTCACGCTTGAGGAAGGCCCGGGCGAGGCGCAGATCGCGCTCGATGGTGCCCAGCGACACGCCCAGCAACTCGGCGATCTCGGGCTGGCTCAGCCCACCGAACACATGCAGCTGCAGGGCCTGCGCCTTGCGCGCGTCCTGCGCCTGCAGTGCGCCGAGCGCGGCATCCAGGCTCAGCAGATCGGCCGCTTCCGGCAGCTCGGCCGCCAGCTCGACATCCAGCGTCACCCGCAGACCATCGCGCTTGGCCGCCAGCCGGGCACGCGCGTGATCGACGAGGATCCGCCGCATCATCAGTGCCGCGATCGCCAGCAGATGCGCGCGGTCGCGGAACGGCCCCTCGACCTCGCGCAGGCGCAGCCAGGCCTCGTGGGCGAGGTCGGTGGGGCGCAGCGTGTGCTCGGGGCGCTCGCCGCGCAGGCTGCGTGCGGCCAGCTGGCGCAGCCCGGCATAGACCTCGCGCAGCAGGGCGTCGAACGGGCGTGTGCTGGCGGCGGGCGGCGTGGCGCCGGTCGTGGCCGACCACTGTGCCAACAACGCCTCCAGCTCCATGTCCACACTGGACCGATCGAGCCCGGTCTCCATGCCCCCTGCCCCTGCTTCGCTCAACGAAGGGCGAGAGCTTAGCAACGCGGCGCAGCGGTTCCGTGCACTGGCAGTCCGGCAAGCGCTGAAACCAGGCGCCTGCGCCCGGCTGCGGCCGCGTCGCCCCTGCGGTCCGCCAGCAGGCTCAGGCGGTTCAGCCCAGCGCCGCGGCGAAGGCCTGCCGGGTGCGCTCGATGGCTGCGTCATCGATGTCCAGATGCGTGGCAAGACGGAGGCGCGGCCCGCCGATCGAGGCCAGGATGCCGGCCGCGGCGAAAGCCGCTCGCAGTGCGTCCAGCCGGGCCTCGGGCACCCGCACGAACAGCAGGTTGGTCGGCGTCGGCTCGACCTTGAGGCCCAGTGCGGCCAGGCCGCTTGCGAGTTCCGATGCCCGTCGATGGTCCTCGGCCAGACGCGCGACATGATGATCCAGCGCATGGATGCAGCCGGCGGCGAGAATGCCCGCCTGCCGCCAGCCGCCGCCCAGCACCTTGCGCCAGCGCCGCGCCTTCTCGACCAGCGCGGCGTTACCCAGCAGAACAGATCCCACCGGCGCCCCCAGCCCCTTCGACAGGCACACCGACACGCTGTCGAAGTGCCGGGTGATCTCAACGGCCGGCACGCCCTGCGCCACCGCCGCATTGAACAGGCGCGCGCCGTCGAGGTGCAGGCCGAGCCCGCGCTCCTTGCAAAGCGCGCGCGCCTCGGCGAGATAGTCCAGCGGCAGCGGCCGGCCGTGCCAGGTGTTCTCGAGGCAAAGAATCTTCGTGCGCGCGAAATGCGGATCGATCGGCTTGATCGCCGCCCGCACGGAGTCCAGGGGAATCGAGCCGTCGGCCGCCTGCGGCAGCGGCTGCGGCTGGATCGAACCCAGCACCGCCGCCCCACCGCCCTCGTACTTGTAGGTGTGCGCATCCATGCCGACGATGTACTCGTCACCGCGCTCGCAGTGCGCCATCAGCGCCAGCAGGTTCGACTGCGTGCCTGAGGGCACGAACAGCCCCGCCTCGAAGCCGAGCATGCCCGCGAGCTTCGCCTGCAGCGCATTGACCGTCGGGTCATCGCCGTAGACGTCATCGCCGACTTCGGCTGCAAGCATGGCCGCGCGCATCGCAGCGGTCGGGCGGGTGACGGTGTCGGAGCGGAGGTCGATGGGGGGCATGGGTAGCGGTGGCGACGAAGGGAATGACGAAGCCTCCATGCTCCGCGCCGGCGGGGCCAGTGTCATTGGGTGGCCTCGTCCGCCGGCGTGCGGGTGGGAGACGGGCACAGTGCGCACATGGGTCGATGAGGCCGCGCGGCCGGCACCATCACCTGCGACGCGATACGATGCGAGCGAAGTAGGCGCTGGACCTGTGCGACATCAAATCAAGGCGACAAGCTTGACACTAAGGGTCCGAGCGCTTGCACATGCAGGGAAAGCGGATTGCAGATACGGCGCGGCTAGCGGCGCGCCCATGCCATTGATTGTCCAGCGCTTACGCCCTGCTCTTTGCAAAAACTGAAACCAGCGTCTGTAGGTCCTTAGGGCTGGCCGGGACGAGTCGCGACGACTTCGCTGCCGCCAAAACAGTGTCCTGACTGCAGCCGCCGCGCGCGAGCTCGTGATCGCGCGTGCGGCCACAGCGGCAAAGCCCTGTCGCCCAGTGTCATCGTCGTGTCAGCCAACGCGGTGCTTCGGCAACGCGCATCCGGTCGCTGCAGCGCCTCCCGGGACCGGTGCAGCCCACGTCTCGTGCACGGACACGATGGAGATCGATCTCCTCTCCCCACGCCGTGCCACTAGAATGCGGGCGACCGCAAGAAGACAAACCCACGCAGACGGCGACGGACACCACGCCAGCACGGAAGATGGCTCCGGCGGACCTGGCCCAAGAACCCCGACATCGGTTGCGACGCCCTAACCTGCCCCGTGCCGCAGGCATGATTCTCGCGGGAGTTCGCTGGTTCTGGCCTGCGCTGGGTCAAGACGGAGCCGCGTGACGCAAGGCCGGTGATCACACAATCCATGCTGGACTTTCAGGCGCCTCACCCATGGCCAGAGTCAATCTGTTGAACACCGATACCAAGAGCTTTCTCGACCTGATCGGGAACGGCAAAGTCTATCGCGTGCCACCCTACCAGCGCGACTACTCCTGGCACGAGGAGCAGTGGGAAGACCTCTGGCAGGATATCGAGGCGCTGCGTGGCCAAGACGATGAACGCCACTACATGGGCGCGATGGTGGTGGAAGGCCGCTCCGACCGCGAGTTCCTGATCATCGACGGCCAGCAGCGCATCGCCACCTTGAGTGTGCTTGCGCTGGCCATTCTGGCGCGCCTCAAGGCACTGGCCGATGCGGGGCAAGATCCCGTCGACAATCAGGAGCGTCTGCGAACGCTGCGCGCGCGCTTCATCGGTGAGAAGGACCCCACCTCCCTCACCGAGTCGAGCAAGCTGTTCTTGAACGTCACTGACGACGCGTTTTACCAGGACTATCTGGTGCAGCTGCGCGCGCCGCCCAATCCGCGCAGCCTGCCGACTTCGAATCGCGCCTTGTGGGAATGCTTCCAATACTTCCGCCGTTGCATCGAGCGCAATCTGGAGCTAAACGCCTCCGGCGCGGCCTTGTCCGCCCTTCTGAACGAGACGGTCGCGCGGCAGCTGCTGTTTATCCTCATCGTCGTCGAAGACGACCTCAACGCCTACACCGTGTTCGAGACGCTCAATGCGCGCGGGCTGGAGCTGTCGGCCACCGACCTGCTGAAGAACTACCTCTTCTCGCGGGTACGCGGGCAGCAGGATCTGGATGCGCTGGGCCGGCGCTGGCACCGGCTCGTCAGCACGGTGCGGCAGGACAAGTTTCCCGAGTTCCTGCGCTACCACCTGCTGTGCGAGGAGCCCAAGATCCGGCAGCAGCGGCTTTTCAAGCTGGTGCGGGACCGAGTGAAGACCCCAGCGGAAGTATTCGATCTCGTGGACCGGCTGGAGGCTCGGGCAGAGCTTTTTGCTGCAGTGGGCGATGCCGACCACGAATACTGGAAGGAACTCGCCGACTCGCAAGGCTATGTGCGCGAGCTGCTGCTGTTCCGTGTGCGCCAGCCGATGCCTGCACTGTTTGCCGCCTGGGAGCGCTGGGGCCGCGCGGACTTCGTGCGGCTGCTCAAGCTGATCGGCGTGTTCTCATTTCGCTACACCATCGTCAGCGGCCTGAACCCCAATGACCTGGAGCCTCTATACCACGAGTTGGCCAAAGGCATTCTGTCCGGCGCCATCAACGGGCCCGCGGCTGCCTTCGGCGTGCTGCAGCGGCTGTACCCGTCGGACGAGAAGTTCACTTCCGACTTCGCCGAACTCAACCTCCGCACCAGCGGCCAGTCGGCCAAGCTGGCGCGCTATGTGTTGTGCCGGATCGAGTCGCAGGCATCGGGCATCCATCGAGACTGGCTGACCGATCCTGCGACCATCGAACACGTGCTGCCCGAGAACCCGGGGCAGGACTGGGAGGCGGCGATACCGCTCGATCGTCAGGCGCAGGCAGCGTATCGCGTGGGCAATCTCACCCTGCTGGAGAAGCGGCTCAACCGCGACGCAGGCAACCAGCGCTTCGAACACAAGCTGCCGCTGTATGCGCAGAGCGCCTACCGCATGACCTTGGCGATCCACGAGCACGCACCGCCAGAATGGACCGTCGCAGCGATTGATGAGCGCCAGCGCCAAATGGCCAAGCGTGCGGCCAGCGTTTGGCGCACTGGCTTCGAGAAGGAGGAAGGATCAGCGGTTTGAAGCCCTCGCGCGAAGGCGCCTTGAGCTCAGCTCGCTGCGGAACGCGTCGGGTTGAAAGCACTCCACACATCGGAAAGGCTACCTTGATGTAGAGGCAGTCGAAGGTGAGTCGCCATCTTTCCGGGACCAGACATGTCATCCAGATCATCACCCGTTCAGACGCATTGCTATCTGTGCGGCTGCCCGTTGGATGATGGGCGTGCAACGTCAGAAGATCATGTCGTTCCACGCCAGCTGATCTTGCGCAAACAGCCCCGTGCCCGTGGCTTCGACTATGGCCGGGTAATCCGTACCCACCAAGACTGCAACAACAGATTCAGCCCGGAACGCATGATGCAAAAGGCTCTGGCGTTGATCCGCACATTGAACGACCCGCGGCAGATGCAAGTCGTCGGTCAGAGAGGCAACGAACTGCTGCTAGACACTGCCTGCCTGTCTGACTTCAGCCAGAACGACTTCGAATTTTTCGGGTTGGATCATGGACTGCCAGCCACCGCGAGCGATCTTTTGGATTCGTTGGGACGGGCTACCGAGGTCGTCACTTCGGCCCTTACCAAGAGTGCTTGCGCACTCCTCGTTGACCGCTATCTCCCGGGGGTTCCGAGCGCCTGGAGCGTTCTAGCGGCCCCCAAGAACTCAGCAGAACCCAATGTGTGCCTTCACTCGATACTCGGGGATCAACGTCCCTTCGAGGTTGCGACAAACATCTACGCCAAGCGGCTCGGAGATCGGCTAGAAGACTTCGTCGTCGCCTATGTGGTTCGCCAGTTCGTGCTGCTTCTCTACTTCCGATTCTCGGCCGACACCCCGTACGCACGGCAGGTTGGCAGAGTGATGACAGAGGACGGAGGAGGCCTGCTGAAATGGAAAGGACACAGCCTGATGGAGCTGTGCGCGAGTCCATCGCCTTGGAGAGAGGTCTCCGTGTAGCCGGTCTGAATCGCTTCGAACAGCCCACAGCACAAGGCCGCCCGAAGGCGGCCTTGCACACATCAGGATCGGCAGCCCCCGACCTCACTCATCCAGCGTCAGCAGCGAGGCATTGCCGCCCGCCGCCGTGGTGTTGATGGTCAGCGTGCGCTCGGTGGTGAAGCGCAGCAGGTAGTGCGGGCCGCCGGCCTTGGGGCCGGTGCCGGACAGGCCTTCGCCGCCGAAGGGCTGCACGCCGACGACCGCACCGATCTGGTTGCGGTTGACGTAGCAGTTGCCGACGCGGACGCGCTTGCTGATCTTTTCCACGGTCTCGTCGATGCGCGAGTGGATGCCGAGCGTGAGGCCGTAGCCGGTGGCGTTGATGGCGTCGATGACCTGGTCCAGCTCGCTGCCCTGCCAGCGGATCACGTGCAGCACCGGGCCGAAGACTTCGCGCTTGAGCATCGCGAGGTTCGGGATCTCGTAGGCGCGCGGGGCGAAGTAGGTGCCCTTGCTGCATTCGGCCGGCAGCGGGGCCACGGCGATCAGTTTGGCCTCGGCATCCATGCGCGCGGCGTGTGCATCGAGGATGCCCTTGGCCTCTTCGTCGATGACCGGGCCGATGTCGGTGCTGAGCAGGCCGGGGTCGCCGATCTTCAGCTCAGCCATGGCGCCGGCCAGCATGTGCACGACCTTGTCGGCGATGTCGGCCTGCACGAACAGCACGCGCGCCGCCGAACACCGTTGCCCGGCTGAACCAAAGGCGCCGCTGATGGCGTCCTTGACCAGCTGCTCGGGCAGCGAGGAGGAATCGGCGATCAGCGCGTTCTGGCCGCCGGTTTCGGCGATCAGCACGCCGATCGGGCCGTCGCGTTCGGCCAGGGTGCGATTGATCAGGCGCGCGACTTCGGTGGAGCCGGTAAAGGCCACGCCGGCGATGCGCGGGTCGCGGGTCAGCGGCGCGCCGACCGTGGGGCCGTCGCCCGGCACCAGCTGCAGCACGTCCTCAGGCACGCCGGCTTCGTGCAGCAGCTTCACCGCCGCGTGCGCGATCAGGGTGGTCTGCTCGGCCGGCTTGGCAATCACCGCATTGCCAGCGACCAGGCCGGCGACCACCTGGCCGATGAAGATCGCCAGCGGGAAGTTCCAGGGGCTGATGCAGACGAACACGCCGCGGCCGTGCAGGTGCAGGGTGTTGCTCTCGCCGGTCGGGCCGGGCAGCACTTCCGGCTGGTTGAACAGGCGGCGGCCTTGGACTGCGTAGTAGCGGCAGAAGTCGACCGCCTCACGCACCTCGGCGATGCCGTCGGCCAGCGTCTTGCCGGCTTCGCGCGTGGCCAGGGCCATGAACTCGGGCATGCGCTGCTCCATCAGGCTCGCCGCGTGCTCGATGATCTTGGCGCGCGAGGCCGCCGGCAGCGCATCCCAGCCGTGCTGGGCTTTCTCGGCATTGGCGATCGCACGCTCGACGGTTGCGGCATCGGCGGCCTGCCAGCGGCCCAGCACCTGGCTGCGATCGCTGGGCGAGCGCACGTCCACCCAGGCGCCGGCGGAACTCGCGCCCGGCACCAGCGGCTTGACCTCGATCGGGAAGCGGACCGCGTTCATGCGTTCGGCCAGGGCGCGCAGCGCGTTGTCGTCGGCGAGGTTGATGCCCATGGAGTTGGCTCGTTCGGTTCCGTAGAGGTGGACAGGCAGGGGAATGCGCGGATGCGCGGCGTTGGCATAGCCGCGCACGGTCTCGGTGGGGTCGGCCACCAGTTCGACCGGGCTGATCGCGGGATCGGTGATGCGGTTGACGAAGCTGGAGTTGGCGCCGTTCTCCAGCAGGCGGCGCACCAGGTAGGGCAGCAGATCCTCGTGGCTGCCGACCGGCGCGTAGACGCGGCAGGGCGTGTTGAGGCGATCAGGGCCGATCACTTCGGCGTAGAGGTCGTCGCCCATGCCGTGCAGCTTCTGGAACTCGAAGCGCGGGGCGGCGGTGGGCTCGACCGGGCCCAGCATTTCCAGCGCCATGTGATGGATCGCAGCGATGGTGTGGGCGTTGTGCGAGGCGAACATCGGGTACAGCGCGTCGATATGGCCGAGCATGCGCCGCGCGCAGGCGAGGTAGCTCAGGTCCGTGTTGGGCTTGCGGGTGAACACCGGGTAGCCGGCCTGGCCTTCGACCTGGGCGCGCTTCACTTCCGCATCCCAGTAGGCGCCCTTGACCAGTCGCATCGGGATGCGGCGCCCCGCCTTGCGGGCGGCATCGGCGACCAGATCGATCACCTGCGGCGCGCGCTTCTGGTAGGCCTGCACGGCAAGCCCATAGCCCTGCCAGCCGTCCAGCGCGGGGTCGGCGAAGACGTTCAGGATCAGATCGAGGCTGAGCTCCAGCCGGTCGGTTTCCTCGGCGTCAATCGTGAAGCCAATCCCCTGAGCGCGCGCGAGCTTCGCGAGCTCCAGCACGCGCGGCGCCAGCTCGGCCATGACGCGGGCGCGCTTGCCGTGCTCGTAGCGCGGATGCAGGGCGGAGAGCTTGACCGAGATGCTCGGCGCATCGAACACATCGGCGAAGGGGCCAGTGCTGCCGATCGCGAGGATGGCCTTGCGGTAGGCCTCGAAGTAGCGGTCGCCGTCGGGCTGGGTCAGCGCACCCTCGCCGAGCATGTCGTAGCTGTAGCGGTAGCGGGCGTTCTCGCCCTTCTTGCTGCGCTTCAGCGCCTCTTCGATGGTGCGGCCC
Source organism: uncultured Aquimonas sp. (assembly GCF_937888285.1). GTDB lineage: Bacteria > Pseudomonadota > Gammaproteobacteria > Xanthomonadales > Xanthomonadaceae > Aquimonas. Next base: position 22,643 of record NZ_CALART010000001.1, read on the forward strand.
ATGACGAACTGGTGGCCCATGATCTTCATGGCCTGGCGCACGGCCAGACGCACCACCGGCTCGCCGGCGCGACCGACCAGGCGACGCAGCGCACCGACGAAGTTGCTGCGGGTTTCCTCGGCCAGATTGACCATGCGGCCGGTCAGCATCAGGCCCCAGGTGCTGGCGTTGACGAACAGCGAATCGCTCTGGCCAACATGCTTGCCCCAGTCGGCATCACCCAGCTTGTCGCGGATCAGGCGATCGGCGGTCTCGCTGTCGGGAATGCGCAGCAGGGCTTCCGCCACGCACATCAGCAGTACGCCCTCTTCGCTGGAGAGGTCGTACTCGCGCATGAAGGCTTCGATGGCGCCCTGGTCCTGCGCGCGTTTGCGCACGCGCTCGACCAGATCGACGGCGGTGGCCTGGATGCGCGCGCGCGCGTCGGCATCGAGCTGCAGCTCGCCCAACAGGGCGCGCACGGCCTCGTCTTCGTCACGCAGCCAGGCAGCAGTCAGGGCGGCGCGCAGCGGTTCGCTGGCGGCCGGGAGTTCCGGGGTCAGGATGGGGGTGTTCACGCAGGCAACCTTGCAGGGGCGAGCGGCCGCCGCGCCGGACCGGCTCAGCAGGGCCGGCGCCTAGTCTAGGGCGGGGCTGGTGCGTGCGGAAGCGTTTGGAGCTTGGGGCCGGGAATCGGGAATCGGGAATCGGGAATCGGGAATCGGGAATCGGGAATCGGG
>NZ_CALART010000002.1 GCF_937888285.1 uncultured Aquimonas sp.
CATGCCTGCACCCTACTTGAAGTGGGGTGTTGCACTTGGAAGTTGAGACTAAGGGTTCGAGGAGTTCGTGCGCGTGGTGCCGATTGCGCCAGAGCACAATCGTGTTCACTCGCCGGTCCTCGCGTCGATCCTACTTGATGGCTGCAGTCTTCTCGAAACCGTCCTCAAATCCGCAATGGACAACGCGCGATACAATGGGATCACCAACATTGCCGCGATTAGGGCCAGGCGGTACTCCCAAACTGCACCGTATCTCAACATTGGCGATCTTCGGGCTGTCTTTAGGCCAGACACTCTTTATGCGAAACCAGTCTGGTACCTGCCGAGGGGAGAGTCATCGTTCCCCTGGTATGTCTGGCGCAATGCCAGTGGACAGCCTAGTTGGTGGAACGCCTACAACGCTGTCAAGCATTCGCGCTTCCAGAATGCTTCCCAGGCAACTCTGCTGACTACGCTGCACGCCTTGAAGGGCCTGTTCCTCGCGCTTGTCCAAGCGCTCGATTTTCGTGCGCGGCTAATTGATCGGGGCCTAATGCGCTGCAGCTTAGTGAATACCAGTCAGTTGCACGCACACGCAATCGCATGGGAGCCTATCCCTGTGCAGTGGCAGGTTCCAGTTGTAGTCTCGTCTCGCTTATTTGGCTACAAGTTCTTGGCTGCTGGCTCGCCGGCCCGCGCCATTGATGCAACAGTGTTCTTGTAGTGGGTCGCGATAACGCCCAACTATGCGTTCAAGCGGACCACGGGGAGAGGTTTCGATGTTTCCTGAAACGTGGTCGCGCCGCGGCCGCTTAACGCGGCGTTAGTCCCGCTATGGAGTCCGCCAAATCCCGACAGCTGTTGCTGCGCATCGTGGGAGCCTTCCCTTTTTTCCAGGCGGAGTGGCTTGCCGACAACGAAGGTAGAGCGACGGCCACCTTCTCGCAGCACTCTGTGTGGATGTCGTTTCTCCCCTATGTGGCAAGGCTCGAGCTAGACACTCGCCAGCTCAAGCACCTCGCCTCACTCGTTAACGATTCTGTGGCTGCGGGTGAAGACTCAGAGAATGCCGTCTCAACTTGCTTCCTTGAGGGTATTTCTCGCTCTTCTGAGCTCGGCAAATCGTTGTGGCCTACGCTTAGTCCCGCCTCGCGCATCAGTTGGCAGGGCTAACTATGTGTCCAAACCGACTGCCGGGGACGGGCTACAATCATTCCGACTGCTGTCGGCCGGCAGCGGCTTATCACGGCGTTATGCTTACCTGTAGGAGGTGTCGTGTCCATTGAGGAAGCGATCGCTGCAAGGCTTGCTGAACTCATCACCAATGGTGAGTCGCTTGCGATAGGAAACGAGCATGGTCAGGTGGACGACGAAGATCACCGTCAGGAATGCTCTGCGTGGCTTGTTGCGGCTCAGAATGCTGTGTATGCCCTGATTAAGGATGCTGCTCAGCCTTACCGGCAGCAGATCGACCGAATCTGCTCAAAGAGTCGCGGATACACTGTCCACAACTATGTTGGCGAAGCTCGACTAATCCTGGTCTCGTTACAGGCTGACGCAGCGAGCGGTCTGATCGCGTCGATCCAAGACAGGGCTCGCGCCGAGGTGTTTGATGACTTCATCGATCATGCGGCGGAGTATCTCGACCAAAAGCGCAAGAACGAAGCTGGCGCCATCGCGGGTGTCGTTTTCGAGGACTCGATTCGGCGTGCTCACCGAAAGCACATTGGTCCAGACAAAGGCGTAAAGCTCGACGAAGTTATATCCGAGCTGGCTCGTCGAAACCTGCTGAGTGCCGTTAAGGCCAAGCGAGCCAGGGCGGCAGCTGACGTTCGCACGAAGGCAACGCACGCGCAATGGGACGAGTTTGAGCTGGATGATGTCGCGGCGGCGATTGAGCTAACCCGCTCAATTGTCGCAGATCTTGTCGATGGGTAAGCATAACTATGCGTTCAAGCGGACCGCGGGGAGGTGATTCGATGTTTCCTGATGCGCTGCCGGCCCGCGGCCGCTCAACGCGGCGTTGGGCGGCAGATTCGCAAGACCCCAAAGGCACCCGCAAAGGTGCCTCTTTCGTTTAGTCCACCAGTTCTGTAACCCCGCAGGAGAGTAGAATGGCTGTCAATTCCTTTCGACCGCGAAAGTATGAAGATCACGAGATCGTCGACGCCAACGGCAAAGTTGTTGGGCACGTCCGGGTTAAGCCGAGTGGCATTCTGTGGTCGCCAAAGAACGGCAAGGACTGGTACGGTATTTCCCTTGCTGCCTTTGCATCGCATCTGGAGACGCACGGCAAGAAACAGAAGAAGTAGTAGTGAGGGTCTGCCGCCCAACTATGTGCTCAACCGGACCTGCGGGGAGACGCTACGTTCAAACCAACCACTATCGGCCCGCGGCCGGTTAGCACGGCGTTAGGCCTCATGTATCGAGTCGTACTCACCTGCAGCGGAGTCCCCGAGCATGCCGGCCCCGCGGCGGCGACCGATATCACTGAGGAGTTCACGCATCGGCCATGGCAAGAGAATGCCAAATGCACATGGGACGGTCTTGTCCTTCGGCTCCAGGCGGACAACGACTTTGACGGTAATGGGACAGCACTGACCGAAGAATTCTCAGATGCAATTGCAGCGTGCGTTGCGGAAGGGTTCGATGGCAGCATCACGGTTGAGTCGGTCACGGTCATACCGGGGCCTAACTAATCATGTATGGACTCCCCCGTCAACCGCTGACGAGTCGGCTGTTCTTAGGTTCCTGCAGAACCGCTCTTCTTGCGCCTGAGCAAGCGGCTGCATTCGTGTATTCGGCTTTGTTGGACGGTTTTCGTCCGAGCCATGATGGAATCCGCGAAGCAGGGCCATTCGTTCAAGCCGCATTCGCGGTGTCAGCACTATCGGCGTATCTGCTTCGGGTACCGTCGCACAGGCATCAGGTTGAATCGGTGCAGCGCGTGAAGTGGTGGGTTCTTGTGTCTGGGGTGTGGGTTCAGTGCGGGCGATGCGTGCTGAGGTGGTTGGGGTCAAATGCCTGGCCGTGGCGATCCGCAGCCCAGAGGCGCCGGACGATCTTGTTGGCGAGCGCGACCGCGGCTTTGTTGTGGCCGGCGCGCTCGGCCAGTGCCACGGCCCATTCCTGGGTTCGATCGAGCGGTTTTCCCTGCTTCTGGGCGAGCTTTGCGGCCAGCAGTGCCGATCGGGCGCCGTGGATTAGCAGGGTGCGCAGGTCGCTGTCACCGCGTTTGGTCATGCGTCCGAGTCGTCGCGTGGTGCCGCTGGAGTGTTCGCGCGGGGTCGCAGATCGCCAAACATCGAAGATCAAGCCCGTGGCGTGAGTAGTGCAGCGATGAGGCTTTGCAGATGACACATCCGCACGCGCCGCGCCGTAACCCAGCACAACGCCACCCACGGTCGCCGCCATGCCTTGCTCGAAGTCGTTCCTCTGTTTTGCCGCCGTCGGTCTGTTGAGTCTTGCTGCGCTGGCGCGCCCTGCCTCCGCGGCGACCTTCTGCGTCGGTACCGTGGCCGAGCTGCGCAGTGCGCTGATCGCGGCGCAGGCGGCGGGGGACGACGAGATCCGCATTCGCGCCGGCACCTATGCCATCGATTCGACGCTGGTCTACAACAACGCGCAGCCCGGGTGGCTGGTGATCGGCGGCGGCTACATGGAGGGCGGCGGGCTGCCCTGCGGAGCGCGCTCGCTGAATGCCGGGGCGACGGTGCTGGATGGACAGGGTCAGCGGCAGATCATGATCCTCGCGCACCAGCCGCCGGCGGGCACGACGGCGTCCACCCGCATGTATGTCGAGAACCTGACCTTTGCCAATGGTGTGGGCACGGGGTTCCAGCGCGGCGGTGGGCTGAACGCGTACATGCTGCCGGCCAGCGCGGTCAACGAGCTGTGGCTGGAGAACCTGGTGTTCCGCGGCAACAGCGGCTACTTCGGTGGCGGGCTGGATGCGAGCGTGGCCAACGGCATGCTGCGTCTGGTCAACAGCCAGTTCGACAGCAACAGCGCGCCGGACTCGGCGTTCGGGCATGCGGCGCTCGGTGTCAGCAGCAGCCCTGCGGCCTATGGCCACGCCATCGTGGTGGCCAACAGCACGTTCACCCGGGGGCGCTGCCTGGGCAACACCGGTGGCCCGCGCGGCTGCGGTCTGTCGATCTTCACCGGCGCCGGTCTGGATTCGGTCGTCGCGAACAGCGTGTTCCACGACAACTCGATCGCTGACCTCACCACCCAGGTGGTGTCACCGCAGGGCAGCGAGCGTGTGCTCGTGCGCGACAGCCTGATGCCCGTCGACATCGGCAACCTGCCCCGCACCATCGAGCGCCCGCTGACGGGCGATCCGCGCTTCATGGACATTGCGGCAGGCGATTTCACGCCGCGCGAGGACTCGCCGCTGGTGAACCGCGGCGTGCTGCCGATTCCGGGCGCGTATGCGCAGTTCAACGGCTTCGATGTGGCCGGGGGTTTGCGCAATCGCTTTGGTGCGATCGATGTGGGGGCGATCGAGCGGCAGACCTTGAATCGTGTGTTCGGCGATGGGTTCGAGGCGGTGGTGCCTTGAGACCGGCGGCCGCGGCACTTGGGATTGGCTGGGCGAGTTTGGGCGCGTGAGGTGCGCGATCCCGCAGATGCGAACTGGGTCGAAGGCGGGCGACGTACGGTGGGGCTGCGCGGGTGTGGGCTACGGTCAGTGCACGGCTTCATCAGGACGTGCTGGCGGATGCGCTGCGCTTATCCGCCCTACGATCGCGAATGACGCAATGCCCCCATCGAAGCTGCTGCCGAATGTGCGCTGCTCCTGCGCATTCGCTTGGGCGTTGGGTGGTCAGCCGCAGCGCACTCCGGGTGCTGGCTTGAAGGTATCGTCGCGTGCATCGAAGGCGACTCCCTCGCCAACCGCCCAAGGAAACTCCACATGCACGATCAGGACATCGCCATTCCGCAGCTGCCGGCCCGCATGATGGAGCGGACGCTGGCCTTCTATCGCGAGCTGGGCTTCGAGACCGAGGTCGTGTCGCCCGCCGGTGACTATGCGATCGCCGATCGCGGCAGTCTCGAAATCCACTTCTTCCTGCACAGCCGACTTGTGCCGGCGGAGTCGGCGTTCGGCTGCTATCTGCGGGTGAAGGCTGTCGATGCGCTGCACGCAGAGTTCGCGAAGGCCGGCCTTCCTGCCGCAGGGATTCCGCGGCTCACCGCCGTGGAGGACAAGCCCTGGGGCATGCGCGAATTCGCGCTGGTGGACGAGAACGGATCGCTGATTCGGGTGGGCCAGGTGCTGTAGCTGCGCCTTCGCCGCTGATGCGGCGATCGCGTCGCGCTTCGCGCAGTGGATGGTGCGTGACACGCGCCCCCCCCTTGATTCGGCGCCTTGGTGCGCCACAGGCGCACCCTGCGTTCAGACGAGGACTTGACCCGAGTCAGCGAGTTCGAGTCCGCTCGAACTGTTCGATCTGCTGGACACGGCTCGCGCCCGCGGCTTGGCGCGGCGCGCTTAACGACAAGTAGGGTGCGCCTGTGGCGCACCACGCTCTGCTCAGGATCCACATCGCTGCAGGCGGGTGCGGGTCATCCAAGCCTGCGCGACCTCGGTCGGGCGGCTACAGCCGTCCGGCCCGCTTCATCGACAGGTAGTGATCGACCAGTGCGCCCGGCAGCTGGCTGGCGGTGACGTCGAGCACGGTCGCGCCCTGCGCGCGCAGGGCGGCGTGCACGCGCTGGCGCTGCTCCAGGTACAGGGCCGCGGCGCTGGCTTCCAGCGCGGTGTCGACCCGCTCGGGGGATTGCTCAATCAGTTCGTCGAGCATCGCTTCGCGCAGACTGGCGACGCAGACGAGGTGCCGGCGCTGAAGCTGACGCACGCCGGCCAGCAGGTCTTCGATGTCCTCGTCGCGGGCATTGGTGACGACCAGGATCAGCGCGCGGCGCTGCTGGCGAACGCCGAGCTGCATCGCGGCTTCGATGTAGTCGGTGGCGACGGGCTGGGGCTGCAGGTCGAAGACGGTGTCGAGCATGCGGTCGATCGCGCCGAGGCCGCGCGCCGGCGGCATCCAGCGCGCATCGCCGCCGCTGGCCATCAGGCCGACCGAGTCGCCCTGGCGCAGGGCGATGAAGGCGACCAGCAGGCTGGCGTTCAAGGCGTGGTCGAAATGGCTCAGGCTGCCGTCGTGGGCGAGCATGCGCCGGCCGGTGTCGACCAGCAGCACGACCTGCTGGTTGCGCTCGTCCTGGTAGTCGCGCGAGATCAGCTTCTGCGCGCGGCGGGTAGCCTTCCAGTCGATCTGCCGCAGGCTGTCGCCGGTGCGGTACTCGCGCAGCTGGTGGAACTCGGTGCCTTCGCCGCGGCGGCGATGCTGGTGCGCACCGATCACCCGGCTGGCGCGGTCGGTGCCGACCAGGGCGAGGTGGCTGACCCGCGCGAAGTCGGGATAGATGCGCACGTCGGAGGTCTGGTCGAGCGTGCGCAGGCGCGTCCACAGTCGCCAGGGCGAGTGCAGTCGCAGGGCGCAGCCGGTGAAGCGTGCGTGGCCGCGCTGGTCCGGGTGCAGCAGGTACTCGATCACGCTGCGGCCCTCGGCCGGCAGGCGCAGGCGCTGCGGCAGGTCCTCGACCGGCCACTGCGGTGGATGCAGGTCGAACACCTCCAGGCTCTGGCCGGGCAGGCCGCCGATCAGCGCCAGCTCGACCTTGAGCGGATGGCCGACCGCGACGATGCGCGGCACCCGGCGCTCCAGCTCAGGCACCGGCAGCAGGTGCAGGCGCGCGAAGTCGATGATGGCCAGGGCCAGCAGAGCCACGCCCGCCGCCAGCAGCGGCCCGGGGCCGCTCACATCGAAGGCGAACGCAGCGCCGGGCAGGGCCAGCAGGGCGAGCGCGAGGATCAGCGCGCGCGTCGGCCTCACTGGCGCGGCGCCTCCACCTTGAGCAGCAGGGCGTCGAGCACGTCGTCGATGCGGCGACCTTCGATCTGCAGCTCGGGCGACAGGCTCAGGCGATGGCGCAGGGCCGGTTTGGCGATGCTGCGCAGGTCATCGGGAGTAACGAAATCGCGCTGGGCCAGCAATGCCTGCGCGCGCGAAGCGCGCACCAGCGCCAGGCTGCCGCGCGGGCCAGCGCCCATCGACAGGCCCGACCATTCGCGGGTGGCGCGACAGATGCGCACGGCGTAGTCGAGCACGACCGGGTCGACGCGCACCTGTGCTGCCGCGTGCTGCAGACCGAGCAGGGTTTCGGGCTTCGCCACCGGGCGCACGCGCGAGAGGTCGAAGTCGTGGGCGACGCGGCCGGTGCTGACCGCCTCGACCATGCGCACTTCGTCCTCGTGCGCCGGGTAGTTCATGAGGATCTTCAGCAGGAAGCGGTCGAGCTGGGCTTCGGGCAGCGGGTAGGTTCCTTCCTGTTCGACCGGGTTCTGGGTGGCGATGGTCATGAAGGGTGGCGCCAGCGGGAAGCTGCGCGATTCGATGGTGACCTGGCCTTCCTGCATCACTTCGAGCAGGGCGGCCTGGGTCTTGGCCGGCGCGCGGTTGATCTCATCGGCCAGCAGAAGATTGGTGAACACCGGCCCGCGGCGGATGCGGAAGCCCTCGGTCTTGGGGTCGTAGAAGGCGTGGCCGCTGACGTCGCTGGGCATCAGGTCGGGGGTGAACTGGATGCGCGCGAAGCTGCACGAGACCGCGGCCGACAGCGAGCGCACCAGCAGGGTCTTGCCGAGGCCCGGCACGCCCTCCAGCAGCACGTGGCCGCCGGCCATCAGCGCCACCAGCAGTTCATCCAGCACCTGCTCCTGGCCGTAGAAGGCGCCGCCGATCTGCTCGCGGATGGCGGTCACGGTCTGCGCGGCCTGCTCGATGGACAGCGTGGGCACGGGGGTGGCGGCCACGGCGGCGGGAGCGGGCGGGTTGAGTTCAGTGCTCATGGGCGAAGGCTCAGTCGATGAAGGGTGCGCACGGCGTCGGCAAGCGCCGCCGGACGTTCGATGCCGACGCCGAACAGGGCCTGGTCGACGGCGGCGGGCGACAGTGAATGCTGGGCAGCCAGCGCCTGCGCCAGCTCGCGCGCGGGCAGGGCGGCGATCTCGGGCTGGGCCAGCGCCAGCCGTTGCAGCACGCGTTGCCGCATGGGCTTCAGCAGGGCGCTGCCCTGGCGTCGGCGCAGGGCCAGTTCGGCGGCGGCGCGCAGGTGTTCGCGCAGGGCGCGGCGCGGCGTCGCTACCTCCGGCTGCAGCGGCCCGAAGCGCTGGCCGCGCATCCACATCCAGGCCAGCAGGGCGAGCAGCAGGGGCAGCAGGATCGGCCAGCCGTGACGGACGATCAGCACGTGCAGGGGCGGCAGGTCGGCGGCGTAGACCAGCAGCACCGCGGGCTCGGCCTCGAGCGCCGGCGCGAGCAGCTGCCAGGCCAGCGCCGTATGCGCCGGCGAGCGCAGTGCGCGGGTGCCGAGGAAATCGAGCTGGCTGCTGAAGGTGATCTGGCCGCCGCCGTGGCGCAGGCGCGCGAATAGCCAGCCGTCGGTCGCATTGCCGTACAGCCAGTCGAAGTCCTGTTCCCCGAGGTCGTCGCCGAACTGCAGGCGATGGCTGGCGCACCAGCGGTCGCCGCTCTGCATCTGGCGCAGCGGATCCAGCAGTTCTTCCAGCGTCGGTAGCTGCGGCGCACTGCCGAGCGCGCGCTTGGCTGCCTTCTGTGCGGCCGGCGGGGCGGTGTACTTCCAGTGGATACAGGTCGGGCTGGTCTGCGTCCAGAAGTCGAAATGTTCGAGCAGCGGCGCACTGCCGCCGTCCGGTGCCGGCATCGCCACCAGCAGCTGGCCGCCGGCTTCGACCCAGTCCAGCAGTGCTTGCGTGGCCGGCCATGAGAGGCCGCGCAGATCGGCGCTGAGCACCACCAGGCCCGGCTGCGCGGGCAGCGCCTCGGGTCGGAACTGCGCCTGGGTCTGAACCTCCAGATCGCGCTCGCGCAGCAGCGTCTGCAGCCCGTACAGGGGATTGATGCGCGCCTCGCCGGAGAGCGGCAGGCGGCGCGTCACCTCCTTGCGCTCGAAGGTGTTCCACCACCACACGCCGAGGCCGACCAGCAGCAGCGCCAGCACGGCGGAGATCAGATGACTGCGGTTCATGCCTGCGCTGCCTTGGGTTCGGCCGCGGTCATTTCGCGCCAGCCCTCCACCAAGGTGCGGAAGTCTGCTTCCGCCGGCAGCCGATCGGCATAGGCGGCGGCCTGCCACAGCCTGACGATGCGCGGGAACAGTGCGCCAAAGCCCTGCGCACCCAGCCGCCGCGCGCGGCGCAGGCAGTCGGCCTCGGTGCTGCCCGGCGGCAGGGCTTCACCGGTGCGCTCGACCACGCGCTCGACGCCGCCGGCATACAGCAGGGCGAGCGCTGCGCGCGGCTGGCCCTCGCGCCACAGCGCTTCGGCGGCGGCCGCGATGTCCGCCGGCAGGGGTTCGGCCGCGGCCTCGACCGCCTCGTGCCTGCTGCGCGGCGCGCGCCGTGGCGCGAGGTCGAAGCCGAACACCGGCAGCCAGCGTCGGTGGGTCGACACCAGCAGCACCAGCAGGGCGGCGGCGAGCAGCCAGAACACGTTCTCGATCAGCAGCGCGATGACGCGGCCGAAGCCCTCCAGCCAGTCGAGGCGGAGATTCGGCGCGTCCCGGCGCTTGCGCTCGGTTTCGCGATCGCGCGGCACCCACACGGTCTCGGTGCTGATCGGGTTCAGCTCGGCCCGCTCATAGACTTCCGCGGCCTGCACCACGAAGGCATCGGTGCCGTCTTGGTGCTGGTGCGCGAAGACCTCGGCGAAGCGATCGCCATTGCCTGATTTCATCTGCGGGCTGCCGCCCGGGCCCGCGTGATCGGTGCGCGCCTCGGCCGCGGGCCGGGTGCGCAGGCTGGGCTGCAATGCCGGTTCGGCGGACTCGGCCTCCTCGGCTTCGCTGTCGGTCGTGCCCTGCGCCAGCGCCGGCCGCGGCTGGGCCAGGGCCAGCGCCAGCAGGGGCACCAGCAGCAGGGCGCCCAGCCGCGCGCCGGCGGCCAGACGCGCGGCCAGACGGCGGAAGCCGAGCTCGATGTCCCAGGCTTCGATCTGGGTGCGGCGGTTCAGGTACAGGGCGAAGCCGGCGCCGACATAGAACGGCGCCATCAGGCTGACGCCGGCCCAGTAGATCAGATTCATCAGCAGCTGCGCCCACGGCGGCGGTGCCTCGAACAGGTTCTCCCACACGGCCTGGGCGGCCGGCTGCATGAACTCGATGGGCGTCAGCGTCACCACCAGGCCGATCAGGCCCAGCCCGAGGATGGCCTCCACGTGCACGCACACCAGCAGGATCAGCGCGGCCGTGCCCGAGGCGTTGCGCGCCAGCGCCTGCCGGCGCGCGCGGCGCAGCGGCCCTTCCACGCCCTCCAGCATGTCCACCGGCATCAGCAGCGCGCGCGAGGGTGACAACCGCAGCCATAGCAGCCAGGGCCAGATCGAGCGCGCGAAGCGGAACTGGCCGCGCAGGGTTTCGCGCACGCTGGGCTGGCTGCCGAACACGCCGCGTGAGATCACGTAGAGCGGCGCGCGCTCGAAGGCGGGCTTCAGCCACCACAGCAGCAGGGCCGGCAGCCACAGCAGGTCGAGCCACCAGCCGACCGCGTTCAGCACCGCGAACACCGGCAGGGTGGTCGCCAGCCAGCTCAGCCAGATCACCCGCGCATGCCGGCGGGTCAGGGCGAAGCCGAGCTCCACGGCTTCCCAGCCGGAGCGCGGGCGCAGCACCACCGACAGGTCATCAATCCGCATGCAGGCTCCCGCGGCCGCGCCCGCCGAGCAGCAGCCAGGCCAGGAACAGCAGCCACAGGCCGATGCCGACGCTGTACTTGATCCAGGCCGGAATCGAGCCGATCGAGGACCAGAAGGCTTCGATGAAGGCCGCCAGCACCAGCATGGCGAACACGCCGAGGATGATCCTCGCGCCGGCAATGCCGGTTTCCTTGAAGGCGCGCATGCGGGTGCGCTGGCCCGGCATCAGCAAGGACAGGCCGAGCTTCAGGCCGGCGCCGCCGGACAGCACGATGCCCAGCAGTTCGGGCGCGGAATGGCCGGCGACGAAGCGCCAGAACGGATCGCCGAAACCGACGGCGGTGAGGTGGCCGGCGGCACTGCCGTGGAACACGCCGTTGAACACGAGCGCGAAAGCGGCACCAATGCCCGCCACCAGTCCCATCGCGAAGGTGCGGAAGCCGATGCTGACGTTGTTGAGGACGTAGAAACCGAACATGTAGAGGTCGGACCCGCTGTCGCGGCCCAGCCGGTTGTGCTTGGCGGCGGGGTCGTACATCGCCTCCATCTCGGCGACCTGTTGCGGGCCCATGATCAGCTGCGACAGCTCCGGCCGGTACTGCAGCAGCACGAGGCAAATGAGGAAGGGCAGGAAGTACAGCGCCGCCGCGGCCAGCATGACCCCACGCTCGGCGCGCACGCGCTGTGGGAACTCGCGGGCGAAGAAATCGATGATGCGGCTGAAGCGCGCGCGCGGCGGCCGGTACAGCTGCAGGTGGCCACGTTCGGCAAGGCTGCGCAGGCGCTCGATCAGGGCCTGTCCATAGCCGCGGCGCTCGGCCAGCGCAAGCTGCTGGCACAGGCGTCGATAGGCGACCGGGAAGTCGATGTCCGGCAGCGGTGGCAGCTCCGGCGTCAGCGGCGGCGGCGTGCCCTTGGCGCGTCGCGTCGGGCCGTCCAGCCAGGCGCCAAGGCGCTGCCATTCCTCGGCGTGACGCGCCTCGAACTGGGCCTGCTTCATGCGCGGGCCCCGCTCTGGCCGGTCAGGCTGGCCGCCATGCCGAGCGTGCGCATGAGCCCGGCCTCGCCACTGGCGCCGGTGGCCGCCTGCAGCACGCCGGCCAGCTCGATCTGGCGTTCCTGGCTGAGCTGGCCGTGGCGCTCGGCGAATTCCAGCAGCGACTCGCGCTCGCTGCGCTGCAGGGGCGGTGGGTCGACCGGCAGCACGCCGAGCGGCGCCAGCAGGCGCGGGGGCGGCGGCACGTGCACCACCAGGGTGCCGGCGGCGAGGTCGCCCAGGCGCCGGCTGCGGCTGTCCAGCAGGGTGCTGACCACGCCAACGGCGTAGGCGAAGGGCAGCATGTCGAAGGTGCGCAGCAGGTTGCGGGTAGCGGAGGCGACCCAGCCCACCGGCGTGCCGTCGGCGTGGACCACGCGCAGGCCCATTGCCTTCTTGCCCGGCGTCTGGCCGTGCCAGAACAGCTCGAACAGCACGGGATAGAGCCACAGCAGGGCGAACATGCCGACCATGTAGACGCCCTGTCCGGCCTTACCGATGAAGGCGAGCCCGATCGCAAGTACCCAAAGCACGACGATGCGGATGAAGAGGTCGAGCAGCCAGGCGACCGCGCGTGGCGCCATGCCGGCGGGCAGCAGGTAGAGGCGGATGCCTTCGGGGGTTTCGACTTCGACGCGGGTATCGAGCAGGGTGGCTGCGCTCATGCAGGCGGCCACCGGCGATCGGTCAGGCGGCCCCGTACGGCCGGCAAGCAGTTCATCGACACCCCAAAGTTTCCCCGCAAGAAGTCATGCCGCCAGGCCCGGAACGTGAGCACACGGCGTGCGGGCACTGTAGCCAGCAAGCCCGCAAAAGCAAGCCCCGCCGCGCAGGACCCTCAGGGTCACTGCAGCCGGCGGGGCCGGGCAGGGCGTGGCGCCGAAGCGGGCGCGCGCGGGTTGCGGACTACAGCAGGCGCGCCCGGCGATTGCTCACGCGCACGTAGCTGCCCTCGCGGATGCCGTCCAGATCGGGCTGATTGACGATGATGCGGCGGCCGTCATCCATCAGCACGTACAGCTCGTAGCGGGCGGCCGAAGCGCGGTCCTTCTCCAGTTCGTTGCCGACCACGCCGCCAGCGATGGCGCCAGCGACCGTGGCCGCGGTGCGGCCGGAGCCACCGCCGACCTGGTTGCCAAGCACGCCGCCGACGATGCCGCCGAGCACGGCGCCGCCGCCGCTGGACTGGCGCTCGCCGTAGACACGATCGATGCGCTCGACGCGGCCGCAGTCGTAGCAGCGGGCATAGCCGTCGTTCGGGCCGTAGCCGCGGTAGGAGGGGCTGGCGCAGGCTGCCAGCAGCAGGATCAGCGCGGTGGAGAACAGCAGACGAATATTCATGGCAGACCTCGCACATCCGGGAATGGGTCGACCCTTCACTGGGGTCGTGGGTTCGAAGGTGCCTCTACCAGTCTGAACGCGGGCGGAGCCAGTCAGCCCGCGGTTCAGCGCGCGTGTGGGCCTGTCCAGTGCATGTGAAGATGCCTCGCGTCGCTCGATGTACCCGGAGCCAAGGCAGAGTGGAAGCCGGGCAACTAGCCGCGACCGAAGTCGCGATGACAGCTGTCGCAGCTGTTGTGCACGGCGGTCAGCGCGTTCTTGCGTTCTCCGCAGCTCGCTTCGGCGGGCAGGGCGAGCGCGGCGTCAAGGCGGTCGCGCATCTGCTGGGCGTGCCGCCCGAATAGCTCGGGCTCGAAGCCCTGCGCGGCGAACAGGGGTTCGACGTCGTCGGCCATGCCGCGCATCACCAGCAGCTGGCGCGTCCCTTCCGACTCGCCGCAACCGCCTTCGACCACGCGTCTCGCCTCGCCCAGCTGGTACTTGAGCGTCACCATCGCCGCGGCGTGCGGGCGCGCGCCCTTCCTGATGTTGCCAAGGTTGAGGAAGGTGGCGGTGAGCATTGCGCCGGCGAGCAGGCCGACAATGAGCGACAGCAGGATCTTCATGGGGCAGGCGTCGTTCTCGAGGGCGCGCAGGATAGCGGAGGCGGCGCAGTCTGCCGGTGAGGAGGTCAAGCGGCCTGTGGGGCCGGCCTGGTCCCGTGGGTCAGGCCGCTGGGGTCAACGTCTCCGCAAGGCCCAAGGGGCGGCCTTCGTTGTCCTCGATGAAGGCCAGCCACTCTTCGCGGCCATCTGCATGCCGGTGCACACAATGCGGCGCGCTCAGCGGCGTGGCGCCTCGCGCAAGCAGCGCGTCGTAGTGCGCGTGCAGCCGCTCGACGCGAAAGTAGAGCAAGGATTCGCCGCTGCTGGGCGTCTGGCTGAGCATCAGCCGCACGCCGCCACAGTCGAAGAAGGCCAGGGTGCCGAAGGTGAACAGGTGCGACAGACCGAGCACATCGCGATACCAGAGCTCGGCGGCGCGAATGTCGGTCACGCCGCGGGCAATCTGTGCCAGGGCGCCAAAGCCTGACTTGGTCATGTCGAAAGATCCCATCGAAGTTGTGGCCTGCGCCCCCCCGCGCCGCACGCCGCGCCACAGCCGGAGCTGATGGCGGTCGCGCAGTGCAAGCTTCTGCAGCGCGTTGCTGACATGGAACTTCACCGCGTCGATACCCACGCCGAGGCGGCGGGCGATGGCTGGATTGCTGAGACCATGGCGCACGCCGTCGACCACGCGCCATTCGGCCGGAGTGAGCAGGTCTGGATGGAGGGGACGTCCACGCCTTCGCATAACTTCCGGGTCTCCCGCAGCGCCTTGAGCATTCCGGGTCACGCCCCCGTCAGCGACCGAAGGGCAATCGCCGTCGTGTTCCGCAACATAGCGCGAAGCACCCGCGAATTTCCCTACCCGGCGCCGTCCGGACGGTCCATGCGGCTGTCACCGGCAGCGCCCTCGCACTACACTCCCGCGCCGCCCTGAATCGGGCACCGGAACCCCCAGCCCCTGCACATGAACACCAGCGCCGAACGCAGCCGCTTCTCCGGCATCGATCGCCTGTACGGCGCGGGCAGCGTGGAGCGACTGGCGCGTGCGCACGTCTGCATCGTCGGCGTCGGCGGAGTGGGCTCGTGGGCGGCCGAGGCGCTGGCGCGCAGCGGGGTGGGCCGGCTCACCCTGATCGATGCCGACGACATCTGCCTCAGCAACGTCAACCGCCAGCTGCATGCGCTCGACGGCGAGTTCGGCAGGCTGAAGGTCGAGGTGCTGGCCGAGCGTCTGCAGCGGATCAATCCGGACATCCAAGTGGAACCCGTTGCCCGCTTCCTGACGCCGTCGACGCTGGATCCGCTGCTGCTGCAGGGCTACGACGCGGTGCTCGACGCCTGCGACGCGTTCCGGGTGAAAGTGGAGATGATCGCCTTCTGCCGGCGCCGCAAGATTCCGATCGTGGTCAGCGGCTCGGCGGGCGGGCGTGCCGATCCGACCCTGATCGAAGTGCGCGATCTCTCGCGCACCGAGCACGACGCGCTGCTTGCGCTGGTGCGCAAGAAGCTGCGCGCCGAGTTCAATTTTCCCAAGAACCGAGACCGCTACTTCGGGGTATCGGCGGTGTTCTCGCGCGAGAACGTGCGCTACCCACAGGCCGACGGCAGCGTCTGCGGACTGCGCCCCGAGGGTGGCGACAGCCTGGGGCTCGACTGCGGCGGCGGTGGGCTGGGTGCGGCCACCCATGTCACCGCGAGCTTTGCGTTCGCGGCGGTGGGCAAGCTGCTGGAGAAGCTGCTGCAAAGGTCCACCGGCACGACGCGCGCTTGATCAAAACGGCTGCGGATTTGCGAATGAGCAAGGCAGGCCGGCGCGTCGACGATGTCGCCGAGCCGTGTCCGCGCCGGAGCGCGTGCTACCGAGGTCGCTGCGGTTCCGGTGTGTCCCTTGAGTTCAATGGAGAGTACCCATGATTCGCAATTCCCTGCTCACCGCTGCTCTGGTCGGCCTCGTTGCCTTCGCCTCGGCCGCCCCGACCACTGCCCACGCCTACATCGGCACGGGTGACACCACGACGATCTGCATGCCTTTCAGCCCGGGCTGGATGCAGTGCACGGAGTACGGCGAGAACTTTGAAGTCATCCGCCAGTACATGATTCGCGACAGCTCTGGCGTCGGCTACATCTTCTGATCGGGTTCCATGCCACCGCGGCGCGCTGAGGCATGAGGCGCTGCGAATCGGGGCAGCGGCGAGGCTGGATCACGGGTCCAGCCTCGCCCTGCGCTGGTATCGCTCCGCCATCATGCGGTGCGGAGTTCTCGGAACAGGATCGATTGCCGGGTTTGCACGGTTCACCGTCGGCCTCGCTCAGGCGCTGATGTCGATCAAGGCCTGCAGCAGCAGCTCGCGCGGTGCCATACGTGCATCCAGACGGCTGACGTCGGTTTCACCCAGCGGCCATTCCAGGGTCTCGAACTGGCTGTCGACCAGGCTGGCCGGCATGAAGTGGCCGCTGCGCTGCTGCAGGCGTTGGCGCGCGCCGTCGGGGTTGATCTCCAGCAGAAGGAAGCGTGTCTGCCAGCCCAATGCGCGCAGCCGCGCGCGATGCGCGCGGCGCAGCGCGCTACAGGCCAGCACGCAGTCGCTGCCGCGCGCGCGCAGGGCGCTGCAGATCGAGGCCAGCCAGGGTTCGCGCATGGCGTCGGTCAGGGGCTGCCCGGCCGCCATCTGCGCCCGGTTCGCTTCGTTGTGGAAGTCGTCCGCTTCCAGCATCGGCCAGCCGAGTCGCTTCGACAGGGCCTGCGCCAGCGTGCTCTTGCCGCAGCCGCTGACGCCCATGCAGACGACCAGACGGGGTGCGCTCGTGCTCATGGACTCGGCACCCGCACCTCGATGCGATAGCGCTGACCCGGCAGCAGTCCGCGCAGGCGAGGCTCGGGCTGCAGCACCCCACCGACGCAGAGCTGCAGCGGGCCCGCATGCCGCAGGTACTCGATGTCGAGCACGCTGCCGCGGATGCGTCGGGTGATCCGCGCCTGCTGCCAGGCGCGTGGCAGCTGCGGGTCAAAACGCAGGCCCTCGCGCTCGCCATGCAGGCCGAACAATCCTTGCAGCAGGGCGCGCAGCAGCCAGGCGACGGCGCCGGAGTTCGGCAGCTGGCTGCTGCGGCCGGCGGTCTCCGGATACAGCCGATGCGCGCCGCGGTAGTAGTTGGGAATGAAGCTCGGCAGCTGGCCGCGCGCCAGCGCTGCTTCCGAATCCGCGCAGGGCAGCAGCTGGCGCAGCAGTGCATATGCGCGCTCGCCTTCGCCCACGGCGTACAGCCCGTTGATGTGGAAGGCGACGGCGTGGCTGTAGACCGAGCCGTTCTCGGCCGAGCCCGGGAATTTCTGGGTGACGCGCCCGATGTCCTCGTGCAGGCGGGTGAAGGGCGGATCACACAGTGTCAGCCCCGAAGGCGTCTGCAGATGGGTGTCGACCGCATGCAGCAGGCGTCGCTGCTGGTCGGTCGTGGCCAGGCCGGCGAGCAGGGCCCAGGCCTGCGGATTCAGGAAGATCCGACCCTCTTCATCGGCCTGCACGCCGAAGCGGCGGCCGTGGTCGGTGATGCCGCGGGCGAACCAGTCGCCGTCCCACAGCCAGGTCTGCACGGCCTCGGCCAGCCTGTCAGCCTCGGTGCGCAGGTGCGCCGCAGGGTTGGCATCGAGCAGATCCGCGGCCTCATCGCAGACCTGCGCCCACACCCGCAGCGCATGCACCAGCGCAATGGAAAGCCAGCCGGACACGCCGCGCCCGAGATGACCCGCCATGTTCATCGGGTCGCACCAGTCGCCGTGGCCGATCAGGCTCAAGCCGCGACCGTCGCGCCGCTGCAGCAGCCAGCGCAGGGCCTGCTCGACGCGATGGGCAACGTCCAGCTCGCGGCCATGGCGGTCGCGCACGACGCTCCGCAGGAAGGTGTAGTCCCCTGATTCCTGCAGCCACACAGCGAGACAGATCGGCAGCCAGAGCGCGTGGTCGGTGTGCGGAATCTGGTTGATGTACTTGAGCTCGGCCTCGGGGTGCAGGAGCACGCCGTCGGGCAGGCCGAAGTCCTCCTCCTGCTGTTCCAGCACGCGCAGGAAGTGGCTGCGGGCGAAATCCGGCTGCAGCAGGCTCAGGCCCATTGCGTCCTGCAGATAGTTTCGGGTCTGCGGGTCGGTGCAGAAACGGTTGGCCTCGCCGAGGTAGAGCGCCTGCCGGCACAGCCAGGGCTGCACGAAGCCATCGAGCGCTGCGTCTGGCGTCGCCAGCCGCAAGGCCTCGCGGGCCGGCGCCAGCGCCGCGGCGCGTTCGGCGAGCGCGCGCTCGAAACCATGGCCTGCGAGGTAGCGCTGACGCAGGGCGCGGATTTCGGCCTCGTCGTGCGCCGGGCCGAAGGCGAAGCGCAGGGTCTGCGTGGCGCCGGCCGCCAGCGCGATGCGGTACTGCAGGCAGGCCGCGGGCACCTCATAGTGCGCTTCGCCGCCCGCGAGCCGGTGGGAAAGCAGGGCCTCCGGCGCGTGCAGGCCGCCTTCGCCCTCGAACGCGGCTTGCCGGCATTCCCAGCTGTCCGGCGGGCTGTCGTGCAAGAGCACGGTATGGTCTTTCAGGCGCGCGATCCGCGGCCAGTCCTCGCGCTTCTGGTAGCCGCTGATGCAGCGCGCGACGATGCCGCCCAGCTCGGGCGAGTAGCGCGCCGACTGGTTCATCCAGCTCATGTAGCCGAGCGGAAAGTAGAGACAGACGCGCAGGCGTCTGGGCTGAGCACCGCGGTTGTCGATCCGCAGCGTCCACAGCTCCAGCGCATCGTCAGGCGGCAGCCCGACCGACCACTGGCAGTCCAGACCGCCGTGCTCGATGTCCCAGTCGACGCCATCGGGGCGGGCGCGGAACACGAAGCGATCAGCCGCCGCGCGCACCGGCTCGTGCGGCAGCGAGAACAGCGCGCCGCTGTCTTCATCGACGACGTAGACGAAGCGGCCGGGATGGTGCGCGTACAGCGGCTGCTCGGGCTGCAGGAAGGTGGTGGCCTCCAGCACCGGCGCGCGCGCGTACTTGCCGGGCTCGGGCTGCATGTGCAGGGCGCTGGCATAGCCGCGGCAGTTCAGCTGCAGCAGCAGGCTGCGGTTCCACAGGAAGCTGCTGGCGCGCGGCATTCGCTTGGGGCAGTGCAGCTCGACACATGCGTCGGTGCTGCGGATCAGGTCGAGGGCGGACATGGGCGTGCCGGCGGCTTACGGGTTGGCAGCTGCGGCATCGCGGTCCTGCAGCTCCTGCTGGATCTGCTTGAGCCGCGCGCCGCTCAGCGGGTAGGCGAAGGCGAGAGCAGCGGCGAGCAGGGCGAACACGCCGGGCACCAGGGTTTGCAGCAGCTGGATGCCGGCTTCCGAGGCGCCGCTCTGGGCCTGGTTGGCGGCATAGCCGATGGCGGCCAGCACCCACAGCAGGGCCGCCGAGCCCAGCGAGCCCCCAAGCTTCTGCGAGAAGGTCGCCGCCGCGAAGGTCATCGCGGTGGCGCGGCGGCCGTGTCGCCACTCACCGAAGTCGGCGCTGTCGGCGTACATCGACCAGGTCAGCGGCGATTTCGGCCCCAGCGCCAGGCTGATCAGAATGTTCAGCGCGAAGATCAGCGCGATGTGCTCGGGGCCGACGAACCAGAAGGCGGTCGAGAGTGTCGCCACGATCAGCATCAGCACCGCCAGCAGGCGTGCCTTGTCGAACAGACGGATCAGCAGCGGCGCCAGCGCGGCGCCCGCGGCATAGGCCAGCATCTGCACGAGCAGATAGTCGGGCAGCAGATCCGGGCGCTTCAGCCAGTAGGTGAAGTAGTAGTAGGCCGAGCCGGCACGCAGGGTGATCGTCAGCATGATCAGCATGGCGAGGCCAAACAGGATCAGCCAGGGGCGGTTGCGCAGGAGATCGCGCAGGTCGGTGGCCGGCGAGCTCGTCTGCGCGGGCGGCGGTGCGATGCGCTGCCGCGTGCTGGCGAAGGTCAGCGCGAAGAGGCCGCAGGCGATCACGCCATACAGGGCCATCGTCAGCGGCCAGCCGCGCTGCGGATCGCCGTTGCCAAGCAGGTCGACGAGCGGCAGGGTGAACTTGTTGACCAGGGCGCCGCCGCCGAAGGCGAACAGGAAGCGCAGACTGTTCAGCGTCGTGCGCTCTTCGCTGCGCGCGCTCATCACGCCGCTGAGTGCGGAGTAGGGCGTGCTGAGCACGGTGTAGGCCAGCATCAGCCCGGTGAAGCTCGCGTAGGCCCAGACCAGCTTGCCGTCCTCGTCCAGGTCTGGCGTGCTGAAGGTGACCACGCCCATCACCGCCAGCGGCAGCGCGCCGACCAGCAGCCAGGGCCGGAACTGCCCCCAGCGCGTGCGCGTGCGGTCGGCGACGGCACCCATCAGCGGGTCGGTGACGGCATCGAACAGGCGAGTGACGAACAGCAGGGTGCCGGCGGCCGCAGCGCCGAGGCCAAACACGTCGGTGTAGAAGGCCGCCAGAAAGGAGGCGATGGTCGTCCAGTACAGATTGAAGCCGAGATCGCCGGCGCCGTAGCCGAGGCGCTCGCCCCAGCGCAGGCGGGCCTGTCGATCGGCGGGCGATGGCGCTGGGCTCACGGGCGTGTCCATGGCCCGGACGTCAGGGTACGAGCCGGATGCGACCGAACACGCCGGCGTCGAGGTAGAGGCGATTGCGGTCTCCTTCGATCGGTGGCACGTCGACATCGGCCATCAGTCGGCTGCGTTCGCCGGGCGCATCGCTGTCACACCAGGCGAGGGCGAAGCCGATGACGTCACCCGCGTTGAGTGGGCGCGCTTGCCACACCTCGCCCGTCGCCAGCGTTGCTGGATCAGGATAGAGCCGGATCCGCGCCTCCCAGACCAGCAGATGTGGTGCGCCCTGACTGCGTCGCCACACCGCTTGTACATGGTCGTTCAGCAGGATCGGTTCGCCCGCGCTGTCGATGTCGACTACCTGGCCGTCGAGTGCAACGTGATAGGCGAAGGCGCTGTGACTGGTCTTGTGATCGCCCCCGCTGGCGTCCTCGTCGACCAGGATTTCCAGCGCGTCGTCGGCCCAGTAGTTCTTCAGCGGGTCGGGCTCGCCATCGCTGAGCACGTTGTCGCGGATCTCGGCCAGCAGGTACAGCGCATCTTCGCGCCAGAGCAGGCGGTAGCGGCCGCTGAAGTCGGCTGCATCGTCCGGCGTCGAGCCCACCGGAGCATGCGTGAGTGCGCGCCACTCTGCCGCAGCCCACACGGTTTCCTCAGCATGACCGTCGATCAACGGCGCTTCGGCGGCAACGTGCACCATGCGCGGATTCGACTCTGTCTGCGGAGCGCCGTTGCAGCCGGCCGACGCTATCGACAGGGCAAGCGCGAGTCTCACGCCGTGAATGAGCTGGCTCATCCCAGCAGACCCACGCGCGCCGCTCCCAGGGTGCCGACATCGGTGCTGCCGATGCGGAAGGTTGGCGTCCGCGCCAGCAGCGGGGTGAAGCGGCCCTTGTCGATGAAAGCTGCGCGGAACAGCGCCTCGCCGCGCTCGTCCAGCACGTGCGGAAGCAGGCCGCCGGCGAGATAGACCCCCGCCCAGCCGCCGTAGAGCAGCACCGCGTCGCCAGCGAAGCGGCCCAGGATGCTGCAGAACAGATCGATCGCGCTGCGCGCGTCGGGATCGCCGTTACGGGCCGCGGCCACCACCGCGGTGGAATCGTGCAGACGCATCTCGCGCCCGCGCGCCATATGCACGCAGGCATCGTGCAGGTTGACCAGGCCCTCTCCGCACAGGAGACGCTCGTAGGAGACACGGCCGTAGCGTCGCTGCAGGAAGCGCAGGATGAAGATCTCGCGCTCGTCGTGCGGGGCGAAGCTGGCGTGTCCGCCCTCGGTTTCCAGCACCGCCAGCCCGCGCGCGTCACGCCGTATTGCCGCAGCACCCAGACCGGTGCCGGGGCCCAGCACCACCTGCACCGCGGCGGTGTCGAAGGCGGCGCCCGGCGCATCGCCGATCGGATGCAGATCGGCTTCGCTCAAACCTGGCACCGCCCAGGCCACGGCAGCGAAATCGTTGATCACCTGCAGCTCGCGGAAGCCGATGCGGCGCTTGAGCGCCTGGATCGAGAAGCTCCAGCGGCTGTTGGTCAGGATCACCTGGTCGTCCAGCACCGCCCCCGCCACCGCCAGCACCGCGCGCTCCGGCACGGGCTCGCCGCTGGCCGAGAAATAGGCGTCGAGCGCCGACTCGATGCCGTCGTGGTCGGCGACCTTGAGACTGCGCTGCGCGGCCAGCCTGACCCGTTCGTTCTCGCCCAACGCGGCGGTCGCGAAGCGGGCGTTGGTGCCGCCGATGTCGGCG
This sequence comes from uncultured Aquimonas sp., assembly GCF_937888285.1. Classification (GTDB taxonomy): domain Bacteria; phylum Pseudomonadota; class Gammaproteobacteria; order Xanthomonadales; family Xanthomonadaceae; genus Aquimonas. Next base: position 22,046 of record NZ_CALART010000002.1, read on the forward strand.
GCGAGGCAGCGCAGGTGCGCCGCGGCCGCGGCGTCGCGGCGCGATTCAAGCAGCAGGCTCATCGCGATGGGGTCCTGGACGACGCGCCGGGGCGATGGCGCGGGTATGCTTGCGCACCGATATCGCTGTCATCACGACGGCGGGCGGCAAACGGGGATGGGGGGTTATGGGCGGTCGGGTGACCATCGATGATGTCGCGGCTGCAGCCGGCGTCTCGCCGAAGACGGTGTCGCGGGTCATCAACAGCGAGCCGAACGTGCGCGCGCAGACGCAGGAGCGCGTGCGCGCGGCGATCGAGAAGCTGAACTTCCGGCCTGACCCTTCCGCGCGCAGCCTCGCCGCCAGTCGCTCGTATCTGATCGGCGTGGTCTACGACAACCCGTCGGACAGCTATCTGATGGAGATCATCAGCGGCGTGCTCGACACCTGCCAGGCCCAGCATTACCAGACCCTGCTGTGTCCGCTGCGTTTCGACCGCGATGACTTGCTGCGCGAGGTGGACTCGCTGATCGCGCAGTCGCGGCCAGGTGGCCTGGTGCTGACGCCGCCGCTGACCGACAACGACGCGCTGCTGGCCCATCTGCGCACGCTCGGCGTGCCCTTCGCCTGCATTTCGCCCAAACAGCCGGAGGGCTGCGGGGTGACCTTCGACGAGCGCCAGGCGGCGCGCGAGATGGTCAGGCATCTGGTCGACCTGGGTCATCGTCGGATCGCGCACATCCGCGGCCATGTCGCGCACGGCGCCTCGAGCTGGCGTGTCGACGGCTATCGCGATGCCCTGCAGGACGCCGGGATCGAGTTCGATCCGGCGCTGGTCGTGCAGGGCGAGTTCTCTTTCGATTCGGGCATGCAGGCCGCGCGCATGCTGCTCGATCTCGAGCAGCCACCGACTGCGATCTTCGCTGCCAACGACGACATGGCCGCGGGTGTGGTGCGGGTGGCGCTGGAGCGCGGTCTCTCGATTCCCGCCGAGCTGTCGGTCTGCGGTTTCGACGACATCCCGATCGCGCACCAGATCTTTCCCGCGCTGACCACCGTGCGGCAGCCTGCGCGCGAGATGGGGGCGAGTGCTGCCGCCGAGCTGCTCAAGTGCATGCGCGACCCGGCGCAGGCGGGCATGCGGCAGCTGCCCTACAGCCTGTGCCTGCGCGCAAGCACCGGCCCAGCGCCCAGGCAGCGCGTGAGCAGCCGGGGCAAACGCTGACCGGCAATTCGTTTCGAGATCCACGACGCGACCTCAGCCCAGGCTCGCGTAGATCAGGATCAGCACCGCGCTCACCGCCACTGCGCCGAGATTGAAGCCGGCGGTGGTCGCGAAGCCGCCCTCGGGCAGCGCCTGCGATTTCGGCTGTGCCTTCCAGCCCTGCAGGGCGGAGATGCCCAGCGCGATCGCGCAGCAGGCCAGGAACACGTAGCCGACGCGATCCATGAACGGCAGCTCGGGCAGCCAGATGCGCGCTGCGATCGACAGCAGGAAGGAGCCGAGCGCCGCGGCGAGCGCGCCGAGCGCTGTCGTCTGCCGTACGAAGACGCCGAGCAGGAAGATCGCGCAGATGCCGGGCGTGAAGAAACCGGTGAACTCCTGGATGTACTGGAAGGCCTGCTCGAAGCCGCCCAGCAGCGGGCGCGCGCAGATCACCGCCAGCAGCAGGGCCACGGCGCCGGCGATGCGGCCGCTGCGCACCAGGCCACGATCACTGGTCCGGGGCCTGAACTGGTGCAGCAGGTCCATGGTGAACAGGGTGGCGACCGAGTTCATCATCGAGCCCACGGATGACACGATGGCGGCGATCAGGGCAGCGAAGATCAGGCCGCGGATGCCCGCGGGGGCGAGCTTCATCATCTCCGGATAGGCCTGGTCAGGCTTGGCGAGATCCGGCGCCAGGAACAGCGCCGCCATGCCGGGCACGACGATGATCAGCGGCATCAGCATCTTCAGCGCAGCGGCGAACAGGATGCCCTTCTGGGCTTCCTTCAGGCTGCCGGCGGCCAGCGCACGCTGGATGATGTACTGGTTGAAACCCCAGTAGGAGAGGTTCATCACCCACATGCCGCCGAGCAGCACGCTCAGCCCCGGCAGGTTGGCGTACTGCGGGTTGTCGGGCGAGAGGATCATGTCGAAGCGCTCGGGCATGCGCTCGTACATGGTGGCGAGACCCGCCCAGGCGCCGGCGCCCTCGGCGACGCGGTCCAGCGCGATCCAGGCGACGATCAGTCCGCCTAGCACCAGCAGCACGACCTGGATGATGTCGGTCATCGCCACTGCGCGCAGGCCGCCGTACAGCGAATACGCGAGTGCGAAGGCCGCCAGCGCGAGCAGGCCTGACGTCATGTCGAGGCCGGTCAGCGCATTGATGGCGAGCGCGCCCAGCCACAGCACCGAAGTGAGGTTCACGAACACGTACACGCCGAGCCAGAACACCGCCATCACCGTCTTGACGCTGCGGTCGTAGCGCTGTTCCAGGTACTGCGGCATGGTGTAGATGCCGGAGCGCAGCAGCACCGGCAGGATGAACTTGCCGACCAGGATCAGGGTGATCGCCGCCATCCATTCGTAGCTGGCGATGGCAAGCCCCATGGCATAGCCCGAACCCGACATGCCGATGATCTGTTCGGCGGAGATGTTGGCGGCGATCAGCGAGGCGCCGACCGCCCACCAGGGCAGGCTGCGGCCGGCCAGGAAATAGTCGTTGGCAGTTCGCTCATGGCCGGCGGGCTCGCGCGAGATCCAGGTGGCGAGGCCGATCAGGCCGACCGCATAGATGGCGACCACGGCCAGGTCGAGGGTCGAGAGTGCGGACACGGTAGCTCCTTGGCCCGGGTGTGCGGCCCCGGCGGCAGGCGGTCGAAAAAGGCGGCGCGGAGACGGGGAGCACTCCGCGCCGATGGCAAAGCGGGCTGTCGCTGCTGTGGCAACTGCATCTGCTGCGGCCGGTATCGCGCTCGCCGATACCGGCCATCCGGAAATCGCAGGCTCGCGAAAGGCGAATGCGCCCCTGGCGTCGGTCACGCCGTCCCTGGCGTCGACCGTTCCACAGCCCCAGCCGATCTGAGGCGCCGCGCAAGCGGCGCCCGGCACCTCAGAACTGGTAGCGCACGCGCAGGCCGTAGGTGCGCGGATCGTTCAGGAAACGGATGTTCAGCTGCGAACCGACCAGGGCCTTCTGCGAGACATCGTCACCCAGCAGGTTCGAGGCCCACAGCTCGAAGCGCCAGCTGCTGTTGGCCGGGGTGTAGCCGGCGCCGGCATTGATCGTCGTGTACGCGCTCTGGCGGTCCGGGAAGCCCGCGGTTGCCGCGTCCTCGACGCGCGAGACCGTGCCCGCCGTGTCGGACACGAACACCACGTCGCGGTTGTTGAACTGGGTGAGGTAGTAGGCCGAGCGGTAGCTGGCCAGGATCTGCCAGTCGAACACGCCGTTGCCGAGGTCGAACATGTGCTGCAGTCGCGCGTTCAAGGTCAGCTTCGAGGACAGCGGCAGCTCGTTGCCCGACAGGTCGATCTCGGAGGTGATGCCGCCCAGACCGTAGTCGATGCTGCGGACGTCGGCGACCACGCCGCTCTTGATCTCGGTGTCGAGAAGCAGGGCGTTCAAGGTCAGCGTCCAGTCGCGCGAGAGGCTGAGCATGCTCTCGGCTTCCACGCCCATGATCCGCGACTTGCCGACGTTGCGATTGGCGAGCGCGAAGCCCGTGGCTTCGCCGGTCTCCGGGTTGAAGGCGATCGCGGTGAGGTCCTGGAAGACCTGGTCGCGGTAGTCGTAGAAGAAGCCGGCGACGTTGAAGGTCGAGCGACGGCCACGGAAGTCGAAGCTCTGCTTGGAGCCCAGCTCGAAGGCGGTGATCTTCTCCGGCTTGTAGGTCTCCGGGATCACGTTGATGTCGAAGCTGTCGTTGAAGCCGCCCGACTTGTGGCCGGTCGAGACCGTGCCGTAGAAGAGATGGTCATCCGACAGATCCTTCTCGAAGCCGAGCCGGAAATCGTTGAAGGTGAACTCACTGCTGCCCTCCTGCTGAGAGGGAATGCCGAGCGAGATCCACGGATGCGAACCGCTGGGCGTGCAGCTCAGGTTGCCTCCACCGGTGTCCGGGCGATCCACGCAGCCGCCGTTGGGATTCGTGCCGTCGGCGATCGGGCCGATCTGCTGGAAGATGGTGTCGTTGCGGCCAGCGGCGAGGATGCCCTGCAGCAGGAAGCGAGCGCGATCGGCATTGCTGGTGATGTTGCGGACATCGAAGTTCGGGCGCCGGGTCAGCGCCGGCAGGAAGCCCGGGGTGCCGAGGCGCACCGAGAAGCAGCAGCCGTCCTCGGCGCCGAGGCCGATCGTCCAGTTGCCGCCGATGCCGTAGCGGTACTTCGATTCGTCGGTGTAGCGCAGGCCGCCCTTCAGGCGGAAGCTGTCGGTGACGTCGAAGGTGCCGTCGCCAAACACCGCCCAGGAGTCGCTGTTGACGTCGGGCATGGTGAACTCGGTGCCCGAGTAGAACACGCCCTTGTCGGCCAGCGAGAACAGTCCGACCTGCTGGTCTTCCTTGAAGTAGAAGCCGCCCGCGGTCCAGCGGAAGCGCGCGGAGTCGGGCGAGAACAGAAGCAGCTCATGGGTGTAGGACTTCGACAGGGTCTCCCAGTAGTTGGTCGAGAACAGGTCGTAGTCCGGACGCGTGGCGTCGCCGCTGCCGGGCGGACGCGGCTCCAGGTTGCGGCCGGGCCAGGTCACGCCGGCGCTGTTGGCATTGGTCTGGGTGAAATCGACGTCGCGGAACGAGGTGTTGTACTCGACGCGCAGGCCGCCGAAGTCGTAGGACAGGCTGCCCATCACGCCCTTGTTGGTCGAGTCCAGCGTGCCCTGGATGCCGTAGTAGACGACCTCGCGCAGGTTGATGTCGTCCGGGTTGAAGCCCTCCAGCGCTGCGCCATAGATGTTGGCGCCGGGGTAGCCGGTGCCGCCTTCCTGGCCGTAGTCGGCCATCAGGAACACGCGCAGGGCCTCGTTCGGCTCCCACAGGAAGGACAGGCGCGCCGCATCCTCGTTCTGGTAGCCGGCGGGCTTGAGCGAGGGATCGCCCACGTTCTTGTAGGAGGTCTCCTTCTCGACGTGGTAGCCGGACAGGCGGAGGGCCGCGGTGCTGCCCAGCGGCAGGTTCAGGCCGAACTCACCGCCGACATGGTCGCGGCTGCCGACCTCGCCCAGTGCGTAGCCACTGGTCTCGCCGAGCTGCGGCTTGACAGTGACGATGTTGAGGCTGCCGCCCAGCGCGTTGCGCCCGCGCACGGTGCCCTGCGGACCCTTGTTGACCTCGACGCGCTCGACGTCGAAGAACATCGCGCCGAGGCCGCGCGGCCGGGCGATGTAGGCGCCGTTGATGTGCGGTGCCGCGCCGGGATCACCGAGCTCGGTGTTGTTGGACGAACCGACGCCGCGGATGAAGATCTCGACGTTGCCTTCCTGGTTGGCGATGCTCAAGCCGGGAATCACGGTCTGCACGTTGCGCAGCTCGTTGTTGATGCCGAGCGAGCGCAGCTCGTCGCCGGTGAAGGCCTGGGCCGTGCCTGCGTACTTCTGCATGTCCTGCTCGCGGCGATCGACCGTCACGGTGATCGTGTCGAGTTCCTTGGCGCGCTCTTCGCTATCACGCTCGCTGTCCTGCGCACCGGCCGGGCCGGCGAGGACGATCGCGGTGAGTGCCACGGCCGTGGCGACGGCCAGACGATGACGGCGCGGCGTCGGCCGGCCCTGGTACTGAGTGCTGCGCATTGTCGATCCCCTCCCGGCGCCTGCGGCTGTGTTCGCCCGTGCGCCCTGTTGACTGCCCCAAACACCCGCCGCGTCGCGGCGGGAATCCTCTTGTGCGACGGGCCTGAGCCCGTTCGCGCTGTGTTCCGTCACGCCCCCGGGCGTGGCGCAGATCCCTTAGGCACAGATCAAGTCCCTCCTGGCCTTGATCAGTGGAAGCCGGTCCGGCACATGTCCGGACTCGCTTTCGCCGGATCGAGCACTTACGTGCTTGACCCATGGGCGCGCCCTCCATGGCGCGCGACAACGCTGAATCCTTCAGCGTTGCCCTTACTCGCTGCCGCAGGCCAGCACGAGCTCGGCATCGGTGCCGAGTTCGACGGTGGCGATGCGCAGCGCGGTGCCGGCGCCGGCTTCGAGCTGCAGCGCCGCATCCACGCGGTCGACCTTGAGGCCACCGCTGCGCAGGCACTTCAGCGGCAGGCCGACGCGCAGCCACTGTCCGCGCACGGCGCCAAGCCGCGTGCCCAGATCGACGCTGGCCGCGCAGCCCTCGCCGCAGCCCATGCCGAGCCGCAGTCCTTCATCCCCGAGAGCGTCCAGCCGCAGCCGGACCAGCAGGCGCACGTCGCCATTGGTCTCGCGCTCGATGTCGACGGGCTCGTCCAGCTGCAGGCGCAGTGCGCCCTTCGCGCTCCAGCTGAGCGCACGGGCGTCCTCCTGGGCGAGGTGGTCGACCGCGCGCAGTTCTACGGCACCCGCCGGGCTGCGTGCGGGGCCGTTGCCGACGACGCCCAGGCTGCCCTGCGAATCCACCAGCTCGAAGCGCGCCCCGGCGGCCAGTGCGCCGCGCGCGAACCATTGGCCGCTGCGGGTCACGGCCGACAGGTCGATGTCCTCGGGCAGCGCGGCGAGCTCGCCGTCCTGGCCGTAGCGCAGGCCGTGGCCGAAGGCGAACAGCGGGGCGTAGTCGGCATCGCCCACGTTCAGGGTGTACTGGTCCGCGCGCGCCGGCCAGGAGAACGAAAGGCGGCCGTGGAAGTCGTGCTGGACCTCGCCATCGGCCGCGCGCAGAAGGACATCGGCGACACCAGCACCCTCGCTGCCCGGCAGCCAAGCAGCGACGAAGGCATCGGAGGCATTGAGCTCGCGATTGACCCACAGCGGGCGGCCCGACAGGAACACCGCGACCACCGGAATGCCCTCGGTGCGCAGGCGCAGCAGCAGGTCGAGGTCACGGCGGTCGTCGGGGCGGTAGGCGAGGGTGTCGACATCGCCCTGGAATTCGGCGTAGGGATCCTCGCCGAACACCACCACGGCGACATCCGGGCGCTGCTGGAAGCGGCCGTCGACGGCCAGCTCGGCCTGTCCGCCAGCGGCTTCGACCTGCGCGCGCAGCCCTTGCCAGATCGAGGTCGCGCCGGGGAAATCGGAGGGCTGGGTGCCAGTGCCCTGCCAGGTCAGGGTCCAGCCGCCGCTCTGCTTGGCCACGCTGTCGGCGCCATCGCCGGCCACACCGATGCGCCGCTTTGGATCCAGCGGCAGCAGTTGGCCGGCATTCTTCAGCAGCACCAGCGAACGGCGCACGGCCTCGCGCGCCACGGCGCGGTGTTCCGGCGCGCCGATCAGCTCGAAGCGCCCGCCGAGCGCGCGTTCCGACGGTTTGGGCGCGTCGATCAGGCCCATAGACAGCTTCACGCGCAGAATCCGCGCGACCGCCTCGTCGATGCGCTCGGGGCTGAGGCGCTTGGTGCGCGCGGCGGCCAGCGTGTTGCTGTACAGATCACGCCAGCTGTCCGGCGCCATGAACATGTCGACGCCGGCCTCGATCGAGGCCGGACAGTCGGTCGGCGTGCAGCCGGGCACCTGGCCGTGGCCGTTCCAGTCGCCGACCACAAAGCCGTCGAAGCCCATGCGTCCGCGCAGGACATCGGTGAGCAGGCCGCGATGGCCGTGCAGCTTCACGCCATTCCAGCTGGAGAAGCTGGCCATGACGGTCTGCACGCCCGCCGCGATGGCCGGTGGATAGCCGGCCGCATGGATGTCGCGCAGTTCGGCCTCGCTGACGCGGGTATCGCCCTGGTCGCGGCCATCGGCGGTGCCACCGTCGCCGACGAAGTGCTTGGCCGCGGACAGCACGCGCTGCTCGCCGAGGAAATCCGAGCGGCCGGGCACGCCCTGCAGGCCATGCACGACGGCAGCGGCATAGCTGGCCACCACGGCGGGATCTTCCGAGAAACCTTCGTAGCTGCGACCCCAGCGGTCGTCGCGCGGGACCGTGAGGGTGGGGGCGAAGGTCCACTCGGCGCCGGTCACGCGCAGCTCGCGGGCAGTGATTTCGGCGATGCGTCCAACCAGCGCGGGGTCGCGCGTCGCGCCCAGCCCGATGTTGTGCGGGAACAGGGTCGCGCCAACAACGTTGTTGTGGCCATGCACGGCGTCGATGCCGAACAGAAGCGGAATCGCGGTGCCGCGACGGCTGGCGTTGGCAGCGTGGAAGGCGTCGGCCAGGGCCAGCCATTCCTGCGCGGTAGCGAAGGCCTTGCCGCCGGGCGCGGAATTGCCGCCAGCGAGGATCGAGCCCAGAGGATAGCGGCGCAGCTCCTCGGGGCGGATGCTGCCGATGTCGGCCTGGATCAGCTGGCCGACCTTTTCTTCGAGCGTCATTCGCGACAGCAGCTCGGCCACGCGCGCTTCAATCGCGTCTTCGCGCTTCAGGCCGGCCTGCGTCTGCGGCCACTGTGCCGGGTCGACTTCCGCGGTTCTATCCGGACCTGCCCAAGCGGCTGCCGCCGACAGCAGCGCACAGGCCGCCGCAGCGCCGATCGACAGGCCTCGGGCCTGTTTGTTCAGGCGTCGGGCCAAACGCTCCCGCGCCGCGGACTGCGCGTGGCAGCCGGCCGAAACTGGTGGATTCACGATGTCCCTCCCGCCACTTGGAACGCATCCGCGGTGCGCGGATGCCGCTGGCGTCTTGATGCGCCGTGGACGCTAACTTTGCCCAAACTGACATCGCTGTCAATCACTTTCTTCGCAATCGGATCACTATGGCTCGAGGAGAGGTGCTGGCCTCCGAGCACCGTGTCTGGTGAGGCAAGTAGAGCCAGCGCGCGCGGGCGGTATCCTTTCTTCGCTCGCTGGGCGCGGCTGCGAAAGTTCAGCCGGGCAGGGCGAACAGGCGGCGCGCGTTGGCGCTGGACTGTTCCGCAACGGACCCAATGCTGGTGTCGCGCAGTGCGGCGATACAGGCCGCGACCTCGACCACGCGCGAGGGCAGGTTGCGCTGGCCGCGGTAGGGCATCAGCGGCTGGTCGGGAGCGTCGGATTCCAGCAGCAGGAACTCGATTGGCATCGTCGCGACGAGCTCGCGCAAGCGCTGCGCGCGCGGGTAGGTCACCGGCCCGCCGATGCCGAGCAGGAAGCCGAGGTCGAACAGCTGGCGCGCCTGCTCGGCGCTGCCAGCGTAGCTGTGCACCACCCCACGCAGGCGGCCGCGATAGCGCTTGAGCGCGATCAGCGTGGCCTCGACCGCGCGACGCGCGTGCAGAATCACCGGCAGTCCGGCCGCAGCGGCAAGCGTGAGCTGCGCCTCGAAGTAGTGCTGCTGTTCAGCGGGGTCCAGTGTCTCGACGTAGAAATCGAGGCCGAACTCGCCGACCGCGACCGGTTGTTCCTTGTGCAGCCAGGTTTCGAGCAGGTCGAGATGCTCGCGCCGGTGCTCGGCGAGGAACATCGGATGCAGCCCATAAGCGGGATACAGATCGCGCTCGCTCGCACAGAGTTCGCGCAGGCCAGGCCAGCTGGCTGCAGTGACCGCTGGGATCACCTGGGCCACGATGCCGGCGGCGCGCGCCTGTGCGAGAACCGCACCGCGGTCGCCATCGAACTCCGGCGCATCCAGATGGCAGTGGCTGTCGATCAGCTGCACGTGGGGCTCGCGACTCAGGCCTTGTCGACGCGGCGGGCTTCGCCCTCGATCGGCGCGCGCGGCGGAACATCAGCGCCTTCCTGAGCGTTGCCGCCGCGTCGCTGTTTCCAGCTGCCGAGCAGCAGGGTGGCCGAGAACAGCAGCAGTTCGTCGACGAAGGGCAGGGGATCGGGCACGAACAGGGTGAGCAGGAACAGCGTCGCGGTAGCCAGCGCCAGCTGCGGAAAACGCAGGCGCTGCAGGCGGCGTCGCAGGAAGTTCGGCAGCAGGGCGATGAGGAATCGGGGCATGGGAGAGCCGGGATCGGGGATTCGGGATTCGAGATTCGGGAGCGCGTCGCGTGCACGTCCTGCTCGCCCGCCGAGGTTAGCGCGACCAGCGCGCAGGCGCGCTTCCGTGCGCTGAACCGCGCGTGGCGAGGCTCTTGAGTTGCCCGTCGCCCACAACGTGACAGGCCCGCACATGGCGGGCCTGTCTGGTGTTCAGCGATGTCAGCGCGAACTCCGCGAGCGCGGCTCGACTCAGCGGCTGCGATCGCCGCTCTGGGCGCGGCGCGGCTGGCCGCCGTGCGGGCCGTTGCCCTTGGGTGCCGCGTTGCCGCCGGCGCCCTGTCCACCCGGACGACCGCCGCTGCCCGGACGGGCACCGCCGCCGCGACGGGCCTGCGGGCGCGGGGCGCCGGAGGGGCGCGGAGCCGGGCGATTGACCTGCAGGGCATGGCTCGGCTCGAAGCCGGCGATGACCTGCTGCGGGATCTCGCGGCCGATCAGCTTGTGGATGTCGCGCAGCTGGCCGACTTCCTCGTGGCAGACCAGCGAGATCGCGTGGCCCGTGCTGCCGTTGCGGCCGGTGCGGCCGATGCGGTGCACGTAGTCCTCGGCCACCATCGGCAGGTCGAAGTTGATCACCGCCGGCAGCTGGTCGATGTCGATGCCGCGGGCCGCGATGTCGGTGGCGACCAGGGTGCTGATGCGGCCCGACTTGAAGTCGCTCAGGGCCTTGGTGCGGGCACCCTGGCTCTTGTTGCCGTGGATCGCGGCGGCGCGCAGGCCCGCGGCTTCGAGCTGGCGCACCAGCCGGTCGGCGCCGTGTTTGGTGCGGCTGAACACCAGCGTCTGACGGCGGCTGTCCTCGCTGAGGACATGCAGCAGCAGGTCGCGCTTCTTGGCGGTGTCGACCGGGTAGACGACGTGCTCGATCATCGCCACGGTGCTGTTGCGCGGGGTGACCTGCACTTCCGACGGATTCTTCAGGAACTGCTGGGCCAGCTCGCGGATCGGGTCGGCGAAGGTGGCGGAGAACAGCAGGGTCTGGCGGGTGTGCGGGACGCGCGAGACGATGCGCTTGATCGCCGGCAGGAAGCCCATGTCGAGCATGCGGTCGGCCTCGTCGAGCACCAGCACTTCGATGTGCGACAGATCGATCGTGCCCTGGCCCATGTGGTCGATCAGGCGGCCGGGCGTGGCGACCAGGATGTCGACGCCGCGGCGCAGGGCATCGATCTGCGGGCTCATGCCGACGCCGCCGAACACGGTGGTCGAACGGATGCGCAGCTGCTTGCCGTAGTCGCGGATGCTTTCCTGCACCTGCGCCGCGAGTTCGCGGGTGGGGGTCAGCACCAGCGCGCGCGGGCGCTTGCCCTGCGCCGGTTGGCCGCCGGCCAGACGCTGCAGCAGCGGCAGTGCGAACGCCGCGGTCTTGCCCGTGCCGGTCTGGGCGCCGGCCAGCACATCGCGGCCTTCCAGCACCAGCGGGATGGCCTGCTGCTGGATTTCGGTGGGCTGCGTGTAGCCGAGATTGGACAAAGCGCGCAGCAGCGGGCTGGAGAGCCCGAGGGTTTCAAAGGACATTGGAACTTCCGTGGGAGGTCCCGAGCGCTCCCTGCAACCGCGCTCAAGGGATGGATCGAACGGCGAGGATTCGCCTGCGACCGTCAACGCGAACACCGCGTCGAGGACAGCTCCGAGGAGGGGAAAGGGCGGCGGCTGGACCCGGCGGTTTCCATGCGGCCTCTGGCCGGTGAGGGAAACTTGAGGCCCTGGGGAGAGCGCACGGCACCTCGGGGCGTGGCGGAGACTACAGCACGCGCCGCCCCGGGTCACTTCAATTCGTGTGAACTCTGCTGAACGGAGGCCTCGCCGTTCACAGAATGCGCTTGGCGCCGAGGTAGTGATCGCGCCAGTAGTGGCCATCCAGCGCATCCAGCCGCACCGTGCCGCCGCTGCTCGGCGCGTGCACGAAGCGGCCCTCGCCGACATAGATGCCCGCATGGTTGACCCGGCCGCGGCTGCCGAAGAACACCAGATCGCCCGACGCAAGCTGTGCCCGGCGCACGTCGCGTCCGCGCATGGCCTGCAGTTCGCGGGTGGTACGCGGCAGGCTGAGCGCTGCAGCCTGGCGGAACACATAGCCGATGAGGCCGCTGCAGTCGAAGCCACCGGCAGGCGTGTTGCCGCCATACCGATAGGGCGTGCCGACCAGCGAGATGGCGAGGAACAGCACGTCCTGGGCGGCATGGCCAACCACGCCTGCGCGGCCGTGATCGGCCCGCGGCGATGGGCTCGACGGCGCCTGCGGACGCTTCGGCGCCGAGCCGCAGGCGACCAGTGCGAGCAGGGCCAGGCCCAACAGCCAGCGCGGCGCGCCGTGACGCAGGCCCGAGCGGCGGCTATCCTTGCGCGTTGCGTCCAATCCGATCACCAGCGAAGACCCCAGCATGAAAGTCGAAGAAAACCGCGTCGTCCGTTTCCATTACACCGTGTCCGAAGGCGGCCGCGAAGTCGAGAGCTCGCGCAGCGTCGGCGAGCCGCTGGCCGTGCTGTTCGGCAAGGGCGGCCTGATCCCCGGCGTCGAGAAGGCGCTCGCGGGCCGCGAGTCCGGCGACACGGTGCAGGCCGAAGTGAGCCCGGAAGAAGGCTACGGCCCCTACCGCCCCGAGCTGACCCAGCGCGTGCCGAAGAAGCATTTCAAGAACATGCCCCTGGCCGTGGGCCAGACCGTGATGATGCAGACCCAGCAGGGCCCGCGCCCGATCACCATCAAGAAGGTCGGCATGAGCGTGGTCGACATCGACCTGAACCACCCGATGGCCGGCAAGCAGCTCAGCTTCGACATCGAGATCATCGAGGTACGCGAGGCCAGCGCCGAGGAGATCGATCACGGTCATGTGCACGGCGAAGGCGGCGTGCGGCACTGATTGCCCTGCTGCCTCCGCCTGCGCGGCGGGGGCAGCTTCATTGGGGATTCGGGATTCGCGATTCGGGATTGGGGATTCGCGAAGCGTTGAGGCCCGAGGCCTGCAGCTCGCCGCCCTTTCCGATCGATAAGCACGCCCGGAGCGTCGGATGGGGGACGGCGCAAGGCCCGGGCTTGCGAGCTGCCAATCCAGTTCTCGATGCCGCTGCCCCGGTCGCCGCGGCGAAGCTGCGCGCAAGTCGAAGCGGCGTCTGCAGTCTCAGCTTCAATGGCCTGAAAAGCAGAAGGCCCGCTCTTGCGAGCGGGCCTTCTGTCTTCAATCTGGTGCCCAAGAGAGGACTCGAACCTCCACGGGTCGCCCCGCTAGTACCTGAAACTAGTGCGTCTACCAATTCCGCCACCTGGGCAGGTGTCCCGCAGTGCGCGCCTTGCGTTGCAGCACCGGAGAGCCGCGCACTTTACGGATCGTGATTGCGGCTGTCAACGGGGTGGCGCGATCGAATTTGCGCCGCGTGTACCATGCACGGATGAGCAAACGTCCAAGCAAGCCCACCCCGCGTCGCGGCGGTGGATCGAAGTCCCAGAGCGGCGCGCCCGCTGGCCCTGCCAAGCCGCGCGGCAAGTCCGCCAAGCCGGCGCCCTGGCTGCCCGACCTGCCACCGGCGCCGCTGCCGCCGCCGCCCTCGCGCAAGGCCTCTCCGGATGCGGTTCTGCCGCGCCCGCGCGGTCGCCTGCCGCAGCCGAGCGTCTCCGACCCCTATGCCGAGCGCGAGGCCAGCAAGTACGAAAACCCCATCGCCAGCCGCGAGGCCATCCTCCAGCACCTTGAGGAGAAGGGCGAGCCGGTCACGGCCGAGGATCTCGCCGCCGATCTGCAGTTGACCGCACCCGAGCGCTTCGAGGCGCTGGGCAATCGGCTGCGCGCCATGCTGCGCGACGGCCAGCTGCTGGTGAACCGCCGCGGCGGCTATGCGCCGGCGAAGAAGCTCGACCTGATCGCCGGCGTGGTGCTGGCCAACGCGGATGGCTTCGGCTTCCTGCGTCGCGACGGTGGCGGCGACGATGTCTTCCTGCCGCCCATGCAGATGCGTCAGGTGCTGCATGGCGATCGCGTGCTGGTCAGCATCACCGGGCTCGACCGTCGCGGTCGTCCGGAAGGCGCCATCGTCGAGGTGCTGGAGCGCCGCACCCAGCGGCTGGTCGGCCGCTTCCAGGAGAACGACGGGATCGCCAGCGTGGTGCCCGACGACCGCCGCATCCACCAGGAAATCCTGATCCCCCCGACCGCGCGCGGCGACGCGCGCTCGGGCCAGATCGTGGTCTGCGAGATCACCCAGGCGCCGTCCTCGCATCGTCTGCCGATGGGCCGCGTGCTGACCACCCTGGGCGAGGCGCTGACCGCTTCGCTGGCGGTGGAGATGGCCATCCACGACCACGACATTCCGCATGTGTGGCCGCAGGAGGTGCTGCAGCAGGCGGCTGGCGTCAGCCTGGAGGTCGGCGCGCATGAGATCGGCGATCGCGTCGATCTGCGTGATCTGCCCCTGGTCACCATCGATGGCGAGACCGCGCGCGATTTCGACGATGCGGTCTATTGCGAGACCACCCGCAACGGCTATCGCCTGGTCGTCGCCATCGCCGACGTTTCGCACTACGTGCGCCCGGGCACGCCGCTGGATGACGAGGCGCAGAAGCGCGCGACCTCGGTCTACTTCCCCGGCTACGTGGTGCCGATGCTGCCGGAGACGCTGTCCAACGGCATCTGCTCGCTGAACCCGAAAGTCGACCGCATGTGCTTCGTCTGCGACATGCGCATCAATGCCGAGGGCGAGGTCACCAAGTCGAGCTTCTACGAGGCGGTGATGCGCTCGCATGCGCGCCTGACCTACACCCAGGTCTGGAACGCGGTGGGCGAGCAGGACGAAGGCGCGCGCGCCCAGCTCGGCGGCGTGCTGCCGCACGTCGAGAACCTGTACGCGCTCTACCACGTGCTCGCCGCGCAGCGGCAGCGTCGTGGCGCCATCGAGTTCGAGAGCACCGAGGTCGAGTTCCGGCTCGGCCCGGCGGGCGAGGTCATCCAGGCCGCGCCGCAGCCGCGCAACGATGCGCACAAGCTGATCGAGGAATGCATGATCGCGGCCAACGTGCAGGCCGCGCTGTTCCTGATGAAGAAGTCCATGCCCGCGCCCTACCGCGTGCACGACCGGCCGCCGGAGTCGAAGTACGGCGAGCTGCTGGAGTTCCTGAAGGGCTTCGGCCTGAAGCTGCCGGAGTGGTCGAAGGTGACCCCGGCCGACTACACCGCCCTGCTGCGCAAGATCCGCAAGCGCGACGACTGCGAGCTGCTGGAGACCGTGCTGCTGCGCTCGCAGGCGCTGGCCGTGTACCAGCCCGAGAACATCGGCCATTTCGGCCTGGCGCTGGAGGCCTACGCCCACTTCACGAGCCCGATCCGGCGCTATCCGGACCTGCTGGTGCACCGCGCGATCAAACACGCACTCAATGGCGGCCGCGCCTCCACGTATCTGTACGCCGCCCACGACATGGCCGCGCTCAGCCTGCAGTGCAGCGAACGCAGCCGTCGCGCCGAGGAAGCCGAGCGCGAAGTCGACGAGCGCTACCGCTGTGCCTTCATGGAGCGCCACGTCGGCGCCGAGTTCGACGGCACCATCGCCGGAGTCACCAGCTTCGGCCTGTTCGTCGAGCTGGATGAGTCGAAGATCAGCGGCCTGGTGCATGTCACCCAGCTGCCCAACGACTATTACCACTTCGACCCGGCCCAGCGCCTGCTGCGCGGCGAGCGCCAGGGCCGCGTGCACCAGCTCGGCGACAAGGTGCGCGTGCTGGTGCTTCGCGCTTCGATCGAGGATCGCAAGATCGACTTCCGCCTGGTCGAGGGCGGCAAGAAGTCGAAGAAAGTCGGGATCAGCAAGTGAGCATGCCGCATGAGTGACTGGATCGCCGGCATCAATGCCGTCGCCGCGGCGCTGGAAGCGGGGCAGGACCTTGCCGAAGTGCTGATCGACGGCAAGGCCAAGAACCCGCGGCTGGCCGAGATCGGCAGCGCGGCCAAGTCCGCGGGCATCGCCCTGCGCTTCGTGCCGCTCGACCAGATCGAGCGCCAGGCGGCGGGCGCGCGCCACCAGGGCGTGATCGCCCGCGTGCAGTCCACCCGCATCTACGACGAGCGCGACCTCGAAGGCCTGATCGAAGCGGCAGCGAAGCCGCTGCTGCTGATCCTCGACGGCGTGCAGGACCCGCACAACCTCGGTGCCTGCCTGCGCTCGGCTGCCGCCGCGGGAGCGACTGCGGTCATCGTGCCCAAGGACCGCGCCGCCACGCTGACGCCGACGGCGCGCAAGGTCGCCGCCGGCGGCGCCGAGCGCGTGCCGCTGGTGCGCGTCACCAACCTCGCGCGCTGCATGAAGGAGCTGCAGGACGCCGGCATCTGGATCGTCGGCCTGGCTGGCGAGGCCGAGGCCAGCCTGTACAGCGTTGATCTCAAGGGGCCCATGGCGATCGCCATGGGCGGCGAGGGCGAGGGCCTGCGGCGCCTGACCCGCGAACACTGCGACTACCTCGCCAAGATCCCGATGGCCTCGGGCATGGAGAGCCTGAACGTGTCGGTGGCGGCGGGCATCAGCCTGTTCGAGGCGCTGCGGCAGCGCGGCTGACCCGGGGCGAGGTCCCTGGCTTGGGCTGGCTCCGGCCGCGCCGGCGCGAGCCTTGGGGCAACAAGGACGAAATCCCTCCAGGCCTCCATCCGTGGCCGCGCGTCCGGCACCTGTCCGGATGCGTTCGGTCGCGACGCAGCGACCCGGCGACGCCTTCGCTTTGCTCGGTTGCGCGGGATCTTCGGTTGCGCGGGATCAAAGGATCGCGTGCTCGATCCGCGGGCGCGCCCTCCGTGGCGCGCGACGACGCTGAATTCTTCAGCCTTGCCTCAGTGCCGGCGCATCGGCGTGCGCAGGGTGACAAGCTCTTCGGCAAGGCTGGGATGCAGGGCCATGGTGCGATCGAAGTCCGCCTTGGTGGCGCCTGCCTTCAGGGCGACTGCGACCAGCTGGATCATCTCGGAGGCGCCAGGGGCGACGATCTGGCAGCCGAGCACGCGTCCTGTCTTCGCACAGACGCTGAGTTTCATGAGCGCTTCGTCGCGTTCCCCTGCAAAGGCCGAGCGCATCGGCGTGAAGCGCGTCGAATACACCTCGACAGGGCCACAGGCTGCGGCCCGTTCCTCGCTGAGCCCCACACTGCCCAGCTCCGGCTGGGTGAATACAGCTGTCGGCACCAGTTCGTGGTCGACCGCCTGCGGGCGTTCTTCAAACACGGTGGAAACGAATGCGGCCGCGTCGGCGATGGCCACGGGCGTCAGGCTCACCCGCCGGGTCACGTCACCGAGTGCGTGCAGCCAGGGCAGGGCCGTGCGTGAGCGCGCGTCTACCGGCACCTCGCCGTTCGGGCCCAGGCTGAGGCCCACGAGATCGAGTCCGAGGCCAGCCGTTGCTGGAGCGCGACCGGTAGCCAGCAACACCTGTCGGAAGCGGCGCGGACCGACGCTCGCGCCCTGCACCTCGAGCTCGTTCCCGTGTCGCGTGATCTCGACCACGTCCGCGTCGGGGCACAGGGATACGCCGGCGCCGTGCAGGTGCTCGGCCAGCAGCGTGCTGGCCTCGCGGTCGAAGCCCGGCAGTAGCTGCGTGCCGCGGTGACACAGGCTGACCTTTGCTCCCATACCGTTCAACAGGCTGGCGAATTCGCAGCCGATGTAGCCGCCCCCCACGATCAGGATGGATTCCGGCAGCGCTTCCAGATCGAACACGTCGTCCGACACCAGCGCGAGCTCGGCGCCCGGGAAGCCGGGTCGCCGCGGTTGCGCGCCCGTCGCGATCAGCACCTCGCGCGCGCTGCGGACACTCCCATCCGCGAGCGCGACACGCTGGGTGCCGATCAGGCGCGCGTGCTGCTCGTAGAGCGCGACACCCGCCTCAACCAGGCGCTGCCGGTAGAGCACGCCCAGGCGAGTCAATTCGTTCCGAAGCCGGCCACGGAAGGCAGGCCAGTCGAAGTGCGCCGCGCCGACTGGCCAGCCATAAGCGGGTGCCTCTCGAAGCAGCTGTGCGTACGCGGCTGCAAAGCTCATGAGTTTCTTTGGCACGCAGCCGCGTGCAACGCAGGTGCCGCCGTAGTGCGATGGCTCTGCAAGCGCCACGCGCGCGCCGGCCTTGGCCGCGAGTCGGGCCGCGCGCACGCCGCCGGAGCCGCCGCCGATGACGAACAGATCGTAGTCGTACTGCATGCAAGCTCCTTCCTCTCTCATTGAGATGGCCGAAAGAGTGGCATGGCGGTACTTTCGAACGCGTTCGCCGTCGCTCGGCGCGCGCAGCGCCCCGCGGCAGGAACACGCTGGCGAGGCGGGCAGCCCGGCTGCCGACCTCGGCTAAGATCCACCCATGCCCCCGTTCGAGCCCGCTCTCTGGCTGCTGCTGGCCGCCCTGTTGCCGCTGTGTCTGGGGGCGCTGCTGGCTTTGCGTTTGAAGCGCGCCAATGGCTGGAGCGCGCGGTTGCTCCGCGCGTTCGCCGCCGCCGTGCTGCTGCTTCTGGCCTTGCTGCTGGGGGGAACAGGCCTTGCCCTGTTCGGCTACGCCCGCCTGCTGCAGGACGCCGAGGTGGCCAGCCTTTCAGTGCAACAGCTTGCTCCGCAGCACTACGCAGTCCAGCTGGATACGCCCGACGGCCAGCGCCAGCGCTTCGAGCTGCACGGCGACCACTGGCAGCTCGACGCCCGCGTGCTGCGCTGGAAGCTACCGGCCCTGCTGGCCGGCGCGCCTTCGCTGTACCGGCTTGAGCGGCTGTCTTCGCGCTACGTCGATGTCGCCCAGGAGCGCGAGGCTGCGCGCAGCGTGCATGAGCTCGGCGCACAGGCCTTCCCGGACCTGTGGACCCTGCGCCGGCAGTTTCCGCAGTACCTCGACTTCGTCGATGCCGACTTCGGCAGCGGTGCCTACCTGCCGCTGGTCGACCAGGCGCGCTACAGCGTCAGCCTGGGGCCGCGCGGCGGGCTGGTGGCGCGCCCGGCGGATGCGGAGACGCAGGCGCTGCTCAATGCGCAAGGCTGGTAGCAGGAGGCGGCGACGCCCGGCGGACGTCTGCCCGATCGCTGCGCGCCTACGCCTTGAGCATGTGCCTCTCGGGCGGGGAATCTGGTCCCGGACTCACGCGAGGCAGTGGGTCGTCGAGCGCTCGGCCACAGCGAGCGTCAGAGGATTGGCGCTGAATGAAGGGTCGCTGCCGGGCGGTGCCTGAGGCGCGCCGCGCCTTCCGCCTGTAGAATTGCGTTTTCCCGCTGCGTGTTCCCCCATGACTCCCCTGATCTTCGTCACCGGTGGCGTGGTGTCCTCGCTTGGCAAGGGCATCGCTTCGGCCGCACTCGCGGCCATCCTGGAATCGCGCGGCCTGCGCGTGACCCTCATGAAGCTGGATCCTTACATCAACGTCGATCCCGGCACCATGAGCCCCTTCCAGCACGGTGAGGTCTACGTCACCGACGATGGCGCCGAGACCGACCTCGACCTCGGCCACTACGAGCGCTTCGTGCGCACGCGGCTTGGCCGCATGAACAGCATCACCACCGGTCGCATCTACGAGAACGTGATCCGCAAGGAGCGCCGCGGTGATTATCTCGGCGCTACCGTGCAGGTGATCCCGCACATCACCGACGAGATCAAGCGCTGCATCGACGCCGCCACCGCGGGCTACGACGTCGGCCTGGTCGAGATCGGCGGCACGGTCGGTGATATCGAGTCGCTGCCGTTTCTTGAGGCGATCCGCCAGATCCGCAGCGAGCGCGGCATCGAGAAAGCCTTGTTCATGCACCTGACCCTGGTGCCTTACATCGCCGCGGCCGGCGAGCTGAAGACCAAGCCGACGCAGCACTCGGTGAAGGAGCTGCGCAGCATCGGCATCCAGCCGGACGTGCTGCTGTGCCGCAGCGAGCAGCCCCTGCCCGAAGGCGAGCGCCGCAAGATCGCGCTGTTCACCAATGTGCCGGAGAAGGCGGTGATCTCGGTCATCGACGTCGCCAACATCTTCAGCATCGTGCCCTGGCTGCACGAGCAGCAGCTCGACGAGCTGGTGGTGCGCCAGCTGCACCTGCCGGCCAAGCGCGCGGCCGAGCTGGGCGACTGGCTGGAAGTGATCGATGCGGTCGACCATCCCGAAGACGAAGTCACCGTCGCCGTGGTCGGCAAGTACGTCGACCACCAGGACGCCTACAAGTCGGTGGGCGAGGCGCTCAAGCACGGTGGTCTGCGTCAGCGCACGCGGGTGCGTCTCAAGTGGATTGAGTCGGAGGACGTGGAGCGCGAGGGCGTGTCGGTGCTGGCCGGCGTCGACGCCATCCTGGTGCCCGGCGGTTTCGGCGACCGCGGCTTCGAGGGCAAGGTGCGCAGCGTGCAGCATGCGCGCGAGCAGGGCATTCCCTACTTCGGCATCTGCTACGGCATGCAGGCGGCCGTGGTCGATTTCGCCCGCAACGTGGCGGGTCTGGCCGGCGCCAACACCACCGAGAACGATCGCAACGTGGCGCATCCGGTGATCGGCCTGATCACCGAGTGGCGCACCTCGACCGGTGAAGTGGAACGCCGCACCGAGGCCTCCGACCTTGGCGGCACCATGCGTCTCGGCCTGCAGGAATGCCGCTTGAAGCCCAACACCCGCGCGCGCGACCTGTACGGCCGCGACGTGATCGGCGAGCGCCACCGCCACCGCTACGAGTTCAACAACTACTACCGCACCCAGCTGGAGGACGCGGGCCTGGTGATCGCCGGCAAATCGATGGACGACCTGCTGGTCGAGATCGTCGAGCTGCCGCGCGAGCAGCATCCCTGGTTCGTGGCCTGCCAGTTCCATCCTGAATTCACCTCGACCCCGCGCGACGGCCACCCGCTGTTCATCGGCTTCATCCGCGCCGCGCGCGAACACAAGGCGGCTGCCGCGAAGGAGGCCAGCGCATGAATCTCTGCGGGTTTGAAGTCGGCCTGGACAAGCCGCTGTTCCTGATCGCCGGGCCCTGCGTCATCGAGTCCCTGCAGCTGCAGATCGACTCCGCCGGCACGCTCAAGGAAATCACCTCCAAGCTGGGCGTGCCCTTCATCTTCAAGTCGAGCTTCGACAAGGCCAACCGCACCTCGGCAACCAGCTTCCGCGGCCCGGGCATGGAAGAAGGTCTGAAGGTGCTGGCCGAAGTGAAACGTCAGCTCGGCGTGCCGGTGCTGACGGACGTGCACGAGTACACCCCGATGGACGAGGTCGCCAGCGTGGTCGACGTGCTGCAGACCCCGGCCTTCCTGTGCCGGCAGACCGACTTCATCCAGAAGGTAGCGCGTGCGGGCAAGCCGGTGAACATCAAGAAGGGCCAGTTCCTCTCGCCCTGGGAGATGAAGCACGTCACCGACAAGGCCAAGGCCACCGGCAACACCCAGATCATGGCCTGCGAGCGCGGCGTGAGCTTCGGCTACAACAATCTGGTCAGCGACATGCGCAGTCTGAGCGTGATGCGCGACACCGGCTGCCCCGTGGTGTTTGACGCCACCCACTCGGTGCAGTTGCCCGGCGGCGCCGGCGGCAAGAGCGGCGGCCAGCGCGAGTTCGTGCCGGTGCTCTCGCGCGCCGCGGTCGCCGTCGGCATCGCCGGCCTGTTCGCCGAGACCCACCCCGACCCCGAGAACGCCCTGTCCGACGGCCCCAACGCCTGGCCGCTGGGCCGCATGGCCGAGCTGCTCGAAAGCCTGGTCGAGCTCGACCGGGTTGTGAAGAAGCGGCCTTTCATCGAGATGGGTTGAGCGGGCGCCTGTCGATGCCAATGAGCAGTGGTTCAGCCGAAAGCGTGCAAGCCCGAGTACGGCCGGCAGCGCTGCTGTCGAAGGCGGGCGGCCGTGCCGCTGCCGGCTTCGCTGCCGTGCTGGGACTGATGCTGCCCTTCGCGCAGGCGGGTGCCTGCAGCATGAAGGGCGGCGCGCCTTCGCTCAGGCAGCAGCTTGAGTCCGCTGAGTCGGTCTTCGTTGCCCGCGTCACCGTCGCTCGCGAGATAGCTACCGAAGAAGTGCTATCCCCAGAGGCTCGCGCAGAACTCGACGAGGCTCAACGTAATGAGCCCCTGATCGAGGCCTCCTACCGGCTGATCGAGACCTTGAAGGGCAAGCCCGCCGCCAATGGCCCTGTGTACGATCTTCCGTTCGCGGCCGGAAACTGCAGCCTGGGTCTTCTGCCAGGTTGGGACTATGTGTTTGTCCTCCAGCCACCTGATCCCGAGTTCGGCCGACACTTCGTAGGCTTGTTCTCCGGTTCGTTCGGGCTCGGTGCCTACCGAACGTCCAGCGGTCCGGATTCAAGCGAGCTTTCAGAAGTCCGCGCCACCCTTCGATCCCTTTCCACGGAACCCGAGACGCCATGAGCACGATCCGCAGCATCCACGCCCGCGAAATCCTCGACTCCCGCGGCAATCCCACGCTGGAAGCCGAAGTCACGCTGGAATCCGGCCAGGTCGGCCGCGCCGCCGTACCTTCGGGCGCGTCGACCGGCACCCGCGAGGCGGTGGAGCTGCGTGACGGTGACCGGACGCGCTACCTCGGCAAGGGCGTGACCCGCGCGGTGGCCAATGTGCGCGGCGCGATCAACGACGCCCTGCGCGGTTTCGACGGCGCCGACCAGGCCGGGCTCGACCAGCGGATGATCGCGCTGGACGGCACCGAGACCAAGAGCCACCTCGGCGCCAACGCGCTGCTCGGCGTGTCGCTCGCCAATGCGCATGCGCAGGCGGCGGCGCGCGGGTTGCCGCTTTGGACGCATCTGCTGGGCGATCGCCAAGCGGTGCTGCCGGTGCCGATGATGAACATCATCAACGGCGGTGCGCACGCCGACAACAATGTCGACATGCAGGAGTTCATGGTGCTGCCGGTCGGCCTGCCGAGCTTCGCCGAGGCCCTGCGTGCGGGCACCGAGATCTTCCACGCGCTGAAGTCGGTGCTGAAGGGCCGCGGGCTGTCGACGGCCGTGGGCGACGAGGGCGGCTTCGCGCCGGACCTGCGCTCGAACGAGGAAGCCGTCGAGGTCATTCTCGAGGCGATCGGCAAGTCGGGCTATCGCGCCGGCGAGGACATCTACCTCGGCCTCGACTGCGCGGCATCGGAATTCTACGAGAACGGCAAGTACCAGCTGGTCGGCGAAGGCCAGCGCCTGTCGTCCGAACAGTTCGCCGATTTCCTCGCCGGCTGGACCCGCCAGTACCCGATCATCACCATCGAAGACGGTATGGCCGAGGACGACTGGGACGGCTGGGCGGGTCTCACCGCGCGCCTGCGCGAGAACGTGCAGCTGGTCGGCGACGACCTGTTCGTGACCAACCCCAAGATCTTCCGCGAGGGCATCGCCAAGGGCATCGGCAACGCCATCCTGATCAAGGTCAACCAGATCGGTACGCTCACCGAAACGCTGGAGGCCATCGCGATGGCGGAAGCCGCCACCTACGCGCAGGTGATTTCGCACCGCTCGGGCGAGACCGAGGACACCACCATCGCCGATATCGCGGTGGCCACCACCGCGACCCAGATCAAGACCGGCTCGCTGTGCCGCTCGGATCGCGTGGCCAAGTACAACCAGCTGCTGCGCATCGAGGAAGCGCTGGGCGCCGGCGCGCGCTACGCCGGTCGCGCGGCCTTCCCGCAGCTGAAGCACTTCCGCTGAGATTCCGGCCCGGCCTGGGCGCGCATGTCCCGACTGATCATCCTCGTTCTGCTGGCCCTGCTGGTCTACCTGCAGGTGCAGCTGTGGACGGGTGCGGGCGGGCGTGCCCAGGTCGATGGCCTCGCCACTGCGGTGGAGCGCCAGCGCGACGAGAACGCGCGCCTGGAGGCGCGCAACGAGGCGCTCGAGGCCGAGGTGGTGGATCTGAAGGAAGGCCAGTCCGCCGTCGAGGAGCGCGCCCGCGCCGAGCTCGGCATGATCAAGCCGGGCGAGGTGTTCTATCGCGTGGTCGACGGTGAGCTGGTGCCCGAGCCGCCGCCCACGGTTCCTGAGGGGCAGGGCAGCCGCCCCTCAGGGCAGCGCCCCGGCCAATGAAGCCGCGCATCTGGGCCATCCTGCCGGCAGCCGGCAGCGGGCGACGCATGGCCAGCGATGTTCCGAAGCAGTATCTGCAGCTCGCGGGACGCAGCGTGCTGGAGCACAGCCTGCGCGCGGTGCTGGCGCATCCGGACGTCGAGGGCGCGATCGTGGCGACCGCCGCCGGCGATGGGCGCTGGCCCGGCTGGACCACGATGGACGGCAAACCGGTGCAGCGCGTCGACGGCGGCGCCGAGCGCGCCGACAGCGTGCGGGCGGGGTTGCTCGCAGTGCGAGAGCATGTGGCAGACGGCGCGGCCTGGGCGCTCGTCCACGATGCCGCGCGCCCCTGTCTGCGGCAGGAGGACCTCGATCGCCTGATCCGCTTCTGCCTGGACGCGGGAGAGGGTGGCCTGCTGGCGGCGCCGGTGCGCGACACCTTGAAGCGGGTCGACCCCGCCAGCGCGGCCGAGCGGCCCAGAGCGCTCGGAACCGAAGCGCGCGCTGGCCTGTGGCGCGCGTTGACGCCGCAGTTTTTTCCGGCGCAAGCCCTGCTCGATGCGCTGGAACACGCGCGCGCTGCGGGCGTCGCGATCACCGACGAAGCCATGGCGATGGAGCGCCGGGGCGCTCAGCCCCTGTTGGTCGAAGGCGCCGAGGACAACCTCAAGATCACCACGCCGGCGGATCTGGCGCTGGCGGAGTTTCTGCTGGCCCGAATGGGCTGAGGCCGCACGCGTTTCGTCGTCGCCATCGCCTCGATTCGCGCTCGCTTCCCGGCGCTTGATCTTCGCCATCGGGTGACTCGGAATCGCGTCTGGGTCGGGCCCGTCCTGCGGCTCCGATTGGGCGTGGTGGCAGATGCGCTGCGCTTATCTGCCCTACGCGGGCAGGGTCTGGCTGCTGCGTTCAACGCAAGGCGTCATTCGTGTTTGTAGGGTGGATAAGCGCAGCGCATCCATCGGAACCTCGCGTCACGTCCACGTCCTCGACCAAGCGGCGACGCGTGCTGCCTCACTCGCCGCGACAGAGCGGATCTCGCCGAAGGCGGCATTCAGAGCCGGCAGATGCGCTGCGCTTATCTGCCCTGCGCGGGCAGGGTCTGGCTGCTTCGTTCAACGCGAGGCGTCATTCGTGTTTGTAGGGTGGATAAGCGCAGCGCATCCATCGGAACCTCGCGTCACGCCCTCGCCCGAGCCTGAGCCTGAGCCTGAGCCTGAGCGAACCCGAGCGAAGTGCCTGCAACACCCTCTGCCTCCGCCGCATCGGGCGTCGTGCAGCACAGCCCCAGGTCAGCTCCAGTCCCCGCGCAGCGCCTGCAGCGCCGCGAGGGCGGCGATACCGGCGGTTTCCGTGCGCAGGATGCGTGGACCGAGGCGCAGGCCCCGGGCGCCGGCCGCGCGCAGTTGGCCGAGATCACGCGGACTCAAGCCGCCTTCCGGACCGATCACCAGGCTCAGCCGTTGGAAGGCGGGCAGGGCCGACAGGCTGTGTTCGCCGTCCGGATCCAGCGCCAGGATCAAATGGCCTTCGGCTTTCGATGCGGCAAGGAAATCGGCCAGCGCGCGCGGTTCCTCGATCTGCGGCAGGCGCGCGCGTCCGCACTGTTCGCAGGCGCTGGCGACGACGCCGCGCCAGTGCTGCAGGCGGCGGTCGGCGCGTTCGGCGTCGAGCTTGACCTCGGTGCGCT
This sequence comes from uncultured Aquimonas sp., assembly GCF_937888285.1. Classification (GTDB taxonomy): domain Bacteria; phylum Pseudomonadota; class Gammaproteobacteria; order Xanthomonadales; family Xanthomonadaceae; genus Aquimonas. Next base: position 47,694 of record NZ_CALART010000002.1, read on the forward strand.
CGGTGACGACCGGCGCGATGCGGCTGACGCCCAGTTCGGTCGCCTTCTGCAGCACCCAGTCCATCTTCTCGCCGCGCGCCAGGGCCTGGGCCAGGGTCACCTGCAGCGGCGACTCGCGCTGCACCTCGATGCGCGCTTCGACCTGCACCTCGGCGCTGCGCTTGGCCAGCCCGCTGATCCGAGCGCGGTAGTCGTAGCCGTCGCCGTTGAACAGCAGCACCTCGTCGCCCAGGCCCAGGCGCAGCACGCGCAGCAGGTGGGTGGCGGTGGACTCGGGCAGGGCAAGCGAGTGACCCTCGATCAGCTCGGCGTCGATATGGCTGCGGATGCTGCGCATGGCGGTGTCTGGCTATGGAAGACAGGCGTGAATGTACCAGCGGGATCGCACGGGGCTTGCGTCGATGCGGCACACGCGAGCCGGCCAGGAGGGTGGAAGTGAAGGCTCCGGCGCACACCCGTGCGGGCCAATCTCAGGCCCTGAGACAGCGCTGCGTTCCGCTTGCCGCCCCCGCGCTCCGAGCCTGCCGCCATGTCCCTGCCTGCGCCCTTGCCCTACGCCCCGCAGCTGATCGACGCCCACAGCCGCGCGATGGCCGAGGCGCCGCGCAAGGAGATGGTCCGCGCCGACCGTCTCACCGGCAGGCTGAAGCGCAAGTACGGCAGCCGCATCACCGGGCACTCGGTGCAGCCGGCGCGCGAGGGCCGCTACGCCGAGTTGCCCGCCGACCTGCCCGCACCGATCGCCAACGCGCTGCGCGCGCGCGGCATCGAGCGCCTCTACAGCCATCAGGCCGAGGCCTGGCAGCGCGCGCAGGCCGGCGAGCATTTCGTGGTGGTGACGCCCACGGCGTCCGGCAAGACACTTTGCTACACGCTGCCGGTGCTGGCCGGCGCGATCGAGCAGCGCGCCAAGGCGCTCTACCTGTTCCCGACCAAGGCCCTGGCCCAGGATCAGCTGGCCGAGCTGCTGGAGTTGAATCGCGCCGGCGGGCTCGGCATCAAGGCCCACACCTTCGACGGCGACACGCCCGGCGATGCGCGCCAGGCGATCCGCCTGCACGGTGATCTGGTGATCAGCAATCCGGACATGCTGCACCAGGCGATCCTGCCGCATCACACCAAGTGGGCGCAGTTCTTCGAGAACCTGCGCTACGTGGTGATCGACGAGATCCACAGCTACCGCGGCGTGTTCGGCGCGCATCTGGCCAACGTGCTGCGACGGCTGCAGCGCATCTGTGCTTTCTATGGCGCGAAGCCGCAGTTCATCCTGGCCTCGGCGACGATCGGCAATCCGGCCGAGCATGCGTCAGCGCTGATCGGTGCCCCGGTGGAAGCCATCACCGACAGTGGCGCGCCCAGCGGCGAGAAACATCTGCTGCTCTGGAACCCGCCGATGGTCAACCGCGAACTCGGCATCCGCGCCTCCGCGCGCTCGCAGAGCACGCGCATCGCGCGCCTTTCGATCAAGGCCGGCCTGAAAGCGCTGGTGTTCGCACAGACGCGGCTGCTGGTCGAGGTCATCACCAAGTACCTGAAGGACGTCTTCGACCACGACCCCAGGCACCCGCCGCGCATCCGCGGCTATCGCGGCGGCTACCTGCCCACCGAGCGCCGCGAGGTCGAGCGGGCCATGCGCGAAGGCCGCATCGATGGCCTGGTCGGCACTTCGGCGCTGGAGCTGGGCGTCGATATCGGCGCGCTGGATGTGGTGGTGCTGAACGGCTATCCCGGCAGCATCGCCGCGACCCGCCAGCGGCTCGCCCGCGCCGGCCGTCGCGGCCAGCCGAGCCTCGGCGTGCTGGTCGCCGGCAGCACCGCGCTGGACCAGTACATCGTGCGGCATCCGGAGTTCTTCGAATCGGCCTCGCCGGAGATGGCGCGCATCCACGCCGACCATCCGCTGATCCTGCTCGACCACATCCGCTGCGCGGCCTTCGAGCTGCCCTTCGTCGATGGCGAGCGTTTCGGCAGCGTCGAGCCGGCGCCCTGGCTGGAGGTGCTGGCCGAGGCCGAGGTGCTGCACCAGGAGTCTGGCCGCTGGGAGTGGATTGCCGACAGCTATCCGGCCAATGCGGTGTCGCTGCGCTCGGTGGCCGACGGCAACTTCGTGGTGGTCGACCGCAGCGACGGCCGCCAGCAGATCATCGCCGAGGTTGACTACTCGGCCGCCGCGCTGACCCTGTACGAGGGCGCGATCTACCTGCTGCAGTCGCAGCCCTTCCAGGTCGAGAAGCTCGACTGGACCGGCCGCAAGGCCTATGTCACCCGGGTCAGCGTCGATTACTACACCGACGCCATCGACTACACACGTCTGCGTGTGCTGGAGCGCTTCGACGGCAGCAATGCGGGGCAGGGCACCTGCCACCACGGCGAAGTCCATGTGGTTCGACGCGTCTCGGGCTACAAGAAGATCCGCTACTACACCCACGAGAATATCGGCTACGGCCCGGTCAACCTGCCGGACCAGGAGCTGCACACCACCGCGCTGTGGTGGTCGCTGCCGGCGGACGTGCTGGAGGCGAGCTTCGAGAGCCGGCAGGACGCGCTGGATGCGTTTCTCGCGGCTGCCCATGCCCTGCATCTGGTGGCGGGGCTGTCGGCCATGGCCGAGGCCCGGGACCTGCAGCAGTCGGTGGGCAGCGGCGACGGCAGCTGGAGTCGCGTTGAGGGCTTCGGCCGCGAGCTGCCCGAGGCGGTCGAGGCCGATGCGCGCTTCGCGCCAGCGGTGTTCCTGTACGACAACTTCCCCGGCGGCATCGGCCTCTCCGAGCCGCTGTTCAAGCGTCGAACGGAACTGGTGCGCGCGGCCCTGGGGCTGGTCGAGGCTTGCGACTGTGCGGCCGGCTGCCCGGCCTGCGTCGGTGCAGCCCTGCAGGCCGACGAGGAACAGACCTGCGCCGGTGCCAGCCCCAAGCGGCTCGCGGCGCGCGTGCTCGGCCTGTGGAATGCAGCGGCAGCGGCGTGAGCGCGTTTGCCGAACACCTTCGCAGGCTGCGCGAGCAGGCGGGTGCGAGCATCGAGGCCCGACCCGGTCCGGTGGACGCGGATATCAAGGTCGCAGCCCCATCGGGCAGCATCGCCACGCAGTCTGCAGTGGTACGCGCCCGTGACCCCGCCCAGACGCCCTGCGCAGACGTCGACCTGAGTCTGTCGGGGTTGAAGGATCTGCTGCGTCGCCATGCCCGAAAGTCGCGCACGGATCCGGTCGATGCCTTCGGGAGCAGCGGCCATGCGGGGCCCCGCCCAGTGCTTGCGGAGGACATCAGCAACGCCTCGTGCTCGATCGCTGCGAGCGGTGCGATCGCCCCGCAGGGCGTCGAGATCGCCGCAGGTCTGCATGAGTACATCGAGCGCCTGCCCCTGCGCCCGCCGGCAGCATGGCAGTGGCTCCCCGACCTGCATCCACGGCTGTTGCCGACCGATGCGCTTCTGCATTTCGATACCGAAACCACCGGGCTCGCCGGCGGCACCGGCACGCGTGCCTTCATGCTCGGCTATGCGCGCTGGATGGAGGCAGGTCTCGAAGTGCGGCAGCTGTGGATCAGCCGACTCGCGGCCGAGTCGGCGATGCTCGAGCGCTTCGCGCAGTGGCTTTCCTGTGGGGCCTTTCAGCTGGTCAGCTACAACGGCCGCAGTTTCGACGGGCCGCTGCTGCGGGCCCGCTATCGGCTGGCACGTCAGCGTGATCCGCTGCAGCAGCTGCCGCATCACGACCTGCTGCATGCCGTGCGGCGAAGGTTCCGGCGCGAGTGGCCGAGCTGTCGACTGGCTGAAGCGGAATCCCGACTGTTGGGCGTGCAGCGTCAGGACGATCTGCCTGGTGCGCAGGTGCCGGCGGCATTTCTTGCCAGCCTCCGCGGTGGTGATCCGCGACCGCTGGAGCGCGTGCGTCGCCACCATTTCCAGGATCTCGTCAGCCTCGCCGGGCTGTTGCCTCGGCTCTGCGAGCTCGCCGCCGTGGCGCCTCGTGCCTGGTCGCTGGAGCCGCAGCCTGGGTCGGCTTCCCGGTGAATCGCCGGGGTCAAATGCGGCTGGGCTCCACTTGCATGAGAATGTTTTGACGAACGTGCAGGTTGGGTGATATTCCGGTCGTCACAGCCCTGCTGCGCCCAACTTGCGCGCGCGGCCGCACGCGGGTTCGGGCGAGCAGATCGTCATCGAGCGCAGCCGTGCGGTCGAGCCTCAGGGCATGCCCTGTCCACTCACGAGGTTGCCCGTGTACCGATCCTCGCTTTGCTCCGCACTGCTGTTCGCGCTTGGCCTGTCTGTCGCCGTTCCTGCCTCGGCCAGCGTCGTTCGTGATTGGAACGAAACCCTGCTGGAAGCGGTTCGCGAGAACGCACCGCGTCCGACCGTGGTCTCGCGCACCTTGTTCATGAGCTCGGCGGCAGCGTTCGATGCCTGGGCCGCATATGACCCGCGCGCGCTGGCGGCGACGCCCGCCAACCGCAGCCTGCGGCGCCCGCCCTCGGAGCACAGCGAGGCCAACCGCCGGGTCGCGGTCAGCCATGCGATGTTCCAGCTGCTGGTGCACGCCTACCCGGGCGAGCGTCCACGCTTCGAGGCGCGCATGCGCGCGCTCGGGCTGGATCCACTGTTCACGTCGACCGATCCGGGAACGCCCGCGGGGCTGGGCAATCGGGTGGCGCAGTACGTCATCGAGGCACGCGCCAACGATGGCAGCAATGTCGCGCGCAACTTCGCCGACACCGCGACAGCTGCGTTCCCGGTGCCCTATGCCGCGGTGAACGCTGCCGATCCTGCCGCACCCAACGCGCCCGGTGGCGCCCACTTCGACATCAACCACTGGCAGCCCCTTCGCGTGCCCACGGGCAGCCTGCGTGATGCGCTCGGACAGCCGGTGGTGGATGCCGCACGTCCGGACTCCTATCGGGATCAGAGCTTCCTGACGCCGCACTGGGGTTCCGTGCGTCCCTTCGCGATTCCTTCGGCCGCGGCACTGCTGCCGCCCGCGCCACCGCGGCATGGCTCGCAGGAGCCCTATGTCGATGCGCTGGGTGTGCGCAGTACCGGGCACGAGGCCTTCCTGCGGCAGATGACCGAGGTTCTGGAAATCAGCGGGGCGCTCAACGATCGCACCAAGGTCATCGCCGAGTTCTGGGCGGACGGCCCGCGTTCGGAAACGCCCCCGGGCCATTGGAACCAGCTCGCCCAAGGCGTTTCGATACGCGATGGCCACGATATCGGCGCTGATGCGCGGATGTTTCTGGCCCTGAACGGTGCCTTGCTGGATGCCGGCATCGCCACCTGGAACGCCAAGCGCGTCTACGACCTCGTGCGTCCGGTGTCGGCCATCCGCCATCTGTTTCATGGTCAGCAGGTGCAAGCCTGGGCCGGTCCCAACCTGGGCAGCCGCATGATCGCTGGACAAGACTGGCAGCCGTACCAGGATCCGACCTTCGTGACGCCGCCGTTTTCGGAGTTCACCTCGGGACACAGCGGCTTCAGTGCAGCCTCGGCGGCCGTGCTGGAAGGCATGACCGGCAGCCCGCGCTTCTTCGACGGCGTCAGCCGCATCGATCGCGATCTGGACCGCGACGGCCAGCCCGACCTGATCGGCGAGTTCCGCGCTCAGCCGGGCTATCTGCGCTTCGAGTCCGGGCCGGCTGCGCCGGTGGTGCTGCGCTGGCCGACATTCAAGGACGCCGCCGACGAGGCCGGCTTCTCGCGACTCTATGGTGGGATCCATATCCAGGACGGCGATCTGCGCGGCCGTGAGATCGGCGAGAAGGTGGGGGCCTCGGTGCTGGCGCGCGTGCAGGCGCTCGCCGCCGGCGTGCTGCCGATCGGGCCGGAGTTCACCGGCGTTTGGATGGACCGCGGGCGCAGCGGTGAAGGACTGTCGCTGCAGATCGACGCCGCCGGTACGCTCGTGGTGCAGTGGAATACCTACGACAACCAGCGCCGCCAGATGTGGCTGGTGGGTTCGGCCAAGGTGCAGCCCGATGGCAGCGTGACCGTGCCCTTGATCACGACCTCTGGCGCTCGCTTCGGCGAGAACTTCGACGCTGCCGAAGTGCAGACGCATGCGTTCGGGTCCATGCGCATCCGCTTCACCGACTGTGACCGCGCGGTGGCGACCTACGCGCCCACCCTGCCGGGCTTCGGGCCAGGCCAGCTGGAGCTGGAGCGGCTGTTCAATCCGGGGACCAGCCGCTGCAGCGAACTCTGAACCGGCCGCCACACCGCGCGACTGCCCTGATCGGTCCAGCCCGCGAGCGTCGACTCGGCTCCTGCAGCGGAGCGGCGCTCAGATCGCTTTGGAAAAGCGCACCGGCTGCGCCGGGCTCTGCAGGTAGCGATCGAAGCACATGGCGACGATGCGCATCAGCAGGCGGCCTCGCGGGGTGACGCGAATGAAGCCGGGTTCGAGCGTGACCAGGCCGTCCTGGATCAGCGGCGGCAGCTGTTCGAGGCTGTCGCCGAAGTAGAGGTCGAAGTCGATGCCGTAGCGGTTCTCGAGGTCGCGCTTGTCGATCTCGCCCTGGCACATCAGATGCTGGATCAGGTCGGCGCGCAGCACGTCGTCGGCATCCAGTTTCAGGCCACGGATGATCGGCAGGTGGTCGTTCTCGACCATCGCCACGTAGCCGGCCAACTCGCGCGCGTTCTGCGCGAAGTGATCGCCGATGCGGCTGATCGCGCTCATGCCCAGGCCGATCAGGTCGGTCTCCGCATGCGTGGTATAGCCCATGAAGTTGCGCTGCAGGCTGCCGGCACGCTGGGCGCGGGCCAGCTCGTCCTCGGGCAGGGCGAAATGGTCCATGCCGATGTAGTGGTATCCGGCGGCCGAGAGCTTCTCGATGGCCAGCTCCAGCAGGCGCAGCTTCATGTCGGGCGGCAGCAGGTCTTCGATCTTGATCTGCTTCTGCGCCTTGAACAGATCGGGCAGATGGGCATAGCTGTAGACGGCCAGGCGATCCGGCCGCGCGGCGATCACGGTGTCGAGGGTGCGGGCGAAACCGGCCAGGTTCTGCCGAGGCAGGCCGTAGATCAGGTCGACATTGACCGAGCGGAAGCCGTGCGTGCGGCAGGCCTCGATCACCGCCAGCGTCTCGTCGACGCTCTGGATGCGATTGACCGCCTCCTGCACGTCGGGGTCGAAATCCTGCACGCCAAGGCTGGCGCGATTGAAGCCGAGCTCGGCGAGATGGGCGATGCCGGCGGGATCCACGCTGCGCGGATCGAGTTCGATCGAGAAGTCGCGGTCCGCCCGCGTGCTGAACTGGAACTCGCGGCCGAGGCTCAGGATCAGCTGCTCCATCAGCTCGGGCTTCAGGAAGTTCGGCGTGCCGCCACCCAGGTGCAGCTGCACCACTTCGCGGTCGCGGTCGAACAGCGGCGCGACCAGGCCGATCTCGCGCTGCACATGTCCCAGGTACTTCTCACCGCGGCTCAGGTCGCGGGTGATGATGCGGTTGCAGCCGCAGTAGAAGCAGGGCGACAGGCAGAAGGGCACGTGCACGTACAGCGACAGCGAGCGCGGGATCGGGTCGGCATTGCTTTCGCTGGCCGCGCGGCGATAGGCGGCTGCATCGAACTTCGTGCTGAAGTGCGGCGCGGTCGGATAGGAGGTGTAGCGCGGACCGGGGCGGTCATAGCGGCGCAACAGCTCGGCATCGAAGGGCGGGATCGTCGGCATGGGGCGAAGTCTTGCGCCGACGCCGCCCGGCCGCGTTGATCGGGATCAAGCCGGCCGCGAGCGCTTCAGCGCGCCTCGGCGCCGTCCAGCATGCGGCCGAGCTCGGCATCCTTCTCGGCCCAGAGTTGATTCAGCCAAGCCTGGAAACGCTCGCGGAAGTCCGCGTCCTCTTGGTAGTCGCGGCCGAGCAGGTCCGCCGGCAGCGGCAGCTGACGGACACGCAGCTGGACCTCGGGTATCCGCCCGGCCAGCAGATCGAACAGGCTGGGCCGACCCGCGGGATAGGCGATGCTCACGTCGATGAGGGCCTGCAGGCTGTCGCCCATGGCCTGCAGTACGAAGGCCACGCCGCCGGCCTTGGGTGCCAGCAGATGGGTGTAGGGCGAGCTCTGGCGGGCGTGTTTGGCCGGCGTGAAGCGCGATCCTTCGACGAAGTTCATCACCGATACCGGGGTGTAGCGGAACTTGGCGCAGGCGCGGCGGGTGGATTCGATGTCCTTGCCGCGCAGGCTTGGGTCACGCGCGATCTGCTCGCGGGTGTGTCGGCGCATGAAGGGGAAATCCAGCGCCCACCAGGCCAGCCCCATGACGGGTACCCACATCAGCTGCTGCTTGAGGAAGAACTTCAGCATCGGAATGCGTCGGTTCAGCGCCATCTGCAGCACCGGGATGTCGACCCAGCTCTGGTGGTTTGCGATCACCAGGTACCAGCCTTCCGGCTTCAGGCTGTCGAGACCCAGGAACGCAAAGCGCGTGGGCGTCAGCGCCCGCATCAGCGCGCTGTTGACCGCCACCCAGCTGGTGGCGATCGCGATCAGCACCCGGGTCAGGCCCACCTGGGCCGCGCGGAAGCGCAGAACCAGCTTGAACAGTGCGAACAGCAGCAGCACCGGCACGTGGATGGCGGTATTGAGCGCGACAAGGCTGAAAGTAAAGGCGGCGCGCAGCGACGCCAGGAGCGATTTCATCAGGCAGCGGGAATGGCGGCGGGGTGCGGGGAGTATGCCTTGCCGCGGGGAGTGGGGATGCGGGAGTGGAGATTCGGAGCTCGCGTGATACCGATCGCCGCTGGCCCCTCTGCCCTTGCGCGAAGCGAGGCTGGTCGCTTGTCGGCCGCCGATGTCAGCCGATGCTCGCTGGAGCCCGAGCGGAGCGGAGGCGGGTGGGAGCAGGCACTGCGCCCTGCAAGCGTTCTACCCCTCTCCCCCGACCCCTCTCCCACAAGGGGAGAGGGGAGATTCGCAGGCACAAGTACAGATAGGAGGCTCGCACTCAGTGGAGGAGAGGGGAGATCCGAGGGCAGAGGGAGACAGGAGGCTCATCTCGGTGGATGAGAGGGGAGGTCCACACTCACTGCTCAGGGCGCGCGAGTCGCGGCTGTCCATGCCTTGATCCAGCAGGCCGCAGGCGATGGCCGATCAAGCCCAACGCCCGCGACAACCCGCTCCAACAAATCCCGAATCCCCACTCCCGAATCCCGGCTCTCTCAAAACATCTCTTCGCCAATCGCCATCAGGCTGTCCGCACCCGCGCGCGCCGCGCGGAAGTGGTAGGCCGTCTCCGGCAGAAGGCGGCTGAAGTAGAAGCGGGCGGTGTGCAGCTTGCCGGCGTAGAAGGCGTCGCCGCTGTCCTTCTTTTCCAGCGCCACGCGGGCCATGCGCGCCCAGAAGTAGCCGTAGACCAGATGGCCGACGATGCGCAGGTAGTGGGTGGCGGCTGCACCCACTTCGTCCGGGTTGCTCATGGCCTTGCCGCCCAGCTCCATGGTGAGCTGGGTGAGCTTCTGGCCGAGTTCGGCCAGCGGCGCGATGAACTCCGCCATGCCCGGATAGGCCTGCTCGGCCTCGGCGAACTTGGCGATCAGGGCGCCGAACCGCTGCAGGCGCTTGCCGCCGTCGCCCAGCACCTTGCGGGCCAGCAGGTCCAGCGACTGGATGCCGTTGGTGCCCTCGTAGATCATGTTGATGCGGGCATCGCGCAGGTACTGGCTCATGCCCCATTCCTCGATGTAGCCGTGGCCGCCGAACACCTGCTGCGCGAGCGTGTTGGTCTCCCAGGTGTTGTCGGTGATGAACGCCTTGACGATCGGCGTCAGCAGGGCGACCAGATCGGCGGCCTCTTCGCGCACGGCGGCATCCGGATGCGAAAGTTCGCGGTCGATCATCTGCGCGATCCAGGTCGTGAACGCGCGGCCACCTTCGGTGTAGGCCTTTGCAGTCAGCAGCATGCGGCGCACGTCGGGGTGCACGATGATCGGATCCGCGGCCTTGTCCGGGCGCTTCGGCCCCGTCGCCGAGCGGCTCTGCAGGCGGTCGCGCGCGTAGGCCACCGCGTTCTGGTAGGCGGCTTCGGCCAGGCCCAGCGACTGCATGCCCACGCCCAGACGCGCGGAATTCATCATCACGAACATCGCGTTCAGGCCGCGGTTCGGCTCACCGATCATCCAGCCGGTGGCGTCGTCGAGATTCATCACGCAGGTGGCATTGCCGTGGATGCCCATCTTGTGTTCGATCGAGCCGGCCTTGATGCCATTGCGCGCGCCGAGGCTGCCGTCCGCGTTCGGCACGAACTTCGGCACCAGGAACAGCGAGATGCCCTTGGTGCCGGCCGGGGCGTCCGGCAGGCGCGCCAGCACCAGGTGCAGGATGTTCTCGGCCAAGTCGTGCTCGCCGGCCGAGATGAAGATCTTGGTGCCAGAGAGACGATAGCTGTCGTCGCCGTTTGGCTCGGCGCGGGTGCGCAGGATGCCGAGATCGGTGCCGCAATGCGGCTCGGTGAGGCACATGGTGCCGGTCCATTCGCCGGAGACGATCTTCGGCAGGTACAGATCCTTCTGGGCCTGACTGCCGTGCGCCTTGATGCATTCGTAGGCCGAGTGCGACAGGCCCGCATACATCAGCCAGGCCTGATTGGCCGAGTTGTACATCTCGTAGACGGAATTGTTCAGCACGATCGGCAGGCCCTGGCCGCCATAGGCCGGATCGCAGGCCAACGAAGGCCAGCCGGCCTCCACGTACTGCTGGTAGGCAGCCTTGAAGCCGGGCGGGGAAGTCACCACGCCGTCACCGTGATAGGTGCAGCCCTCGCGATCGCCGATGGCATTGAGTGGGTGGATGACGTTGGCGGCGAACTTGCCGGCTTCTTCCAGCACCGCGTTCAGCATCTCCGCGTCGACTGCCTCGTAGGCCGGAAGCGCCTTCAGCTCGGTTTCCGCATCCAGCAGCTCGAACAGGACGAAGCGCATGTCACGCAGGGGGGCGGTGTAGCTGGGCATGGTCGAACTCCGGCAGGCCTTGGGGAGGCGACCGCGGGCGATTTCGCCATACGCGGCCGTATGTTTTCGCCGCGAAGTATGCCGGAGACGCGAGCTGCTGTCAGCGCGGAAAGCGTGAAACCCTTTGGGAATCAGAAGTTTCGATCAGTGAAACAAGCGTTTGAAAGCGCGCGCTTGCGATTGGGACTGACGCCATGACCGAATCGAAGCCGAAGCCGATGTGCGCGTAGGGTGCGCCTGTGGCGCACCTGCAGTTTCGAGAGACGCGAATCCCCGACCGAAGCCCAAGCCTGCGCGTGGATGTGGTGCGCGACACGCGCACCCTACAGGGCTTCGCTTCCGTGCTTCTGGGGCTGAGCCATCCATGTCGGTCGACTCCCGCCCGCGCATCCATGCGCGGGCCTGATTCGATGTGCGGCCTGCGCTTCAACGCAGTCCGCACGCACATAAGTGTCGAAGGGCTGAGCCGTCCATGGCGAGGTGCGCCCGCCCGCGCATCCTTGCGCGGGCCTAGCCAGCCGCTGGGTCCGCCATTCAAGGCGGACCCAAAGCGCGACTGGCTAGCCCTCATCCCGCCAGCGGCGGAGGCGGGTGGCGAGGGCGATCATGGCCACGCCTGCCGCGGCGCCGATCCACAGGTTGAGCGAGGCCAGGGCCTGGCCCATCAGGTTCCAGCCGAAGGTGCTGGTGACGTTCTGCAGATCAGCGCCATCAACCAGAATGGACGGATCAGTGACTGCGAGATGCAATGGGAAACTTCCTGGCAGAACGCCCAGCAGGATCCGCATGACGACGTGCTTCCAGTACGCCGTGTACTCCAGATTGATCACGCTCAGCAGGTCGAACCAGTTCAGCAGCAGTCCGATCGAGACCGGCACCAGCAGCGCCCAGAGGAAGGGCTTGCTGCGCGCGAAGGCGGAGACCAGCAGCAGCCAGCCGATGGTTGGCAGGGCCCACAGCGCATTGATTGGCACGTTCGCCAGCATCTGGCCCCAGACATTCAGCAGGGACACCGGTCCCCACAGCACGGTCAGCGGATTGATGCCGTGGAACAGCACATACAGGCTCAGCAGGATCAGCAGGGCGAACTGCAGCACCATCGCGATCAGCGTCGACAGGATCGGAGCGAGCAGGGCTGCCGCCAGCACCTTCGACAGCACCATCGAGCCGTCCGACAGCGGCAGCGACTTCCAGAACAGCACGCTGCGGTCGCGGCGATCGTCATACAGGGCGCCGAGCAGGTAGAAGAACACCACGAAGAACAGGATGAACTGCAGCAGCCCCGACATCGAGAACAGGGCCATGTCGAGCGCTGAACCCAGGGTCTGCAGTTCCGTTTCCGAGAGGCGCTCGGTGAGTCGCTTCAGCGGAATGCCGATCTGGATGTCACCGGTGAATTTCTTGCGGAACACCTCGGCGGTGATCAGCCCCATCACCGTCAGCAGCAGGGTGATCCCGGCGCCGATCGCCGGCGCCCAGAAGAAGCCGCCGCGGTTCTCCCAGTACTCTCGCCTCAGCAGCCAGGGCAGGGTGGTCTTCATGCGTAGGTTCCTTTCATGGTGGCCACGAAGATGTCGGCGACGCCGGGGGTGCGGATTTCGCCCATGCGGCTCAGCGCGGCGCGGTCGGCGCCGTCGAACAGGAAGATGCTCTTGCCGAAGACCTGGCGCTCATCGAGCGGCTTCATGGCGCGACAGGTCTCGACGTGCTCGGCGCCGACCATCACTTCGGTGAAGCGCTCGCCCACATCCTCCATGCTCGATGACAGGCTGACCTCGCCGTCGCGGATGAAGATCAGGTCGGTGAGGATGTGCTCGATCTCCTCGACCTGATGGGTGGTGACAATGATCGTCTTGTCGTGGTCGAAGTAGTCGTTCAGCAGGTGCTGGTAGAAGGCCTTGCGGTACAGGATGTCGAGGCCCAGGGTGGGTTCGTCCAGCACCAGCAGGCGTGCGTCGATGGCCATCACCAGGGCCAGGTGCAGCTGCACCACCATGCCCTTGGACATGGTCTTGACCTTCATGTCCGGCGTCAGCTTGGTCGCCTTGAGGAAGGCTTCGCACTTGTCGCGCGAGAAGCGCGGATGCACGCCTTCGACGAAGTCGATCGCCTCACGCACGCGGATCCAGCGCGGCAGCACCGCGACATCTGCGATGAAGCAGACGTCCTGCATCAGCTGGTTGCGCTGGGTGCGCGGGTCGAGGCCCAGCACGCTGAGCTCGCCCTCGTACGGGGCAAGCCCCAGGATCGCCTTCAGCGCCGTCGTCTTGCCGGCGCCGTTGGGGCCAATCAGGCCGACGATGCGGCCGGCTTCAATACTGAAGTTCAGCCCCTTCAGCGCCGTGGTCTTGCCGTAGGTCTTGCTGAGACCGCGTGCGGTGATGACCGTGCTCATGCCGATTCCTCCGTGTCCGGGCTGCGTTTCATGAGTTCTTCGAGCTTCAGGCCCAGCTGCTCGATGCGCGCCAGCAGAGCCGGCCACTCTTCCCTGAGGAAGCGCTGACGCTCGCTCGCAAGCAGCTTTTCTGGGGCGCCATCCGTGACGTACATGCCAAGTCCTCGACGTTTCTCGACCAGGGATTCGTCCACCAGCTCCTGGTAGGCGCGGGAGACGGTGATGGGGTTCAGCTGGAAGTCCGCGGCTACCTGGCGCACCGAGGGCAGGGCGTCACCCGGCTTGAGCGAGCCATCGAGCAGCATGCCGATGACCTTCTCCTTCAGCTGCAGATAGATCGGTGTGGTCTCGTTCCAGATCACGCTCATGCTCAGATCTCCTGATCGGCCTCGCGGGGGGCGTTGCCGGGCATGTAAGGCAGGGTCATGCGTAGTCGCAGACTGCCTGGTGCGGCAATCTCGGGGAGTGGCGCGGCAGAGGTTTCAATCGTCGCCGACTGCATCGCGGCGCCCGGATAGACCGAAGGCGGGCCCGGATGCAGGGCGACCAGGGTCGCCACCAGGCCGCTGTACAGGAGCGCCATCACGAGGCTGATGCCGAGGTTGGGCGCTGGGGTGGCTGTGCTGGGCTTCATGGGGCGCTCCTGCCGGCTGGGGCGGGGTGGTGTTGTAGTTGACTATAACACTAGATTTCGAGCTGTCAAGCCCGGCTCGGATTGCCGGCGCCGCCGTCCTGGCCTAGCCTTTAAGGCGGTCGCGGCCACGCCCGCGACCCGGAACCCCGAGATCTGCACGAACGCTGCCGATTTCTTCATCCCCAGACGGTGCCTTCGCCCGTCATCTCTCTACCGGAGCTCCCCATGCAGATTGCCGACCGCTGTGTCGTTTCCTTTCACTACACGCTGACCAACGACGCTGGCGAGGTCCTCGACAGCTCTTCTGGCCGCGAACCATTGGCCTACCTGCATGGTGCAGGCAACATCGTGCCGGGGCTGGAGTCGGCGATGACCGGCCGCCAGGCGGGTGACAAGTTCAAGGTCGCGGTAGCGCCCGAAGAAGGCTACGGCGTGCACCACGAAGGCCTGGTCCAGCAGGTGCCGCGCGATGCCTTCGCCGGCGTCGATGAGGTGCAGGTCGGCATGGAGTTCCATGCGCAGGGGCCGCAAGGTCCGCTGGCTGTCACGGTCACCGCGGTCGAGGGCGATACCGTGACCATCGATGGCAACCATCCGCTGGCCGGGAAAACCCTCCATTTCGACATCGAGGTGAGTTCAGTGCGTGAGGCCTCGCTGGAGGAAACCCTGCACGGACACGTCCATGGCGCCGGCGGCGTGGAGCATTGATCTTGAGCTCGTTGTTCTCAAGTGACTGATCTGTAAGGATTTCACTCGCTGTCAAGCCTGTAAGATCTGCGCAGTCGCTTTGGTGTGAATGTTGGCGTATAGTGGCCCCGCTGTGTTTGCTGGGGTCACCGTGACTCGTGACCCGATGGTGTTGGTTCCACAACGTTCATCGCTTCACCTCGTGTCTTTCTCCGAGCAGACCCAGTAGGCGACCAAAAAAGTCGTCGCTTTCATTTCAATCAAGTCTCAAGGAGCAAGACATGTCTGATCGTCAGACTGGTACCGTGAAGTGGTTCAACGACGCCAAGGGTTTCGGCTTCATCAGCCGCCCGGACGGCGAGGACCTCTTCGTCCACTTCCGCGCCATCATGGGCACCGGCTTCAAGTCGCTGCAGGAAGGCCAGAGCGTGAGCTTCGTCGTGACCAAGGGCCCGAAGGGCCTGCAGGCCGACCAGGTCCAGCCGCTGTAATCAGCAGTTCACCTGCCGATTCAAACAAAGCCCCGGGAAACCGGGGCTTTGTTTTTTCTGGTCCTTCATGGCTTCATGCGGGCATGAAGCCATTGCTGATCCTGCACGCCGGAGACGCGCACGGCACGACGACACTGCTGGTGGATGCGTTCAGTGAGGGAGCCCGCAGCGCCGAGCCAGCACTGCCGCAGCGCCGGGTGCCGGCACTCACTGCCTCCGCCGACGTCCTGCTCGACGCTGGCGCGGTGCTGTTCGCCACGCCCGAGAAGTTTGGCTACATGGCGGGGGCGCTCAAGCACTATTTCGATCGGAGCTTCTACCAGCTCGAGGGGCGGGTCGCAGGGCTGGGCTACGTGCTCCTGGTCAGCGCCGGCAACGACGGGCGCGGTGCGGTCGACTCGGTGCAGCGCATCCTGCGCGGCCTCGCGCTGAAGCCGCTCGCCGAACCCCTGCGCGTCACAGGGCCGCCGACACCCGCGGACCTCGATGCGGCCCGCGAACTCGGCGCCGCCATCGCCGCGGGCCTCGTCTTGGGTATCTTCTGATTCGCCACCGACCAAGGACGTGCCATGAGCGATGCCGTACACAGCCCGATCGCCGATACACCTGACCCAGACGTTGCTCCCCAGCGCGTGCTTTCCGAACTGGAGGGCCGCATTCTCGCCAGCCTGTTCGAGAAGGCGCAGACCACGCCGGATCAATACCCGCTTACGGTCAATTCGCTGCAGCTGGCCTGCAACCAGAAGAACAACCGCGACCCGATCAGCCAGTACGAGCAGGGCGCGATCGTGCATGCACTGCGCGACCTGGAGAATCGCGGCTGGGCGCGGCAGTCCTCCGAGGGCGTGCGCGCGCAGCGCTGGGAGCACCGCTTCGACCAGCACCTGGGCCTGACCCCGCGCAAGGCCGCGGTGATGTGCACCCTGCTGCTGCGTGGTCCACAAACGCTCAACGAGATCCACACCCGCAGCGAGCGCCTCACGCCGTTCCCCGGCGTCGAGGATGTGGAGGACACATTGGAGCGTCTGATCGAACGCGCCCCTCCACTGGTGGTGAAGCTGCCGCGCCAGCCCGGCCAGCGCGAGGAGCGCTACATGCATCTGCTGTTCGGCGCGGTCGATCCGGCCCTGCTGGCCGAGCGCGCCGGCGCCGAGCGCGCCCCGCGCGGCGGTTCGGCCCTTGAGGCGCGCGTGGAGGCACTGGAGGCCGAAGTCGCCGAGCTGCGCGCTGCCCTGCAGGCGCTCGGCGCCCTGTAGAACCGCGTACAAGCGTCACCGCGGCAGGGCCTTCGACTACCGTCGCGGGCCCTGCACGCGTCGGATCTCCTAAAATGGCGGTTTCCCCAGCCGGAAGCCACGCGCCATGGGCACGCCCGCCACCATCCGCCAGGACGATTTCATCCAGAGCGTCGCCGACGCCCTGCAGTACATCAGCTACTACCATCCGGTCGACTACATCCAGGCCCTGGCTGCCGCGTACGAGCGCGAGGAGAGCCCGGCGGCCAAGGACGCGATGGCGCAGATCCTGATCAACTCGCGGATGTGCGCCGAAGGCCACCGGCCGATCTGCCAGGACACCGGCATTGTGACCGTGTTCCTGAAGATCGGCATGGACGTGCGCTGGGACGCCACGCTGAGTGTCGAGGACATGGTCAACGAAGGCGTGCGCCGCGCCTACCACCACCCCGACAACAAGCTGCGCGCCTCGGTGCTGGCCGATCCCGCCGGCAAGCGGCTGAACACGAAGGACAACACGCCCGCGGTCATCAACATGACGGTGGTGCCCGGCAATACGGTCGACGTGATCGTGGCGGCCAAGGGCGGCGGCTCGGAGGCCAAGTCCAAGTTCGCGATGCTGAATCCGTCGGACTCCATCGTCGACTGGGTGATGAAGACCGTGCCGACCATGGGCGCGGGCTGGTGCCCGCCGGGCATGCTCGGCATCGGCATCGGCGGCACCGCCGAGAAGGCCATGCTGCTGGCGAAGGAAGCCCTGATGGAGCACATCGACATCCAGGAGCTGATGGCCCGCGGCCCCGCCAACCGCATCGAGGAACTGCGGCTGGAGCTGTACGAGAAGGTCAATGCGCTGGGCATCGGCGCGCAGGGCCTGGGCGGCCTGACCACCGTGCTCGACGTCAAGATCAAGGACTACCCCACGCACGCGGCCAACCTGCCGGTGGCGTTGATCCCCAACTGCGCCGCCACCCGCCATGCGCACTTCGTGCTGGATGGTTCCGGCCCGGTGAGCCTTGAGCCGCCCTCGCTGGAGGACTGGCCCAGGCTGACCTACGACGCCAGCAAGGGCCGCCGCGTCGATCTCGCGACCGTGACCCGCGACGAGGTCGCCGGCTGGAAGCCCGGCGAGGTCCTGCTGCTGAACGGCAAGATCCTCACCGGCCGCGACGCCGCCCACAAGCGCATGGTCGACATGTTGAACCGTGGCGAAAAGCTGCCGGTCGACTTCACCGGCCGCTTCATCTACTACGTCGGTCCGGTGGATCCGGTGCGCGACGAGGCCGTCGGCCCGGCCGGCCCGACCACGGCTACGCGCATGGACAAGTTCACCGACCAGGTGCTGGGTGCCACCGGACTTCTGGGCATGATCGGCAAGGCCGAGCGTGGTCCGGCGGCAATCGAAGCGATCAAGAAGCACCGCTCGGTCTACCTGATGGCGGTCGGTGGCGCGGCCTACCTGGTGTCGAAGGCGATCAAGTCGGCCCAGGTGGTCGGCTTCGAGGACCTCGGCATGGAGGCCATCTACGAGTTCGACGTGCGCGACATGCCGGTCACCGTCGCCGTCGATTCGGCCGGCGAGTCGGTGCACAACACGGGCCCGAAGCAGTGGCAGGCGCGCATCGGCAAGATCCCGGTGGTGGTGGCCTGAGCCGGCTTGCGTGCGCGTCCTGTTGATCGGAGGATCGGGCCTCGTGGGGCGCGCGCTGGTTGCGCGCCTTGGCGCGCACGAGGGCCTGCAGCTGGACCTGCTGCTGCGGCGCTCACTGTCCACGGATGCCGCGAACACGCAGATGTTCACAGGGGATCCACTGGTCGACGCGCTACAGCAGTGGCGGGAGGCAGAGCGGAGCTGCGACGTCCTCGTCAGTGCGCTGGGCACCACCCGGCGCATCGCCGGTTCGATCGACGCCTTTGCGAAGATCGACCGCGACCTGGTCCTGGAGGTAGCGCGCGCCGCCCGCGCCGCCGGCGCGCGCCAGGCCGTGCTGGTGTCGTCGGTCGGGGCGGATCCGCGCTCGCGCAACGACTACCTGCGGATCAAGGGCGAACTGGAACAGGCGGTCGCGGGGCTCGGTTTCCAGCGCTGCGACGTCCTGCAGCCCGGGCTGCTGCTCGGTGCGCGTGGCGAGGCCGCATCGCGGCCAGCGGAGCGCCTCGGGCAGTGGGTCGCTCCGCTGCTGAATCCGCTGATGTCCGGCGGGTTCGCGCGTTTCCGCGCAATCGAAGCGAGGCGCGTCGCGCGGGCGGCACACGCGCTCATCGGCCGGCTCGATCCTGGCGTTCATGCCCATCGCTGGGCCGAGCTCATGGTCCTGTCCGCCGTGCATTCGGCTGCCGACTGAAGCGGGCAGCCCCTCGCCGCCATGCTTTCTCTGCGTCCTGCTCGTCCGCAAACGCGCGGTTGAGCCGGTTCAGCCGCTGAACGTCGCTGCCCGGGTCCGGCCGCCTCACGTACACTTGCGGCCCTGTCCGATCCACGCTTTCCCGGAGAACTCGCGTGCTGGAACTGCTGATTGCTGGCGGCTGGGTGATGTGGCCGATCCTGCTGTGCTCGGCCCTGGCCCTGGCCATCATCATCGAACGCTTCTGGAGCCTGCGCCGCTCCAAGGTGCTGCCGCTGGATCTGGGTGACGAGGTGCGCCAGTGGGCCGCCAGCGGCCGGCTCGATCCCAAGCACATCGAAACCCTGCGTGCGAATTCACCGCTCGGTGCGATCCTGGCCGCGGCCATTGAAGTCCGCCACCGCCCGCGGGAGCAGATGAAGGAGCGCGTCGAGGATGTCGGTCGCCACCAGCTGCACGGAATGGAGCGGTTCCTGAACACCCTGGGCACGATCAGCGGAATCTCGCCGCTGCTCGGTCTGCTGGGCACCGTGTTCGGCATGATCCAGATGTTCCTCGGCATCCTCACCCACGGCGTGGGCGATGCCAACCAGCTCGCCGGCGGCATTGGCGAGGCCCTGATCACGACCGCCGCGGGCCTGTGCGTGGCGATTCCGGCCTTCATGTTCTACCGCTATTTCCGCGGACGCATCGCCGAGTACGTGGTCGAAATGGAGCAGCAGGTGATCGCGCTGATCGATACCCTGGAGACGGTTCCGCAGCCCGGTACGGCGCAGCCTGCGGCGCGCCCGCGCCGGCCGGCGGGTGCGGCGCCTGGCGCAGGAGCCGCGGGATGAACTTCGGCAGCCGCCGCTCGCTGGAAGATCCCGAGCTGAACCTCACGCCGCTGATCGACGTGGTGTTCTGCCTGATCATCTTCTTCGTGGTCACCACCACCTTCGATGACCGTTCGGCGCTCAACATCCAGCTGCCCAAGGCCGGTCCTTCCGAGGCGCTGCCGGTGGGCGAGCCGCTGCAGATCCAGATCGATGCAGAGGGCCGCTACTTCATCGCCGGCAATGAGGTGCTGCGCCGCGACGGCGCTGCCCTGCGCGAGGCCCTGCAGCAGATCGCCGGTGATGATCGCGAGCGCAGCGTCATCCTGCGTGCGGATGCGCGCACGCCGCACCAGGCGGTGGTGACCGCGATGGATGCACTGGGCGCCGTGGGTTTCACCAAGCTGTCGATCGCGACCCTGCCCGAAAGCGCGGACTCCGACGGCGGAGGCGGTGGATGAAGCCAGCGTCTGTCGATGCTGGCGCACGGGCATCGCCGTCCGCCTCGTACCGGCGCCTGCTGGGCTATGCGCGCGCCTACTGGGGCTTCGCAGCAGTGGCCGTGCTCGGCATGGCCTTCGATGCCGCGGCATCGGGCGGGTTCGCCTACCTGATCAAGCCGATGCTCGACGACCTGTTCGTGGCGCGCGATGCCGACGTGATCCGTTGGCTGCCACTCGCCCTGGTCGGCATCTTCGTGCTGCGCGGCATCGGCACCTATGCGACCGACTACAGCATGGCCCGGGTGGGGCGCGGCGTCGTCCGTGACCTGCGCATCGCCGTGTTCGCCCACTACCAGCAGCTGCCGGCCAGCTGGTTCGACCGGGAGCCTTCGGGCCAGATCATCGCGCGGGTGATCTACAGCGCCGAGCAGGTCGCCCAGGCGGCCGCCGATGCGGTCAAGGTGATCGTGCTCGACTGCCTGCTGGTGATCGCCATGGTCAGCGTCATGCTCTGGCACAGCGTCAGCCTGACCCTGTACCTGTTCATCATGGCGCCGCTGGCGGGCGTCGTCTGGCAGTTCGTCGGCAAGCGCTTCCGCCGCATCAACCGGCAGATCCAGGGTGCGGTTGGCGAAGTTACGGGCATGGTCGAGGAAGCCGTGGATGGCCATCGCGAGGTGCGCATCTACGGTGGCCAGGCGCATGAGGCGCGGCGTTTCGGCGAGGTGGTGGAGCGCAACTTCCGGCTTAACCTGAAGGTTGCCGCCACCAGCGCGCTCAGCACCTCGACCATCCAGCTGATCGCCGCCAGCGTGCTCGCCGCCATCATCTGGCGCGCGACGCGGCCGGACCTGCTGGACGCGATGAGCCCCGGCACCTTCATGTCGCTGATCACCGCGATGCTGGTGATGCTGCCCTCGCTGAAGCGCCTGACCACGGTACAGGCGATGCTGGGCCGCGGCATCGTTGCCGCCCAGGACCTGTTCGCCGTGCTCGATACGCCGGCTGAAGCGGATCGGGGCAGTCGCGCGCTCGACAAGGCCCAGGGTGACATCGAGTTCGCGGGGGTCAGCCTGAACTATGCGGATGCATCGGCGCTTGCGCTGGATCGCGTCAGCCTGCGCTGTGCGCCGGGCACCGTGACGGCCCTGGTGGGACGCTCCGGCAGCGGCAAATCCAGCCTGGTCAGCCTGCTGCCGCGCTTCTACGAGCCCAGTGCGGGTGCCGTGCGCCTCGACGGCCATGCCCTCGCCGAGTACCGGCTCGCCGACCTGCGTGCGCAGATCGCCCTGGTCAGCCAGCGCGTGGTGCTGTTTGCCGGGAGCATTGCCGACAACATCGCTTTCGGCGCCCTGCGGCGCTGCTCGCGCGACGAGATCGAGGCCGCCGCCGAAGCGGCCAATGCGATGGAGTTCATCCGCCTGCTGCCGCAGGGGCTGGACAGCCCGGTGGGTGAGGGCGGGGCCCTGCTGTCGGGCGGCCAGCGCCAGCGCATCGCGATCGCACGCGCCCTGCTCAAGAACGCGCCGATCCTGATCCTCGACGAGGCCACCAGTGCGCTGGACAGCGAGAGCGAGCGCCTCATCCAGGATGCGCTGGCCCGCCTGATGCGCGATCGCACCACCCTGGTCATCGCGCATCGGCTGTCGACCATCGAGCACGCCGACCAGATCGTCGTGCTCGACGCCGGGCGAGTGGTCGAGACCGGCTCGCACGCCGAGCTGCTGGCCCGAGGCGGCATGTATGCCAGCCTGCACCGTCTGCAGTTCAGCGAGGCCATGGGCGGCGGGTCGGAGCACCCCAGCGTGGACGACAGCGGGACGGACGCTACGCGATGAGCCTGCGCGCCGGCCTGGAGCGCTGGCTTGTCGCGCGCTGGTACGGCCCGCGTCCGATCCTGCCGCTGCTGCCGCTGGCCGGCCTGTTCGGCGCCATCGGCGGCCTGCGGCGCTGGCTGTACCGACGTGGCCTGCTGAAGGCCGAACCGCGATGCCTGCCGGTGCTGGTGGTGGGCAACCTCACCGTCGGAGGCGCCGGCAAGACGCCGACGGTCCTGGCGCTGATCGAAGGGCTGCGTGCGCGCGGCTGGCGTCCCGGCGTGATCTCGCGCGGTCACGGCGGCAGCGCTCGCGACGCGATGCTGTTGCCGGAGCAGCCCGAGCCCTCGCTGCACGGCGACGAGCCGAGCCTCATCCGCCTGCGCAGTCGCGCCCCGGTGGCGGTGGCCCGCCGGCGCAGCCGCGCGGCGGAGCTGCTGGAGGCCTCCGCTGAGGTCGATCTGCTGATCGCCGATGACGGCCTGCAGCACTACGCGCTGGCGCGCGATCTGGAGGTGCTGGTGATCGACGGCGAGCGCCGCTTCGGCAACGGCGCCCTGCTGCCGGCCGGGCCCCTGCGCGAACCGCTCGTCCGCGCCGCCGACTGCTCAGCACGCGTCTGCAATGGCGGCATGCCCGGGCCCGATGAGTGGCCGATGCGCCTCGTGCCGCTGCCCCTGCGCGCACTGGTGGACGGTGCAGCGCCACCCCTGCGGGGGGCGCGCGTGCATGCGCTGGCCGGCATCGCCAACCCGGCACGCTTCTTCGCCACGCTGCGGGCGCTGGGCTTCGAACCGGTCGAGCATGCGTTTCCGGATCACCATGCCTTCGCGCCTGCGGATCTCGATTTCGCCGATGATCTGCCTGTGCTGATGACCGAGAAGGACGCGGTCAAGTGCGCGCGCTTCGCCACGGCGCGCTGCTTCTACCTGCCGGTCAGCGGCGAGCTGCCGGATGCCCTGCTGGATCTGCTGCATGCGCGGCTCAAGGCCGCGCAGAAACCGAGAGGACGTTGATGAGCCCCGATCCCGACTTCGTGGTCGCCATACCCGCGCGCTACGCCTCGACCCGTCTGCCCGGCAAGCCGCTGCAGCGGATCGCCGGCGAGCCGATGATCGTGCACGTGCTGCGCCGCGCTCTCGAAGCCGGCGCAGCGCAGGTACTGGTCGCCACCGATGACGCCCGCATCGCCGAGGCGGTCTCCGGCCATCATGCGACGGTGTGCATGACGGCGCCCGACCTGGCCTCCGGCACCGACCGCCTGGCTGCTGCCGCACAGTCGCAGGGCTGGGCAGGCGACCGCATCGTCGTCAACCTGCAGGGCGATGAGCCGCTGGCACCGCCGGCCGCGATCAGCGCGGTCGCGCGCCTGCTGGCGACCAGCGGCGCGCCGATCGCCACGCTGGCGCAGCCCGTGGTCGACAGCGAGGAGCTGTTCAATCCGCACTGCGTCAAGGTCGTGCGCGCGCAAAACGGTGACGCCCTGTACTTCAGCCGTGCCCCCATTCCCTGGGACCGCGATCGCTTCGCCGTCGACCGTCTTGGCCTCGCCGGTGGGCACTGGCTGCGCCACATCGGTCTGTATGCCTACCGCGCGGATGCGCTGAAGCGTTTCGCTGCCCTGCCGCCCGCTCGACTTGAGCAGCTTGAATGCCTGGAACAGCTGCGTGCGCTGGAAGCCGGCTGGCGGATTGCGGTCGGCCTCAGTCCGGAGCCGTTTCCTGCGGGCGTCGACACCGCCGAGGACCTGGCGCGCGTGGACGCGGTCCTGCGCGGGGCGCAGCCATGAGGGCGGCCGTCGATGGCACCCGCAGCGTGCTTCTCGTCTGCCTCGGGAACATCTGCCGCTCGCCGATGGCCGAGGGCGTCCTGCGCGCCCGCGCGGCCGATGTCGGGCTGGCCCTGCACATCGATTCCGCTGGCACGGCCGGGTACCACATCGGGCAGCCGCCGGACGCGCGCGCGATCCGCGTGGCGCGTGCGCACGGCACGCCAATCGACCAGCAGCGTGCGCGCCAGGTCGATCGGCGCGACTTCGAGCGCTTCGATCTCATCCTTGCCGCGGACGCCAGCAATCTGCGCGATCTGCAGGCGCTGCGTCCGGCCAGCGCCACGGCGCGCGTGGCCTTGCTGCTGGAATGGGCCGGCCTGGGCGCGGGCGGCGAGGTGCCTGATCCCTACTACGGGCGTATCGAGGACTTCGAACAGGTGCACGCGCTGCTCGACCAGGCCTGCCGCCGGATCACGGCGCGCCTGCTCGGCGTGGCAGAATGTGAAGGATTCGCGGATGCGGGCAGCCAGCATGGATCCTGGTAGGCCGGCGTACCCACAGCTTGGAGCAGGCAGCGCCGGATCGGCGCGGCTGCGGAGGACATACTGATGGTGGCTGGCGCGCGCGCCCCCGAGTTCCCGATCACCCTGGAGTGGGTGAACGCACCGCCGCAGCGACTGGCGGAGCTGAAAGGCCGTGCCGTGCTGCTGTACTTCTTCCATGTCGGTTCGGCCTGGTGCCAGAGCTCGCTGGAGGAAATGCGGCTGCTGCAGAACCAGTTCTCCGACGGCCTGAGCGTGCTGGGCGTGCACTGCCCCAAGTACGACGCCGAGCGTGATCCGAAGACCTTGCTCAAGGCGCTGAACCGGCTGTTCGTACGCTTTCCGGTCGTGCAGGACGCCGACTACGTCAGCTGGCAGCATTTTGGCGTCGAATCCTGGCCGACCGCGGTGCTGATCGATACCGAAGGCCGGATCGTCGAGATGCTGTCCGGCGAGCCGCTGCGCGAGCGCCTGCAGCCGCTGATCGACGGCGTCCTGCAGCGGGCCGGTGAGAACGATACCCGCGTGTACGAGGCCGCAAGCGCGGTGTCGCGCCCCGAGCCGCGACTGCCGCTGGCGTTCCCGAGCGGTCTCGCGGCCAGCGAGCGGCATCTCTACGTGGCCGACACCGGGCACAACCGGGTGCTGGAGTGCACGCTCGACGGCCGCATCCTGCGCCAGTTCGGCTCCGGCAGCGGTGGCTTCATCGACGGCGGCAGCGCCGAGGCCAGCTTCATGGCGCCGCGCGGTCTGGCACTGTGGAAGGACGCGCTCTACGTCGCCGATACCGGCAACCACGCCCTGCGCCGGATCAGCCTGCTCGACGGCGATGTCGATACCCTGGCCGGCACCGGGCGCGCGGGTTCGGCGCCGGAAGGCGCGCCCGCGGATCCCAAGGCCTGTGCCCTCAATGCGCCCTGGGCCCTGGCCACGGCCTTCGACAAGCTGTATCTCGCGATGGCCGGCTGGAATCAGATCTGGGAGTACGACCTCGGTCGGCGCAGCCTTGCGCCGCTTGCCGGCTCGGGCGCGCTCGCGCTGGGCGACGGTGAGTCGCTGAACTCCCACTTCGCGCAGCCCGCCGGGCTGGCCTTGGCCCAGCAGACGCTGTTCGTCGCGGATTCGGCGTCTTCTTCGGTGCGCGGCATCCAGCTCGCGACCGCCAAAGTCCAGACCCTGCTCAGCGGCGGCCTCTACGAGTTCGGCGATGTCGATGGGCCGCTGCCGCAGGCGCGGCTGCAGTACCCGCTCGCGATCGTGCTGGATCCGCGCGCGCCGCAGCTGTGGATCGCGGACACCTACAACTGCGCGCTGAAGCTGCTCAATCCGGCCACGCGCCAGGTCAGCACGCAGAGCATCGGCTATCGCCTGCACCAGCCTTCGGCGCTGGCGGTCAATCGCAGCAGCCTGTTCGTCGCGAACACCGACGCCCACGAGATCCTGCGCATCGACTTCGACAGCCAGCTGCCGCGCAGGCTCGCGATCGGCGAATGAGCGTGGTGGATCCCGCGCTGCCGCCGCAGGGCGGGTTTGACGGCAAGGAGTTCGCGGGGCGCCTGACGCTCGCTCCCGGCGTGTACCGCATGGTCGCCGCCGACGGCAGCGTGCTCTATGTCGGCAAGGCGGCCAGCCTGCGCAAGCGCGTCGCCAGCTATTTCACCCGCAGCCCGCGCGAGCCGCGCCTGCGGGTGATGATCAGCCAGATCGCCAGCATCGAGATCACGGTGACCCGCAGCGAGGGCGAGGCGCTGCTGCTGGAAAACCAGCTGATCAAGTCGCTGAAGCCGCGCTACAACATCCTGCTGCGCGACGACAAGAGCTACCCCTACATCCATCTCACCACCGCCGACGAGTCGCCGCGCATCCGCTTCCACCGCGGGCCTCGCAGCCAGCCCGGGCGCTATTTCGGTCCGTATCCCGGCGTAGTTGCGGTGCGCGATACCCTGGCCCTGATCCACCGCCTGTTCGGCCTGCGCAGCTGCGAGGACAGCGTGTTCCGCAACCGCACGCGGCCCTGCCTGCAGTACCAGATCCAGCGCTGCAGCGGGCCCTGCGTGGGCCTTGTCGAGCCCGAGGAGTACACCGAGTCCGTGCGCCGCGCGAGCCTGCTGCTGGATGGCCGCAGCGAGGACCTGGTCGGCGAGCTCGCAGCGGCGATGGATCGCGCGGCGGAGGCGCTGGAGTTCGAGCGCGCCGCCAAGCTGCGCGACACCGTGGCAGCCGTGCGCAAGGTGCAGGCGCGGCAGGTGGTCGATGGCGAGCACGCCGAGCTCGACGTGCTGGCCTGCGCGCTGGAGGGCGGCCGCGCCTGCGTGCTGCTGCTGAGCTTCCGCGACGGTCGTAACCTCGGCAGCCGCAGCTTCTTCCCGAAGCTCAACGGCGCCGAGGACGCCGCCGAAGTGCTGGGCGCCTTCCTGACCCAGCACTACCTGGAGCAGAGCCCGCCGAAGGAGATCGTGCTGAGCCATGAGGTGCCCGACCAGGCCCTGATCGAGCGCGTGCTGGGTGAGATCGCCGGTCGCTGCATCGAACTGAAGCTGCAGGTGCGCACCGATCGTGCCCGCCTGCTGCAGCTGGCGAAGCAGAATGCCGAACTGGCCCTGCGCAGCGAGCTGGCCAGTGCTGCCAGCCAACGCGCGCGCCTGGACGCCCTGCAGGCCCTGTTGGACCTGCCCGAACCGCCGCAGCGCATCGAATGCTTCGACATCAGCCATACCCAGGGCGAAGCCACGGTCGCCAGCTGCGTGGTGTTCGACGCCGACGGACCGGTGCGTGCGCAGTACCGTCGCTACAACATCAGCGACATCACCCCGGGCGACGACTACGCCGCGATGCAGCAGGCACTGACGCGTCGCTTCCGGCGCGCGGTCGAGGACGGCGTTCTGCCCGACCTGCTCCTCATCGACGGCGGCAAAGGCCAGCTGGAGCAGGCGCTGGGCGTGCTGTCCGAGTTGGACGTGCAGGGCGTTGCAGTGATCGGCGTGGCCAAGGGCGAGGAGCGCAGGGCAGGGCATGAAGCCCTGGTGTTCCCCGACGGCCGCCTGCTGCGCCCGGGCCAGGATTCGCCCGGCCTGCAGCTGATCCAGCAGGTCCGCGACGAGGCCCACCGATTCGCCATCACCGGTCACCGCGGCCGCCGCGCCAAGGCGCGCGAGCGCAGCAGTCTGGAGGATATCGAAGGCATCGGCAGCAAGCGCCGCACGGCCCTGCTGCGCCACTTCGGTGGCCTGGCCGGCCTGAAGCGCGCAAGCAGCGAGGACATCGCCCGCGTCGAGGGCATCAATGCCGCGCTCGCGCAGCGCATCTACGCGGCCCTGCACGGGCTGGAAGAGGGCGGCAGCGGCTGAGCGAGACGGCGCAGCCATGTCGGCTGCGCGGCTCGCGTACTTCGCGGGCCAGCCCATGGGCAATCCACACAAGCGCAGCCCGAGCGGGCAGAATGCGGGGGCCGTTCCCACGCGGCCGGGGTCCGCCCCGTGCCGAGGGTCCCCACGGAAGAGTGCGCGTGCCCCTGAACCTGCCCAACCTGCTGACCCTGTTCCGCATCGCCCTGATCCCGGTCCTCGTGCTGGTCTTCTACCTGCCTTATCCGTGGACCAATTTCGCCGCCGCTTTGATCTTCGCGGTGGGTGCGATCACCGACTGGGCCGACGGCTACATCGCCCGTCGCTACGGCATGTTCTCGGCGTTTGGCGCTTTCCTCGACCCGGTGGCGGACAAACTGGCAGTGGCCGTCGCCCTGGTCATCATCGTGCAGGCCCACCCCACCGTATTCATGGCGCTGATCGCCGCGGTGATCATCGGACGCGAGATCACCATTTCGGCGCTGCGCGAATGGATGGCCGAGATTGGCCAGCGCGCTACCGTGCGGGTGGCGGTGATCGGCAAGATCAAGACCATCGTGCAGATGGTCGCCCTGGTCATGCTGCTCTACCGCGTCGACCTGTTCGGCTTGCCGATTTTCCTGATCGGCGAGGTCCTGCTGGCGGTCGCGGCGGTACTGACCCTGTGGTCGGGTATGCAGTACCTGATCGCGGCCTGGCCGGCGATGCGCGGTGACGCCGCGAGTGAAAAAAAGTCGCCCGGCGAGGCTTGACAGTGATGCTTCGATGCCTACAATGGCGGGCTCCAGTGCGGGAATAGCTCAGTTGGTAGAGCACGACCTTGCCAAGGTCGGGGTCGCGAG
>NZ_CALART010000003.1 GCF_937888285.1 uncultured Aquimonas sp.
GGTGATTCGGGACATGGCCGCTCCTGCGAAAAGAAGGAGGGACATGGCCCCGAACGGGGACGCATGTCCCTCGTGGGGTGGGATGAAAGGACGGTGGGTTGCCAGGCGCGGTTCACCAGCCGTTGTAGTGCAGCGTGAGATCAGCGATGACCTGGCGCCGTTCCAGATCGAGGCCGCCGAAGTCGGACAGCCCCTCGAAGCCGCAACGCTTGAGCATCGCGCCGCCCTCGCGGGAGTTGTAGAAGCTCACCATCGCGGACAGGAACATGCGTTGACCGCTGCTCAGCACGCCCAGGGCGTCGTTGAGCATCAGCATGTTGGGCCGCAGGTCCCATTTGGTGGTGGCACGCTGCAGACCTTCGCGTGTGCCGTCGCCGAACCACTCGTGGCCGGCGATCTGCGCGCCGCGCTTCCAGGCCTCGAAGAAGGCCTGCGGTGCAGCGTCGAAGTGCGCCTGTTCCAGCGCCATCTGATCGAGCACGTCTTCGGGTAAAGACAGATTCATGAGAGAACTCCTTGAAGGGTGGGAATCAGGGGTGAGCGCGCTGTGTCCAGGCATGGGTATCCAGGGCGCGCTGTGCTGCGAGGTGGGTCGGGAAATACTCGACGGACTCCCGCGATACCGAGCCTTCGTCGTCTTGCGTGCCGATGTAGTGGCCGGCCGCGCTGCGCAGCACCTGTAGCGGCAAACGCTTGCCGGTCCAAGCCAGCGCCAGCGCACCACTGCGCACTGCGGTTGCGGAGGAAGATGCGGAAAGTTCAGACATGCCGTGCTCCTTGGTGGGTCGGGGAGCACGCATCCCGTAGAGGATGGGGTTCCCCTCGGGTGGTTGAGAAAAGTGCATCGTCGCCAGGCCGGCGAGCGTCCGCGGTGGGCGATGCGAAGCGGACTGGATCGGTCAACGCGGCGAACCGCGTTGCAGTCTTGAAGACCGAGACTGCCAGGGCATGCCGCTGACGACTGTCAGCAACGCATGGCGTGAGGATGGGCGCGAGGCATGGCTGCCGTCGCAGGGAAAACCGAATCGCGGACGGCCCGCTTTAGGGCAGGCCCGCGTCACGGGACAAGGCAAGGACCAAGGCGCCGAAGGCCACGCGGGCCTTCGGCTGGAGAGGAAGGAAAACCACCTGTGGGCTGCGTCAGCGCAGGCCGTCGTCAAAGCCGTTCGCTGCGTCAGCAATCGCACCCGGCCCGTTTCGTGGCTGGGGCCGGAAACCTCTGGCGTGCATCCACACACAAAGGGAGCCCGTTGTTCCGCCGGCGGGCACCGGCACGGAATACCCTCGGCCCAAGGGGCCTCCTCACGGCTCGCGCGGCGGCAAGGCGTCAGGAAGCCCCTCATGACCGAGGCAAAGCACACCGATCAAGGGAATGGCGGCGGGCGCGATTCGTGGAGCAATGACCTTCTCGCCCTGTCGCCCGATGGCGGGCAGACGGGGCGCGCACACCGTTGCAGAAGGAGACGCGCGCTTTGGAGTCCCGCGCGGTGCGGGACGTTTGCCTCGCCGCCAGTGAAGTCGCCGGCGCGGCAGGGGGGGGAAGCGAGGATCAGGACGCCTTGGAGGCAGCGCGCCGCTTGCGCGGTGCGCTGCGCCGGCCCGTCGGGGACTCGATCGGCAACGTGCCCTTGCAGTCCGGGTAGCGCGAGCAGGACCAGAACGCGCCGCTCTTGCCCGTGCGCTGCTGCATCGGTGCGCCGCACTGCGGGCAGGCCGGCGCCGGCGGCAGCTTGAGCGAGAGCGTTGCGCCGCGATACTGCTGCACGAGCTGGCCGAGCCACACGGACTGCTTCTCGATGAAGGTGTCCAGCGCCATCTGGCCGGCCTCGATCATGTCGAGCGCCTGCTCCCACACCGCCGTGGTGCCGGGGTCGGCGATGGCCGAGGGCACCGCGTCGATAAGCGTGAATGCCGCGTCGGAAGCGCGGACGGCACGGCCTTTCTTGACCAGGTAGCCGCGACCGATCAGACCGTTGATGATGTTGGCGCGTGTCGCCTCGGTGCCGATGCCGGTGGTATCTCGCAGCTTCTGTTTCAGGCGCGGGTCGGTCACGAACTTGGCGACGGTCTTCATAGCCTTGATCAGCTCGCCCTGCGTGTAGGGTTTGGGCGGCAGCGTCTTCAGCGCCTTGAGATCCACCTTTCCGACCGGGCAGGACAGGCCCGCATGCAGGGCGGGCAGCACCTGGCTGCGCTGCGCATCCTCGCCATCGGCATCGTCCGGCCCTGGCGTCGCCAGCACCTCACGCCAGCCGATGACGGCGATCTGCTTGCCCACGGCCGCCAGCGACTGACTGCCGCACGAGAACTGCGCCACCGTCCGGTCGAACTCATGGTGCGGGAGGAACTGCGCGAGGTAATGGGCGCGGATCAGCCGGTAGACGGCCAGCTCCTTCTCGTTCATGGCCGACAGGTTGGCGGGCTCCAGCGTCGGGATGATGCCGTGGTGAGCCGACACCTTGCCGTCGTTCCACGCACGCGAACGCTGTTGGCGATCCAGGCGCTCGATCAGCGGCCGCAGGCTGGGGTCGGTCTTGACCAGGCTGTCGAGTAAGGTCGGCACCTCGGCCAGCATGCTCTCGGGCAGGTAGCCCGAATCGGAGCGCGGGTACGTTGTCGCCTTGTGCGTCTCGTACAGCGCCTGGGCAATGTCCAGCGTCTCCTGCACGTCGAGGCCCAACTGCTTGGAGCACACCTCCTGCAGCGTGCCCAGGTCGAACGGCAGCGGCGGTGCCTCGCGCACGCGCTCGGTGTCCACCGACACGACCTGCGCATCGCGTGCCGCGCGAATGCGATCCGCAGCCTGCTGCGCCACCGGCTGCTGAAGGCAGCGACCCGCTGCATCCGTGCTGCCTTCGGGCGGTATCCAGCTCGCGGTGAAGGATTGGCCGGCATGGGATAGCAGCACATCCACGGCCCAATACGGCATGGAGACGAATCGCGCGATCTCGCGATCACGATCCACGACCAACTTCAGCGTCGGCGTCTGCACGCGCCCCACCGACAGCACGCCCGTATAGCCGGCCTGACGCCCCAGCAGTGTGAACAAGCGGCTCAAGTTCATCCCGATCAGCCAGTCGGCGCGCGATCGGGCGAGTGCGGAGAAATACAGCGGCAGCGTCTCGGCGGACGGCTTGAGCGCACCCAGCGCTTTGCGGATCGACGCATCGTTGAGCGCCGACAGCCACAGACGCTGAATCGGCCCGCGGTAGCCGCACAGGTCGATGATCTCGCGGGCGATCATCTCGCCCTCGCGGTCGGCGTCGGTCGCTATCACCAGCTCGCCCGCCTTGGCGACGAGCTGCTGCACGACCTTGAATTGCGCTGCGGTCGCCGCCTTGGGCTCGACACGCCAACGCTCGGGAAGAATGGGCAGTTGCTCGATGGCCCAGCGCTTGTACTGCTCGCCGTAGCCTTCGGGCGGAACCGCCTCGACCAGATGACCGATGCACCAGGTCACGACGACACCTGCACCGCTGTAGCAGCCGTTGCCGCGTTGGCCGGCGCCCAGCACACGGGCGATGTCCTTGCCCTGGGACGGCTTCTCGCACAGGAACACGCGCATGAAGCCTCCTTGGAAATGTGCGGTTCATCGGATGGGCGTCAGCTTGGCGGGGCCAGGAGATGCCGGCAGCAAGGAAGCTGATTGATGCAGACACCGCTTTGTGATCGGCAGGCGGCCCGTTGCCGCAGCGGTGTGCATAGACCGCAGGAGCTGGCACAGCAAGAGCGTCGTTTCGGGAGGGCGGCTGGAACTCCGTGGACGACCTTGGAGCTATCCCCTGGGGATAGCTCGCTGGTGCATCGCGGGCGTATGACGGTTGCTACAGCCGCCCTCGGGGGAACGGCGATGGGCGAATTACTGTCCGCCGGCCGGCTTGGTGCTGAGCGCCACCGACTCGATGCGGTACGGCAGGATGCCCACGCGCCGCGCCTCGACCTTGAACGTCACGCGCTCGTTCTCGTCGGCGTCCTCCCATTCGTCGCGCACGGTGCGGCCCTCGACCAGCACCCGCATACCTTTCTGGTACAGCGTCTTCCAGTGCACGGCGTCGCGGTGCCACAGCTCCACGGGCGCCCAGAAGCCGCCGCGATCTTCGTACTCGCCGTCCTTCTTCGGGATCGGGTTGTCGAAGTAGACGTTCAGGCGAAGCAGCCGGCGCGGCTCGTCGTTGCCGTTCGGAAATTCGCGGTAGTCCGGCGCAGAACCGATGTTGCCCTCGCCGACGAAGTGCGTGC
>NZ_CALART010000004.1 GCF_937888285.1 uncultured Aquimonas sp.
CTGCCGATGCCGGCGCAGATGAAGCCTGTGCCGGATGCCAAGCCCGCCGCAGAACCTGCCGATGAAACCGTGCGCGTGTCCCGCGCCAATGCCGAAGCGCGCATTGCGCCGACGCGCGAGGGATACGTCAACGCGATTCAGGTGTGGCCTTTCACCGATGGCGCGCTGTATCAGGCCTATGCGGCCGTGGGCCGCGTGACTGTGATCGCGCTCCAGCCGGGCGAGGAACTGGTGACGGTGGCCGCTGGCGACACAGTGCGCTGGATAGTCGGGGACACATCGAGCGGCAGCGGCGATGCGCTGCGCGTGAACGTAATGGTCAAGCCGATCCGCTCGGCCCTGAAGACCAATCTGGTCATCACCACCAGCCGCAGGACGTACCTGCTGGAACTGACCTCGACCGAGAAGACATGGATGGCATCGGTGTCCTGGGAATATCCCAAGGACAAGATGCTGGCCTTGCAGCGCCAGGCGCAGGCGGCCAGCGCCGCCGCGCCGGTCGATAGCGGCCTGTCGCTGGAGAAGATCCGTTTCCGCTACGCGGTCAGCGGCAGCAATCCGCCGTGGAAGCCGCTGCGCGCCTTCGACGATGGCGAGAAGGTCTACATCCAGTTCCCCGCCGGCATCGCACAAGGCGAGCTGCCGCCGCTGTTTGTCATCGGCGCGCAGGGTGACGGACAACTGGTGAACTACCGTTTCCGCTCGCCGTACTACATCGTGGATCGGCTGTTCGGCGCGGCCGAATTGCGCCTGGGCGGCGACAAGGGCGACGTGGTGCGCATTGAGCGCACAGACGGTGTCTCGGGTGGCACGCGGAGGAACTGACCATGAGCCAGGACGATTCCCCTGATCTTGCATCGCAGGCGGGCAAGGTCGCGCCCGAGGCGGTGGCGGTGGCGGTGGCGCTGCGCGCCCAGCCGCGCCCGGTCACGCGCCTGAACCGACGCACGCTGGCCGTTCTCGTCGGTGGCCTGTCGGTCGCCGTGCTCGGGGCTACGATCTGGTCATTGCAGCCGCATCGGCGCGGCGCGGGCGAGCAGACCGAGCTGTACAACGTCGATCGCGTGTCGAAGTCCGAAGGGCTGGACGGCCTGCCGTCGGATTACTCCAAGCTGCCGAAGGTGCCGGAGCTGGGGCCGCCGCTGCCGGGCGACCTTGGCCCAGCCATCGTGAAGTCGCAGCAACCGATGGCGCCGACGTATGCGCCACCGGGCCACGACCCGGAGGATGCACAGCGCAAGGAGGCCGAAGCAGCCGCAGCTTCTTCGGTGTTCTTCCGCTCGGGCACTCCCGGCAAGGGCGCAGCGCCAGGCACGGCGCAAGTCGCTGCGACTGGCTCGGCATCAGGCTTGGCGGGCTTCGACCCGCTGGCCGCTGGCCCGGCCTCGACGGCGGCCCAGCCCGCCGACCCGACCGCCGTGCAGAACCGGCAAGACCAGAAAGAGGCGTTCCTGAAAGGCGGTTCTACGGAAACCCGTAATTCCGGCAATCTGCAAATGCCGTCCTCGCCGTACCAGGTCATGGCCGGAACGGTGATCGCCGGGGCACTGGTGACGGGCATCAAGTCGGACTTGCCGGGCGACGTGATCGCCACAGTGACGGAACCGGTCTATGACACGGCCACGGGCAAGTTCCTGCTGATCCCGCAGGGATCGCGCATCCTGGGCAAGTACAACAGCCAGGTGAGCTATGGGCAGAGCCGCGTGCAGGTGGTGTGGAACCGCGTCATCCTGCCGGACACGTCATCGCTGAAGCTCGACAACCTCGCGGGCACCGATCCGGCCGGCTATGCCGGGCTGGAGGATGGTGTCGATTGGCATTGGGATCGCGTCTTCGCGGGTGCGGCGCTGACGACCCTGCTGGGCGTGGGCGCCGAGCTGGCCGCGCCGGAGAACCGGCAGGATGGCAACCGCATCGTGATCGCCGGGCGCGACAGCGCGCAGGACAGCATCAATCAGGTGGGCCAGGAGATGACCCGGCGCAACATGAACATCCAACCGACGCTGACCGAACGGCCGGGGTTGTCGGTGCGGATCATCGTCAACCGTGACTTGGTGTTGCGGCCGTACCAACCGCTGTTCTTCAACAGGGGGGCGATGCGATGAACACGACCAAGAAGCTGCGGCTCGGGCCGCTGCCCAAGACCGAAAGCGTCAAGCTGACCTTTGCCTGCCCGGCCAGCCTGAAAGCCGACCTCGACCGCTACGCCGCGCTGCACGCGCAGGCATACGGCGAGGCAGTAGATGCCTTGACGCTGATTCCGCACATGTTGGAAGCCTTCATGGCTGGCGATCGGGGATTCAAGCGCACACAACCCAAGAACGGAAAAGCCGCCCCTGCGTAAACGGGGGCGGCTCTGGATTGGTGCCCGAGGCCGGAATCGAACCGGCACGCCTTTCGGCGAGGGATTTTCTTACCACTTCGACTTTCGCCGCCAGCGCACACGCGCTGTTCGTGGTCTGGAGCACGCCTTCACCATAGCCTTGCGGCCGTAGGTGCCCGCCGTCTGCTCTCTACACCTTCCCAAACTGTAGCTTGGGCTTGGCTCGGCGTTGGCTCGGATGCCGAAGCATCCAGGGCTTTCGCCGATTTTGACGGGCTTCACTTCAGGCGTTTCCCCCCGAAGGCTCAAATTGTTCAAGTCCCTTGTGTCTACCGATTTCACCACTCGGGCGTAGTGCGCAATGCGCAGGAACACCTACTTCCATCTACTGGCGCCTAGTTGGCCCCTAACCGCCAAGCCAAGCTATGAAGCTGCATCTTGAATGCTCGCAAACCGTTGTCACTATTGACCTTGTGACTCGTTGGCGCAAGCAGAGAAGACTTGACAAAACAGATTTTAAGTCCGCAGTGTCTACCAATTTCACCACCGAGGCAGGACTACAGGGTTTGCAGTCTGCGGCGTCGAGGCTAACGCACAACGCCCCCCGAAGCAAACCCAGCTTCACTGCCGCATCGAGTGGCAAGGCATGAACTGGAGCGGGAAACGAGGCTCGAACTCGCGACCTCAACCTTGGCAAGGTTGCGCTC
>NZ_CALART010000005.1 GCF_937888285.1 uncultured Aquimonas sp.
CAACCCGGCGGTGATCGCCGACAACGTCGGCGACAACGTCGGCGACTGCGCCGGAATGGCCGCCGACCTGTTCGAGACCTACGCCGTGACCATCATCGCGGCCATGCTGATCGCCGGCATCAGCTTCGCCACCTACGGCTTCGGCGGCGTGATGTATCCGCTGGTGATCGGCGCGGTGTCGATCGTGGCCTCGATCATCGGCACCTTCTTCGTCAAGGTCGGCAGCGACGGCAAGATCATGAAGGCGCTGTACAAGGGCCTGATCGTGTCCGGCGTGCTGGCGGCGATCGCCTTCTGGTTCGTCACCCAGGACATGATCCAGACGAATGCCACGGAAGTGTTCGCCTGCGCCCTGATCGGCCTCGGCCTCACCGCGGCCATGGTGGTGATCACCGAGTACTACACCGCCACCGAGTACGGCCCGGTGCGCCAGGTCGCCAAGGCGTCCGAAACCGGCCACGGCACCAATGTCATCGCCGGCCTCGCGGTGTCGATGAAGTCCACGGCCGCGCCCGTGCTGGCGGTCGCCGCCGCGATCTACGCCTGCTACGAGCTGGCCGGCCTGTTCGGCATCGCCGTGGCCGCGACCTCGATGCTGTCGATGGCCGGCGTGATCGTCGCACTCGACGCCTACGGCCCGATCACCGACAACGCCGGCGGCATCGCCGAGATGAGCGAGCTCGGGCCCGAGATCCGCAAGACCACCGACGCGCTGGACGCGGTCGGCAACACCACCAAGGCGGTGACCAAGGGCTATGCGATCGGCTCGGCCGGTCTGGCCGCGCTGGTGCTGTTCGCCGACTACGCGCACAAGCTCGACGAGAAGTTCGGCGTCGATGCCATCGACTTCTCGATCGACCGCCCGGACGTGCTGATCGGGCTCTTGATCGGCGGCATGATCCCCTTCCTGTTCGGCGCCTATGCCATGCAGGCGGTGGGCCGTGCGGCCGGCGCGGTGGTCGAGGAAGTGCGCCGCCAGTTCCGCGACATCAAGGGGATCATGGAAGGCACCGGCAAGCCGGAGTACGACAAGGCCGTCGACCTGCTGACCCGCGCCGCGATCAAGGAGATGATCCTGCCCTCGATGCTGCCGCTGTTCATCCCGGTGCTGGTCGGCCTGCTGCTGGGCCCGGCCGCGCTCGGCGGCCTGCTGATGGGCACCATCGTCACCGGCCTGTTCGTGGCGATCTCGATGTGCACCGGCGGCGGCGCCTGGGACAACGCCAAGAAGTACATCGAGGAAGGCCACCACGGCGGCAAGGGCAGCGAGGCCCACAAGGCCGCGGTGACCGGCGACACCGTGGGTGACCCCTACAAGGACACCGCCGGCCCGGCCATCAACCCCCTGATCAAGATCATCAACATCGTCGCCCTGCTGCTGGTGCCGCTGCTGTAATCGTTTCGATGATGGTTTGACCCCACGCGGCCCGCCTTGTGCGGGCCGCGTGCGTTGCAGGCTACGGCAGCCCAAACGACGCGCGTCGGGTTTGCATTTGTTGGCAGCGCTTGGGGTATTGCGCGCTCGCGTTGGCTGCTAGCGTCCGTCTTCCCACATCGGGACTTCGATGAAATGGTCTATGCGCGCGCAATCAAGGACGCTCAAGGCGCACTGAGGTTTCAGGCGCTCGAAGATCACCTGCAGGGCGTCGCGGGTCGCGCCCAGTGCTTCGCAGCTGCGTTCGGATGCGAGGCCTGGGGCGAGCTGGCTGGGCGCTGGCATGACCTGGGCAAGTACGCCGCCGACTTTCAGCGCTATCTGCTGGAAGCCAATGGGGTTGAGGTGGATCACGAGGACGCGGGCATCGGCGACAGCGGTCGCGTGGATCACTCCGCTGCCGGCGCGCTGCATGCCCTGTGCCAACTCGGCCCACTTGGCGCGCTCATTGCCCACCCCATCGCAGCCCATCATGCGGGGCTCTACGACGCTTCCGAGCTTGAGGCTCGACTGCAACGTGCAAGAACGGCCGGCCGACTCGAAGCAGCGAAGCTGGCCGCACCACCGCCGCACGTTCTCGACAGCGCGGCGCTCGCTCCGCCCACGATCCCCGGCCGTGAAGACGAGCCGCTGGCGTTTGCCACCTGGCTGCGCCTGCTGTTCTCCTGCCTCGTCGACGCCGACGTGCTGGACAGCGAAGCCTTCGGCGACCCGGCGGCCTCGGGCCTGCGCAGCGCCTATCCCACGCTGGGCGAACTCAAGCCGCGCTTCGATGCGCACATGGCGAGATTCACCGCCGACAGCCCGGTCAAGCAACTGCGCGCGCAGATTCTCGCCGACTGCCGCGAGCGCGCCGCCTGTGCGCCGGGCCTGTTCAGCCTGACCGTGCCCACCGGCGGCGGCAAGACGCTCTCCAGCATGGCCTTCGCGCTGGAGCACGCGCAGCGCCACGGCTTCAAGCGGGTGATCTATGTCATCCCCTACACCAGCATCATCGAACAGACCGCGGACGTGTTCCGCGGGATGTTCGGCGAGGCGGTCGTCGAGCATCACAGCAACTTCGAGGTCCAGAACGAGGGCAGCCGCGAAACGCAACGCTCGCGCCTGGCCACCGAGAACTGGGATGCGCCGATCATCGTCACCACCAATGTGCAGTTCTTCGAATCCCTGTTCGCCGCCCGCACCAGCCGCTGCCGCAAACTGCACAACATCCTCGACAGCGTGGTGATCCTGGACGAGGCGCAGATGCTGCCGCCGCCCTTCCTGCTGCCGATCACACAGGTGCTGCGCCTGCTCAGCCAGCACTACCGCACTTCGATCGTCCTGTGCACCGCCACCCAGCCCGCGCTGTCGGAGCGCCGCAGCTTCGACCAGTATTTCCGCGGCCTGCCTGAGCCCACCGAGCTGATGGCAGACCGCGATGCGCTGTACCGCCAGTTGAAGCGCGTGCAGGTCGAGCTGCCCGAAGACCTGTCGGTCGGCACCGACTGGCCCGAGCTGGCAGAACGCGTCAGCGCCCATGAGTGCGTACTGGTGATCGTCAACAGCCGCGCCGATGCGCAGGCCCTGCATGCGCTGCTGCCTGAGGGCAGCCTGCATCTGTCGGGGCGCATGTGCGGCGCCCATCGCTCCGAAGTGATCCAGCAGATCCGCCATCGACTGCAGGCGCGACGCGAGGGCCACGACACCGCACCGCTGCGCGTGGTCAGCACCAGCCTGATCGAGGCCGGTGTGGATGTGGACTTCCCTGTCGTCTACCGCGCGCTGGCTGGGCTGGACTCGATCGCGCAGGCGGCCGGACGCTGCAACCGCGAGGGGCTGCTGACCGAGCTCGGCAGAGTGATCGTGTTCGTGCCGATGAAGCCGGCGCCACCGGGGCTGCAACGCATGGGCGCGCAGGCCTGCATCGGCGTATTGAAGCAAGCCGAAGGCGACCCGCTGCAGCCCGCGCTGTTCACCCGCTACTTCCAGTCTCTTTACAACGACTGCGCGCTGGATCAGCACGATATCGTCGGGCTGCTCAAGGCCCAGAACCTGCAGCTGCGCACGGCAGCCGAGCGCTTCAAGCTGATCGATGATCGGCAGCAGGCGATCCTGGTGCCCTACCAGTCGGATGCGGAAGACGCGCGCTATGCGGCTGCGCGCGCTGCGCTGATGGCACAGCAGAGCCAGGGCTCGGCGCTGCGCCGGCTCCAGAGGTTCGCCGTCAACGTGAACCCGCGGGACTTTCAGCATCTGCAGAACTCTCACGAAGTTCACGAGCTGTTCCCGGGGGTCTGGGAACTGGTCTCTTCAACGCAATACGACGCTGTTCTGGGCCTACGGCTGGATGGCCCCGATGCCAGCGCCCTCTTGATGGTTTGATGGAGCACGCATGCAAGGTTTCTGTCTGGACGTCCGCGGCGACTTCGCCTGCTTCACCCGGCCCGAGATGAAGGCCGAGCGCGTGTCCTATGACGTGATCACACCGTCGGCGGCGCGCGCGATTTTCGAGTCGATCTGCTGGAAGCCGGCGATCCGCTGGCAGGTTCAGAAGATCGAGGTGCTGAACCCGATCCGCTGGTTCAGCCTGCGCCGCAACGAGGTCGGCGCGGTGGTGTCGTCGCGCTCGGTCGAGGCCGCCATGCGCTCGGGCTCGGGCGCGCTGGCGCTGTACGCCGACGAGGATCGCCAGCAGCGCGCCGGCCTGTTTCTGCGCGATGTGCGCTACCGCCTGCATGCGCGCTTCGAGCTGACCCGCGAGGCCGGGCCCGGCGACAACGCCGGCAAGTTCGCCGACATGTTCCGCCGCCGCGCGCAGCGCGGGCAGTGCGTCAACCAGCCCTATCTCGGCTGCCGCGAGTTCTCGGCCGACGTGCGCTGGGTGGAAGACGTGGCCGCTGAACCCGCCGCGCTGGACGAGACTCGCGACCTGGGCTGGATGCTCTACGACCTCGACTTCGCCAACCCCACCGAGCCCGCGCCGAGGTTCTTCAAGGCGACGCTGCAGCAGGGCGTGGTGCAGGTGCCGGCCTGGAACAGCCCGGAGGTGCGCGGATGATCCTGCAGAGCCTGGTCGAGCTGTACGAGCGCCGCATGAAGCTCAGCGACGCCAACGAGCAGCCGGCGCCGCTGGGGTTCGAGAACAAGGAGATCCCGTTCCTGATCGAGATCGACAGCGACGGACGTTTCCTCCAACTTCGGGACGTGCGGCTGGGCGAAGGCAAGGCGCGCCGAGCGCGGCCGCGCATCGTGCCGCAGGGCGAGAAGAAGACTTCGGGCGTCAAGGCCAACCTGCTCTGGGACACCGCCGAGTACGTGCTGGGCTGTCCGGTCGAGCTGAAGGGCAAGGCCTCGAAGCCCGAGCGCCTGCGCGAACAGCATTTGGCCTTTCGCCAGCGCATCGAGAACCTGCCGGAGCCTGCGCGCAGCGATGCCGGCGTCGCGGCCGTGCTCGCCTTTCTGGATTCACTCGACCTTGACCAGCTGGCGCGCGACCCGCTGTGGGAGGAAATCCGTACCAGCAACCCTCTGATGAGCTTCCGCCTCTCCAGTGATGACGACTTGGTCTGCCAGCGCCCGGCGGTGGAGGCTGCCTGCAGGTCACTGCTGTCGGCCTCGGACAACGACGGTCTGTGTCTGGTCAGCGGCGAGCCGGCGCCGATCGAGCGACTGCATGCGGCCATCAAGGGCGTGTTGGGTGCGCAGACTTCGGGCGCCAACATCGTGTCTTTCAATCAGGCCTCGTTCGCGTCCTACGGCAAGTCGCAGGGCGCGAATGCCCCCGTCGGCAAGGACGCTGCCGCCAAGTACACGACGGCGCTGAACGATCTGCTGGGCCGCAACTCCCGGCAGCGCGCGCAGGTGGGCGACACCTCGATGGTGTTCTGGTCCGAGCAGGACAGCGCCATGGAGCAAGGCGACTTTCTGAGTCTGCTGGGCATCGCCCAGGAGGACGACCCGGCCGCGCACACCGACCGCGTCGCCAAG
Organism: uncultured Aquimonas sp.; assembly: GCF_937888285.1. Lineage (GTDB taxonomy): Bacteria > Pseudomonadota > Gammaproteobacteria > Xanthomonadales > Xanthomonadaceae > Aquimonas. The sequence goes on from NZ_CALART010000005.1 coordinate 5,405, forward strand.
CTCTATGCCGCCGTGCGCACCGGCCAATATGCGCAGCTGCCCGAGGCCCGACAACGCTTCTTCGTGCTGGGCCTGGCACCGAATGCGGCGCGGCTGTCGGTGCGCTTCTGGCATGTCGACACCATCGCCGGCATGTCCGCGCGCTTTGCCCGCTGGTTCGATGACATCGCGCTCGCCCACGGGCCGAATCAGCCAGACGCACTGTCTCTCAACAGCCTGCTTCGCGCCTGCGCACTGCAAGGCAAGCTCGACAACCTGCCGCCTAGCCTGGGTAGCGACATCCTGCGCGCCGTCCTGACCGGCGCTGCCTATCCGCAGAGCTGGCTTCATGCCGCGCTTCGACGATTTCGAGCGGAACGCCGAGGCGAGCGAAGCATCGACTATCCGCGCGTCGCTGCACTCAAGGCTTGCTTGAATCGCATGGCCACCACAGACAAGGAGAGGCTTACCGTGTCCCTCGATCCAGACAACACCGACATCGCCTATCGCTTGGGCCGTCTGTTCGCGGTGCTGGAGCGCATTCAGGAGGAAGCGAACCCGAGAATCAACGCCACCATCCGAGATCGCTACTTTGGCGCTGCATCAAGCAACCCGATGACTGTGTTCCCCACGCTACTGAGACTCAAGAACCACCATCTCGGCAAGCTCGGCAAAGGTAGGGCTAAGAACCTCGAGACCTTGATCGGCTCGATCACAGATGCCCTGCCGGGCTCGAACCCGTTCCCAGCAGTGTTCGACCTCGCTGCGCAAGGTCGCTTCGCGGTGGGCTACTACCACCAGCGTCAGGATTCCTCCACTTACCGCAATCACCAGGAGAACGCAGCATGAGCCTTGTCAATCGCTTCGATTTTGCCTTGCTGTTTGATGTCATCGACGGCAATCCGAACGGAGATCCCGACGCCGGCAATCTGCCCAGGCTGGATGCGGAGACCGGGCGTGGACTTGTGACCGACGTGTGCCTCAAGCGGAAGGTCCGAAACTTCGTAGCGCTCACCCGTGAGTACGCGAAACCCTACGACATCTACGTGCGCGAGCGGAGCGTTCTCGGACGCGCTCATGTGGAGGCCTTCAAGGAACTTGGTATCAGTTTGGGTGACGAGAGCAGAGTCCCGATTACCCATACGCAAGCAGAAGCGCTTGAGGAACTCGGGCTTCCAGAGGGGCTGAGCATCCAGGAAGAAGACGACGATTCCTGGCGACTTGTCGTCGCAGCCGACGTTGACCCCAAGGCGATCAAAGCTTCCATCAAGGAGCTGCAGGCGCCAAAGGCGCTCTCACAGCTACTGACCAAGGCACTCTCGGGAGCTAAGGGGCGAAAGCCCACCCCCGCAGAGAGTGACGGTGGCAAGGCTTGGCTGTGCAAGAACTACTTCGACATCCGTACCTTTGGCGCGGTGCTGAGCCTCAAGTCAGCGCCCAACTGCGGCCAGGTCCGCGGCCCCGTCCAGCTCACCTTTGGCCGCTCGGTCGACCCCATCGTCGCGCAGGAGCACAGCATCACCCGCATGGCCGTCGCCACCGAGGCCGAGGCCGAGAAGCAGGGCGGCGACAACCGCACCATGGGCCGCAAGCACACCGTGCCCTATGGCCTCTATGTCGCGCACGGCTTCGTCTCCAGCTTCCTTGCCAAGCAGTCGGGCTTCTCGGCGGACGACCTCGAACTGCTGTGGCAGGCGCTCGGCCAGATGTTCGAGCACGACCGCTCGGCCGCACGCGGCCAGATGTCCACGCGCGGCCTGTACGTGTTCAAGCACGAGAGCGAGCTGGGCAATGCGCCCGCGCACAGCCTGTTCGACCGTCTCACGGTGGCGCGCAAGCCCGAGATGGCCATTGCCCGATGCTTCGACCATTACGACGTGCGCTTCGACGGGCGTACTCTTGCCGTGGGCGAAACCGTATCCGCCGGCCCGGGCGTTGAACTGATCCGCAGGTGCTGACATGGACTGGAAGGGCCGCATCGTGGCCGACCCCGAGGTGATGCTGGGCAAGCCCTGCATCCGCGGCACGCGCATCTCGGTGGAGTGGATTCTGGAGCGGCTCTCCGGCGGCTGGGACGTGCTCACCCTGATCGAGGCCTACCCGCACCTGTGCGCCGAAGACGTCCAGGCGGCGCTGGCCTTTGCCGCCGAGCTGATGCGCGACGAGCGCTACATCGCCGCGAGCAAGGCGGTGGCCTAGGCCATGTGGCCGCCGCGCCTGCTGGCCAACGAGAACCTGCCCGCACCGTCGATCCGGCGGCTGCGGGCGGCGGGTATCGACGTGGCCGCCGTTCGCGAGGACTCCCCGGGCATCGACGACATCAGCGTGCTGGCGCGCGCCGTGGCCGAGCAGCGCTGGCTGCTGACCTTCGACATGGACTACGGCGAGCTGATCTTCCGGCGCGGCCTGACGCCACCGCCTGCGCTGGTGCTCTACCGCCTTCAGCGCTTCGGCGTGGACGATGCCGCGCTGCGCCTGCTCGCGTTGCTCGATTCCGCCGAGGCGCGCAGCGGCGGCTACTTCATCGTGCTGGACGAGGCCGTGCGCTGGCGGCCCTTGGGCGATGCGGCGGGTGGACGCTGAAGACCCCATCCCGCTGTCGGCCCTGCAGCACTGGAGCTATTGCCCGCGCCAGTGCGCGTTGATCCACCTTGAGCAAGCCTTTGCCGAGAACCTGCACACCGCGCGCGGGCGCGCAGTGCATGCGCTGGTGGACGAACCCGGCGTGGAGCGCGCAGGCCGCACGCGCATCGAGCGCGCCATGCCGCTGTGGTGCGAACGCCTGGGCCTGATCGGCAAGGCCGATGTCGTCGAGTTCGCCGCCGATGGCACGCCCTACCCCGTGGAATACAAACACGGTCGCCGACGCCAGCGCCGTCACGACGAACTGCAGCTGGCCGCGCAGGCGCTGTGCCTGGAAGAGATGACCGGCAAGCCAGTGCCCGCGGGCGCGATCTACCACCACAGCTCGCGCCGCCGTCGCGAGGTGCGCATCGACGCCGCACTGCGCGCCGAGGTGGAAGCAGCAGCCCTCGCAGTGCGAGAGATGCTGCGTCAGGCGCGCCTGCCGCCACCCGCCAACGACACCCGCTGCCGCGAGTGCTCATTGATCGAACTCTGCCAACCCAAGCCGCTGGCCGAGCACGCCCGCTACGCGGCGCTGCTGAAGGAGCTGACCGCGCCATGAGCCTCAGCTACACCCTGCAGAACACCTTGTATGTGATGACCGGCGGTAGCTATCTGCATCTGGACAACGACACCGTGCGCATCGAGGTGGAGCGCGAAACCCGCCTGCGCGTGCCCCTGCACCATCTGGGCAGCATCGTCTGTCTGGGCGATGTGCTGATCTCACCGGCCCTGATCGGACGCTGCGCGGAAGCCGGCATCGGGCTCTGCCTGCTGGACCGCAGCGGCCGATTCCGCGCGCGCGTCGAAGGCCCGATGAGCGGCAACGTGCTGCTGCGTCAGGCCCAGCATCAGGCGGTCTCGGATACCGCCAGCACGCTGGCGAATGCGCGCCAGTTCGTGCTGGGCAAGCTGCGCAACAGCCGGAATGTGCTGCAGCGCAGCGCGCGCGAGGCGAAGAGCGAAGCCGACAGCGAAGCGCTGGCTGCGGCGGTGCAGAAGTTCGATGCCTCGCTGCGCGCCGCCACCGCAGTGGAAGATCTGGATGCCCTGCGCGGCGTGGAAGGCGAAGCCGCGCGCACCTATTTCGGTGCCTTCCAGCACCTGATTCGCCCCGACCGCCGCGAGGCCTTCGCGCCTTCCGGGCGCAGCCGACGGCCGCCGCGGGATCGCTGCAACGCGCTGCTCTCCTACCTCTATACCTTGATCACTCACGAATGCCGCAGCGCGCTCGAAGTGGTGGGGCTCGATCCGCAGATGGGCTTTCTGCATGCCTTGCGGCCCGGCCGGCCTGCGCTGGCGCTCGACCTGGTGGAAGAGTTCCGCGCGGTGCTGGCCGATCGCACTGCGTTGTCCTTGATCAACCGCGGGCAGATCGGCGAGAACGATTTCCGCATCACCGAAGGCGGCGGCGTGCTGCTGGGCGACGAGGCGCGCCGCACCGTCGCCACCGCTTGGCAAACCCGCAAGCAGGACGTACTGACCCACCCGCTGCTGGAGGCCGAGATCCCCTGCGGTCTGCTGCCACAGGTGCAGGCGCGCATCCTGGCGCGCAGCCTGCGCGGCGAAACACCCGCCTACCTGCCCTATTTGCACCGCTGAGGTCGCCATGCTGGTCATCGCCTGCTACGACGTGTCCACCGAAACCAGCGAAGGCCGCAGTCGCCTGCGCCGCGTGGCCAAGGCCTGCGAACGCATCGGCCAGCGCGTGCAGAAGTCGGTGTTCGAATGCCGCATCAACCAGATGCAGTTCGAAGAGCTGGAGCGCCGCCTGCTGTCGATCATCGACCCCGAGCAGGACTGCCTGCGCTTCTACCGCCTGCACGAACCGGCGGAGCTCAACATCAAGCAGCACGGCAACTTCCGTGCGCTAGACTTCGATGGCCCCTTGGTGGTCTGACGCGAACCCCAAGCATCGCCCGATTTCCCGGCAGGTTCGCGCGGACCGGAAAGCCCTGATTTTCCTGAAGTTGCGGAGCCGCGCGTGGCCGTTCGCTCGCTCGATGTCCAGCATTCAACGAGGTTCGCGCAAAGGGTTTGCGCAAGCCTTGCAGATCAACGGTTTTCCAAGGTGGAGTCGCCTGCTCATCAACGAGCAGGCGTGGGTTGAAACCTCACCAGTCTCAGCACGGGCTTTGTTCCCGTTGTCGCCTGCTCATCAACGAGCAGGCGTGGGTTGAAACACCGCGACGCGTCTGCTGACCACGGCGACCACGGTCGCCTGCTCATCAACGAGCAGGCGTGGGTTGAAACGAGAAGATCGACGACACGCCGGCGCAGCGCCTTGGTCGCCTGCTCATCAACGAGCAGGCGTGGGTTGAAACAAGCTGGCGCGCATCCTGATCTGCGCCGACGACGTCGCCTGCTCATCAACGAGCAGGCGTGGGTTGAAACAGAACCGACATGTTGGTGGACTTGCTGTACAAGAGTCGCCTGCTCATCAACGAGCAGGCGTGGGTTGAAACGAATGCACGCAGCCAGACGTCGGGTGCCTTCGGGTCGCCTGCTCATCAACGAGCAGGCGTGGGTTGAAACGATATAGGCCGAGTAGTTGGCGTCCGGGGTGCTGGTCGCCTGCTCATCAACGAGCAGGCGTGGGTTGAAACCTTCGGCTTCAGGTGCGGGGCTTGGGCGTAGATCGTCGCCTGCTCATCAACGAGCAGGCGTGGGTTGAAACTTCTTCGCGTAGATCGGCCACTTCGCGCCCTCCGTCGCCTGCTCATCAACGAGCAGGCGTGGGTTGAAACCGAAGCTGGCTTGCCATCCATTCGGCGTCACCGCGTCGCCTGCTCATCAACGAGCAGGCGTGGGTTGAAACGCATAGCTCACTCCATTCCTCAGGCAGCCGGCAGTCGCCTGCTCATCAACGAGCAGGCGTGGGTTGAAACTTCTTGCCGCTGTCATCCGGCCGGCTGGTCAGGTCGCCTGCTCATCAACGAGCAGGCGTGGGTTGAAACAAGCGAGACGCGGTAGGCCTCGCGCTGCTCTTCGTCGCCTGCTCATCAACGAGCAGGCGTGGGTTGAAACGAGCAGGCCGCCCGGAATCTCGGCATGGCCACGTCGCCTGCTCATCAACGAGCAGGCGTGGGTTGAAACCATCCTGCCCGCCGGACAGCGCTACCGGCTCGGTCGCCTGCTCATCAACGAGCAGGCGTGGGTTGAAACGTCTTGTTGCTGTTGGCGTCGCCGCGATAGTCCTGTCGCCTGCTCATCAACGAGCAGGCGTGGGTTGAAACGTCTTGTTGCTGTTGGCGTCGCCGCGATAGTCCTGTCGCCTGCTCATCAACGAGCAGGCGTGGGTTGAAACAGTTGCGACGCCTGCACTGGCAGTGCCGCCCACGTCGCCTGCTCATCAACGAGCAGGCGTGGGTTGAAACCGCGACAGGGTTCACGCTTTGGCGTGCTGCGCCGTCGCCTGCTCATCAACGAGCAGGCGTGGGTTGAAACTGGGAAACGCCGTTGGCGCAACCCGCAGTCAGCGTCGCCTGCTCATCAACGAGCAGGCGTGGGTTGAAACTCCATGCTGGCTTCGCCAGGCAGGCAGACCATGGTCGCCTGCTCATCAACGAGCAGGCGTGGGTTGAAACTCGAAGGTGTTGCGCAGGGCGTCCCACGCCCCGAGTCGCCTGCTCATCAACGAGCAGGCGTGGGTTGAAACAAGAGAGACCGCACATGTCACTTGACCTCAAACGTCGCCTGCTCATCAACGAGCAGGCGTGGGTTGAAACGATTCGGTGGAGTCGTGCACCGCGCGCTCGACGTCGCCTGCTCATCAACGAGCAGGCGTGGGTTGAAACATGTGCTTCTCGTAGGTGCTGCCCGAGGGCACATGTCGCCTGCTCATCAACGAGCAGGCGTGGGTTGAAACTCGTTGGGCACCACCGCTTCGAGCGCGCTCGGCGTCGCCTGCTCATCAACGAGCAGGCGTGGGTTGAAACTTGAGGACGAGATGGCAGCCACGCAGGACCACAGTCGCCTGCTCATCAACGAGCAGGCGTGGGTTGAAACATCGCCGTTTTGAACTTGCTGATAGCAGCTAGCGTCGCCTGCTCATCAACGAGCAGGCGTGGGTTGAAACTGCGTCGACAGATGGACGCGGCCTGCAAGCATCACGTCGCCTGCTCATCAACGAGCAGGCGTGGGTTGAAACCGGATCCAGCGCGTCGCGTGGTGCCGGAAGGAGGGTCGCCTGCTCATCAACGAGCAGGCGTGGGTTGAAACGAGATCCCCCGCAACTACACCCTCGACGCCGTCGTCGCCTGCTCATCAACTAGCAGGCGTGGGTTGAAACGGCGTCGATCACGGCATACAGAGTGCGGCGCGACGTCGCCTGCTCATCAACGAGCAGGCGTGGGTTGAAACCGCGTACCAGTGACCGTCGGGCCCGCTCACGCCGTCGCCTGCTCATCAACGAGCAGGCGTGGGTTGAAACCTGCGCGACGACGACGACCGCGCGCTGCACGACCACGTCGCCTGCTCATCAACGAGCAGGCGTGGGTTGAAACATCACCGCCGCGGACTGCATCGACTTCGCCCAGGTCGCCTGCTCATCAACGAGCAGGCGTGGGTTGAAACAAGCGCAGGAGGTTGCCGTTGGCCCAACCCGTGCGTCGCCTGCTCATCAACGAGCAGGCGTGGGTTGAAACGCCATCACGTTCACCAACACCATCCTCGGCGAGGTCGCCTGCTCATCAACGAGCAGGCGTGGGTTGAAACGCGCGGCAGCTGCTGAACCTGTTCCGCGACTGGTGCGTCGCCTGCTCATCAACGAGCAGGCGTGGGTTGAAACGAGGTCGACGGCTTGCAGGTCAAGTGCCGCCACGTCGCCTGCTCATCAACGAGCAGGCGTGGGTTGAAACTGCCGTCAGGTGACCCTGCCGGACTTCAAGGAAGTCGCCTGCTCATCAACGAGCAGGCGTGGGTTGAAACGCGGACCTGAAGGTGAAGCTCGAGCGCATGGATGTCGCCTGCTCATCAACGAGCAGGCGTGGGTTGAAACGCCGGGCGGTGCGTCTGACCTTGCACAGGCCTGACGTCGCCTGCTCATCAACGAGCAGGCGTGGGTTGAAACGCGGATGCGGGCATCGCCGACACCGGCACCTACGTCGCCTGCTCATCAACGAGCAGGCGTGGGTTGAAACGCTGCCTGAGCCAGCTTGCGCACCTCGTCGACGGGTCGCCTGCTCATCAACGAGCAGGCGTGGGTTGAAACGATGGTGACCCGGTGCAATCGCAGGTGCGCCGCGTCGCCTGCTCATCAACGAGCAGGCGTGGGTTGAAACAGCTGCTGCAGCCTCGCTACGGCGATGACCGTGGTCGCCTGCTCATCAACGAGCAGGCGTGGGTTGAAACCTGGCGCATCGATCAGATCCCGTGGAGCAAGGGTCGCCTGCTCATCAACGAGCAGGCGTGGGTTGAAACGGGCTGATCGACGAATAGACCTCGGTGAACCAGGTCGCCTGCTCATCAACGAGCAGGCGTGGGTTGAAACCATGACAGCCCTCGCGAGCGGGCTCGGGCCGATGTCGCCTGCTCATCAACGAGCAGGCGTGGGTTGAAACCACGGCTTGGCCATCGAGCTCAAGCGCCAGCAGGTCGCCTGCTCATCAACGAGCAGGCGTGGGTTGAAACGAGCAGTTCACGCACCCGAAGTGGGGCATCCGCGTCGCCTGCTCATCAACGAGCAGGCGTGGGTTGAAACACCGCTGGATCGGCGTCATGCGCCGCGTCGAGGTCGCCTGCTCATCAACGAGCAGGCGTGGGTTGAAACCGATATCGGCCACATCGTTGTGCTCGGCCTCGTACGTCGCCTGCTCATCAACGAGCAGGCGTGGGTTGAAACACTGAGCGCAGCGCGCTGGCATCCACCGCGCATGTCGCCTGCTCATCAACGAGCAGGCGTGGGTTGAAACACTGCGGTCTTGCCGGTGCGGCGGGCGCTGAAGTCGCCTGCTCATCAACGAGCAGGCGTGGGTTGAAACGACTACTCGATGCCGAAGTGGGACTACGTCAACGTCGCCTGCTCATCAACGAGCAGGCGTGGGTTGAAACAGGCTGGCCAGCAGGCGGAAGCTGACGGCGTCGTCGCCTGCTCATCAACGAGCAGGCGTGGGTTGAAACAACACTTCCTGGGATTCCAGCAGGCTGATCCCGTCGCCTGCTCATCAACGAGCAGGCGTGGGTTGAAACGCGTCTCCGCGGGAAGCCTGAACGCGAAGCCAGGTGTCGCCTGCTCATCAACGAGCAGGCGTGGGTTGAAACTCTCCTGCAGGCGTCCAGCGACATAGGCCACGCCCAGTCGCCTGCTCATCAACGAGCAGGCGTGGGTTGAAACGCGGCTTCGATATGTGCGGCGACCGTGGCGGCGTCGCCTGCTCATCAACGAGCAGGCGTGGGTTGAAACGTGGAAGTTCGCACGGGTCTGACGGTGCTCTGACGTCGCCTGCTCATCAACGAGCAGGCGTGGGTTGAAACTCGTAGGCGAGCGGGAAGCGATGTGCCATCGCGTCGCCTGCTCATCAACGAGCAGGCGTGGGTTGAAACAGGTTGAGCTTGGTCGACGCGCACGCCGACAGGTCGCCTGCTCATCAACGAGCAGGCGTGGGTTGAAACTTCGACTGGTGGCCCAGGTACTCACAGTCCCGGTGTCGCCTGCTCATCAACGAGCAGGCGTGGGTTGAAACTTGTTGCAGCTGACTGACCAAAGCGTATGCAGCGTCGCCTGCTCATCAACGAGCAGGCGTGGGTTGAAACACCACAGGAAAGGTGGGACAGGATCCACCGCCGATGTCGCCTGCTCATCAACGAGCAGGCGTGGGTTGAAACCCTGGCACCAAGCCGCCGCGCGCAAAGCCTCGCGTCGCCTGCTCATCAACGAGCAGGCGTGGGTTGAAACCTGACCGCCTCGGGCATCAGCTACGACCTGAACTGTCGCCTGCTCATCAACGAGCAGGCGTGGGTTGAAACAGCGCGGTGTAAGTGCGCTCGATCGTGAACACATGTCGCCTGCTCATCAACGAGCAGGCGTGGGTTGAAACACCTGCACGTCGCGGCAGGGGTCGTGGCCGATCGTCGCCTGCTCATCAACGAGCAGGCGTGGGTTGAAACGCTCGCGGTGTCGACTGGCTCGGGTGATCGCCGTCGCCTGCTCATCAACGAGCAGGCGTGGGTTGAAACACCGTAGCGGGGCACGAGGTACGCCGAAACCAGGTCGCCTGCTCATCAACGAGCAGGCGTGGGTTGAAACCAGGTCGATCGGCATGCGCACCTGGCCGTCGAGCGTCGCCCGCTCATCAACGAGCAGGCGTGGGTTGAAACGAGCATCCGCTGGCTTCGCAGGCCGAGCACGAAGTCGCCTGCTCATCAACGAGCAGGCGTGGGTTGAAACAACGACTGGCTGTCCGCCAAGCTGTTCCTGATCGTGTCGCCTGCTCATCAACGAGCAGGCGTGGGTTGAAACCATTCTCTGCGGTTCACGCCGTCTCTCCGTCAGGTCGCCTGCTCATCAACGAGCAGGCGTGGGTTGAAACGGGGTCAGACTTTTGCTCATGCGCGTGTCAGTCGTCGCCTGCTCATCAACGAGCAGGCGTGGGTTGAAACGGCAACGACGAGTTCGTGGTCTCGAATCGTCGCGTCGCCTGCTCATCAACGAGCAGGCGTGGGTTGAAACGGGGTCAGACTTTTGCTCATGCGCGTGTCAGTCGTCGCCTGCTCATCAACGAGCAGGCGTGGGTTGAAACGGCAACGACGAGTTCGTGGTCTCGAATCGTCGCGTCGCCTGCTCATCAACGAGCAGGCGTGGGTTGAAACTTGCTGTCCTCTGCGCTCTTGGGCAGCACCAGGCCCGTCGCCTGCTCATCAACGAGCAGGCGTGGGTTGAAACTCGCTGACCTGCCCGATGATTTGACCAGGCAGGTCGCCTGCTCATCAACGAGCAGGCGTGGGTTGAAACCCGATCCTGCTCGAATCGGCCATGCACAAGGCGTCGCCTGCTCATCAACGAGCAGGCGTGGGTTGAAATATCTCGGGCATGAGCGACCTCATCGAAGCCTTCGGTCGCCTGCTCATCAACGAGCAGGCTTGGGGTGAAGGTGCTGCTGCATGCAATTCCTGCTCTCAGGCGGCAAGAGGCCGGGCCGCGAAGGCGCAGACGTTAATCGAACTGGCAAGGCGCATCTCCCCAGTAAGCGGCGGGCGATCGGCGGGATGGGGCTCATGGTGGGCCAGGGCCCACCCTATTCCGCTTGAGGGGGCGCGACTTTCCGTCAGCGGATCGTCCGCTGCTCTACTGCCTGTGTCCTAAATCGTCGCTTCATGGTCTTTCGGGACGCTCGCACCAAGCGCAGACTGACCGCATGAAACCCTCCACACGCACCCGCCAGATTGTTCTCCTCGGCTACGACGGGCTGACCGCGCTGGATCTGACCGGGCCAGCAGAAGTGTTTGCGACGGCGAACGACTGGCTGCGCGAGCGACACCCGCGCGCACGCGCCGCCTATGCGCTGCAGGTGCTGAGCCTGGATGGCCCGAGTTTCGTGGCGGAGAACGGTCTGCGCTTGGTCGCGGACGGACTTCTCGAGGGGCCAACGCCGGCGGATACCTTGATCGTGCCGGGCGGCAAAGGCCTGCGCGAACCCGCGCGGCTTGCACGTGTTGCGATTTGGTTGAAACTGCACCACGCGGGCGTGCGGCGCCTGGCCTCGATCTGCACAGGCGCCTACGCGCTGGCCGAAGCCGGACTGCTGGATGGCCTGCAGGCGACCACCCACTGGAAGCATGCGGCGGCCTTCGCCGCGCGCTATCCGGCCATTGGCCTGGTGATCGATGCGCTGTACCTGCGACAGGGCGCGCTTTACACCTCGGCCGGAGTCACTGCCGGCATCGACCTCTGCCTGTCCCTGGTCGAACAGGACCACGGCAGCGACTGCGCGCTGGCGGTGGCGCGCGAGCTGGTGGTGCATCTCAAGCGCCCCGGCGGGCAGCGCCAGTACTGCGAGCGCCTGGCCTCGCAGGGCGCGGACGATGCACGACTGAGCCGGCTGTCGGCCTGGATCCTCGACCATCTCGATGGCGAGCTGTCGGTGGCAGCGCTGGCCGCGCGCTGCCACTGCAGCGAGCGCCAACCCTCGCGCCTGTTCCTGCGCCACTTCGCGCTTTCGCCCGCGGCCTATGTCGAGCGTCTGCGCGTCGAAGAGGCCGGCCAGCGGCTGATCGCGAGCGGCCTCGGCGTCGAGCGCATCGCGCGCAGCGTGGGTTACCTCAGCGCCGATGTGTTCCGCCGCGCCTTCGAGCGCCACTACGGCATCGCGCCGCTGCAGTACCGCGCGCGGTTTCAATCCCGATCCACCCGCTGAGGCTGTCGACATGACCCACGCTGCACGCCCCATGACAGCTCACCCTGCGAATGCTGCCGCTGCGAGCGTTCGTGCTTCGCTGTTCCTGCTGCTGTCGACGGCGAACGCCCTGGCCTTCGCTGCGGACGCGGTCCACCGCGGCCCGCTCGACTTCGCCGAGGCCTATGCGTTTGCGCGCGCGGCGCTCGATGCCGGCGAGATCCCCTCCGCGGCCTACGCCATTGCCCGCGATGGCGTCGTGCTGCATGCCGCCGCGGTCGGTGCAGCCGATCGTGAGCAGAACATTGCCTCAAGCCTGCAGACGCCGTATGCGCTGGCATCCTTGAGCAAACCGATCACCGCAACCGCGCTGCGCGTGCTGCAGCACGCCTCGGGCCTGTCGATGGATGCGCCGATCCAGCACGTGCTGCCTGCGCTGAGGTCGGAGGAGGACAGTGCTGATCCACTGCAGGGCGTCGCGCTGAGGCGGCTGCTGCATCACACCGCGGGTCTGGGCACCTATGCGCGGATCCACTACGGCGCTGAAATCGCTGGTGCCGCAGCCCGGGCGTCGCTCGCGCAGCGACCCTATCTCCGCACGGTGCAATCCCCGGGGCGGATCGCGGAGTACTCGAACCTCGGCTATGGGCTCATCGGCGCCGCGATCGCAGCGCGCAGCGGCGACTCCTTCGAGGGCTACCTGCAGCGTTCGGTGTTCACTCCCCTGGACATGCGAGATGCGTTCGTCGCCGGTACCGATGCGCATGCGGGCGCGGTCGGCTATGACACTGCGTTGAAGCCGATTGGCCCACTGTGGAACGACACGCCCGGCGCGGGCAACGTGTTCGCGAGCGTCAACGATCTGCTGCGCTTCGGCGCCTTCCATCTCGACCCTTCGCGCTTCGAAGCGATGCTTGCGCTGCTGCCCGCGACGGAAGTCATGGCGATGCGCGGCCCGGACAGCGACGGTGCGGCACATCCGATGTATGGCGACGCCTGGTATGGCCAGGGCTGGTACGTGCGCGGTCCGATCGCCGCACCCGCACAGATCTGGCATGAAGGCGGCATGCCTGGCGCGAGCACCCTGCTTGCGCTCTTTCCTGACCAGGGCCTCGTGCTCACCGTGCTGGTCAACCGCAGCGAGGCCCAGCCCTTTTTGCAGGCGCTGGCCGAACGCCTGCTGCGTGATGCCTGGCCGGAGGCACCCGCGCTGGGCCTGGACCCGACCGTCGATTTCACCCCCTTGAGTGTGCCCACGCGCTTTGGCGGCGATTGGACCGGCACGATCGCGGTGGATGGGCTGGTGCGCAGCGTGAGTCTGCACATCGATCCCGAAGCTGAGAGCCGGTTCGAGTACCTGTCCGGCGTGGAAGGTGAGACCACGCCCGCAGTTCGAGGCTTCCAGGCCATCGTTCGGGGGGACTCGCTGGTCAGCGCTGTGCAAGGTCCCTGGCGGTCGGCTGACGCTCCGGGCGGCGCTGCTGCCCTGCTGCTGAAGCTGAGCCTGCGCGACGACGACACACTGGAAGGCGCGCTGGTGGCCTACGAGGGGCCGGAGCGCCTGCGCTTTCTGCTGCCGTTCGCGCTGAGGCTCCAGCGGGTGGTCGAAGCGCGGGTCAGCGCCGCCGTGGAGCGCTGATCCACGGCGCACTCGACGCTCTCGAGGAACAGAACGCCTGCCGCCCCATGACTTGTCGCCCCCGCGAATGCGGGGGCCCAGTCACAGCCTGACCCAGTCGCAAGATCACTGGATCCCCGCATCCGCGGGGATGACGAATCAAGGTTCGTTGGAGAACGCCCGACCCGAAACGCGCGACCGAGAAACTCTGAGTACCTTGGGCGGGCAAGCCGTGCGCGCCGGCTGCTCGCAGGACTCATGGGAATCGCTCGCGGCGTCGCTCGTCACGAGGAAGCAGTGCAGGACGTGCACACACCGTGTGCGTCCGTTGGTGCGCGACACGCGCACCTACCTGCACCGATGGGTGCGCGGCACGCGCACGCTGTGTGCCGGTGCTGAGGGGCGTCACGACCATGGCCGTGGTGCGCCGCAGCAGCCGATCCCGTATCCTTCGCGCCGCGCGGGCGGCCCTCAACGGCAGGGCGGCCTTGGCAGATGGGGCGCTGTGGAATGCCCCCGTGCCGGGCACGACCCGCTCCCGAACTTCCTTCCCTACCCCGCAGGAGCCAGCCATGGGCCTCGAACTTGTTCCCTCCGGCCGCGATGTGCCGAACGAGATCAACGTCGTCATCGAAATTCCGAAGGACGCCGAGCCGGTCAAGTACGAGGTCGACAAGGACACCGGCGCGATCTTCGTCGACCGCATCCTGTCGACGCCGATGCGCTATCCCTGCAACTACGGCTATGTGCCGCACAGCCTGTGCGGCGACGGTGACCCCGCGGACGTGCTGGTGATCCTGCCGCTGCCGCTGATCCCCGGCTCGGTGATCCGCTGCCGCCCGGTCGGCGTGCTGAAGATGACCGACGAGGCCGGCTCGGACGAGAAGCTGCTGGCCGTGCCGGTCGGCAAGGTGTTTGCCGGCTACAGCCACATCAACGACATCGAGCAGGTCTCGGGCCACTGGCTGGAGCGCATCGGCCACTTCTTCGAGCACTACAAGGACCTGGAGAAGGGCAAGTGGGTGAAGCTGGACGGCTGGGGCAATGCCGCCGAGGCCAAGGCGATCCTGCTGGATGCCATCGAGCGCTACAACAGCAGCGACGACAAGCCGAAGTTCTGATCCACCGCTTGCGAATCCAGCCGCCGAAAGCGGCCTGATCCGCAGGATGCACGCAACGCCCGGCCCATGGCCGGGCGTTGTCGTTTGCGCCGGGCAATCCGCAACTCCGTTGTGGGGCTATCGCCTGTGGGCAGGCTCCCGGGAGCGCAGCGCGGACGAGCTCTGGCTCTGCGAATCCCGAATCCCGAATCCCGCCTGCCACCACAGGCCTGCTCGCGAAGACCGAGTCCGGCCTTCAGCCGCGCACCACCCGATTGCGGCCGCCCTTCTTGGCCGCGTACATCGCTTCGTCTGCACGCCGCAGCAGCTCTTCCGCGCCGGCCTCTGGATACCGCGCGCTGCTGACCACGCCGATGCTGGCCGTGCAGGACAACGGAGCCTCCGGACCGCTGCCGACCAGGGGCAGCAGCTCGATGCGCTCACGCACGCGCTCGGCGAGGCGCAGGCTGGTCGCTTCGTCAGCGCCGACCAGGATCAGCACGAACTCGTCGCCGCCGAGTCGAGCCACCACGTCGCTGGCGCGCACCAGCTGCCGCAGCAGCTGGGCGACGCCGCCGAGCACGCGGTCGCCGCTGGCGTGGCCAAAGCCGTCGTTGATCTGCTTGAAGTGATCGATATCGACGTAGACCAGGCCGAACTCCGTGCCCAGCGCACGGCGACGGTCGACCTCGTCCTGCAGCCGCGCCAGCGCCGTGCGGCGGTTGCCCAGGCCGGTGAGCGGATCGCTCTGGGCAAGCGCGCGCATCTCGTCGCGCTGCCGACGCAGGCTGGCCAGGCGCATCATCAGCATCGAGCTGGAGGCCACGGCGATCCAGGCCGCGCCGCCGACATAGGCCTCGACCTTCCATTCGCCAAACCCGCCTGCTGCGAACACGCCCAAGGTGCTGACCACGGCCAGCGGCAGCACGCCGAGCAGGTTCGCCACCGGCAGCAGGCGCCTGCGCAAGGCACCGGGCAGACAGACCAGGACGACACCGGTGAACAGCAGGAACACGCCGACTTCGGCCCACTGGGTGAAGGCCGGGATATAGCTCCAGGGCACTCCCCAGGCCGCGACCGCAAGCAGCGCGAGCAGGCAGCAGCCGGCGGTGATCAGCAGCACGCCCTTCTCGCCGCGTCGCAGGCGTCCGGAGCGCATCATCAGGAACACGGTGATGCCGGCCACCAGCAGCGGTGAACTCAGCAGGATCCGCAGCCGCGCCTCACCGACCGGCAGCCAGGCCTCGGGGAAGCCCGAAAGCCCGGTGATCATCGCCATCCACACCACCACCAGCGCCGTATTGATCGACAGGCTGAGCAGCGAAACTTCGCGCAGTGCCACCCAGGCCAGCGCGGTGGAGATCACCACGCTGAAGGTGATCGCCAGCATGGCGATGCGGAAGGCGAAGCGCAGCGCATCCAAGCGCTGCACCGACGCCGGTGAACCGACATCGATGACCACCGGCCAGAACTGCAGGGCGGCGCCGGACACGGCCACGCGCACCGGATTGCTGCTGCCCTGGGCGGGCACGAACACGCCGCCGACGCCGGTGCGGAAGCGCGAATCCGCGCGCGCGCCGTCGCCGTACTGGCCGCAATAGACACGATCGCCCTGGCTGATGCGCACCCGATCGACCGCGATGCCGCTCACCAACACGGCCAGAGGCCGCGCTTCCCAGCCCACGGCCGGGGCCTCGATGCGGTAGCTGGTCCAGCCCTCGCCCTCGGCGTCGGAACAGTCCACCGGCAGGCTGCGGACGCCTGCCGACTCGGGATGGGTGCGGATCACCGCCTCGCCCGCCGCGACGACGCTCGCCTGCAGGCACAGCACCAGCAGCGCGAGCAGGAGAGCCGCGAGGCGCGGCGCCATCGACATCTCAGCCGCGCTCCAGCAGCTGGCGCAGATCGATCACCGCGGCATTGGCGCGCGAGACGTAGTTGGCCATCACCAGCGAATGGTTGGCGAAGAAGCCGAAGGGCGAGCCGTTCAGCACCACCGGGCTGCCGAGGTCGTGCTGGCTTTCCTCCAGCTCGCGGATGATCTGGCGCAGGCTGACCAGGGCGTTCTTGTCGCGCAGCACCGGCTCGAAATCGTGCTCGACCGCGCGCAGGAAATGCAGCAGGGCCCAGGTGGTGCCGCGGGCTTCGTAGAACACATCGTCGATCTCGGTCCACGGCGTCTGCACCATTCGGGGCGACACGCCCGGCGTGCTCTGGGTGGCGCTGCGGTCGCCGCCGCGGTCGGTATCGATGCGGATCTGCCCAACGCTGGCCGAGAGCCGCTGCGAGAGCGAGCCCAACCGCTTCTCGACCACCGCCAGCCAATCGGCGAGGTTGTCGGCGCGCGCATAGAACTGCGCGGAATAGGGATCGCTGTCGGAGAGCCGGTCGAGATAGCCCTCGACGTGGCCGATCGCCTTGCGGTACTGGCCTTCCGAGGAGGGCAGCAGCCAGCGATCGGAGGGCGTGGAGAACAGCGGATCGGCTTCCAGCAGGTCGGCGTCCTCGGTGCTCTGCGTCTGCGAGCGGCTGAATTCGTTGCGGAAGGCTTTGGCGAAGTCGCGGGTCTGCACCAGCACGCCGAACTCCCAGTTGGGCAGGTTGTCCATCAGTGCACCCGGCGGCAGTTTGTCGTTGCTGAGATAGCCGCCGCGCTTGTCGAGCAGGGTCTCGGCGACGCGGATCAGGGCCTCGGTGCTGACCGTGCCGACCACCACCGGCTGGCCGCGTTCAGAGGCACGCGCCTTGGCATGGGCGACAACATCGAAGGCATCGGGCTCGTGATCCCACCACCACATGAAGGCGAGGATCAGCAGGGTCGGCAGGCCGATCAGCAGCGCGCCGAGCCAGGCGTAGCGGCGGGTCTTGGGGGTCGTGACGGACATGGTGTACTCCTTCGCGTTGCGGGCCCGCGGTGGCGCAGCATCGCCAGGGCCGCTCGCGGGCCAGTGTAGAGGCCCCGCGTCGACACCGGTGAAGCGGCTGCGCGACCCCGCTTCGCAGCCTCGACCAAAGTCAGGCCCTAATGCCGTTTCGGCTGTTGACACTTCGCGAAAGCCTGTGTTTTGCTGCAGCGCATGAACCGGCAGCCCACCCGCCCCCGCGCTATCGCAATCCCCCGCACCGCCCAGGTGCGGGTGACGAACGCGCGCATCGCGGCCGCAGCGCTCGCGCTCCTCGTACTCGTACTTCTTATTGGCCTGCCACCCGGCGCGGGATAGGAAAGTACGGTCCGAAGAAAGCCTCCAGAGCAGGCCAGGATCCGAAAAAACCGAAAACCCCGCCCCGGCAACGAGGCGGGGTTTTTTATTGCCCGCCTTCCACTCCTCCACCGCCACCAGGACTCCCCCCGTGCAGAGCGACGCAATCAAGACCGGTCCCGCCCGTGCCCCCGCCCGCGCCATGCTGCGCGCCACAGGCCTGGACGACGCCGCGATCGCAAAGCCGCTGGTGGCGGTGGTTCATACCTGGTCGGACGTCAGCCCCTGCAACATCAACCTGCGCGAGTTGGCCGAGCATGTCGGCATCGGCATCAAGCGTGGCGGCGGCACGCCGATCGAGTTCAACACTATCGCCGTGACCGACGGCATCGCCATGGGCTCGGACGGCATGCGCGCCTCCCTGCCCTCGCGCGAGGTCATCGCCGATTCCATCGAGCTGGCGGTGCGCGGCCACTGCCTGGATGCGGTGGTGCTGCTGGTCGGCTGCGACAAGACCATTCCCGCCGCGGCGATGGCGCTGGGCCGGATGAACCTGCCGGGCCTCATCCTGTACGGCGGCACCATCCTGCCCGGCCGCT
Organism: uncultured Aquimonas sp.; assembly: GCF_937888285.1. GTDB lineage: Bacteria > Pseudomonadota > Gammaproteobacteria > Xanthomonadales > Xanthomonadaceae > Aquimonas. Next base: position 23,858 of record NZ_CALART010000005.1, read on the forward strand.
GCAAGGACAAGGCGGTCACCATCCAGGACGTGTTCGAGGCGGTGGGGGCGCATTCCGCCGGGCGCATCGACGAGGCCGAGCTGGCCGAGGTCGAGAAAGCGGCCTGCCCCGGCGCCGGCGCCTGCGGCGGCCAGTTCACCGCCAACACCATGGCCATGGTGCTGACCTTCCTCGGCCTGTCGCCGATGGGCCTGAACGATATCCCCGCACCGGCAACGGAGAAACGCGAGGCCGCGCAGGCCTGCGGCGAACAGGTGATGCGGCTGTTCGCGAACAATGGGCCGCTGCCGCGCGAGATCATCACGACTGAGAGCCTGCGCAATGCCGCGCGCGCGGTCTCGGCCACCGCCGGCTCGACCAATGCCGCCCTGCATCTCTTGGCGATCGCGCACGAGGCCGGCGTGGCCTTCGATCTGGAAGAGTTCCAGGCGGCATCGAGCGTGCCGGTCATTGCCGATCTCAAGCCCGGCGGCCGCTACACCGCCGCCGAGCTGTACACCATGGGCGGCACCGCCCTGGTCGCCAAAGAAATGAAGGCCGCCGGCCTGCTGGCCGATGCGCCGACAGTGACCGGGCGCAGCTTCTTCGCCGAGATCGATGCCGCACCGGCAGGCGACCCGAACCAGGATGCCGTTCGCCCGCTGAGCCATCCGCTGAAGCCCAGCGGCGGCTACTCGATCCTCTACGGCAACCTCGCGCCCGAGGGCTGCATCGTCAAGCTGGCCGGTCACGGCCGCCGTCGCCATGAAGGTCCGGCGCGCGTGTTCGATTCCGAAGACGCGGCGTTTGCCGCCGTGCAGGCGCGCGAGATCAAGGCCGGCGACATCGTGGTGATCCGCTTCGAAGGCCCGGCCGGCGGCCCCGGCATGCGCGAGATGCTGGCCGTCACCGCGGCCCTGGTCGGCCAGGGCCTGGGCAACGAGGTCGCGCTGATCACCGATGGCCGCTTCAGCGGTGCCACCCACGGCTTCATGGTCGGCCACGCCAGCCCGGAGGCCGCGCGCGGCGGCCCGATCGCGCAGCTGGCCGATGGCGACACCGTGATCATCGACGTCGATCGGCGCGTGCTGGAAACCACCGCCGACCTCTCGCGCCGCATCCCTGCCCGCATCGCCCCGCGTGTTGAGACCGGCGTGCTGGCCAAGTACGCCCGGCTGGTCAGCTCCGCCTCGCGCGGCGCGATCACCACCGGCTGAAACCGCACCCCCGAACCTCGCCCCCGCGAACGACCCACACCTACCACCGCACCGCCCTTCCAAGGAACCGACGATGAGCCAGCCGAACAATCCAGCCGCCACCCTGCCCCGCGTCGCCATCATCGGCTACGGCAGCCAGGGCCGCGCCCACGCCCTCAATCTGCGCGACTCCGGCGCCGACGTGATCATCGGCCTGCGCCCGGGCGGCCCGACCGAGGCCAAGGCGAAAGCGGACGGTTTCACCGTCAAGTCGCCGGCAGATGCGATCCGCGAAGCCGGCCTGATCGCGGTGCTGACGCCGGACATGGTGCAGCCGCAGCTGTATCGCGAGCACATCGAGCCGAACATCCAGAAGGGCGCTTGCCTGCTGTTCGCGCACGGCCTGAACGTGCACTACGGCGAAATCGCGCCGCGCGAGGATCTCGACGTGATCCTGGTCGCGCCCAAGGGCCCGGGCGCACTGGTCCGACGCGAGTTCGAGATCGGTCGCGGCGTGCCCTGCGTCTACGCCGTCCATGCTGACCGTTCGGGCAAGGCCGAGCAGCTGGCCCTGGCCTACTGCGCCGGCGTCGGCGGCGCGCGCGCCAAGGCGATCAAGACCACGTTCAAGGAAGAAACCGAGACCGATCTGTTCGGCGAGCAGGCGGTGCTCTGCGGTGGCGCGACCAAGCTGGTGCTCGCTGGCTGGGAAACCCTGGTCGAGGCCGGCTACCAGCCCGAGATTGCCTACTACGAGTGCCTGCACGAGCTGAAACTCATCGTCGATCTGCTCTACGACGGCGGCCTGACCCGCATGCACGAGTTCATCAGCGAGACCGCGCAGTACGGTGACCTGACCCGCGGCCCGCGCGTCATCGATGCCGACACCAAGGCCCGCATGAAGGACATCCTGACCGAGATCCAGGACGGCACCTTCGCGCGCCAGTGGATCGCCGAGTACAAGGCCGGCAACCCCGAGTACCAGCGCCTGAAGCAGGCCGATCTGGACCATCCGATCGAGAAGATCGGCAAGACCCTGCGCGCCGAGATGGCCTGGCTGAATGCCGCGCCCAAGGCCGAGACCAAGCCCGCCGCCGACGCCCCCGCCGCCAAACCGCAGGACGCCGCCGCATGAACGCCCGCGCCGCCCACAGCCTGGACGCGTCTGACGCGTCGGCCGAACCCGCCGCCGCGCAGATCGCGGCGGCGGCCTTCAAGCCCGCCAAGAACGGCGCCGAACTGATGGCCCGCTGCCTTGAGGCCGAAGGCACCGAGGTGCTGTTCGGCTACCCGGGCGGCGCGATCATGCCCTTCTACGACGCGCTCACCGGCTCGCCGATGCGCCACATCCTGGTCCGCCACGAGCAGGGCGCCGCGCTCGCCGCCAACGGCTTCGCGCGCGCGTCGGGCAAGGTCGGGGTGTGCGTGGCCACCTCGGGCCCCGGTGCGTCCAACCTGGTCACCGGCATCGCTGATGCCTTTCTGGACTCGGTGCCGATGGTGGTGCTGACCGGCCAGGTGCCCACCACCCTGATGGGCACCGATGCCTTCCAGGAGCTGGACGTCTACGGCATGACCCTGCCGATCGTGAAGCACAGCTTCCTGCTGCGCTCGATCGAAGACATGCCCAAGGTCGTCCACGAAGCCTTCCGCATCGCCAAGAGCGGCCGGCCCGGGCCGGTGCTGATCGATTTCCCGAAAGACGTGCAGAACGCGCCGGCGCAGCATCTGCGTCCGCTGCCGCCTTCGGTGCAGGGCACCCTGCCGCAGCCCTCGGCCGCGCACCTGATCGAGGCCATCGCCGCGATCGCCTCGGCCGAACGGCCGGTGGTCTACGCGGGCCAGGGCGTGGTGCTGGGCGATGCGGTCGCCGAGTTCCGCGCCTTCGTCGAGTCGGCCCGTCTGCCGACCGTGCAGACCCTGCGCGGCCAGGGCAACCTGCCGCCCGACCATCCCTACCTGATCGGCATGCTGGGCATGCACGGTACCCGTGCGGCAAACACGGCGGTGCAGGAATGCGACCTGCTGATCTGCGTCGGCGCCCGTTTCGACGACCGCGCCACCGGCAAGCTGAGCGAGTTCGCGCCCAACGCGCGCGTCATCCATCTGGACGCCGACCCGGCCGAGATCAGCAAGCTGCGGCGTGCCGACGTGCCGCTCTATGGCGACTTGCGCGATTCGCTGCGCGGGCTGGCCGCGGCGCGCAGCAACTGCGAGGACTGGCACCAGCGCTGCCAGCGCATGCGCGCGCTGTCGGCGCCGCGCTACGACGCGCCGGGCAAGGGCGTGTACGCGCCGGCCCTGCTGAAGCGCCTGTCCGAGCTGATGCCGCCCGACACCGTGGTCGCCTGCGATGTCGGCCAGCACCAGATGTGGGTGGCCCAGCACTGGCGCTTCCACCATCCGCGCAACCATCTGACCTCCGGCGCGCTGGGCACCATGGGCTTCGGCCTGCCGGCAGCGATGGGCGCGCAGTTCGGCTGCCCGGATCGGCCCGTCGTGCTGGTCTCGGGCGACGGCAGCATCATGATGAACATCCAGGAGCTGGCCACCGTCGCGCGCTGCAAGCTGCCGATCAAGATGGTGCTGCTGGACAACAGTTCGCTGGGCATGGTCCGGCAGTGGCAGGAGCTGTTCTTCGCGAAGAACTTCAGCGAGATCGACCTCTCCGACAACCCCGACTTCGCCGCGCTGACCCGCGTGTTCGGTATCCCCGCCGTGCGCCTGGAGCGCCGCGAGGACACCGAGGCCGCGCTGCGCGAGCTGATGGCGACCCCGGGCCCTGCACTGCTGCACGTGATCATCGACGCCCGCGCCAACGTCTGGCCGCTGGTGCCACCCAACCACAGCAACGCCACCATGCTGGACGAGACCGAAGCCCATGCGATTCCGGCTTGACCTGACCCTGCGCCCGGCCGAAGGCGCGCTGCTGCGCGTGCTGGGCACGGCCGAGCGCCGCGGCTACACGCCGCTGGCCATCGAAGGCCAGCGCTCCAACGACGGCAGCGCCTGGAATCTTGCGCTCACGCTTGAGGGCGAACGCGCCGCCGAAGGCCTGTGCCGACAGATGGAAAAGCTCTACGACTGCCTGAAGGTGGAGGTGGCCGAATGTCCCTGAGCCTCTGGTACAACGGCGACATCGTGCGCGTCGACGAGATCGGCATCCACCCGCTCGCCCACGGCCTGCACTACGGCACCGGCGTGTTCGAGGGCATCCGCGCCTACGCCACGCCGGACGGCGCCGCGGTGTTCCGCCTGCGCGACCACCTCGATCGCATGGCCCGCGGCTGCGAGGCGCTGGGCATCAGGTTTTCGATCGGCGAGTTCGAGGCGGCGACGCTGGCCGTGCTGCGCGCGAACCGGCACCGCGACGCCTACATCCGCCCGCTGGCGACCTATGCGCGCGGCGGCCTCGGGCTCGATGTCGAAGTGCTGGGCGAGGACGTGCTGGTCGCCTCGATGCCGTGGAAGCCGCATCTGGGCAGCGAGCGGGTCAGGCTCACCCACAGCCCCTACCGCCGCAACACGGCGGCGGCGATTCCGCCGCTGAAGCTCTGCGGGGCCTACGTCAACTCGATCCTGGCCAAGCGCGAGGCGACTTCGCGCGGCTTCGGCGAAGCCCTGTTCACCGACGCGCAGGGGCAGGTGGTCGAGTGCACCGGCGAAAATGTGTTCATGGTGAAGGACGGGCGAGTGACGGCCGTCGAACACCCCGACGCCCTGCCCGGCATCACCCGCGCCACGGTGATGGAGCTGGCCGGCGCGGAGTCGCGTACGGTGTCGCTGGAAGAGCTCGCAGACGCCGACGAGATCTTCCTCACCGGCACCTCGGCCGAGATCGCCCAGGTCGGCTGGCTGGATCAGCGCGAGCTCGGCGCCAACCCGATCAGCATGGAGCTGCGGCGCCTGTACCAGCGCGTGGTGACCGGGCAGGAGGCTGCGCGCCATGGGTGGCTGACGACGTATTGAGCGGCGCTCCGTGCGGACGCGAGGGCGGCTTGGGTGCAGCGGTGCACACGGCTTTGCGATGAAGGCAGGTGCGGGACCGGGGCGCGCTTGGAATAGAGGGGACCGGGGCCGGTGTTGAGCGCATGGTGGGCCAGGGCCCACCCTATGAGCCGCCGTCCGCCCCATCCCCAACGAAATCACCGCGGATCACTTGCCTCGGTTCCGGCCCACGGAACCTCATAGGGTGGGCCCTGGCCCACCGCGAGCTGTGCACTGTCCCCAATACCGGGCGCATCTCGAACCTCCCCTGCCCCGCTTCGCAGCTGCTGACGCCGCCGCTGCGTCCGCGGCTCTTGAATTCGCAGCTCCCGCCCCCATTCTGCGCCCACCTTTGAGATTGCCCCGGAGCACCCCATGCCCCTCTACGGATTCGAATGCGGCGCCTGCGGCCACAGCTTCGAGCGCCTGCAGAAGCTCTCCGATGCCGACCCGAGCACCTGCCCTGCCTGTGGCGCCGAACAGGTCCGTCGACAGGTGAGCGCGCCCAGCTTCCGTCTGGCCGGCGGCGGCTGGTATGAGACCGACTTCAAGAAGGACGGCGACAAGAAGCGCAACCTGGCGGGCGACAGCAGTGGCTCGGGCGGCGCCGACGCCAAGCCCGCCAGCAGCGAGAGCAAGCCCGCCGCCAGCAGCGAAGCCAAGCCGGCCGCGACGGGCACCTGAGCTCCTCGCGTGCTCCCGGTCGGGCGCTGGCGCTGGCGCTGGCGCTGCAAGCGGAATGCTCCATCGGCCCCGCAGCGCGCAGCGCGAGCCGCCCAGCACCTCCCTGTCGCATCTGCCGCCCTGGCGCCGTAACCTCGCGGAATCCCACGCCGGAGTCCCACCCATGCGCCCCTCGCAGACCCTGTTCGTCCGCATCACCGTCCTGCTGCTGGCCGTCGGCCTCGGGGCCTGCGCCCCTTCGAGCGAGGAAGCGCCGGCCGCCGCGGCCAGCTCTGCCGCCAGTGAAGCCGCACCGAGCGGGGCGGACACCGCGGCCACCGCGGAAGTCGCCGCCAGCGAAGGCGCGAACGCCCTGCAGCTCAACATCGACGGCAGCGACCACGCGGTCCGCAACGCCTCCGGCAGCGCCATGCGCCTGCCGGTGATCGACGCCGAGGGCGTCGAATCGCTGACGCTCGAGGTCTACAACGAAGCCAACACCCTGTACGCCAAGGCCGACCTGTTCGTCGCCGCCTCCGAGACCTCCGAGGGCAGCTACCAGCTCGGCAGCTTCGGCAGCGAGGGGGTGCGCAATACCCCGCGACGCGGCCAGCTGACGCTCGCGATCGAAGGAGCGGACGGCCGCCGCATGATCGCCAGCGCCGACGGCGAACTGCGCCTGCGCCGCGAAGGCCAGGCCCTGGTCGCCGACTTCGAGTTCAGCCGCAGCGCCTTCATGGGCGAGTCGCCCGTGCAGGCGCGTGGCCAGCTGCGTATCGGCGAGGCTGGCGACATCCGCTGAAGACACGAGGCGCCCGCGGCGCCCCATGGGGCGCAGACCTTGCATGCCTCGCCGGCATTCGCGGCACAAACCGGACGTGCCGCCCGCCGGAGAGCGCTGATGCCCGAGTCCATCCTGCATGTCTACGCGCAGGACTTTCCCCGTGACATGTCGACCGTGGTCGGCACGCCACAAGCGCTGCGTGCACTGGGCGCGGCGATCAACCAGGCACTGAAGCAGGGCGAAGCCCACACCGTCGAGGTCGAGGACACGGCCGGCGATGGCTACGTCGTGCGGGTCTGCTGCCGTCGCCCGCACCGCAGCGAACCGCCGCCGGGCCGCCATCGCGAGAAGCTCGGAAAGGCCGACAGCGACCCCTTGCCCAACAGCTTCTGGGAGCGTCTGGGCACGCGCTGAAGCCACACCAGCACTCCAGATCAGGCGCCCGGAGGCCACTCGGGCACCCGGGACGCAGGCCGTGAGGCGGCGAACAGCCGACAGTCAGAGCGCAGCGCGCACAGCCAGCTCGCGCAGACGCTGCGGGATTTCGTCCGCCGGCACGGGGCGACTGAACAGGTAGCCCTGGGCGGCATCACAGCCCTGCTCGCGCAGGTGGCTCCACACGTCCTCGCTCTCCACGCCCTCGGCGACCACCGACAGCCCCAGACTGTGCGCGAGATGGATGACCGCGCGGGCGATCGAGGCGGCATTGGCGTCGGTGAGCAGATCGACGACGAAGCTGCGATCGATCTTGAGCTGCTCCAGCGGCAGGCGCCTGAGATAGGACAGGGACGAGAAACCGGTGCCGAAATCGTCTAGCGAAAAGCCGAGGCCGAGCGCGCGCAGCTCGTGCATGCGCGCGATCGCCGAATCCACCTGGTCGAGCAGCAGGCTTTCGGTCAGCTCCAGCTTGATCCGCTGCGGGTCCGCTCCGGTGGTCTCGAGCGCGCCGCGGATCTGCGAGACGAACTCGCGGCTGCGGAACTGGCGCGCGCTGACGTTGACCGCGATATTCAGGTCGCGCGTCGCGGGGTCGCCCTGCCAGGCGACCTGCTGGCGACAGGCCTCGACGAAGGCTGCGGCGCCCATCGGCACGATCAGGCCGGTCTCCTCTGCCAGCGGAATGAACTCCGCGGGCGACACCAGCCGGCCGTCGTCGCGCTGCCAGCGGATCAGCGCCTCGACCCCGATCACGCCCTGCGGGTGATTCCACTGCGGCTGGTAGTGCAGGACGAACTGACCGTGCTCGACGGCATCGCGCAGCTCGGCCTCCAGGCGCGAGCGCGCCTCCACCACGCTCTGCATCGCCGGGTCGAAAAAGCGCACCGCGTTCTTGCCATCGGCCTTGGCCTGGTAGAGGGCGAGGTCGGCCTGCTTCATGACGCTGTCCGCAGTCGCGCCCTGCCCTCCGAACAGCGCGATGCCGATGCTGGCGGTACAGCGATGCTCGGCGTCTCCGATCTGGTAGCTGGCGGCGAGGCGGTCGCCGATGCGGCGGGCTTCGCGGGCGACCAGGGCGGCCGTGGCGTCGGCGTCCTCCGCGAAGTGTTCCAGCAGCACCACGAACTCGTCGCCGCCCAGCCGCGCCACGGTGTCGGTTTCGCGCACGGCGTCCAGCAGCCGCTTCGCGACCAGCATCAGCAGCTGGTCGCCGGCATCGTGGCCGCGGGTGTCGTTGAGCTGCTTGAAGTTGTCGAGGTCGATGAACAGCAGCGCGCCGCGCAGACCCTCGCGCTCGCTGGCCTTCAGCGCATGCTGCAGCCGGTCCAGCAGCAGCCGGCGGTTCGGCAGGTGGGTCAGGGCGTCGTAGTAGGCGAGGCGGACGATGGTCTCCTCGGCGCGCTTGCGCTGGGTGATGTCCTGCATCACGCCGACGTAGTGGCTGATCGCACCGTGCTCGTCCTTGACCGCCGTGATGCTCAGGAACTCGGGGTAGAGCTCGCCGCTCTTGCGGCGGTTCCACAGCTCACCGCGCCAGACGCCCACCGTGGCCAGCTCCGACCACATCGCGCGATAGAACTCGGCTCCCTGCTTGCCGGAGCGCACCAGATCGCCCTGCCGGCGGCCGATGGCCTCCTCGCGGCTGTAGCCGGTGATCTCGCAGTAGGCGCTGTTCACCTGCTGGACGATCGAATGGGCGTCGGTGATGACGATGGCATCGGCGGCTTCGAGCGCCACCGCGGCGATGCGCTGCTGGTCCAGCAGGCGCATCTGCGCGGTCAGGTCATCGGTGACGATGATGATGCCGCCGACCTCGCCGCGCTCGTCCTGCCAGGGCTGGATGGCCCAGCGCAGCCACTGGCGCTGGCCGTCGCTGCGCTCCCACAGGTCCATGTCGCTTTGCAGGTGCTCGCCGGCCAGGCCGCGGGCATGCAGCTCGCGCCAGCGCTCCGGCAGGTCCGGCAGCAGCGTGTAGTGCGAGACGCCAACCAGATCGGAGCTGGCCAGGCCAAAGCTGGCGCGCCAGCGCTGGCTCGCCGCCAGGTAGCACATGTCGCGGTCGAACATCGCCACGCTGATGGGCGCCTGTTCGACGAAGGTGCGCAGCTGGGCGCGACTCTCGGCCAGCAGGCGCTGCTGCCGGCTGCGCTCGGTGATGTCGCGGGAAATGCCGAACACGCCGATGCGCTCGCCGCGCGCGTCGCGCACCAGCCCCTTGGTGGCCAGGAAGACCGCATCCGGCTGGCCCGGCAGGCTCAGCTGCTCTTCGCCGGTGCGGGTCTCGCCGGAGGCGAGGATCGACAGATCGATCTGGCGCAGCATGCGCGCCTGCTCGGGCGGGAACAGGTCGGCGTCGGTGCGTCCCAGCAGGTCCTCGACGCTGAAGCCGACCATGCGCGCGCCCTGCGCATTGCACATCAGATAGCGCCCTTCGGGGTCCTTGACGAAGATCGCGTCGGAGGCGCCTTCGATGACCGCGCCCAGCAGGCTGCGCACGCGCCGCGCCTCGCGCTCCAGTGACTCCCGCTGGGTCTCATCGCGGAGCACCACCACTCGCCCACGCTCGCGCCCCTGCTCGACCAGCGCGAACTCCTCGATGCGCAGGGCGAGCTGCGCGCCGTCGGGCCGCGACATTCGGACCAATCCGGCCTCGTCCGGAGGGAGGCTGCGGCCAGCGGCGGGGGCACCCTCAGCAGCCTGTGCACCCAGCAGGCTGTCGAGCCGGCAGCCGCGTGCCGCGTCCGCGGTGCGACCCAGGATCGTCGTCGCCGCGCGGTTCATCGAGCGCACGCGACCCTCGGCGTCCAGCACCACGACGCCATCGCCGATCGCGGTCAGGGTCGCGGTCGTGGCCATCGCCTCGCGCTGGGCCGACTCGCGGGCCCGATGCAGGCTGCTGCTGATCAGGCTGCCGGCGGCGCCGCTGATGGCCAGCAGCAGCAGCTGCAGGTGTTCAACCGTGCCCGGGTCGCGCGCTTCGATGCCGTGCCAGTACATCGACTGCGCGGTGATCAGCAGCGCCACCGCAGTACTCAGCAGGCCCGGGCCCCAGCCACCCAACAGGGCCGATACGAAGATCGCCGGCACGAACACCAGCAGCAGGCCGGTTTCCGCACCGACCGCATCGAGCACCAGGGCGCGCAGCACGCCGACGGTGGCAGTCAGCAGCAGGGCGAGCAGATAGCCCGGCCAGCGCTGCCAGCGACGCCAGTCGAAGCCGCGGTCGGAGGAGATCTCGGCGTCCTGCAGGAATCGCACATGGCGCATGCCAAGCGCGAATGCGCAGCCGGACAGCACCACGAACAGCAGCCCCTTGGCCATCGACAGCCGCGCGATCGCATCGACGTCGATCAGGCGCGCCAGCAGCGCGTCGGAGCCAACGATCCAGACCGCTCCGAACAGCGCATAGGCCAGCGTTGCCCTGAGAATGAAGCGATCCACCGCGTGCAGGAGCATGAGCCGTCTCCGAGGGGCATTTGGGCAGGGCGACATCGGCACCCCGCCATGGCCCCTACTCTGGCATGAAGCGGTCGTCGCCCGAATGCGCCGCGCCGTCGCAAGGCGCAGGTCCTTGCGGGGCGCGAAACGTTCGCGGCACATCGCAGGCGCTGCCAGGCAGGCCACAGCACTGCAACACGCCAGGTCCAGACTGGCGGCCCGCAGCAGCCGGGCCGGGACCACCATGCCAAACCACCCCTGCGCGCGGCTGATCGCCGTGCTCATCAGCGGCCTCGTCGTCCAGCAGGCGACCGCGCAGACAGCACCTGACGCGGCCCGCGGACAGCAGCGTTATCTGGAGGTGTGCGGGCGCTGCCACGAGCCCGACCCGCGCACCGATCGGCCGCGCCAGGCCATAGGCGTCCCCGGCGGCGTCCGCACCGCCACCGAAGTCATCTCGCCCATGCGATTCCTGCAGACCGTGCTGGACGCGCGCGACATCGCCGACATCCAGGCCTGGCTCGACAGCCTGTCGCCGCTCTACATCCGCGACACGCGTGCCCTCAGCGGCGCGTGGTACGACCCCGCCAGCTCGGGCCAGGGCTTCAGCTTCTCGGTGCTGGCCGGCGATGGCTTCGCCTTCGTCTTTCACGGTCACCGCAATGTCGGCGTCAATCTCACCCTGGTCGGCAGCACCGTGCATCGTCCGCGCTACGGCGAGCCCTTCAGCCTGAGCGCGCTGGCGGTCGAAGGCGGCCGCTTCGGCGCCTTCGACCCGGCGCAGATCCGCCGACCGCTATGGGGCAGGCTGGAGCTGCGATTCCTCGACTGCGGCCGCGCCGAGGCCAGGCTGGAGGGGCGCGACGGCATACAGCAGCTGCAGCTGCAGGCGCTGACGCCGCTTGAAGGGCTGCGCTGCGATTGATCGCCTCGCTGCGCCCCTTGCCTGGGCGCCCGCGCTGTTGTGGGCGACGCGCCAGGCGGGACCTTCCTTGAAGCCGGGGCGCTGGCGATGTGGTCACTCGGGCTCTTCAACCCGACGCCTGCGCTGCGCATCCAGCGGACTCAAAGGGTGTGAGAACCCAGACGCCGTAGCGAGGGCGCCTCTGGGCGGTCGTGGCAAAGCGCGGTACGTCAATCCGAGGGCGTTTGGCGAGCCAGCGACCACAGAATTCTCAAAGCGCGCTGCCGCCACGGACAGCCAGGGTCGGCCGCGTTAGGCGGATGGTTCTCACATGCTTTCAGCGCAGCTCGAACCGATCGGCAAACACCTCCACCGCCAACCGCAGCAGTACATCCGCGCAGTCGAGGCGCGGGTAGTCCAGGGTCATCGGCGGTCGCAGCAGGCGTACGGTCGAGGCCTCCAGTGCAGCCCCGATTTCATCCGACGTGGCCGTGGGCGCTGCCTGCTTGAGCACGGCGATGCAGCCCGCGGTCATCGGTGCGGCCATCGATGTGCCAGAGAAGGTCGGGCCATTTGCGCTGATGCCGCTGAAGTCGGAGCCGCCCTCAGTGGAGAGTTGCCTCGAAGGAGACGTTCCCCTGAGCGCTCACGCCAACGGCAGGACGCTCGCCGATTTGCACACCGAGTCGTGCAGCTGGCGCACCTGAGCGGCCACGGCATGCTCCTGGCCGCTGCCCAAAGCATCGACATGCCGACAGGCGGCGAAACCCTGCGATGCGCGCTCGTACTTCGCCACCCACGAGCGCCGTGCGGGCAAGTCGGCGTGTTCCGGACGCCACGCCGCCGCATAGGGCGAACGCAGTCGCGGCAGGTCAATGCGCCAGGGCTTGGGCGTGAGGCGCGCGCGGAAGCAGTTCTGGTTGCGGCACATGCGCGCATAGTCGGCGTCCACGCCGAGCGCCTCGAAGGCGGCGGCAACCTCCGGTTCCCGGGGATCGAACAGGCGGTGCATCGCCAGCAGCCGCAGACCGGCCGGGGTGCGGTACACATGCAGCCGCCAGTCAGGGCGTCGTTCGACGAAACGCTGGATACGGCGTCGCGCCAGCCCTTCGACGCCACCGGACAGGGCCATCCAGGACCGGAACAGCAAGCGACTCAACACCCCGCCCACGATCAGCCCGAGAAGCAGCCCGCCCACCAGCGCACTCCCCCAGCCCTGCCCGAATGCCGACCCCAGAGCGAGCGCAAAGGCGAGTGCGAGCAACCCGGTCAGCGTCCAGCGCAGACGCCAGTCCGGCGCCTCGACGAAATCGATGTCGGCAAACAGCACATTCGGGGTGTTGAGGCACAAGGCGCCATAGCCGTTGCGCGTGATCACGGACTCACCCTTGCGCTGCACGACCTCTTCCCGGATCGGCAGACCGTCTGCGCCGTTGTAGGCGACCCGGCGCTCACGCCGAGCCAACTCGACGCCTGCACGAATCTGCGCCATCGCGTCGGCGACGCGCGCCTCCGCATGCGCCTGGGCCTGCTCCAGGCTGAGGTCCGACCAGCCAAAGCGGCGCACGGTGACCTGACGGCGACGCTCGCGATGCTGCAGGCGGGCTTCCGCCCAGTACTTCGGGATGATCATCGGTGCCTGTCCTTGGGAGCTGCACGCGCAAAGCTTACGCAAAGGGACACTGCAGACAGCAGCACGACCCGCCATCAGGATTCAGGACCAGCGCCCGGCTCACCTTCCCTCCGGGCAGACGCCGTTCTGGCGCGCCCCGTGTTGTCGCGCCTGCACACACGAAGTCGACAAGCCGCCGCGAGGGCCCGTCAAGAATGGGGCGGCTCCGCCTCACGCCTCGCGGCGATCGCCGACCGCCAGCCTGTTCTACTCGCGCAAGTGCAGTGCGCGCGGGCAGCGGCCACGGCGTCGCCACGGTGGCAACCCCTTTCGCCGGCTGGGAGCGCGGGCAAGCCGCCGCTGCAGGGAGGCTGACGACCCTGACTGCGTCGTCCGGGTCCCGTACGCCTCGCACTCGTTCGGTCGACGTCCATTCCACGGAATCAAGCGACCGCTCCCTGCCGCTTCGCGCCCCACTGCTAGACTCAGGCTCCCGAGACTCTTCCTCGAACCACCATGCGCCTGCCGCAAGTGTTGTGCATCCTCACCCTGGTCGCCGGCCTTTCTTGCAGCGCATCGGCATGGGCGGAGGAAGAGGAAGTTCCTCTTCCGCGACACATGACGACCGAGGAGCGCGCGCGCTGGACGCCGCCGCTGTCCGTGCCGCTGCGCGCGCCGCCTCCAGGCCCCGTCCGCGCCATCGCCGAGTACGAGCCGAATGCCGGCATCCTGATGCGCTGGACGGCGACCAGCAGCCTGCTGCCGCTGCAGACCGAAATGATCACCAAGGTCACGACCGTGGACAGCCGCGCCAAGGTCTTCCTGGTGGTCGCGAGCAGCGCGCAGCAGGCCAGCGCGACCACGGCGCTCAGCAATGCCGGCGCGGATCTCGCCCGCGTGCAGTTCGTGATCGCCGCCAGCGACAGCATCTGGATGCGCGACTACGGCCCGCGCTATGTCGTCGATGAAGCCGGCCAGCTGGCGATCATCGACCACACCTACAACCGTCCGCGGCCGAACGACAATCTGATTCCCACCGCCCTGTCGAACGCCTGGAACCAGCCGCGCTACGAAATCGGCCTGCTGCACGGCGGCGGCAACTACCACCTGTTCGACGACCGCGCGGCCTTCCTGACCAACCTGATCTTCGACCCGTCCGAGGGCAATCCTTCGCTGAGCCTGGCCGATGTGCAGGCCCGCTATCTCGACTACCAGGGCAACCTGGTCGAAGTCACCGCCGCGCTGCCGCAGGCGCTGGATGCGACCCGCCACATCGACATGTGGATGCTGCCGGCATCGAGGGACTCGGTGATCATTTCCGAGTACTCGCCGAGCCTGCTCGGCGGCGTGCCGGCACAGGTCACCAACGACATGGCGACGACGCTGGCAGGCCGCGGCTACACGGTGTTCCGCACGCCAGGCTTCCAGTGCAGCGGCGCGCACTGCACCTATGCGAACGCGGTGATCCTCAACGATCTGGTGCTGACCTGCCGCTTCACCCCGGCCAGCAACCCGAACCAGTACGCCGCGCAGAACGCGCAGGCGGTGAGCGTGTTCCAGCAGGCGTTTCCGGGACGCACCATCGACACCGTCGACTGCACCAACATCATCGCCCTGGCCGGCGCGATCCACTGCATCGTGATGCACGTCCCCGAGGTCGGTACGATCGTTCTGTTCAGAGACGGATTCGAGGACTGAGGAGCGCGCGGCACACCCCGTGCCCCGTGTGCTTTGAGCGACACCGCGCGCGCGTCGACACTGTGCGATCTTCGACTGCGGGGGCCGCTCCGCACCTGGCGCGCCGCTGCAGCGGCGGCTTCAAGCGCGACGCACAGAGGGCTTGACAGCCCGAAAAACAGGCGTATCGTGCGCCACCTCGCGGACTTCCCCGCACTGTTCCAGAGCAGACCCAGCCATGAACCGCATCGCCCACCCGCCACGCAAGCCGCACGCGAGGCCCTTCGGCTTTGACGTCTGCGCGCGCATGCGGCTGGACCAGCGCGGCATCGCTGGCAACCGCCGCATCGATACCACCGGCTGATCTTCCGCTCGCGGGAGATCGGCGACCCCGATCTCCCCGAGGCGACGCGAACGCCCTCGGGTTCCCACCCGGGGGCGTTTTGTTTCCAGCGTTCGCGATCGACAGCGGTTCGAAGCCGCTCCCTTCTCTCGCCTCGTTGATTCGCAGCGGATCGCTGATCGGCTGGCAAAGTCAGCTGAGCATCAGATGCGCTTGAACGAAGCAAGGGCGTGGGGTTTGGAAGAGGGGAGCGAAGGCTTGCGCGAGCCTGCCCCCCCTCTCCCCAACCCCTCTCCCTCCAGGGGAGAGGGGCTCGACTCGGCAGACTGGCGTGGACCCAAGGTGCATGAGGCCAAGCGAGTGTTGGCTTCAGGGTTCGCAATCAATACAGGGAGTTCCAGGACAAGCGCGAGCCTGCTCAGCAGCAGCAGGCCCGCAGCAGGCCAAAGCGGCCTGCAGGAATTGCCGCCGTGAACCGGCGGCAATGCGAAGCCTCTTTCACCGGTTCGTAGCGGTACGGGTTCCCACGCCCGTCCGGTGCGCGCGGCGCTGCCGTGGCGTATGCCTCGGGCCGGCTGCAGGGGGTTTCTCAGCGACGGCATTGGCTCAGAGGCGAGAGCGTCGGACCGCATAGTCCGAAGGTCGCGGGTTCGAGTCCCGTATGCCGACACACGGATAGCTCAATTGGTTAGAGCATCGGACTTCTAATCCGAGGGTTGCGGGTTCGATTCCCGTTCCAACTGCCTGTCACGCAGTGTTCCATCGCACCACCCGGGGCCTTGCGCCCAGCGGGCTTCGCCCCGCGCCGCCTGGCGACTCGCGAACACGCGGCTTCGGCTGCAGGTTCAAGGGACACCAGGCGGCAACGTCAACTGGACCGGGACCCCGCCCGCGCCAGCGGCCGGCCCGCGCAGGGATCGCCTTCTGCCAGTTCGGAGAGCGCGACACCCACGCCACGCCGCCCGCACGCGCGCGCTGGATCTCCGTCCCGAGGGCGGCGGGGCGAACCCTTCTCTTCGCGGCATCGCGGCCTGTTGGCCGTGCGCTTTGTTGATCCACAGAAGCCCACTTCAAGTCCCTGAGGGCACTGAGGCCGCGCATTCCCCCGCTCGTCGTCCCCGCGCATGCGGGGACCCAGTCGGGCACCCGGTGACTGCACGTAAGTGCAGTCACGCCTCTGACGCCAATCGGAGGTGCAGCAGCACGGGATCCCGGCCTGCGCGGGGATGACGGGCTGAGTGAACGAGCGGGCATCACCAGCGCACTGCGCTTCTCAGGCGCGCGGAAGAGGCGCACTGCATTGAACACCTGCAGGTGGCCACTGCGTCGAATCGCCAAGCGCAACCCAAAGCTGACCTACAACGCAACCCCTGCCCCCGTCGCGCATCGGCTCGCCGCGGCACCGGGGCCTGCCCACCCATCGTCGAGCCCAATGCAAGTAAAGGAGACCGCAATGCTGATGATCCGCAAGGTCGTGATCGGCGACGCCGAGCGCGGCCTCGTTTACCGCAACCGTCGCTTCGAGCGCGTGCTGGGCCCGGGCGTGCACCGCCTGCGGGCCTGGTTCGATGAAGTCGAAGTGCGCCTGTTCGACATCACCCAGCCGGAGTACGCCGGCAAGGATATCGACGCCCTCATCGCTGGTCTGGGCGGGCACCTGTCCGAGAACTTCCTGCTCGCCGACATCGGCGGCCAGGAGCTCGGCCTCGTGTTCAAGCACGGCAAGCTGCAGGACGTGCTGCAGCCGGGCACCCGCAAGCTCTACTGGAAGGGCCTGGTGCCGGTCGAGGTGCAGCGCATCGCCGTGGCCGAATCGAGCGAGATCGATGTGGCCACCGCGCAGCGCCTGCGCCAGATCGGCCTGCTCGACAAGGTCGCGGTGTCGGTGACCGTGCCCAGCGAGCACGCCGGCCTGCTGTTCGTCGACGGCACGCTCGCGCGGGTGCTGACGCCGGGTGCTGCGGCCTTCTGGAACCTGCAGAAGAACGTCGTGGCCGAAGTCATCGACCTGCGCGTACTGGCCATCGAAGTCGGCGGCCAGGAGCTGCTGACCCGCGACAAGGTCTCGCTGCGCGTGAACCTGGGTGCGAGCGTGCGTGTCACCGACCCGGTGGCGGCCCGCACCAAGGTCGCCAAGTACGGTGACTTCCTGTATCGCGAGCTGCAGTTCGGGCTGCGTCAGGCGGTGTCGTCGAAGTCGCTGGACGAACTGCTCGGCGACAAGGCCTCGCTGGACGCCGACATCTACAGCTACGTGCGCGCTCGCGTCGAGGCGCTGGGGCTGGAGGTGCTGGGCGTCGGCGTCAAGGACGTGATCCTGCCGGGCGACATGAAGGAGATCCTGAACAGCGTGGTGCAGGCGGAGAAGGCGGCCCAGGCCAACGTGATCCGCCGCCGTGAGGAAGCGAACGCCACGCGCTCGCTGCTCAACACCGCCAAGCTGATGGAGGACAGCCCGGTGCTGATGCACCTGAAGGAGCTGGAGGCGCTGGAAAAGGTCACCGAGAAGATCGACAAACTCACCGTGTTTGGCGGCCTGGATGGCGTGCTCAAGCAGCTGGTGACGCTGAAATGAGAAACCGCGCGGCCGAAGGGAATCGGCCGCGCGGCCTTTGCCATGTCAAGGGATGAACCCATGGACACCGCCGCGATGCCCGCGACTCGCACCCTGCTTCTGTTGATCCTCCTCGTATGCGCATCGATCGTTGGCGCCGTCGACAACCCCGATGCCCCCGACTATCTAGGCGAGTTCCGAACGCGCGCTGCGGCGTATGAGCTGGCGGTTGCGGAAGCTGCGGGCGGCAGCGCCTCCGCCGAGATCGGCGCATGGATCGCGTTTCTGGAGAGCGAGCTGACACAGGCGCAGGAAGCCCTGTCTGCACTGCTTCCCGTGGACGAGCAGAGCCAGCTGCAGCGCGCCCAGTCCCGCTGGCGCGCGCACTTCGATGCGGACAAAGAGCTGATCCGCACGATCTGGTCGCGCGAACGCGCGGGCAGTTCCGCAGCGCTGTCGGCGGGTATGGAGCGCGCGGCAGCCCTGCAGCAGCGGATCGAACTGCTGCTGCGTATGCGTGGGGCCGTATATGCCGACATCGAGCCCTGAGGGCTGGACCTTCGCGGCGCCGAGTGGTCGATGCCGTGTCGATGGGATTTGGCTCGAGGCATGGCGCAGGCTGCGGTCGCCTGCACGCAGGCTCCTCCCCGATGCGTGAGCGAGCCCGTGCAGACAACCTCGGCAACAACTGACCTGCGAAGCGCAGCCAAGCCACTCGCAGCTGCGGCAGCTCCTGCCAGATGGAATGCATCGATGGCGCCGACGGGCGAATGCCGCGTCGCGGCACTGCCCGCAGCGCCATAGGCCGCGCGCCGGAGATATCGGATGATCGCGGCTGCGCATTCCACTCACCCAGGCCACCGGATGTCACTCGAGCTCTTCTTCGTCACCCGAACACCTTCGTTCGAGGCCTTGCGCGACCCGGACTTCGCACCCAGCCCGGCACAGCGCAAGCTGCGGCAGAAGCTCGTGACCGAGCTGCTGGCCGACTATGCCGGCACCGGACTGCGCGGCGACCTCCTTGATGGATGGATCGACGGCCTGCCCGGCACCCTGCAGCTGCAGCCCGGCTATCTGCTCTGGAGTCTCAAGGGCATCGACGGCGATGCCGACATCGACATGGTTCAGGGCGTGATCGACTGGTTCGCCGCGCGCGCGCTCATCTGCGAGGACCCGCAGGATGCAGGCTTCGGCAACCGGCGTCCGCGCCAGGGTGAGAAGCTGGACTCCTACCAGGCGCTGGTGGGTGCCCAGCTGCAGAGCCTGCAGTTCGATCGCGATTGGTCGACCTCGCTGATCGTGGGGTGGATCCTCGGCGATGAACGCGGCGCCCGGCTGCGCCTGATGCACTTCACCCGCTGCGAGGTGCCGCAGCTCTCTCCACTGGTGCAGGCACGGGTGACGGCGGTGGAGCATGTGCGCGCCAGCGAAGTGTTCGACAATTTCGTGTTCCGCTTCGATTCGGGCGACAGCCTGCAGATCTTCGGCTGCGTGCCCGACTCGCTGACGGCCCTGGCGAAGCCGAGCCGTGGCGGCGGGAAGCGCTGAGACTTCGCCTGCCGCAGGGCCTAGGCCTGGACGCGGTCGCTGCCGTTCAAGAGCGACGCGTGGGAGTCCGGGATTCGTTCGCCGATGCAGTGAGAACAGCAGTGGATGCGAGTCGAGGCGCCGATTGCTGGAGACCGCCCTGATGTCGAATAAGCCCGCCGGAAACACGCCGCTTGGCGGACACCTGACGAGACCGCTCATTCGCGCCGACGCAGCTCGCCGTGATCGTTGAACTCCATGCGCACGGGCATCTCGTCACCATCGCGACGCGTGCAGCCGGAGCGCAGCGGCAGGGCTTCGAGCTGAGCGGGCGCGTTGCGCACGGACGAGCTCATGCTGGCGTCCGCTGCGATCTGCTCTTCGGTGCCGACGGGCGCCAGCGGCCCCATGAAAGCGAGCACTGCGGTTCCCGTGTCCAGAGGACGCTGCCATGCCTGCGCAACCAAGGGACCCGGCATGCGGCGGCCGCTCACTGCCAGGCCTCCACGCTTCCGCTGGGCGCTCGTTCAAGGGCGCGCCGGGCGACCAAGGGACGCAGCCAGTTGTGCACGCCGGAGCAGGCATATGAACCTTCATGAACAGTGCGGAAAGACCCATCGAATCGGCGCGCAGGCAGGACAGTGCCAAGCCCCGAGGACGGTTTCGGCCCCTCGCTACTGCGTCGCCGGCGCCTTGACCAGGCGGCAGCAGCGAGGCGTCGAGGCTGCGCGCGATCCACGCTATTGCCGCGCTTGACGCCTAACTTTGACCATGGCGCAGCTTCCTCCCTGTCGCAATGGCACGGCCAAACGCCCCGCCACCGCTCCATGCGATTGGCGTGACGCGCACGCGAGCGTCTTCAGCCGTCCGCTGGTGGCATTGCAGGTTCGATCGCCGACCATCGGTCCGGACTCGCACCGACGGCATCGATCACGCTCTCACCCCCGGAGGTGCGAGCAACCGCGCTGAGCCAGCTCCTCCTGAGCCCGCTCAGCGCGGCCGGGCTGGACGATGCAGGCAGGGCCACGTCCTTCCTGATCCGGCACGCATCGAGCACCAGCGGGACCACCCCTGACTGGGCCGGCGGATCTTGAAGACACTGCGTGCCGGCCCCGCTCGCTGGGGCAGAGCCCGGCGGGCGGATCAGGGATCCAGCGGCGGCATGTAGTCCAGCGGCACGCAGACGAGTACGCCGCGCTGCCAGTTGCAATCCCAATACTGGCCGTCGCTGTCGACCACGATCATCGCCATCGACTGGGCGCTGGCCAGCGCGAGCATGGCCGCAGCCATCGTCAGCAGAATCTTCTTTTTCATGTCATCTCTCCGATAGTGAGAACCGGCCAGGACCGGTGCGGCGCGCCTGCCGCCAGGACGGAGGCATCCACTGCGCCCGCGCCTGCAGTGTCCGGCGCCATGGGCTCCCATGTCGGCACGCACCCACCTCGCGGCGGTAACGGATCGGAAACGCCACCTTCAGCAGAGTGGCGATTGCCTTCCAAGCAGAAGCAAGCTTGAGTCGTTCCCAGTACAGCCCATCAGCGCGTTCGCTGCGGCCTCCGCCGTCCGAGGTCACACCACGCTGAGGTGACCGGGAGAGGGCTCAAGCGAGCGCAGGGCGTGTCCTGCCGCGGGTGCTGCAGCGCCCCGGCACCCGCCGGTCCGACTTTGGCACGCCTCCCCGATGAGGCGGGATTCTTACCGGCGCGCTCCATGCCAGCGCAGGCCGAGCGACGGAGGGTTGCTCTCATCGCTCCAGACGCCGGTGAAGGCATTGAAGTCGGCGCTGAACTTCAGGTCGAGCTGGCCTGAGCCCCAGCGATCCTTCCAGCCGCAGCGGAACTCCTGGGCCTTGAGCCGCTTGCAGTCGAGTAGCACGCCCTCTTCCACGTCGTCGCCGTACTCGAACCGATACACGCCGTCGCGGCCATCGCGGGTTTCGCCGTAGAACTCGGTGACGGATGGGGACATGCCGTCGGACCAGATCTCGCCGTGGTACGCGCCGCGTGGGGCGCTTGCGGGCTCGTTGGCCGACTCGGGCTCGCTGCCCGTGCATGCGGCGCTCGACAGGATGAGGGCAACGGCGATCAGCCGAGACGCGCGGCGAGAAATCGTGCGGTTCATGCAGACGCTCCAGAAGGAAGGTTGATATCGGTTGGATACGGGCGAGCGCGGCGCCGGGGAACGCGCCGGGCCTTGGTGCGCCGCAGGCGCACCCTACCGGATGGGATACGCCGCAGGCGCACCCTATCGGATGGGTTACGCCTCGGCGCACCCTACCGGATGCAATCCATTACTGGGGTATGCCGCATGACTTCATGCGCGCCGCGCGCGCTGCAGCCTGCCAGATGATCGACGACGGCGCGCCACGCTTCGCGCATCTTGGCGATGACGGCGAAACGTACGCGCCGCGAGACTCGATGCGTCGGCGAAGCGCCCCTGGGCGACGATAACCCCGCCGCCCAAACCCGAGGCACCGCCGGGCCCCGTAGGGTGCGCGTGTCGCGCACCGGCCTCCCGAAAGATGCGGTGTCCCGCGCCAACACCCACCAACACGACAGGGCATAGAACCCACGCCCCCAGATGAGCCACCGATCTGAATCTCACTGCCGGATTCGTCAACCGGCACGATACCGCCGATGCGTAGTTGGTTCTCTTCAGGTTCTGCCAGGCACCCGCCCTCCGCACTCGAGACGCCCTTCGATCCACGCTTCAACCGTGGGTGCGAACCCGCGAAAGCTGTCCGGGTAGACGGTCTGCGCTTCCTCGATCGTCACGAAGCTCAGGCTCGCTGTCGACGACACCACGCGCACCGTGAGGAAGGCGCTCGCGAACCCAGGCTTGGACACCTTGGGCGCAATCTGAAGAGAGGTGCCGCCCACGCCGATGTCGTATCTCCGGATCTCGATCGTGTCGCCCGCCAGGGCGCGCTTCTCGTTCCAACAGACATTGGCCGCGCGCTCGACTCGATCAATGACGTCGGCGGCTGGAACGAAGAACTCCCGCTCCACGACCGGCACTGAGCGATACGTTTCATACGCCGCGCATCCCGGCAGCGCGACGGCAGCGACCATGAGAAACCCCATGGAAGAAATCTTCTGGGTCAACTTGAAGGGGTCGCTTGGCATACAGCTCAGTCCAGTTCCATTGTCAGTCATGGCGATAGCAAACGCCTTCGCAACTCACGCGCAGCTTCATCACCCGCGTTTTCGCCGACTTCCAGCAAGCGAAGCGCTCTCGCCCGGTCTTCAGCCTTTCCCGACGCCAGGCGCATCAGCGCGGCGTTGTACGCAGCGATCGGATGATGGGGTGCAATCAGCTCGAACTCGGCGAGTGCGCGCTCGGGACAAAGCCCGTGCACGTCCCAGCCGACCGCCGCGTGAAGCAACAAGCCGTACTCGTCGGCTTCGCGCAGGCGCTCGTTGTAGAACATCATTTCGCCGAAGGCGAGCGAGGTCAGCACCGGCTGGTCGGGCGCCACCCGGTAGCCGCCGCCGGTGTACCAGCCGCTGAAAGCCTGCTGCGTTGTCCGTACGCGCCCATCCGGTTCCAGCCACATGAAGCCATCCAGACCCCGTACCGGAAACCCGTCAAGCGCATCCGACACCTGCCGCGCAAGCGATCGCACATGCGCCTCGGGGGCAATACCTGACCAACTGGCGTACAGCACCACTTCGCGCACTTCAGGCTTGAAGCTCGTCCGCAACTCCGTCGTCAAGGCTTCGATGGTAAGGATGCGGCCATCCCCGCTGTAAAAGCGCCAGGGACTTGATGCCACGAGCACACTGAACTCGTGAGGCGGGCTATCGATGTGCTCGGCATACGCATTCACCGCATCGCGCCCGTACCGGCAGCCCTCGCCGTTTTCAGGGCAGGTCGGCACCGCCAGCATGCCCTCCAGGCGCAGGCCGTGACTGCAACTGCCGCCTGGAGATGTCGTTGTTCCATCGGAAGAGGAGCCTGCATCGTCCGACCGTTCGATCGTCTGCTCAGGCGCAGCACTCGCTGCACGGCGGGTTTCGGTGCGCGCGCAGGCCGCCAGCAAAAGCAGGCACAGCAGGCTGAGCGACTGCACGAGACCGGATGGAACGGCCCCGCGCACGAGGAAGGACTTCGGGTCCGGAAACCAGTACCAACGGCTGGGATTGCGCATGGAGAAAGATTCCCGAGGACAGGATTCCGCGAGTCACTCGCGTTGAACACTCCTACTTCGATGCAAGCCCCTGCCGAGCCCGGGCCAACTGCTGCTCCGCCAGCGGATAGCGCTCGATCGCCAGCGCCCGCTCAAGAGCGTAGATGGCCTCCTCGTAGCGCTTCATGCGCAGCAGCGCAGCACCCAGGTTTCCGTGTGCGTGGGCCGCGCTGGGGTCTATCTCGATGATGCGGCGCAGCTGCGCGAGCTCGGACTCAGGTGAGCCGTGCACACGCTCCATTCGAGCGCGTTGCCGCAACACCGAAATCCTCGCGGCGTCCGAGTCGGCCCACCGCTCAGCCTCGTCTAGCTGCGTCTTCGCGCGCTGCGGATCCTTCATCTGCAGAGCGATCACCCCACGCAGCAGCCAGGGCCGATGGTGTTCCGGCTGCAGGGTGTATGCGGTGTTGAGCGTCTCCCATGCCTGCCGCCTCTGTCCGCGCAGAATCTGCAGACGCGCCTGGGCGAGAAAAGCGCGTGCGACCGGCGGGTCTGCCTGCAAGGCCGGCTGCAGCAGACGCTCAGCATGGGTGACGGCCTCCGGCGCATAACTCCTGCCGCGGAAGGCATCGCCACTGCGATAGCCCAGTGCCAGCACCAGCTCTGAGGAGGCAAGCGCCACCCAGGGGTCGTTGGCATCGATCTGCCGCGCCCGCGATACGTCAGCAGCGACCTGCTCCAGCACCCCGCCACGCAGGCCTCCGGCATCCAGACGCTCCAGTGCGGCGCGCGCGTGATCTTGGGCTGAAGGCGCTGGCGCCTGCTCAGCGCAAGCCGAAAGTACAAGAAGCGCGAACAGCCATCCGCAGCGCACGAGGCTCCGGACTGCACACCACCGACGCAAAGAAGAGGCCATCGTCATCGAAGTCCCAAGGGTGCAGTTTGGGTAGAGCGCCATCGCGGATGGCGCCGGTAGCGCAGATACAGCGGGAGCCCTTCCGGACCCAGCGAGCGCGAAAGTGTCGGACAGATTTCCTGGCTCATGGGAAATGTACGCGCCCCCGTTCTCGGCAGTGGGTGGGAGAGAACTGTGGCGAACTACTCCGGCGAGCGCCACATGCTGTACTTGAACATCAGATAGAAATGCACGGCAAACCCGACTGCACAAACGCGCCAGCCGGCGATGATCCCCAGCAGGAATGCCTTTGAGTCAAACACGACTGCGCAGCCAGCGGACAGCAGGCCGATGCATAGTCCAGCCCCCATGAGATTGAGACAAGACTGGCGCCGGCCTTGTTGACGCGTCCCACTCCGCCTGTCGCCTTCTGAGGGAACAGGGAACTGCCCATCCCCCGCCACCGCTGCCCGCGCGACATGCACGGCCCGATGAGGGACGCCAGCGCCATCCTGCGCTAGCGTTTTCGCGGTGAAGCGCGACTTCTGCCCGGCCGCGCCGTCGGAGACCCGCATGCTGCCCCTGCTTTCCTGTACCCCATCCGTGGATCACGCTGGTGCGCATTCGCCGCGCTCGCCCAGGCGACGGCGCGTGCCCGCGCTGCAGGCCCTGCTGGCGGTGCTGATGTGGCTGGGCCTGCTCACGCTGTCCGCGGCGCAGACTCTGTCGGGCAGCGTCAGCAGCACGCCGGCCAACTGTTTCGGCAGCAACACCGGCTCCGCCACCGCTTCGGTCACTGGCGGCACCCCGCCTTACAGCTACATCTGGAGCCCGCGCGGCGGCACGGCGGCCACGGCGACGGGTCTCACCGCCGGCGACTACAGCGTGCGGGTGACGGATTCGGTGGGCGCCAGCCTGGACCTCTTCACCACGGTGACGCAGCCGCCCCAGCTGCTGGTGAGCGTGGTCGGCACCGATGCCAGCACCTTCGGCGGCAGCGACGGCAGCGCGACCGCCACGGCCAGCGGCGGCACAGCGCCCTACAGCTATTTCTGGTCGCCGTTCGGTAGCGGCCCGACCCTGAGCGGCCTCGCCGCCGGCACCTATTCCGTCTCGGTGACTGATTTCAACGCCTGTAGCGCGCAGGGCAGCGTGGTGATCGGCCAGCCGACACCGCCGACGATCAGCACGGCGATGCCGACCTCGATCCGCGCACGCTCCGCCGTGCTGGGCGGCACGGTCACCAGCGAGGGCAGCACGGCGGTCAGCGAGCGCGGCGTGGTGTTCAGCCGCACGCAGTCGACGCCGACCCTGCAGGATGAGCGCGTCGCCATGGGCAGCGGCCAAGGCAGCTTCGCCGAAACCGTGACCCTTGAGCCGAACAGCACCTATGCCGTGCGGGCCTACGCGATCAGCCCGGCGGCGACGGTCTACGGCGCAACCCGCAGCTTCAGCACGCCGTCGGAGCTGTTCGGCACCATCGCGGTGGTGAACGGCGTCGCATGCTTCGGCGGCAGCAACGGTCGCCTACGGGTGAACGCCAGCGGCGGCGTGCCGCCCTACAGCTACCTGTGGTCGCCCGGTGGCAGCACCGCCGTGGAGATCTCCGGACGCCCGGCCGGCAGCTACAGCGTGTAGGTCAGCGATGCGATCGGGCAGAGCCTGTCGCTGTCGACCGTGCTCACGCAGCCGCCGCAGCTGCGAGTCGACAGCATCCTCAGCATCGAGACCAGCAGCCCGCAGGCCTTCGACGGCCGCCTCATCGCCAACGTCAGCGGCGGCACGCCGCCCTACTTCTACAGCTGGTCGCCTGCGGGCGGGACTGGCGCCACCACGGGGCTGCTCGGCGTCGGTACGTACACGGTGAACGTGGGCGACAACTTCAACTGCGCCACCTCGGCGAGCGAGAGCCTGCGCTCCGCAGCGCCCGCCGGTGCGCCCGAGGTGGACACGGCGCCCGCCGCAAACATCGCGCAGACCAGCGCCCAGCTCGGCGGCGCCGTGGTCGCGGAGGGCGATGCCCCAGTCAGCGAGCGCGGACTCGTGTACAGCACTTCGCGCACGCCCACCGTGCTCGACACCCGGGTCGCGCTGGGCAGCGGCATCGGTACGTTTGCGACTACGGTGAGCGGCCTGCAGCCCGGCGCCCTCTACTACGTCCGCGCCTATGCCACCAACACGGTCGGCACGCGCTACGGCAGCCTGCAGAGCTTCCGCACTCTGGCCACACCGGCCGCACCGCTGATCGGCAGCGCCACAGCCGACGACGGCGCGGCGACGCTGGCATTCACCCCGCCCGCGGAATCGGGCAGCAGTGCGATCAGCGGCTACGTCGTGCAGGTCGAACCGGGCGGCCGCGAGCTGGTCTGCAGCGGCCCGCCCTGCCGCATCGATGCGCTGCAGAACGGCAGCAGCTACGCCTTCCGCGCGATCGCGGTGAACGCCGCCGGCCGCGGGCCAGCGTCGGAGCTTTCGAACAGCGTGATCCCCGCGGGCGTGCCCGGTGTCCCCACCGGCCTGCGCGCCGTGGCCTCCAACGGCGCCGCTGAACTGCGCTTCCTGCCGCCCGCAGACGCCGGCGGCAGCCCGCTGACGGGCTATGCGATCGAGATACTTCCCAGCGGAGACACACGCGTCTGTGCGGCCGCGCCCTGCCGCATCGAAGGCCTGCAGAACCAGACCGCCTATCGCTTCACGGTGGCCGCCATCAACACCGCGCGCACCGGCCCGGCGTCTGCGCCCTCCAATGCGGTGACGCCCGCCAGCGCGGGCGCCGAACTGGTGCTCTCCGCCGCGCGCGCATCGCCTGCAAACGCCGCGGCCTCACGACTGGAATACCGCGTACACATCGACAACCACGGGCCGGACACCGTGCAGGCGCTCGGCGCACGCCTGCCGCTGCTGCTCGGGCTCGGCGATGTGCTGTGGTCGTGCAGCGGCATGAGCCCCGACGCGTGCACGCCCAGTGCCGGCGGCCAGCCCGTCAGCACCGCGCTGGCGCTGGCCGCGGGCGAGAGCGCGGTGATCGCGCTCAGCGGCGTGCCCCCACCGGAAGCGCTGTTCATCGAGTTCGAAGCGCGCCTCGAACCGCCCGCCGGGCTACTGCTCAACGGCGGCCACCCGCTGCGGCTGCGGTTTATCGACGCGGCGGACGAGCGTGGGTTGTTGCGGAGCGGGTTCGAGTAGGGGCGCAGTAGCGCTGGCGGTACCGTGCCAGCAGCGGCGCGGACCGCTGCGCTCTTCGCGCCATCAGGGTGTGGACGCGTCCGCCGAGGTGTCCTGGCAGATGACACGCCCGGCGGACGCTGCGTGCACTGAAGCGCAGAATCCACGCGCTTCTGCTTCGGAGAAGCCGAACAGGGCTCCGCAGTCGTCCGCACTGGATAGCGGCGCCAGCAGCATCGGGCCGAGCATATCGCGGCCCAGTCCGAGAAAAACCTCCTCGAACTGATAGCGCGAATGGAACTGGACCGCGGCCTCCGCGTCTTGACAAGCAAACCGGACGGAGAGTAGCCCGTTCGATTCACGGCGAATCACGGGAGGATCCGACGAGAAGGCCAGATGATTCTGCCCATCGGTCGAATTGCAGTTCACCTCGTCACCATCGACTACTGCAAGGGCGTCGACGGCAGCCATAAATGCTGCGTCGCTGAGTTCACAGTCCGCGTACATCCCGACAGAAGGCCCGGAATTCGCGTGCCCTCCAGTGGAAAGAAAACCTAATCCAAGGAGCACGACCAGATGCTTCGCAGAACGTTGCCCTATTGCCACGGAAAGACCCCCGAATGTGAGTGAGATTGAACTGCTGGCTGCCAGATGAGGGAAGACTCCAGGGGGGAGAGTTCGAATCAAGATAACGTGGCCAGGAAAGTGGCCCTGCCCCCCATCACTCGGATCGCATCGCCTGCTCGGCGGCGCCCGTCACATCGCTGTCTGTTCGCGGCAGCACCCGACGGAAACTTGCAGGGTCGATGCGTTCGCCGCCCTCGACCACACGCAGTCGTCCGTCGATCTCGCGTCCATCGCTGGACTGGAACACGCCGGTGGCGTAGCGCTCCAGGCAGCCGGCGTAGTCCGGCTCGCGCTTGCGACACAGCACGTGCGTCAGCCACGGCCCGAGCAAGGGCATCACCTGCATGGCCACCAGATCGCCATAGGTGCCGACCATGGCGGTACCGAAGGCCGACGAGAACTCGATGCGGTCCACCAGATCACGCGGCACTTCCGCCATGTTCTGCTGCGAATAGATGCCGGTGACGCCGGCCGTTCGCACCGCCGTGCGGCCCGCACTGGTGAGCACATACGCCTCGCGGTCCAGCGCCGGCCGCTGGCCGGGGCCCGCCGCGGCCCTGGCGTAGTTCTGATAGTCGACGTCATCCGCATCCAGCGCCTGCAGCGCCATGACGTGACCCACCACGATCACCCGGGGCCCGGGCACCGGCTGCAGCAGGGTCGTTGCCGGTGTCTCGACCTGCCCGCCGGGCTCGACCCAAGCGCCGACAAGCAGGTTGCGGGCATTGAAGTCCGCAAGCTCCTCCGCGCTCGGGCCGCTGCGCGCCAAGCGGATGCCCTGAGGCGTGACGCAGGCGCTGAGGCTTGAAACCAGCGCGATGGCAACAAGGAGCCGCTTGAAGGTGCGTGAGGGAAAGGGCACGGCGGAGTCAAACTGCGTAGGGAAGAATCGAGGCGAAGGATGGCGCGTGTTCTGAGGCATGCCAAGCGTTACAGCTGATTGGAAGCGCAGCGGGTGCGCGCACGCCAGAAGTCCGACCTCGCGAATCGCCCGGTGCCGCCCTCACCCCACCGCCGCCACCATCCGCCCCGCAAACTCCCGAAACAGCGCCCGCAAGCTCGTCGCCTCCGACAGCGCGCGATGCTCGCGGCTGTCGCGCGTTGTTAGCTCCAGCGCAGCCGCAGCATAGAGCTGCCGCTCGACCAGGCGCTCGCAGAGGATCTGGTAGCGCTGGGCGTAGCTGGCATTGCGGAATTCGTCGAAGACGCGGTAGTGCGGTTCCTGAACTTTCACCGGGGTGGTGGAGGCTTCGCAGTCTTCCAGCAGCATCAGCCAGCCGAGGAAGGGTGGGCGCGGGTCGCTGCGCAGGGTCGGGTTG
Source organism: uncultured Aquimonas sp. (assembly GCF_937888285.1). Classification (GTDB taxonomy): domain Bacteria; phylum Pseudomonadota; class Gammaproteobacteria; order Xanthomonadales; family Xanthomonadaceae; genus Aquimonas. Next base: position 53,095 of record NZ_CALART010000005.1, read on the forward strand.
AGCAGGGCGGGATCGGTGTCGGCTTGGTCACGGCAGTAGTCGCCCTCGCCTGCCGCCGTTTCGGCGATGCCGCCGCGGCGCGGGCGGTGCGGGCCGTCGCTGAAGGCGTGGTGGTGGTGCGCCACCCACAGGTCGGCGGCGGAGCCGATCACTTCTTCGCTGCGGTTGTTCAAGTTGTTGCCGAAGCTGCCCACCTGCGACTTGAACTCGAACACCGCCAGCAGGCGGCGCTGGTGGATGACCAGCACGTCCCAGTTCTTGGTGGCGCGAAAGAACCCCGGCAGCACCACGTCGCGCATGCCGGCATACACGCACTCCGGCGGCAGGCCGCAGTGCTGGACGACCTCGCGCACGAGCTGGGCGAAGCCGTCCATGTTCTTGCCGCCGACCACGGAATCACGACTGCCGCCCTGGCTGCGTTCGATCACCGCGCCGGTGCGCGTCTTCCAGAACGCCTCCACCGCATCACCAATCCGCGCGTCGAATCCTTCGGGCAACAGCTGGATCTTCATGCGGCCGCCTTGCGCTTGGCGCGTCCGGTCACCTGCGCCTCTTCAGCGATGCGCCGCACCAGCCGGCCTTCGTCCGCGCTCAGCCCAAACAGCTCGAACACCGGTGCGTCCAGCGCATCGGGTTTGGCCTCATCGGCCGCGGCCTGCAGGCGCGCGCGCAGCGCGTCCGGCACATGCTTCCACTGCGGCAGCCGCAGGCGGCGCAGGTACTGCGCCTGGAAGCGCAGAAAGCCGCCGGCCATGCGCGTGCAGTAGGTCGCTACGATCATCACACTCAACGACGAGCGCATCACGCAGCGCAGGGCGCGCAGATCCCACTCGCGCGAGGTGATGAAGTACAGATTGTGGTGCGGGTAGTAGTGGCCTTCGTCCAGCACGAATACCGCCTCGCCCTTGATGTCCGGCACCAGCAGCTTGGGCTGACGCACCAGCTCGGGGTAGATGCGGTCGATGGTGCGATACCAGCCCTCGCCGCTGCGCGTGGCGACATGGCGGCCGGCCACCGCTTCGTAGTGCTTGTACAGGTAGGCGGCGAAGCGCGGATAGCGCTCCAGATCGGCCAGCGTGCCGTCGGCCTCGAAGGGGTTGAGCACGCCACGGCCGCGCCAGTCGATGCGGCCGTCCACCAGATCGCGCGCCATCGCCAGCGGCAGCTTGCGCTCGGGCTCGACCGGCAGCGCTTCGAGGTCATCGATGAAGACGCGATCGCAGCCAGTGGCGACGCCAATGCCGACCTTGCAGCCGGCGTCTTCCAGCGCGGGGAACTGCGACTCCAGCCGGCGCAGCAGACGCAGGCGCGGCACATCATCGAGCAGCCAGGGCGCCTCACCGCCCTGAGCGAGGTCGACTTCATCGACGCCGCTGGCAACCGCATCCGCGAGCAGGCTCTGCGCCACGCGCGCCAGCCCGTGCTGCTGCAGAGCATCGGCGGTGGCGACGCGGGTGGGCGCGGCGCGCATCTTGGCGGCACGCGGTCGCTCGATCACGGTGATGGCCGGGTAGGCGATCACCTCGGTGTGGAAGGCATCGACGTTCTCCATGTCGATGTAATGCAGCAGCGCAAAGCCGCCGCTGATCTTGGCGCGCAGCGGGCCGCCGTAGCGGTTCTTCACCCAGCGGTTGGCGCAGATGAAACCCAGCCGCCCGCCCGGCGCCAACAGATCCAGCGCGCGCTCGTAGAAGGGCACGTACAGATCGGCGCGGTCGAACAGGGTGCGATAGCGCTGGCGGTACTCGGCCAGCAGGGGGGCGGGGATGCGCTCCTGCCGCACATAGGGCGGGTTGCCCACCACCACATCGAACTCGCCGGGCAGCGAGGTCAGCAGGAAGTCGTCGCAGACCAGCCAGGCCGCGCACAGGGCTTCGGCATCGGCGCGCGCGATGCCGGCATCGCAGAGCAGCGGCAGCAGACGCGCACTCACCGCATCGACGCTGCCGCGATGCAGTTCAACCGCGCGCACGGTCTCGCGCAGATCAGCGAGCGCCGATGCCGGCGTGCCGCCCTCGCGACGCCAGCTCTGCAGCAGACGCTGCACCGCAAGCAGCAGGAAATCACCGCCGCCGAAGGAAGGCTCGAGCAGGCGCAGGCGAGGTAGGGCGCGGTCGGCGGTGTAGCCGCAGAGATCGAGGATGGCCGCCGCCACCTCGGGCCGGGTGAACACCGCCCCGCGCTCGACCTCGCTCTCGGCCGCAAGCGACTCCAGCGCGGCGGAGACGTCCGGGGCGCGGAAGGCGGGGCCTAGGGAGTCGAAGAGGGAGGGCATGCGGCGAGGGTGGCGGGCGGGGAGAGATCAGGCAAGCGCTGAAAAGATAGCGGCTGAGGTTGCGATGCAAGAGAACAAGACCATGCTACGAAGATAGACCTAACCCATTCACCCTACTTTGAACCCGCCCGGACTTTCCAAACGCTTCCGGCGAACCCATTCCTAGGAAATACCTTTAATCGCAAGCACTCGCTGTACACCCTTCCGGACAAGTCCGAATAAGTTAAACGTATCGGAATCGCTGCCCCGTAATTAAGGTGCTGCCATCGGACATCGCTGCTGTATGAACCAAAGGCGTTGACTAGCTCCTCCCCGTTCCGAAGTACAGCAACCGCACTTTCGCCATCAAAACAACTAGCAATAATTCTCGCAACTTCGTCAGGGGCGCTCTTGGAGATGAGCGCATCGAGCGACCTCTTGTCCGCATGCAACCTTACCTCAAGCGCGGGGCGATTCCCTACATTTGAGATCACCAAGTTAAAAGCAGTCGACGTGTTCCCAGATGAGCACTCATCAACGAAGGCGACCACTATCGGCCGGTTAGTGCTCAACCAAAGGCGTCGCGTTAGATAAAGAGACAGACCAGAGCTGAAGAGTGCGAGCACGGAAATGGCCGTTCTAATCTCATCCCCCATCACAGGAAATCCCCCACTCATAGCTCTCGCGCAAGTTCCATACGAACCTCAAGAAAGGGGCCAGAGTAACTTCTCATGCTTTGGGAAGTGAACCTGACCCCAATTTCTGCTTCTTCAACGCGCCGCGCGGATGCGCGTAAATCGCCGCGTACACGGTTTCGTGGCTGACCCGCCACGCAGGATCGTCCGGATGCA
>NZ_CALART010000006.1 GCF_937888285.1 uncultured Aquimonas sp.
ATCCCGAATCCCGAATCCCGAATCCCGAATCCCGAATCCCGAATCCCGAATCCCGGCCCTCACCCCTGGTGCCGCAGCGCCTCGATGGGGTCGAGCTGGGCGGCCTTGCGCGCCGGGTAGTAGCCGAAGAACAGGCCGGTGGCCACGGCGAAGCCGGTGGCGAGTGCGATCACCTGTAGGTTGAGCTCGACGGGCAGGGCGCCAATGCGTCCCGCCAGCAGGGCACCCGCGATGCCGATGGCGATGCCGATGATGCCGCCCCCCAGCGAGATCATCATCGCCTCGGCCAGGAACTGCCGCTGGATCTCCTTCGGGCCGGCACCGACCGCCATGCGCAGGCCGATCTCGCGGATACGTTCGGTGACCGAGACCAGCATGATGTTCATGATGCCGATGCCGCCGACCACCAGCGAGATGCCGGCCACCGCGCCAAGCAGCATCGACATGAGCCGCGTCGTCTCGTTGCGCGCGCTCACCAGCTGGGTCAGGTTGCGGACGATGAAGTCGTCCTCCCCGCCGGGCGGGATCCTGTGGGTCTCCTTCAGCACGGCATTGAGGTCGGCCTCGACCTGGGCCATGTCCTTGGACGAAGCCGTACCGACGACGATGCCCTGCACCGTGCCCGGCGGCAGCTGCATCTGGCCCATCAGGCGACGTCGCGCGGTGTCGAGCGGCACGAACACGGTGTCGTCCTGATCGCCGCCCCAGCCGCTCTGGCCCTTCGGGTTCGCCACGCCGACGACGGTGAAGGGCACACGGCCGATGCGGATCGTCGCGCCGATCGGGTCGTCCTCGCCGAACAGCTTCTCGCGCACGGTCTGGCCCAGCACCACCACGGTATCGGTGCCCTCGAAGCCGGCCAGCTCGGCCTCGTCGCCGGCCGCCAGCGTCCAGTCGAGGATGCGGAAGAAGTCCGGCTGCACGCCCTGCCACTGGGTGCTCCAGTTCTGCTCGGCCTGGATCACCTGCGCGCTGCCGCGCACCGTGGCGCTGACGAAGCGCGCGCCGGGGATGCGCTCGCGGATGGCTTCGACGTCGTCCATGCTCAGCGAGAAGACGCTGCCGGCGCCCATCCGCACCGCGCCCTGCCGGCCCCAGTTCGGCATGACGTCGATCCGGTTCGAGCCCAGCCGCGAGATGGTCTGGTCGAGCTGGGCCTGGGTGCCCTGGCCGACCGAGACCATCACGATGACCGCGGCGATGCCGATGATCACGCCGAGCGCGGTGAGCGTGCTGCGCAGCCAGTTGCCGCGCAGGGCGAACAGGGCCATGTACAAGATGTCGCGGAAGCGGACCTGGCCGGGCACGGCGAAGGCCTTCGGAGGATTGGGGCTCATCGCGGCAGCTCCTTCAGTTCGCCATCGTGCATCGACAGCACGCGATCGGCGCGCGCCGCGACTTCCGGGTCATGGGTGATCAGCACGATCGTATGCCCCTGCGACTGCAGCTGCTTGAACAACTTCAGGATCTCCTCGCCGGTGCGCGAGTCGAGCGCGCCGGTGGGCTCGTCGGCGAGCAGGATCGGCGCGCGGTTGATGAGCGCACGGGCGATCGCCACGCGCTGCTGCTGTCCGCCCGAGAGCTCGCTGGGGCGGTGCTTGCCGCGCTCCGCAAGGCCCACCTCGGCGAGCGCCTGCTGGGCGCGCTCCCGGCGTTCCTGCGGCGGCACGCCGGCATAGGTCAGCGGCAGCATCACGTTGTCCAGCGCCGACATCCGGCTCAGCAAGTGGAAGCCCTGGAACACGAAGCCGATCTTCTCCAGGCGCAGGCGCGCGCGGCCGGCGGCGTCGAGTTCGGCGACATCGACGCCGTCGCACAGGTAGCGGCCGGCGCTCGGCGAGTCGAGGCAGCCGATCAGATTCATCAGGGTCGACTTGCCCGAACCGGAGGGACCGATGATCGCGACGAATTCGCCATGGGCGATGTCGAAGCTGACGCCGCGCAGGGCCACGACCTCGGCGGCGGTGCCCTCGGCGTAGACCTTGCGCAGGTGCTCGCAGTGGATGACGGGCGTCGCAGCCGTCATGCGCCGCCCTCGCTACCGGTGATGACCTGCGCGTCTTCCGCCAGCGCGCGGCCGACGATCTCGGTGTGGCTGGAGTCTGACAGCCCGGCCCGCGCCTGCACGGCTACGGGCCTGCCTTCGCGCAGCACGTACAGCGTGACCGGGCGCGCGTTCAGCAGTTCGTTCAAGGCCGCGTCGAACTGCTGGCGCTGTGCCTCGTCCAGGGTGCCGAGGAAGCCCGCATAGCCTTCCTTGACGCGCGCCGCCATGCCGGCGGCGATCTGCGCCTGGCTGGGCGCACTGCCGCCGGCCATCATGAAGCCGCCTCCGCCGCCTGCACCGGCCTGGGCCATCCGCTGCTGGACCTGCTGGCGCATGCGCTCGGCGCGCTCGCGTGCTGCCGTGGCGTCGGCATCAAAGGCGGCGCGCTGCTCGGGCCTGAGCTCCATCGTCTGCACCAGGCCTGCCAGCTCTTCGCCGAGATTGCCGCCGCTGAACAGGCGCGCCATCGGATTCTCGGGCGGCGCATCCGCCGGCTTGAAGCGCAGCGCGGCATTCGGCACGCGCAGCACCCCGCGGCGCTCGCTGACCTCGATACTGGCATTCGCGGTCATGCCCGGCAGCAGGCTGAAGTCCGGGTTGTCGACCGCGATGATCACCGGGTAGGTGATGACGTTCTGGGTGTTCACCGCCGACAGCCGCACCTGCTTCACCTCGCCGCGGAAGTCGCGGCCCGCGAACGCGTCCACGCTGAAGCGCACCGGCTGGCCGGCGCGGATCTGGCCGACGTCGCTCTCGTCCACGCTGAGCTCGATCTGCATCTGGCTCAGGTCCTCGGCGATCTGGAACAGCACCGGCGACTGGAAGCTGGCGGCCACGGTCTGGCCGGGTTCGGCGGCGCGGCTCAGGACCACGCCGTCGACCGGCGAGCGGATGACCGTGTAGGTCAGGTCGAGCTCGGCGTTGGCGACATTGGCTTCCGCCTGCTGGATCTGCGCGCGCGCCGAGGCGACGCGGGCGATGGCCTGTTCGCGCGCCGCCACCGCGAGGTCGACCTCCGCGCGCGAGACCAGCTGGCGCCCGGCCAGCTCCTGCTTGCGGTTGAAGTCGGCTTCGGCATTGCGCTGCGCGGCCTGGGCCTCCTGCAGGCTGGCTCTTGCGCTGGCAAGGGCCGCACGGGTCTGGGTCAGCCGGGCCTCGAAGTTGGCCGGATCGATGCGAGCCAGCACCTGGTCGCGTTCGACCCGATCGTTGAAGTCCACCAGCACTTCGAGGATCTGCCCTGACACCTGCGAACCGATATCGACTGTCGACAGCGCTTTCAGCGCGCCCGTCGCGGAAATGGCCACGCGCAGGTCGCCGCGCTCAGGTGCCGTGGTGCGGTAGCTCGGAGCCTTGCCCTCGTCCCGGGCGAACCAGTAATAGCCCCCCGCGAGAACGCTGGCGAAAACAGCGGCATAAACGAACAGGGCGGGGCGGAGGCGGCGGGGAGCGGCGGAGCGCGAAGTCATGCGGCCAGGATCTCGGGTCAGGGAGCGGGAAGGGAGCGGTAAGGGACGAAACGCGCGGCGGGACATATCCCGTCGGACCGCGCTGCGACTGCGGCAGGCGTCTTCAGGTTCCTGAAGGGTGCGGTCTGGCGGGCGATGCGGCCATGCCCGATGGTCATGGCGGGCGCCCAGGCCCACATGCCCGCGGCTGCTCCGCAAGGTTTGGTTGTGGCCAAACCCCCGTGTGGACTACACTTTCGCGCCCCTTGAGCCCGGTGCGTCGCGAACGCACTGCCTGCAGGGCGGCATCCACACTCCCACCACGGCGGTCCTCGCGGTGCACCGCGTGTGCAATAGCGCACGTAATGCGGTGTTCCTGCGGTTCCCGCATCCAAGAGGTTTCACATGTCCATCGACACCCAGAAGATCATCGAAGAATTCAAGCGCGGCGAAGGCGACACCGGCTCCCCGGAGGTCCAGATCGCCCTGCTGTCGGCACGCATCGAGATGCTGACCGGCCACTTCAAGGTCCACAAGCTTGACCACCACGGCCGTCGCGGCCTGATCCGCCTGGTCAACCAGCGTCGCAGTCTCCTGAGCTACCTCAAGGGCAAGGACGTTGAACGCTACAAGACGCTCATCGAGCGCCTCGGCATCCGTCGCTAATCCCAAAGGGGAAGTACAACGTGGCGAAAGTAACCAAGACTTTTCAGTACGGAAACCACCAGGTCACGCTGGAGACGGGTGAAATCGCCCGCCAGGCCGGCGGTGCGGTCCTCGTCAAGATGGCCGACACCGTCGTGCTGGTCACGGCAGTTGCCAACAAGGGCCTGCGCGACGGAATCGACTTCTTCCCGCTGACGGTCGACTACCAGGAGAAGTTCTACGCCGGCGGCAAGATTCCCGGCGGCTTCTTCAAGCGCGAAGGCCGACTCACCGAGAAGGAGACGCTGACCTCGCGTCTGATCGATCGTCCGCTGCGCCCGCTGTTCCCGGAAACCTTCCGCCATGAGGTCCAGGTCATCGCAACGGTGATGTCCATGAACCCCGAAGTGGACGGTGACATCCCGGCGCTGATCGGCGCTTCCGCCGCCATGTGCCTGACCGGCGTGCCCTTCGCAGGCCCGATCGGTGCGGCGAAGGTCGGCTACAAGAACGGCCAGTACCTGCTGAACCCGACCGCCAGCGAGCTCGCCACCTCCGATCTGGAGCTTGTCGTCGCCGGCACCAAGGACGCGGTGCTGATGGTCGAGTCCGAGGCCAAGCTGCTGTCGGAAGAGGTCATGCTGGGCGCGGTGATGTACGGCCACCAGCAGCTGCAGACGGTGATCAACGCGATCAACGAGCTGGTCGCCGAAGTCGGCGTCAGCCCCTTCCCCTGGACCGCGCCGGCGCCGGCCACCTCGTTCATCGACGCCATCAAGGCGGCAGTGGGCGATCGCCTGGAGAAGGCCTACGGCATCCGCGTGAAGTCGGAGCGTCGCGACGCGATCAACGCGCTGAAGAAGGATGTGCTGGCCGCGCTGGAGCCGCAGTTCGAAGCGAACGGCTGGACCGCCAAGCAGTTCGGCGCCGAATTCGGCGAGCTGGAATACAGCACCATGCGCGCCATGGTGCTGGCCACGCGTTCGCGCATCGATGGTCGCGACCTGACCACCGTGCGTCCGATCGCCGTGCGTACCGGCGTGCTGCCGCGCACCCACGGCTCGGCCCTGTTCACCCGCGGTGAGACGCAGTCGATCGTGGTGGCCACCCTGGGCACCGCGCGCGACGGCCAGATCATCGATGCGGTGTCGGGCGAGTACAAGGAACACTTCCTGTTCCACTACAACTTCCCGCCCTACTGCACCGGCGAGACCCGTCCGATGATGGGCCCGAAGCGTCGCGAGATCGGGCATGGCCGACTGGCGAAGCGCGGCGTGCTGGCGGTGATGCCGTCGATGGAGGAGTTCCCCTACACCATCCGCTGCGTGTCGGAAATCACCGAGTCGAATGGTTCGTCCTCGATGGCTTCGGTGTGCGGCTCCTCGCTGGCGCTGATGGACGCGGGCGTGCCGATCAAGGCGCCGGTGGCGGGCATCGCCATGGGCCTGATCAAGGAAGGCGACTCCTTCGCCGTGCTGTCCGACATCCTGGGTGACGAAGACCACCTCGGCGACATGGACTTCAAGGTTGCGGGCACCGAGACTGGCATCTCCGCCCTGCAGATGGACATCAAGATCCAGGGCATCACCGAGGAGATCATGAAGATCGCGCTCGACCAGGCGAAGGCCGGCCGACTGCACATCCTTGGCGAGATGAACAAGGTCATCAACGCGCCGCGCGCCGAAATGAGCGAGTACGCCCCGCGCCTGCTGACGATCAAGATCCACCCGGACAAGATTCGCGAAGTGATCGGCAAGGGTGGCGCCACCATCCAGGGCATCACCAAGGAAACCGGCACCCAGATCGATATCCAGGATGACGGCACCATCGTCATCGCGTCGGTCAATGCCGCCCAGGCGCAGGCCGCCAAGGCCCGCATCGAGCAGATCACGTCCGACGTGGAGCCGGGCCGGATCTACGAGGGCAAGGTCGCCAAGCTGATGGACTTCGGTGCGTTCGTCACCATCGCTCCGGGCAAGGATGGCCTCGTCCATGTCTCGCAGATCTCCTCCGAGCGCGTCGAGAAGGTGTCCGACAAGCTGAAGGAAGGCGACATCGTCAAGGTCAAGGTGCTGGAAGTCGACAAGCAGGGCCGCATCCGCCTGTCGATGAAGGCCGTGCTGGAGGAAGGCGGCGAGTAATCGCGGCCGTCTGCAGCATCGAATGTCGCGAAAGGCGGGCCCCGTGCCCGCCTTTCGCGTTTCCGGGCTCAGGGCCTGGATTAGAATCCGCATCCATACTTGCCCGTACGGAAACACCCGATGCGCATCACCCCGCGCCGACTGCGCTGGATCTTCAACCTGTGGCCGCCCTTCCTGTTCGCCGGCATCCGCGTCGAGCACATCGCCGAGGACTGGAGCCGCGCACGCGTGCGCATGGACCTGCGCTGGTACAACCGCAACTACGTGCGCACCCACTTCGGCGGCAGCCTGTTTGCGATGACCGATCCGTTCTGGATGCTGCTGGCCATGGAAGCGCTTGGCCGCGATTTCATCGTCTGGGACAAGGCCGGCGAGATCGAGTTCGTCAAACCCGGCCGTGGCCGCGTGCGCGCCGAATTCCACCTGGAGCCGGAGATCGTTCTGCGCCTGCGCGAACAGGCGCAGCGCGAGCGCCGCGTCCTGCACTGGTTCGAGACCGACGTGGTCGACGAGCAGGGCGACACCGTGGCCAGGGTGCGCAAGCAGCTGTACATCCGCCGCAAGCGCGACGCGGCGTGAGGGCGGCGAGGCTCGCGGTCGGCCGCGCGCTCGCCTATCCTCGCGGCTCCTCCGGCTCAGCGTGCCCGCCCCATCCATGAGTTCCGACCCCGCTGACGCGCAGACCGCGACCGACGGCCTGCCGCAGATCCACGGCTACCGCCTGCTGCGTCCGCTGGGGCGCGGCGGCATGGCCGTGGTCTACCTGGCGGTGCAGCTCTCGCTGGACCGAGAGGTCGCGATCAAGGTGATGGCGCAGGAGGCCAGCGTCGACGCCGAGCGTGCCGAGCGCTTCGAGCGCGAGGCGCGCATCATCGCCCGGCTCGAGCACCCCAGCATCGTCGGCATCCACGAGGTCGGCCGCACGCTCGATGGACGCCCGTACTACGTCATGCCGTACCTGGCCCGCGGCGATCTGGCGCAGCGCGACCTGAGCGCCGACGAGGACCAGGCCATCGACGTCCTCAGCGCCCTGCTGGATGCGCTGGGCTACGCGCATGCGCGTGGCATCGTGCATCGCGACGTCAAGCCCGAGAACGTACTGTTCGACAGTGGCGGCCGGCCACAGCTGGCCGACTTCGGCATCGCCCTGTCGCGGCGCAGCGTCAACGCGCGGATCACCAGCGACGGATTGGCGATGGGTTCGGGCGGCTACATGAGCCCCGAGCAGTCGCGCGGCGAGGACGTCGACGGCCGCGCCGACCTCTACAGCCTCGGCGTGCTCACCTACGAACTGCTGACCGGCGAGCTGCCGTTCCGCGCCAGTGATGCGCTGACCCTGGCGCTGATGCACGCGCAGAGCCCAGTGCCACGGCTGCCGCCCGCACTCTCGCACTGGCAGGCCTTCATCGACCAGGCCATGGCCAAGGACCCGCGCCGTCGCTTCCGCAATGCGCACGCCATGCAGCGGGCGCTGGATGCGCTGGCTGCACGCTCGCTGTCTGGATTCAACCTGCGCCGGATCTGGCTGCAGGCGCGCGCCCGGCCGCTGCGTTCGCCGCCGGTGCTGCTGCTCGCAGGCGTGTGTCTCAGCCTGCTGTTCGCAGCCCTGCTGCGCAACTGGCAGGGGGCGGCCGAGGTGCCGTCTGAGCCAGCGCAAGTCGCTGCCGCCGGTCCTGCGCTCGATGCCGGAGCGCTGGAGGCCATCCAGCGACGCATGGATGAGGCTGCGCTGCAGCTGGCGCGCGGTGAGCTGGTCACGCCCGCGGGTGGCAACGCAGCGGAAAGCTATCTGGCCGTACTGCAGGCGGATCCTGCGCGCGAAGACGCACGCGCAGGGCTCGACGCGGTCTTCGACGGCCTGTCGCAGCGCGCGGTCGCAGCACTGGGCGAGGGCAGGGACGAGGAAGCTCTGCAGCGCGTCGAAGAGGCCCGCCTGCTGGCCGACAGCGCGCGGCTGCATGCGAGTCCCGGCTGGCAACGGTTCACCGGCTCACTGAGCGCGCTCATGCGCGAACGGGTGGAGGCCAATCTCGCCGCCCTGGATCGAGAGGCGGCCGAGCTGCTGCTGCGGCGCTGGCGCGAGCTGGGCGGCGCTGGCCCCGAAGTGGAGGCGCTGGCGGATCGCATCGCGGGCCTGCCGGCCGCGGGCCTGCCGATGTCCGATGCGGCTGGCCCCCCGCTGCTGTTTGTTCCGGCCAGCCATGGCAATTCGCGCCTGCAGCGGCCGTTCGCGATGATGCAGCGCGAGCTCACCCGCGCCGAATACGCGCGCTTCGTCGTCGCCACCCGGCGCGAAGCCTCGCCCTGCAGGCGGCGCGACAGCCTGCTGCCGTCGCCCTTGCGTCGGCGCTGGAACGATCCCGGCTTTGCCCAGGGCGAGGACGAGCCGGTGGTCTGCATCAGCCACGCCGATGCGCGCGCCTATGCGGAGTGGTTGAGCGCGCGTACCGGCGCCCGCTATCGCCTGCCCACCCTCGGCGAGTGGCGCCACGCAGCGCGGGCAGGCCAGCAGCAGGCGCGCTGCGGCCAGGCCAACCTTGCCGAGCGCGACGGCTGCAGGGATGGCGTGCGCAACACCGCCAGTGCGCGCCGTTTCTCAGTGGACGCGGGCGGCTTCGCCGACTTCTCGGGCAATGTCGCCGAGTGGACCAATGATTGCGCCCGAGGCTCCAACTGCGAGCGACGGCTGGTCGCCGGCGGCTCCTGGCGCGACTCCTTCGCGACCAATCTGCTGCTCGCGGTCGCCGAGGCCGAAGGCGCGCGCGGCTACGACGATGTCGGACTGCGGCTGGTTCGCGAAGTCGACGCCAGCAACCTGCCGGCGGTCGCGCGCTGAGCGGGTCGCCTGATTGGAACCCAAACACCGTCGCCAGCGCGACGGAGGCCCTCCTACTGATCCTGGTCAAACATGCCTGATTCGAAGAGCTTTCCGCCGCTCGGCCCGGAACCCGGGGCGGCCCCGCACAAGCGCCACAACCTGCACATCCAGCGCTACCTGATCACCGGCCTCCTGACCGTGTTTCCGCTGTGGTTGACCTGGGTGGTCTTCGAGTTCCTGCTGCGCCAGCTCTCACGCCTGGGCGCGCCGATCGTGGACGCGCTGATGCTGGCCCTGGTGGCGGTGTTCCCGAACGTCGAACGCCTGTTCGACATCGGCTCACTGCGCTTCACCCTGGCCGTGCTGCTGACCCTGTTCAGCCTCTATGGCCTTGGCTGGCTGGCCAACCGGGTGGTCGGCAAGCGCCTGCTCGCCAGCCTCGACGCGCTGATCGACCGCATCCCCCTGGTCAAGGCGATCTACGGCGGCACCAAGAAGCTGCTGTCGGTGCTGCAGACCAAGCCGGACGGCGCCCAGCGCGTGGTGCTGATCGACTTCCCCCACGACAAGATGAAGGTCATCGGCTTCGTGACCCGGGTGATCCGCGAGGAGGGCACGGGGCGCGAGCTGGCTGCGGTCTATGTGCCCACCACGCCGAATCCGACATCGGGCTATCTCGAGATCGTGCCGGTCGAGTACCTGACACCGACCGACTGGACCGTGGACCAGGCGATGGCCTTCATCATCTCGGGCGGTGCGGTCAGCCCCGACGAGATCCCCTTCAAGCGACCGGCACCGGAGTCTCCGCGGGCATGAGCCATCGCAGCCAGCGTCTGTTCGTAGTGCTGACGGGCTTCTTCGTCGCCAATGCCATCCTCGCCGAACTGATCGGGGTGAAGATCTTCGCGCTCGAGGACACCCTCGGTCTCGCGCCCTTCAACTGGAATCTGTTCGGCCAGAGCGGCTCGCTCAGCTTCACGGCCGGCGTGCTGCTGTGGCCGGTGGTGTTCGTGATGACCGATGTCATCAACGAGTACTTCGGCCCGCGCGGCGTGCGCTTCGTGTCCTGGCTGACCGTCGGGCTGATCCTCTACGCCTTCCTGTTCGCCTACGCGGCGATCGCGCTGGCGCCGGCCGGCTGGTGGCGCGAGGCGGGCGCGGAGCAGGGCGTGCCTGACCTGCAGGCGGCCTTTGCGGCGATCTTCGGCCAGGGCCTGTGGACCATCGGCGGTTCGGTGACGGCCTTTCTGATCGGCCAGCTGATCGACGTGGCGGTGTTCCAGAGGATCCGCCGGCTGACCGGCGAGCGCTGGATCTGGCTGCGCGCCACCGGCTCGACCCTGGTTTCGCAGTTCTTCGACAGCTTCATCGTGCTCTACATCGCCTTCGTCATCGGGCCGCAGCGGTGGCCGATCGATCTCTTCCTGGCAGTCGGCACGGTCAACTACCTGTACAAGTTCGGCGCAGCACTCGCCCTGATCCCGCTGCTCTATCTCGCGCGACTCGCGGTCAGGCGCTGGCTGGGCGCGGAAGAGACCGTGCGCCTGCAGGCCGAGGCTGCGCGCGGCTGATCAGTTGCGCGGCCGGGTCTCGATGCCCTGCGCTTCCAGGGCGCGGGCGGCAGCGCCGAGGTCTGGTGGCGCGGGCAGGGCGACGCCGGGTTCGGCAGGCGTGTCCGCGCTCGGGCGGTCGCCCGCAGGATCGGCCGGAATCTCTTCAGCCGGAATCGCTTCGCCGCCGGCGCTTTCGGCGCCAAATGCGTCGGAGCGCCGTGCGGCGTCCTCGGCGGCCTTGTTCATGATGATGATGCTGATCCGACGGTTGATCGGGTTGGTCGGCTGGTCGCGGTCGAACAGCACCGACGACGACAGCCCGACCACGCGCGAGACCTTGGCCTCGGGCAGGCCGGCGCGCACCAGCTCGCGCCGAGCCGCGTTGGCGCGATCGGCCGAGAGTTCCCAGTTGGAATAGCCGAACGGATTCGCGTAGGGCGTGGTGTCGGTGTGGCCGGACAGGCTGATCCGGTTGTCGACGCTGTCGATGTAGGGCGTGAGCTCGCGCAGGATGTCGCGGGTGTAGTTCTTGAGGGTCGCGCTGCCGCTGTCGAACATCGGCCGGTTCTGCTCGTCGACGATCTGGATGCGCAGGCCTTCCGGGGTGATATCGAGCAGAAGCTGGTCCTTGAAGGGCTGCAGGGCCTGGCTCTTCTCGATCGCGGCCTCCAGCTGCCGCTTCAGCTCGTCCAGCTCACGCCTCTCCTCCTCCTCGGCGATGCGCTTGGCCTCCTCGGTTTCCGGTACTTCCCGCACCTCGCCGATCCGCGGGCCCTCGCCATCCATGGTCGGCGAGACATTCGCCGGGCCGATCGGCACCGGATTGGTGGCGGCGCCGCCGGCCCCCATCGCCGCTGGTGGCGGCGCCTGCGAAGCGCCGCGCAGCACGCTGGGGTTCTTGAAGTACTCGGAAATGCCCGACAGCTTTTCCTCGGGCAAGGACACCACCAGCCACATGACCAGGAAGAAGGCCATCATCGCTGTCACGAAGTCGGCGTAGGCGACCTTCCAGGCGCCGCCGTGGTGGCCGCCACCGCCCTTCTTGACCCGCTTGATGATGATCGGCTGCTGGGCCTCAGCCATGGCCGTGCCCCGGTCGCCGCGTCGCGCAGCTCATCGCGGCAGGCTTCACTTGGCGGCCTTCAGTTCGGCTTCCAGATCCTGGAAGTTCGGGCGTACGTCGCTGAAGAGCAGCTTGCGTGCGAACTCGATGGCGACCTGCGGCGGATAGCCGCGCAGGTAGGCGATCAGGGCCATCTTGACGATCTCGAAGGGCTTGCTGTCCTCGTCGGCGCGGGCGCCCAGCGCATTCGCGACTGGACCGACATAGCCGTAGCCGAGCAGGATGCCGAGGAAGGTGCCGACCAGGGCCGAGGCGACCTTCTGGCCAATCACCGCGGGCGGCGCATCGCCGACGATGCTCATCACCTTCACGATGCCGAGCACGGCGGCGACGATGCCGAAGGCAGGCAGGCCGTCGGCCACGGTCTGCAGGGCGTGGCTGGGGGTGTGCGCTTCCTTGTGGTGGGTTTCCAGCTCGACTTCGAGCAGGCCCTCCAGCTCGTGCGGCGCAAGGTTGCCGCCAATGATCAGGCGCAGGCAGTCGGTGGTGAAGTCGAGCAGATGGTGGTCCTCCAGCACCTTCGGGTACTTCTGGAAGATCGCGCTGTTGGTCGGATTCTCGACGTGGTCCTCGATCGACATGAGGCCGTCCTTGCGGATCTTCTGCAGGATCTCGTAGAGCAGCTTGAGCAGGTCGATGTAGTCGGCGCGCTGGAACTTGGCGGGCTTGAGCAAGGCGAGCGTGCCGCCGATCGTGGACTTCAGGGTCTTCATCGAATTGGCCACCACGAACGCGCCGAACGCGCCGCCGCCGATGATGAAGAGCTCGACCGCGGCGGCCTCCGCCACCGTCATGATGTTGCCGCCGGCCAGCATGAAGCCGCCAAACACGCAGAGGGTCACGAGAATGGCGCCGACGATGATGAGCATGCAGAAGTCCGGATGGCAGCAGGGGCGGGGTGGGCACGACGGTTGCAGCGCCAAGGCGCGCGCACGGGCAGGACGCCGTCCTCCCCAGCCGCGCGACGAGGGCGGCAATGCAGAATCTGTTCCCATCGGCTGACGACAAATTGACGCAGGCATCCGGCTCGCCCGCGCGCGAGGCGCGGCCGCGCGCCAGCCTGCAGAGCATCCTCACCCGTGCGCTGGGCGCGTTCGGCTTGCTGCCCGTGCTCCTGCTCGGTCTGGTCGCCGGCGTGGGCGACTACCTGGTCCGTCTGAACCACGCCGAATCGACGCTCGCCGCCGCGGTCACCTCGGCCGGTTCGGACCTCGATCTGTTCCTGACCGCGCATCGCAGTGCCGTCAGCCAGCTCGCGGCGGAGTTCGCGCGCTCGCCGGGTGACGAGGACGACCTCGTGCAGCGGCTGGAGCGGACCCGCCGCGCGTTTCCCGGGCTGTTGACCATGCTGGCGACTGATGCGCAGGGGCGCGTGCTGGCAGGCTCCTTCGACAATCGCACCGGGATCGATCGCTCGATCTGGCACGCGGTGGATGTCTCCGACCGCGCCTACTTCCAGCTGCCGCGCGATCGCGGCGAGCCTGTCGTCAGCGACGTGTTCCAGGGGCGCGGCTTCGGCGACGACGCGTTGAGCGCGGTGGCCGCGCCGGTGGTCGATGCGGACGGGCGTTTCCTGGGCATCGTCCAGGGTTCGATCCGTCTCGCCGATCTGGGCGTCGCGTTCGGCGCTGCCGCCCACACCCAGGGGTCGAGCCTGGTCATCCTCGACGCTGCCGGACGTATCGCCTATGCGAGCGAAGCGCTGGGCCTGGAGCCCCTGTCGGCGGCGCCCGACGGGCTCAGCCGGGAGGTGCCGGTGGCCATGCCGCTGTTCATGCGGCCGCAGATCCCGGCCCTACCGGCCGGGGACACCCTGGTACTGGAGCGCGTCACCGCGCTCGGCTGGCGGGTGCTCGCGCTGATGCCGCGGCAGGTCCTGCTGCAGCGGACCCTGCTCGATCTGGCCGTGGCGATGATCGGACTGCTGGCGATGGCTGCGCTGGCCCTGGTCGCCGGTCGCCGCTTTGCGCGCCGCTTCCTGAGGCCGCTGGAGGACATCACCGTGCGCATGGACCGCCTGTCACTCGCGGGTCATCCCGAGCGTTTCCGCCACCGCAGCGGCCTGCTCGAACTGCAGCAGCTGGAGTCGGCCTTCCTGCGGCTCGGGCAACGGCTGGGCGACAGCTACCAGCAGCTGCAGCAGGAGTTCGCCAAGGAGTCGGCGCTGCGCTCGGCGCTCGCACAAGCGCAGGTGGAGGCACAGCGCGCCGAGGGCGAGCTGGACGCGGCGCGGGAGATCCAGATGGCGATGCTGCCCTCGCGCAGCCGGCTCGCGAGCTGGCCGGAGCTGCACATCGGGGCACTGCTTGAGCCGATGCGCGCGGTCGGAGGCGATTTCTTCAATGTGCTGGCCGACGGTCGGGGCGGCTGCCTGTTCTTTCTCGGCGACGTTTCCGACAAGGGCATCCCCGCCGCACTGTTCATGGCCCGTACTATGACCTTGCTTGAGTCCGGCGTCGAGCGCGCGGAGTCGCCGGCCGACATCCTGGCGCGGGTGGGCCGCGCCCTGGCGCGCGACAACCACGGCGGCATGTTCGTCACCGTACTCATCGGCCACATCGCGCTGGACTCCGGAATGCTGCGGCTGGCCAGCGCCGGGCACGATCCGCCGCTGATCCGTCCCGCCTGCGGCTGCGTGCGTCCGGTGCGGATGGAGACCGGCCCCGCGCTCGGCTTCGAGGAGGAGGCCGACTATCCGCAGGTAGCCGTCCAGCTGCAGCCGGGCGATCTCATGCTGGTGTTCACGGATGGCCTGAGCGAGGCCGAGGACGCCGCGGGCCAGGCCTTCGGGGAAGCGCGCATCGTCAGCGCGCTGCACGCGGTCGGTGACGGCAGCCCGCAGGACTGCATCGATCTGCTGAGTTCGGCCGTGCGCGCACATCGGCAGGGCAGCCCGGCTGACGACCTCACGCTGCTCTGCCTGCAGCGGCCACCGGTCTCGCCGCTGCTGCAGGGGCAGCTGTCCCTGCCTGCCGGCACCGGCGTGTCCTGGCTGCCACCCCTGTTGGCGTCGCTGGAGACCGAACTGTCGTCCGCGGGGCTGGAACCCGAGGCGCTGCACGACGTGCGCCTGATCAGCGAGGAAATCCTCAGCAATGCCCTGACCCATGGCGCCCGGCATGGAGCGGCGGTGGCTGTCACGCTCGACTACCGCCTGCAGACGGATCGCGTCTGTCTGCGCTTTGGCGACGACGGCGAGCCTTTCGATCTTCTGGCACAGAACCTGCCTGACGTGGACGCCAGCATCGAAGAGCGCGGCATCGGCGGACTGGGTCTGCTGCTGGTCCGCGAACTCGGGCGTGACGTGTGCTGGCGGCGGGCCGACGGGCGCAACCTGCTGTCGCTGTGGCTGCAGCGCCCGTCCGCGGCGGGCGCTGCAGTGCCCGCAGGCGGGACGCGTGCAGTCGCGTCTTTTCCAGCTGAACCCGACCCGGTCCAACAGGCCCCACAACGGACGCAGACATGAGTCTAGAGATCCAGATCGAAGCGGCAGAGGGCGCACGCGCCCAGGTGCGGATCCGCGGCCGCCTCGACGGCAGCAACCACCAGGAGCTCGACCGCGAGCTGCTGCCCCTGCTCGAAGATCCGGGCCTGCTGCATCTCGTGCTCGACCTGCAGGCGCTCGACTACATCTCCAGTGCCGGGCTGCGCTCCATCTTTCGCGCGCGCAAGGCGCTGGGCCAGCGCGATGGCCGCGTGCTGGTGGTCAACCCCCAGCCGCAGGTGCAGAAAGTCTTCGACATCGTCAAGGCGGTGCCGGTGCGCGAGATCTTCCGTTCGGTGGAGGAACTCGACAGCTACCTCGATCGCATCCAGGAGAAGGCGCTGGATCCCGACGCGGAGTGATCCTCGTCGCTGGACTTCCCCGCCCCACACGCCGCGCCAACACGGCTGGGGACTATGCTCTACGGCCCATTCCGCTGCGGAGCTTCGTCATGCGATTTCCACTCGCCGTGCTTGCCCTGACCCTGGCGCTCCCCGCCTCGGCCGAAATCGTTTCCCGTGAACTCACCTGGGACGTGGACGGCGTGCCGATGCGCGGCCATATCGTCCATGACGATGCGCAGGCCTCGCGCAGCGGCCTGGTGATGGTGCCGAACTGGATGGGCGTCAATGCCTCGGCGCTGGAGAAGGCGAAGGCGGTCGCCGCGCGTGGCTACACGGTCCTGCTGGCGGACGTCTACGGCGCCGACCTGCGGCCGGCGAACGCTCAGGAAGCCGGGCAGGCCGCACAGGCGATGTACGCCGACCGTCCTGTCCTGCGCGCGCGGGCCAATGCGGCGGTGGACCAGCTGAAGGCGCTGGCGGCCGAAGCACGCTTTCCCGCAGACCGGATCGGCGCGATCGGTTTCTGCTTCGGCGGTGCGACCGTGCTCGAACTCGCCCGCAGCGGCCGCGACGACGTCGATGGCGTGGTCAGCTTCCACGGCAGCCTCGGCACCTCGATGCCTGCAGAAGCCGGTGCAGTAAAGGCCAGCGTGCTGGTGCTGAACGGCGCAGCCGACACCTATGTCAGCGCGGACGAGATCAAGGGCCTGCAGGAGGAAATGACCGCTGCCGGCGCCGACTGGCAGTTCGTCAACTTCGCCGACGCCGTGCACTGCTTCGCCGAGGCCGACGCCAACTCCCCCGGCTGCACCTACCACGAGCGCAGCGCCAAGCGCGCCTACCGGATGATGGACGACTTCTTCGCCGAGGTGTTTTGAGAGAGCCGGGATTGGGGATTCGGGATTAGGGATTAGGGATTAGGGATTGGACCGAAGGTCGAAGCGCTGCGCGAGATGGCGCGTCGAGGACATCAGCCGCAACACCGAGGTCTGAGCGCAGCGCATTGACCATTGGTTGATCCAGGAAGGCGGCCGCCTCGCGGGCGCAGCTCGCGCTTTTGCGAATCCCCAATCCCCAATCCCGAATCCCGGCCCTTCAGTATTCCCGCTCCACCGAGTACATCGCCAGCCCGCGCAGCGCGGCCAGCTGGGGGGATTCGGGCAGAGCGTCGAGGGCGGCGATCGCCTCGTCGGCGTAGCGGCGGGCGATGTGCTGGCTGTAGTCCAGGCTGCCGCTTGCGCGAATGGCAGAGACGATCTCGGGCAGGGCGTCGGTGTCGCCCTGTTCGATCGCCTTCGCCATGCGCGCGCGGCTGGCGGCATCGACGCGACCCAGCGCATGGATCAGGGGCAGGGTGGCCTTGCCCTCGGCCAGATCGTCGCCGAGGTTCTTGCCGAGCGTGCTGGCATCGGCCGTGTAGTCGAGCACGTCATCGGCGATCTGGAAGGCGTAGCCGAGCGCCAGGCCAAAGCGCTCCATTGCCGCCTGCTGTGCATCCGTAGCGCCGGCAAGCAGTGCGCCGAGACGCGTGGCAGCCGCGAACAGCACGGCCGTCTTGCGCTCGATCACGCGCAGGTAGGCGGCCTCGTCGGTGTCCGGGTTGTGCACGTGCAGCAGCTGCAGCACCTCGCCTTCGGCGATCGCATTGGTGGTGTTGGCGAGAATCCGCATCACCGGCATGCGGTCGAGCTCGACCATCAGCTGGAAGCTGCGCGAGTACAGGAAATCGCCGACCAGCACGCTGGCTGCGTTACCCCACAGGGCATTGGCGGTCTTGCGCCCGCGCCGCAGGTCGGATTCGTCGACCACATCGTCGTGCAGCAGGGTCGAGGTGTGGATGAACTCGATGATGGCCGCCATCTGCAGATGGTCGTTGCCGTGGTAGCCGAGCGCGCGCGCAGCCAGCAGGACCAGCATGGGCCGGAGCCGCTTGCCGCCGGCGGCGATGATGTGTTCGGAGATCTGGTTGATCAGCACGACGTCCGAGGCGAGCCGCTCGCGGATCAGCCGGTTCACGGCCTCCATGTCGGTAGACACCAGGCCCTGGATTTCCGGGAGTCGCAGGGCAGGGCGGGGGCGAGGGGGCAGGACGGCGGCATTCATGCGCTGGATTATAGCGGCGGCTCGGCGTGCAGCCGATGCGAGCCTCGGCAGATTTCCTACACCCGGCCGCGCCGGATTCGCATTCGCGCCGTGGCTGTACCGCGCTGGCGAGGCGCCAAAGCGCAGCCGCTATACTGCGCCTCCACCGGCCGCCGCCATGACGGCGGCCGCCCGCATCCGGCCGCTGGCGCGGCCCAGAAGATCAAAGGACACCGCTCGCATGGCCCGTGGCATCAACAAGGTCATCATCGTCGGCACCCTCGGCGCCGATCCTGAAACCCGCTACACCGCCTCCGGCTCGGCGATCACCTCGATGCGCCTCGCCACCAACGAGAGCTGGACCGACAAGCAGACCGGCCAGAAGCAGGAGCGCACCGAGTGGCACCGCGTGAAGATGTTCGGCCGGCTGGCCGAGATCGCCGCGGAGTACCTGCGCAAGGGCAAGCAGGTCTACGTCGAGGGCAGCCTGCGCACCGACAAGTACACCGACAAGGACGGCATCGAGCGCTACAGCACCGACATCATCGCCAACGACATGCAGATGCTCGGCGGCGCCGGCGGTGAAGGCGGCGGCATGCGCGGTGGCGAGGGCGGCGGCGCACGCGAATCCGGCGGTGGCTACAGCCGCGGCGGCGATCGCCCCGAGCGCGCAGCCCCGCGCGGCAATGCGCCCGCGCCGTCGAGGCAGGCGCCGCCGGACAACGGCTTCGACGACGACGACATTCCCTTCTGAGGAAGCACGGGGCGGGGCCCATGCGCAAGGCTCGCGGCGGGCTGGCCGGTTCAGGCGTCGTCCGCTATAAGTGCCGGGATTCCGACTCCCCCGTGGCCTTCCCTTGTCCGAAGAGATCCTGATCAACGTCACCCCGCGCGAAACCCGCGTCGCGGTGGTCGAAAACGGCATGCTGCAGGAGGTCCACATCGAGCGGGCCTCGCGCCGCGGCTATGTCGGCAACATCTACAAGGGCAAGGTGATCCGGGTCATGCCGGGCATGCAGGCCGCCTTCGTCGAGGTCGGCCTGCAGCGCGCGGCCTTCCTGCACGCCTCCGACATCCTGCGACTGCCAACCGCGCTGCCGCTGCCGCCGGATGGCGACGAACCGCCGCCGCCTTCGCCGACGCCGCCGATCTCGGAGCTGGTCCGCGAGGGCCAGGAGGTCGTTGTGCAGGTGGTCAAGGACCCGATCGGCAGCAAGGGCGCGCGGCTGACGACCCAGCTCAGCATTCCCTCGCGCTATCTGGTCCTGCTGCCCTACAGCCGGGTGCTGGGCGTGTCGGCGCGGATCGAGGACGAGGCCGAACGCGCCCGCCTGAAGACGGCGATCGGCGAGCTGTCGAACGGCTCCAGCCTGGGCTACATCGTGCGCACCAATGCCGACGGCCAGCCGGCCGAGGCGCTGGCCGAGGATCTCGCCTATCTCGGCAAGCTTTGGGACGCGATCCAGGCGGGCTCGCAACAAAGCAAGGTCGGCAGCTGCATCTACGAAGACCTCTCGCTGCCGCTGCGCGCCCTGCGCGATCTGCTGCACGACGAGGTGGAAAAGGTGCGCGTCGATTCGCGCGAGACCTTCGAGCGCACCCTGCGCTTCGCCAGCCAGTTCATGCCGGAGCTGGCGCCGCGCATCGAGCACTACCCCGGCGAGCGCCCGATCTTCGATCTCTACGGCGTCGAGGATGAAATCCAGCGCGCCATGCAGAAGGAGGTGCCGCTGAAGTCCGGCGGCTACCTGGTGATCGACCAGACCGAGGCCATGACCACGGTCGACGTCAACACCGGTGCCTTTCTGGGCAGTCGCAATCTGGAGGAGACCGTCTACCGGACCAACCTCGAAGCGGCCCAGGCGGTGGCAAGGCAGCTGCGGCTGCGCAACCTCGGCGGCATCATCATCATCGACTTCATCGACATGACCGACGCCGAGCACCGTCGCCAGGTGCTGCGCCAGCTCGAGAAGTCGCTGTCGCGCGACCACGCCAAGACCACGGTCTACGAGTTCTCGCCGCTGGGTCTGGTCGAAATGACCCGCAAGCGCACCATCGACAGCCTGGAGCGCCAGCTCTGCGAGCCCTGCAACGCCTGCGGCGGGCGCGGCACGGTAAAGACGACCGAAACCGTCACCTACGAGATCTTCCGCGAGATCACCCGCGCGGTGCGCCAGTTCGACGCGCAGAAGCTGCTGGTGCTGGCCTCGCCGAAAGTGGTGGCGCGGATCCTGGAGGAAGAGTCCAGTGCGGTCGCCGAGCTGGAGGAGTTCATCGGCAAGACCATCCGTTTCCAGGCCGACGACAACTACGCGCAGGAGCAGTACGACGTGGTCCTGCTGTGAGCCATCCGCTGCGCCGAGCGCTGAAGCGCCTGCGCCGCTGGCTGGGCGTGGCACTGGCGCTGCTGTTGATCTGCGCCGCCGTGCTGGTGGCGCTGGCGCACCAGCTGCTGCCGGTGCTGGAGCAGCATCCGCAGGACGTCGCCCGCTGGCTGGAGCAGCGCATCGGCCAGCCGGTGCGGATCAGCGGCGTGCAGGCGCGCTGGACGCGCCGCGGGCCCGTGCTCGACCTGCGCGATCTGCACATCGGCGGAGATCCCGATGGCGCCGGCGGGCTCAACATGGGTTCGGCACGGGTGCGGGTGAACGTCTACACGGGACTGTTCCCGGGCCAGCCGCTGCTCAGCCTGCGTGCGGAAGGTCTCAGCCTGGAGCTTGCGCGCAGCATCGAGGGGCAGTGGCAGGCGCGTGGCCTGCGCGGTGGCGCGGGTCTCGACATCGAGGAGGCGCTTGCCCAGCTGGAGCGGATCGGTGAGCTGGAGCTGTTCGATGGCGCCCTGGTCATCGAGGACCGCTATGCCGATCTCGATGTCCGCCTCGACCGTATCGACGCGCGCCTGCGCACCGTCGGCGGTAGCTTCCGCTTCGCCCTGCGCGTGCACGCCGAGGACAGCCCGCCGCTGCGCCTGACCGGCAAGCTCGATACCCGCCTGCAGGAAGGTCGTCTGCACCTCGGCGCGCGTGCGCTGGACCTGCCGTCCTGGCTGCAGGGCAGCCAGCTGGCAGGCCTGGGGCTCGATTCCGGCCGCGCCGATCTCGACATGTGGCTGCGCGTCCAGGAGGGGCGGATCGCCGAGGTCGACAGCATCGCCCGCATCGAATCGCTGCGGCTGCGCCCGCGCGGCGCCGAGGCCGACGCGCCGGCCGCCGAACTCGATGCGCTGGAGCTGCAGGCCTGGCTGCAGCGGGAGGCCGATGGCTGGCGCTTGAGCCTGCCGCGCTTCGAGCTGCGTTCCCAGTCCGGTCGCTCGCAAACGGGTCTGGACCTGCGCTGGCAGGATGAACGTCTCGCCCTGCGCCTCGACAGTCTGGAATTCGCGGCCTTCGCCGAGCTGCTGCCGGCGCTGACCACCGTCGACCCGGCGCTGATGGCCTGGCTGCACGAGGCGCAGCCGCGCGGACGCCTGCAGGATCTCGAACTCGGCTGGTCGGGTGGCGAGCGTATCGATTTGCAGGCGCGCCTGTCCGACCTCGGGCTTGCGGCGGTTGGCGCGCGCCCCGGATTTTCGGGATTGAGCGGTCGCATCCACGCGCACGGCGGCCTGCTGGCGGTGGACCTCGATGCGCCGGAGTTCGTGCTCGATGCGCCCGAGAGTCTGCGCGCGCCGCTGCCTGCCGCGCTGTCAGGTGCCTTGACCCTGTGGCGCGATGTCGAGGGCCCGCGCATCGAGCTCACCCCGCTGCGCGTGCAGGGCCCCGACTTCGGCGCGACGATCGAGGGCGCCGCCTGGCTCGACGGCAATGGCCGACGCCCAAGCCTGGATCTGCGCGCGGTGGTCGACCCGGGTCCGATCCGGGCCTCGCACCGCTTCTGGGTGCGCAACCGCATGCCGCCGAAGACCGTCGAGTGGCTGGAGCGCGCGCTGGTCGACGGCGAGCTCGCATCCGGCGTGGCCTTGATCCGCGGTGATCTCGACGACTGGCCCTTCGCTGCAGCCCAAGGGGTTTTCGACGCGCGCGCCGAAGTGCGCGACGTGGTGCTGGACTATCTGCCGGATTGGCCGATCGGCACGCGGGTCGAGGGCTGGGCGCGCTTTCTCAACAGCAGCCTCGATGGCGAAGTGTCGGCGCGCGTGTTGGGCGTGCCGGTGACCCGCGCTGCCGGTGGCATCGCCGATTTCGCCGCCCCCGTACTGGCGCTCGACATGGAGGGCGGCGCCGAGGGCGGCCGCCTGCTCGCCCTGCTGCGCGAGACGCCGCTGTGGCGGCGCTTCGGCGAGTACATGCGCGGCCTGAACATCGGCGGGCGCGGCGAGGCGCGGGTGCGTCTGGTGGCGCCGCTGAAGAAGGAGCTGGGCGAACTGGAGCTTGATGGCCAGGTCGACCTGGCCGACGCCGACCTCACCGACAGCCAGTGGGGCCTGCGTTTCGGCGCTGCCAGCGGGCGTGTGCGCTTCACCCGCGCCGGATTCAGTGCGGATGCGCTCGGCGTCCGCTTCGACGGCCAGCCGGCCAGCCTGAGCCTCGCCGCCGGCAGCTTCTGCGCCGAGCCCGAGCACCAGTTCGAGGCCAGTCTCAGCGGCAGCTTCAGCCCGGATTCGCTGCTCGCCCTGCGGCCCGAGCTGCACTGGCTTGAGCCCTACCTTGCCGGGCGCTCCGGCTGGACGCTGGACTTCCATGTGCCGACGTCGGGCGCGGCGGCAGAGCCAGCCGAGACCAGTGACGCGAACCAGGCCGCGGACAGGGCGCGGCCGCAGCTGCGCGTACGCTCGGATCTGGCGGGCACTGAGCTGAAGCTGCCCGCGCCCCTGCGCAAGGGCAGCGAAGACGCTCTGCCGCTCGACCTGCGCATCGATCTGCCGCTGGCCGGCGGAGGCCTCGATCTGCGCCTCGGTCGTCTGCTGCGACTGTTGGGTGCGCCCGGCGAGAACGCTGCCGACTTCCGCGGCGTGGCGTCGTTTGGCGCCGAGCCGCCCTTCGATCTGCCTGCGCAGGGGCTGGCCGTACGCGGCACCACCTCGGTGCTGGATGCGCCGGCCTGGGTTGCGCTGGCGATGGGCGGCGGCGGCCAAGGCATTTCGATCGACAGCATCGATCTCGTCGCCGGCCAGCTGCGCGTGGGCGAACGCGGCCTGCCTGACCAGCGCCTGCAGTTCCGCATCGGCACCGACGGGCAACGCGAGATCCAGCTCGACGGCGACGCGGCGCGCGGCCGCATCGACTGGCCGATTGACGCCAGTGCGCCGGTGCTGGCGCGCTTCGAGCGTCTGCACTGGCCACCCGGCCCCGAGGAAACGCCCGGCGCACCACCGCGCCGCGTCGACGAGCCCGACCCCACCGCGCTGCCGCCGATCGACCTGCAGGTCGAGGACGCCGCTTTCGGCAAGATCCAGCTGGGGCGACTGGAGCTGCTGACCCGGCGCGGCCCGGATGGCCAGCTGGTGGAAAAACTGCAGGCGCGTTCCGATGACCTCGCGATCGACATCCGCGGCGACTGGAGCCGCAGCCTCACGGGCAGCGAGAGCCGCTTCACCCTTGGCTTCAGCGGCGACGATCTCGGCCGCATGCTGGGCGCGCTGGGCATCACCCCGCTGGTGCAGGGCGGCAAGACCCGCGCGGACATGGACCTGCGCTGGCAGGGTGGCCCCGCCAATTTCGCTTTTGCGGTCGCTGACGGCCAGCTGCGCTTGACGGTGGGCAAGGGCAGGGTGCCCGAACTCGAACCCGGCGCGGGCCGCTTTCTCGGTCTGCTCAGCCTTGCCGAGATTCCGCGCCGCCTGGCGCTGGATTTCAGCGACTTCTTCCGTTCCGGCCTGGCCTTCACTTCGATCGAAGGCAGCTTCCAGCTGGCCGGCGGCAATGCTGTGACCGAGGACCTGCGGATCGACGGCCCGGCGGCCGAGATCAAGCTGCGCGGCCGCACCGGACTCGCCGCGCGCGACTACGAGCTGCAGGTGGAAGTGCTGCCGCGCACCGGCAGCGTGCTGCCCGCGCTGGGCGCGATCACCGCGGGGCCCGCGGGTGCCGCCGTTGGTGCGGTCGCGCAGGCCGTACTGAACGCGCCCATGAAGCAGATGAACCGCACGCTCTACAGCGTCAACGGCAGCTGGGACGAACCGCAGATCGAAGTGATCGACCGCGGCCCCGAGCGCGAGCCGCCGCTCCGTCAGCCTTAGGGTGGGCCCTGGCCCACCGTGGCCTCGATGCTCGCCCCGGTCACGCCGGTCGCCTCGGCGCGCTTCACGCGGACATCCAGCCCTCACCTGTACGCGGGCGGCGACACCTCGCCAAGCCGCCTCGCTTGCGCCTTCACTCCCGCAGCCCCATCCTGCGCCGATGACTACCGCACTCGCCCTCGCCGAATCCCGCCTGCTGGCGCCTGCCGGCCTCGAAGCCCAGCAGCTGGAACACGTTTTCGCCCGCCTGATGAGCCCGGGCATCGACTTCGCCGATCTCTACTTCCAGAACAGCCGGCATGAGAGCTGGATGATGGAGGACGGCATCGTCAAGGAAGGTGCACACAGCATCGAGCAGGGCGTCGGCCTGCGCGCGATCAGCGGCGAGAAGACCGGCTTCGCCTACTCCGACGAGATCCGCCTGCCCGCCCTGCTGGAGGCCGCCGGCGCAGCCCGTGCGATCGCCCGTGCCGGGCAGGAGGGCACGGCGCGCCCGCTGCTGCAGTCGCAGGGCCGCAGCCTGTATGCGCCGCTGGATCCGATCGACAGCCTGGACAGCGAGTCCAAGGTCCGCCTGCTGCGCGAGGTTGACGCCTTCGTGCGCAGCGCCGATGCGCGCGTGCGCCAGGTGATCGTCAGCCTGGCGGGCGTGGTCGACACGGTGCTGGTCGCGCGCTCTGACGGCATCCTCGCCGGCGACGTGCGCCCGCTGGTCCGCTGCAATGTGCAGGTGATCGTCGAGCACAACGGCCGCCGCGAGCAGGGCTATGCCGGCGGCGGGGGGCGCTACAGCTACCCGGAACTGCTGCAGGGTGGCCTGGCCTTCGAGTTTGCCCGCGAGGCCCTGCGCCAGGCCCTGGTCAATCTCGATGCCGTCGACGCGCCGGCCGGCAGCATGCCGGTGGTGCTCGGCCCCGGCTGGCCGGGCGTGCTGCTGCACGAAGCCGTGGGCCATGGCCTGGAAGGCGACTTCAACCGCAAGGGCACCAGCACCTACGCCGGCCGCATGGGCGAGCAGGTGGCATCCAGCCTGTGCACCATCGTCGATGACGGCACGCTCGACGGTCGCCGCGGCTCGCTCAACGTCGACGACGAGGGCTGCGCGACCCAGTGCACCACGCTCATCGAGAACGGTCGGCTGGTCGGCTACATGCAGGACAGCCTCAATGCGCGCCTGATGGGCGTCGCGCCCACCGGCAACGGCCGCCGCGAGAGCTTCGCCCACCTGCCGATGCCGCGCATGACCAACACCTACATGCGCGCGGGCGAGAGCGACCCGGAAGAGATCATCCGCTCGGTCAAGCGCGGTCTGTACGCGCCCAACTTCGGCGGCGGCCAGGTCGACATCACCTCGGGCAAGTTCGTGTTCTCGGCCAGCGAGGCCTACCTGATCGAGGACGGCCGCATCACCTCGCCGGTCAAGGGCGCGACGCTGATCGGCAACGGCCCGGAGGCGATGAGCCGCGTCAGCATGGTCGGCAATGACCTGAAGCTCGACGCGGGCGTGGGCATCTGCGGCAAGGACGGCCAGAGCGTGCCGGTCGGCGTGGGCCAGCCGACGCTGAAGATCGAGTCGATGACCGTGGGCGGCACGCGCGCCGGCTGAAACGCCGGCGCGATACGTGGCGGCGGCGCTTTGCGTAA
Source organism: uncultured Aquimonas sp. (assembly GCF_937888285.1). Lineage (GTDB taxonomy): Bacteria > Pseudomonadota > Gammaproteobacteria > Xanthomonadales > Xanthomonadaceae > Aquimonas. The sequence goes on from NZ_CALART010000006.1 coordinate 25,508, forward strand.
AGTGGCGAGCCTTACTCGCCACGCGCGCCGCGCCGACCTCGCATGAGCACCGAGACACACCCCGAAGAGCTATCCAGCGGCGCCGAACGCAGTGCGCTCGATGCCTTCCAGTCGGTGCCCGAGCGCAACACGGCGGATGTGATCCTGCGCACCGCGCAGCAACACCACGTGCAGCTGTCGACCATGGCCGACATGAAGGCCAACATCCTGCTGACGGTGTCTTCGATCGTGCTGACGCTGAGCGTCTCGCGGCTCAACGACCCGGATCTGCGCCTGGCGATGGCGGTGCTGGCGGGCTTCACCCTGTTCGCGCTGTTCCTGGCCGTGCTGGCGGTGCTGCCGAAGTACCGGCCGATCCGCATGAAGGATCCGGAAGGGCCGCTGCCGCCGGGCTTCAACCTGCTGTTCTTCGGCCACTTCGCCGAGCTCTCGCGCGAGCGTTTCGAGCGCGAGATCGCCAGCCACATGCAGGGGCAGGGCAACATCTACCGGACCATGGCGCGCGACCTCTACGGGCTGGGCTACTACCTCTCGCGTTTCAAGTACCGCTACCTGCGCCTGTCCTACCTGTTCTTCCTGAGCGGCTTCGTGCTGTCGAGCCTGATCCAGGGCGTGCAGCTGCTTCGCCACTGAAGTTGCACTTCAACCGCCCTGCGGCGCGGATCGCTCGCGGTAGGCGCAGACCAAGCAGGCGTACAGCATCGGGATGCCCAGCGCCGCGGTGAGCAGCCCTGCCAGTGTGCCCAGCAGCGCTGCCGCTTCGGTGCCAAGAACGGTTGCCAGCGTCAGCGGCAGGGCCATCGCCGCGGCAGCGGCGACGCCGTAGACGGTGAGCGGTATCGACAGGAACACCAGCAGACGCCACCACTGTCCGGCCGCAATGGCGCGGCTGCGCTGGAGGCCGCGCAGCGGTCCCAGGCCCTCAAGCGCTGCTGCGACAGGCAGGAACAGCAGACGCACCGCGATCCAGGCGATCGGCAGCACCGCCAGCAGGCTGCCGAGCATGCTCAGCAGCAGCATTGGCACCAGCTCCAGCCCCTGCAGGCCCAGCCAGGCGTTGAAGACCAGCAGCGGCAGCAGCGGAAGTGCGCAACAAAGAACGTACAGCGACATCGACAGCGCCAGCAACGGCAGGCGCAGTGTCGCCAGACCGAGCGAGCGCAGCGCCTGCGGCGGTTCACCGTGCAGCAGCCCATCCAGAATGCGCAGCTGCGCGCCCGCCAGCCACAGGCCCATCAGTGCGCTGAAGCCCCACCACAGCCAGGTTCCGGACTGCATCAGCGGCTCGATGACGGCGAGGCTCGCGCCTTCCGGATCCGCCTGCAGTTCGGCCAGCGTGGGCAGGGCCAGCATCCGCCGCAGTGAGGGCAGGGCGCCGAGCAGGGCCAGCGGCGCAGTCCAGCGCAGGCCGCGCCACCACAGCCGGAAGCCATCGTCGAGAAGGCGCGAGAGCGCATCGATACGGGGAGCGGACATGCGCGGATGATGCCGCAGCGCCGCCTCTGCGACACTGTGCGCATGAGCCCGGACTTGCCCTCCAACACCGAATCAGCGACCCACGTTCGATGCCTGCTGCGGGAGGCCCGCGATCGGCTCACCGGCGATGAGGCAGCGCGCGAGGCCGAGCTGCTGCTGATGCACGCGCTGGGCGTGAGCCGAGCCTGGCTGTTCGCGCATGCCGATGAGCCCGTCGAGCGCTCGCGTGCGGACGACTTCCGCCGGCTGCTGGCGCGGCGCGTGGACGGCGAGCCCGTGGCCTACCTGCTCGGCCAGCGCGAGTTCCATGGCGTGCTGCTCAAGCTCAGTACCGCCACCTTGATCCCGCGGCCCGAGACCGAGCTGCTGGTCGAGCTGGCGCTTTCGCGCCTGCCGCGTCGCGCAGGCCTGCGCGTGCTGGACCTTGGGACAGGCAGCGGTGCGATCGCCCTGGCCATCGCCAAGGCGCGGCCGGAGCTGCAGGTGTTTGCCAGCGATGCCAGCGCCGAGGCGCTCGCGGTCGCCGAACAGAACGCGGAATCGCTGGGGCTGCAGCGCGTCCGCTTCGCCCGCGGCGACTGGTGGGCGCCGTGGCGCGGCGAACGCTTTGACCTGGTGCTGAGCAATCCGCCCTACATCGAGGCCGACGATCCGCACCTCGACCAGGGCGACCTGCGCTTCGAGCCGCGGAGTGCGCTGGCGTCGGGCGCCGATGGCTTCGACGACATCCGCCGCATCGTTGCGGATGCACCAGCGCACCTCGATGCCGGCGGCTGGCTGCTGGTCGAGCATGGGCAGGCGCAGGGTGCCGGCGCGCGCGCACTGCTGCAGGCTGCCGGTTTCGCCGATGTGGCGACCTGGCAGGATCTCGAAGCCCGCGATCGGGTCAGCGGCGGGCGCTGGCTGCAGGCGTGATCGGTGGGCCGCCTTCACTGAAGGCTGACATTTGGACGCTTGCAATTCGATTGCATGCAATTTAATGTGCGGTTTCCCCGAACCACGCAGGAGATTCCGCATGACCCCGCTCTACACCGCACGCGCCACCGCCGTCGGCGGCCGCGAAGGCCGCGTCACCTCGGATGACGGCTTCATCGACCAGCAGCTGCAGCTGCCCACCGGCCTGGGCGGCAAGGGTGGCGCCACCAACCCCGAGCAGCTGTTTGCCGCGGGCTACGCGGCCTGCTTCGAAGGCGCGCTGCGCCTGGTCGCGCGCAATCGCGGCGTCTCGATCAGCAGCGCCAAGGTCGAGGCAGAGGTCGATATCGGCAAGGACGCCACCAGCTTCGGTCTGGCCGTGCGCCTGCACGCCCACGTCGGCGGCGTCGATGGCGCCACCGCCCAGGCTCTGGCCGATGGCGCCCATGAGGTCTGCCCGTACTCCAAGGCGACCCGCGGCAATATCGAGGTGACGGTGCGCGGCAGCGCAGCCTGAGCCCTTGCGCCGCGGCTGGTGCCGCGTTCACCGCGTGGCCCCAGCCGGAGCCAGCCCGGTAATGGATCCGCGTGCGCAGGGTTGCCGGCGCGAGGTTGCCGGAACCCTCCCTGTCGCCGCGCACAGGATGCTCACCCAGCGCTCGGCACCCTGCGCGCCCCGCGCATGCCGCGCTTTCTCCCAGGACATCCATGAGCACGAACACCTCCCCCCTGTTCGCCCCCTTCAAGCTCGGCAGCATCGAGCTCGCCAACCGCTTCGTCATGGCGCCGCTGACGCGCAATCGCGCCGGCGCCGGCCGCACGCCGACCGACCTGACCGTCGAGTACTACCGCCAGCGCGCCAGCGCCGGACTGATCATCACCGAGGCCAGCCAGATCTCACCGATGGGGCAGGGCTACCTCGATACGCCGGGCATCTACTCGCCCGAGCAGATCGCTGGCTGGAAGCGTGTCACCGCGGCCGTGCATGCGGCGGGCGGCCGCATCTTCATCCAGCTGTGGCACGTCGGCCGCATCTCGCACAGCTCGCTGCTACCGAATGGCGCGGCACCGGTCGCCCCTTCGGCGATCACCGCCAACAGCAAGACCTTCACTACCGAGGGCTTCGTCGATGTGTCGGCGCCGCGCGCGATGAGCGTGGACGACATCCAGGCCACCGTCGCCGACTACGCCCAGGCTGCGCGCAACGCGATCGAGGCTGGCTTCGATGGCGTCGAGGTGCACGCCGCCAACGGTTATCTGATCGACCAGTTCCTGCGCGACGGCAGCAATCACCGTGACGACGCCTATGGCGGCAGCATCGAGAATCGCACTCGCTTCCTCGTGGACGTCATGGATGCGGTGGTCGCAGCCGTCGGCGCCGAGCGCGCGGGCGTGCGCTTCTCGCCGGTCTCGCCCTTCAACGACATCAGCGACAGCCAGCCGCAGGCCCTGTTCGAGCGTGCGGTCGAGCGCGTCGGTGCACATGCGCTGGCCTATGTGCACGTGATCGAAGGCGCCACCGGCGGCGATCGCGAGATCGACCCGGACTTCGACTTCGCGGCCCTGCGCGCGAAGTTCAAGGGACCGTGGATGGTCAACAACGGCTATGACCTGGCACTCGCCGAAGCGCGTCTCGCCAGTGGTGCCGCCGACCTGTTCTGCTTCGGCCGCCCCTTCATCAGCAACCCGGATCTGGTCCGCCGCCTGCGTGAGGGCCGCGCGCTGAATGCGCTGGATGCCGGCACCCTGTACGGCGGTGGCGCCCAGGGCTACACCGACTATCCCTTCCTGCCCGACTGATCCGCGCCATGCCCGCCGCCAAGTCCAAGCCCCACGCCCCGACCTGCGCGGCGGGCATGCCCGATCCCCTGCACCTCGACCAGCAGCTGTGCTTCGCGCTGTATGCGGCCAGCAACCGCATCCAGCGCCTGTATCGACCGCTGCTTGAGCCGCTCGGCCTGACCTATCCGCAGTACCTGGTGATGCTGGTGCTGTGGCAGCACGGCCGGCGCAGCGTGGGCGAACTCGGCGAGGCCCTGCATCTCGACTCCGGCACGCTGACGCCGCTGCTGAAGCGGCTGGAGGCGGCGGGGCTGGTGCTGCGCAAACGCTGCAGCGAGGACGAGCGCCGCGTGTTCGTCGATGTGAGCGCCGAGGGCAGGGCCCTGCGCGTTCAGGCCGTAGGCATACCGGGGCGGGTGGCCTGCACCACGTTCCTTGACCCGGAGGCGCTGGTACGTCTACGCGATGACGTCCGCGGCCTCCTGGCCTCGCTCGCCAGCGACTGAGTGCGGGCGCCGAGGACGGCCGCGCGCTGACGCCCCACGATCGGGCGCCGCTCTCTTCACTTCCGATTCACTTTCGCGTCCTGACACTTCGCCGGCGACTGCGGGCCCCTCTGGTCATGTGCAATGCATGGCGATGTCGGAGTCGTTGACCGATGCTCAGGCCCGCCGTACGGAACCTCCGCTCCTCGCATCGAGGCCGGGCATCGAACTAGCGATCGCCTTCGGAGTGACTCATGGAACTGTTGACCGGCCTCTGGCTCGGTATGCCCGTGTGGGTGTGGCTCGCGTTTCTCGGCGCGGTGCTGGCCATCCTCGTCTTCGATCTCGGCGTCCTGCACAGGGAAGCCCACGAGATCGAGGTCAGGGAAAGCCTGTGGATGTCGGCGCTGTATATCGGACTCGGCCTGCTCTGGGCCGTGGCCGTGTGGTTCATCTACTACGAGTACGGCAGCGAGAAGGCGATCGATCCACAGATCGCGAATCTGCCAACCGCTGAGGCCAAGGCCTGGGAGGCGGTCAAGCTGTACCTGACCGGCTATCTGGTCGAGAAGGCGCTGGCGATGGACAACGTCTTCGTCATCTCGATGATCTTCACCTACTTCGCCGTGCCGCGGATCTACCAGCATCGCGTGCTGTTCTGGGGCATCCTCGGCGTGATCGTGCTGCGCGCGATGATGATCGGCCTGGGTGCTGCCCTGGTGATGAACTTCTCGTGGATCCTCTACGTGTTCGCGGTGATCCTGATCGCCACCGGCGTCAAGATGCTGAGGTCGATCGATGATCAGCCCGACATCGCCAACAATCGCGTGCTCGGCTTTCTCAAGAAGCGCATGCGCCTCACGCAGGAACTGCACGGCCAGCGCTTCTTTGTCAGACAGGCCGGCCCGGGCGGAAAACTGCTGTGGTTCGCCACGCCGCTGTTCCTCTGCCTGGTGCTGGTCGAGATCGCCGACGTGGTGTTCGCGATCGACTCGGTGCCGGCGATCTTCGCGATCACGCCGGATCCCTTCATCGTCTACACCTCGAACATCTTCGCCATCCTCGGCCTGCGTGCGCTCTACTTCGCGCTGGCGGCGATGGTGCACCGCTTCCACTACCTCAAGTACGCGCTGGCCTTCGTGCTGATCTTCATCGGCTCGAAGATCTTCGTGGGCGACTGGCTGTTCGGCGGCAAGGTGCCCGCGGAGATCAGCCTTGGCGTCACCTTCGGACTGCTGCTGGGCGGCGTCATGTACTCGCTCTGGAAGTCGCGTGACCAGGCCAATCCGGCCTGAGGCGTGCCTGCGTGACCCCCGCAGACCGCGCCGCCCGGACGGCGGCGCGGCTGCCCCACGAACCCACCGAGGAAGCTGAAACCATGCGAATCCTTGTCGCCATCGACGGCAGCCACTACGGCGATGCCGCCCTCGCGCATGCGCTGGAGCTCAACGGACGCTTGAGCCAGCCAGCGGACATCACCCTCATCCATGTGGCGCTGTCGGCGCCGCCGCGCGCGGCCAGTGCGGTGGGCGGCGAGATCCTGCAGAGCTATTACCAGCAGGAGCACGACGCGGCCCTGGCCAAGGCGCGCGAGACACTGAGGGCCGCTCGGCGCGAGGCCACCGAGATCACCTGTGTCGGCTCACCGGGCCGGCAGATCGCCGAGCACGCCAACGAGGGCGCCTTCGATCTTGTGGTGATGGGCTCGCACGGGCACGGCGCGCTGACCGGCCTGCTGCTCGGCAGCACCGTCAGCGCGGTGCTTTCATTGACCAAGGTGCCGCTGCTGATCGTGCGCTGATCCGCACTGCTCGAGGCGCAGTCGCTGCCACTCGGGCAGGCCGCTCTCGCGCGCTCACCAGAAGCGCTGCGCCTTCTCGAACTCGGCCCAGGCCTGTGGCAGTGCCGCCCGCGCGGCTTCGGTGCGGGCGGCGGCATAGCCTTCGACCACGCCCAGCGGGAAGGGCCCGATGCCCGCAAGGCTGTCCACGCGCTGGCGCGCGATTGCGGCGTCATTGAAGTCACCCAGCAGCTGCTGCAGTTCGCTCAAATGGCGGACATAGCGGCGCTGCTTGCGCTCGCCGAACACGCTGCCCAACACGTCGCAGGCGTAGCGCAGCTTCTTCACCTCGATGCGCAGACCGTGCAGGCTGTCGATGCAGTTCGCGTCGTGCGCCTGGTGGCGCTTGCGCACCTTGCGGGCGGCACGCTGCAGCTGCTCGCGCGCGAAGTCCTCCAGCAGCGGCGCATCGGCCGGAGCGGCCTGCGCGAGTTCGACGATCAGGCTGCCCAGGGCCAGCTTCAGATCGGTGTAGTCACGCTCGGCCAGACAGGCACGAACCGCCACCTGCGCGCCAAGCCGCTGCTCCCGCACGGCCTGAGCCAGCGGGTCCAGCGCGTCCGGCCGGGTCATGCCCGAGCGCACCCGCGGCAGGGTTTCGGTGCACAGCACGTCCCAGTCGCGGCAGGCGCCCAGGGCCTGACCCAGTGCGCGCAGTCGCGGCTTCAGCGCCTCGATCTCGGCCAGGGTCAGCAGCGGGCTGAACAGTCGCAGCAGGGCGCGCAGGCGACGCAGGGCCACGCGGGCCTGGTGCAGGAACTCGGGGTCGTCGGCGGCAATCAACCCGGCCTCATTGCTTTCGAGCTGTTCCAGCGCCGCGCCGAGCAGACGCGCGGAGGCGCGCTGCGCGGGCATTGAGCCTTCGAGCGCAGGGGCCTTCGCTCGGGCAGGCTCCAGCGCCAGCGGCGCCAGCAGGGCGAAGCCGCGCTGCGCCTTGCTGCGGTTGTCGAGCTTGAGCGATGCCAGCTGCAGCAGCTCGCGGGCCAGAGTGAACACTTCGCTGGAGCTGCCTTCCAGCAGCTCGATCTCGATCTCGCAGATGGGATCGACCTGATCCCCGGCACGGATCTCGCCGAGGTCGAAGGCCAGTTCGGCGCGGCCGCCGTCCGCCAGCTTTAGCGGCACGTGCGTGCGCCGGAATTCGGTCGCGAACAGCGGCTTGAGCTCGAGCGCGCGCAGCGGCTCGACCAGTTCGGCGGCACCTTCGAGCGCAGCCAGCGCGTCGAGGTCGAGCGCGCCGCCGGGGGCTGCGGTCTCGAACTCGCCGCGGCTGTGCAGCCCGGCCTGGGATTCGCCGCGGGTCTTGAGTGTCTGCAGCCAGCGTCGACCGCGCTTGCGCAGGCGCAGGGCGAGGCCCCGGCGGGTCACTTCGAGCGCGTCGTCATCGTAGTAGACGCTGTGCAGGTTCTCGCTGCGCGGCGGTGCGAGTGCGCGCTCGCGGATCAGGGCGGAGTTCAGCACCTGCTTCAACTGTGCAGGCGTGGCGGACAGCTTGAGCTCGATTTCCTGGGACACGCGACACGCGAGGCGGCTTCGGGCCGCTGAGCCTAGCAGCGCGCGCGCGGGCCTGTGTTACAGCTGCCACCTTGAAGGGCCTGGCGTTCTTCCGTGGCACGAAGGGTGCAGAATCGGGCCCATGCCGGAGCCACCGACGACGCCAGCCAGGGCAGGGCGCATGAATCCAGCCAGTCATCTGCAGCAGGAGCCGGGCGAAACCCTGCCGGATCCCTACACCGACGAGCACCACCACGACCACGGCGCGCGCTTCCTGCACGATTCGCGGCGGATTGGTCGCCTGCGCTTCGCCTTCCTGCTGACCCTGGTGACCATGGTCGCCGAGGCGGTGGGTGGGGTCATCTCCGGCTCGCTGGCCCTGATCGCCGATGCTGGCCACATGCTGGTCGACTCCGCGGCCCTGCTGTTCGCCTTCCTCGGCGCGAGTTTCGCCCGACGCCCGGCCGATGCGCGGCGCAGCTACGGCTACGCGCGGCTGGAAGTGCTGGTCGGCTACACCAACGCGCTGCTGCAGATCGCGCTGGTGGCCTGGATCGCCTTCGAGGCCACCCAGCGCCTGTTCGCGCCGCAGCCGATCCTGTCCGGCACCATGCTGGTGATCGCCTGCGTCGGTCTGGTCGTCAATCTGATCGTGCTGAAGGTGCTGGGCGGCCACGACCACGACGACGTCAACGCGGCCGGCGCCTATCTGCATGTGCTCGGCGATCTGCTGGGCTCGGTGGCGGCGATCACCGCCGCCCTGCTGGTGCGCTACTTCGACTGGCTGTGGGCCGATGCCGTGGTTTCGGTGCTGGTCGCCCTGCTGGTGCTGCGCGCGGCCTGGAACCTGCTGAAGCGTTCGGCGCACATCCTGCTGGAGGGGGTGCCGGAGGGCCTCGATCTCGACGTGGTCGCTGCCGAAGTCGAGGCGCGCGTGCCGCAGGTGCGCGATGTGCACCACGTGCACCTGTGGGCGCTCACCGGCGGTAGCCGTGTCGCGACCCTGCATGCGGTGCTCAGCCCCGGCGCCGAGCCCGACGACGCCATCCGCGCGGTGCGCGAGGCCCTGCACGCGGCCTATGCGGTCGACCACGTCACCGTGCAGCTGGATGGCGTGGTCTGCGCCACGCCGGGCTGTGCGGAGCCTGCGGGCGCCAGCGCGCCGGCCGATGCAGCACGCAGGCACGGCCATGAGCACGTGCATGAACACGCACATGCACATGCACACGGACATTCGCACGGCGGCTGCGGGCATGGGCACTGAGCCTTCGAGTCAGCGCGATGCAGCGCGAGGACGCTGGCCGTGAGCGATTCGACGCAGCCGTCTGACCGCGTGGAGTCGGGTGCGTCGCGCGGCGCATCTTCAACGCCTGCGTCCGCACCGCTGCGGCCCGATACGTTGGCACCAATCCACAGCCGCTGGGCCTGGTGGCTGGGCGCGTGGGTGGCGCTGGCGCTCGGCCTGCTGGGCGTGGTGCTGCCGGGCCTGCCGACCGTGCCCTTCATGCTGCTGGCGGCCTTCTGCGCGGCTCGCGGCTCGCCGCGGCTGCGCGCCTGGCTGCAGGCGCACCGCCAGTTCGGACCGATGATCGCCGACTGGGAACGCGAGGGCGCGGTCAGCCGCCGCGCCAAGCGCATGGCGACGGTGATGATGCTGATCTGCTCCGGCGTCCTCGCGCTCGTCGCCAGCTGGATCGGCTGGCTGTTCGCCAGCGCCTGCATGGCCCTCGTCGCGCTCTGGCTGTGGCGGCGGCCCGAGCCCGCGGATGTGCCTTGATGCACGGAACGCGGATCGCGGCCGCGCATGTTGCGTTGCGTCAACCCGCTGTCACCGTTCACCGGGCACAGTGGCACCCCTTTGCTGCAGGCGGCCGCGTTTCCTGCGATTCGCGCGCTTCCGCGCCGCCAGCGAGCCGCGGCGAGTCGGCACCCTCCGCTCGCGGCCTCGATACCGCCCTTCCACCCGCCGCGCTCGCCGCGGCCTGAGCCTGGAATCCCCATGAGTCGCGATGCGCTTGACGCCCTGTTCAAACCCGCCTCGATCGCCGTCGTCGGCGCCAGCACCAAGGCGCAGAGCCTGGGCCGGGTCATCGCCCGCAACCTGCGCGCCGGCGGCTTCGCCGGCCCGCTGGATGTGGTCAGCCCGAAGTACCCGCGCATCGACGGGATCCGCACCGCCCGCAGCATCAGCGAGCTGGAGCCGGTGCCCGAGCTGGTGGTGGTGACCGTGCCGCCCGAGCTGGTGCCTGGCGTGCTCGACGAAGCTGGCCGCTGCGGCGTCAAGGCCGCGGTGGTGATCACCGCCGGCCTGGGCCAGGGCCCGGGCTCGCTGCGCGAGCAGGCCTCAAGGGTGGCGCGTCGACACGGCCTGCGCCTGGTCGGTCCGAACTGCCTGGGCATCCTGAGCCCGCCGGCCTCGGTCAACGCCAGCTTCGCCGCCGCGCCGGCGCTGCCGGGTGATCTCGCCCTGCTGGCCCAGTCGGGCGCGGTGGTGACCACGGTGGTCGAATGGGCCAACCAGCGCGGCATCGGCTTCTCCGGCATCGTCTCGCTGGGTGACATGGCCGATGTCGATGTCGGCGAGCTGCTCGACTACTTCGCGACCGACCCCGGCACCCGCGCGATCCTGATCTACATGGAATCGGTGCGCGACGTGCGCCGCTTCATGTCGGCAGCGCGAGCGGCCGCCCGCGCCAAGCCGGTGATCGTGGTCAAGGCCGGCCGCCATGAGGCCGGCGCCCGCGCCGCGGCCTCGCATACGGGCGCTCTCGCCGGCAGCGATGCGGTCTTCGATGCCGCATTCCGCCGCGCCGGCGTGCTGCGAGTCGCCGACATGGAGGAACTGTTCGCGGCGGCGAACACGCTGTCGACGCTCAAGCCCAGCAGCGGCAAGCGGCTCGCCATCCTGACCAACGGCGGCGGCGTCGGCATCCTCGCCATCGATCGCCTGGTCGACCTGAAGGGCGAGCCTGCCGAACTCTCGGCCGAGACGCTGGCCAGGCTCGATGCCGTGCTGCCCGACACCTGGTCGCACAGCAATCCGGTCGACATCGTCGGCGACGGCGGCGTGCAGCGCTACACCGATGCTCTCGACCTCCTGATGGATGCGCCCGAAGTCGACGCGGTGTTCGTGGTCCATGTGCCGACCGCGCTGGTGGCCCCGGTCGAGGTCGCCGAGGGCGTGGCCCGGCACATGCGCGCGCGCCGCGAACGCGAGGGCAGCTACAGCCCGGGCAAGCCGGTGCTGGCCTGCTGGCTGGCGCAGGAGCAGGCCGCACGCACGCACCTGCAGGCGGCCGGCATTCCCACCTATCGCACCCTCACCGGCGCGATCCGCGGCTTCGTGCATCTGACCGAGTACGCCGAGGCCCAGCGCCAGCTGCTGGCCACGCCGCCCTCGCTGCCGGCGGACTTCCAGCCCGATGCCGAACGCGCGCGCCGTGCGCTGGCCCAGGCCGGGGGCAGCGGCCGACGCTGGCTGCCGGCGGCAGCGGTGCATGACCTGCTCGCCGCCTACGGCATTCCCAGCCTGCCGATGGTCATCGCCGCCGACGCAGACGCCGCCGCTGAGGCCGCGCGCCCCTGGATTGAAGCCGGCCAGCGCGCGGTGCTGAAGATCGTCTCGCCCGACATCGCCCACAAGTCGGACGTCGGCGGGGTCAAGCTCAACATCGAGTCCGTCGACGCCGTTCGCCAGGAAGCTGAAGCCATGCTCGAACGCGTGCGCCGCGCCGAGCCCGCCGCGCGCATCGACGGCCTGCTGGTGCAGCCGATGGTCGAGCGAGCACATGCGCGCGAGCTGATCGCCGGCATCGCCGATGACGCCCTGTTCGGACCGGTGATCCTGTTCGGCGCTGGCGGCGTGTCGGTGGAAGTCGAGAAGGACACCGCGCTCGGCCTGCCGCCCCTGCATCTGAATCTGGCCCACGACCTGATCAGCCGTACGCGCGTGTCGCGTCGGCTGGCGGCCTACCGCAATCTGCCGGCGGCCGACCGCGATGCCGCGGCGCTGACCCTGGTGAAGCTCTCGCATCTCGCGGCCGATCTGCCCGAAGTGCGCGAGCTCGACATCAATCCGCTGCTGGTCGACGAACACGGCGCGATCGCGCTGGACGCGCGCGTGCTGGTCGACGACTTCGATCCCGAGTCCTGCCCGAGGGTCGCCTTCGGCAACCCGCGCTTCGCGATGGCGCCCTATCCGAAAGAGATGGAGGGCGACCTGCGCACCAGCGCCGGCCGCGTCTTCCACGTGCGCGCGGTGCGCCCCGAAGACGAGGCGCGGCTGCGTCGTTTCTTCGCTGGGGTCAGCGCCGACGATCTGCGCCAGCGCTACTTCTCGCCGGTCAAGCAGATCAGCGATGCCTTCATCGCGCGCCTGACCCAGATCGACTACGCGCGGGTGATCGTGCTGCTGGCCGTGGACGCGGACGACGAAGTGCTCGGCGTGGCCCAGGTGCATGCCGACCCCGAGCTGGAGGAAGGCGAGTACGCGATCCTGCTGCGCTCCGACCTGAAGGGGCTGGGCCTGGGCTGGGCGCTGATGCAGCGGCTGATCGAAGTGGCCAGGCAGATCGGCCTGAAGCAGATCACCGGCCAGGTGTTGCGCGACAACACCAGCATGCTCGACATGTGCCGGCAGCTGGGCTTCAGCATCACCCCCGATCCCGAGGATGGTGCCGTCGCGCTCGTGCAGCTGCCGGTGGCAGAGCCCAAGACGCCATAGGGCGAGGGCGTCGCGCCGCGGTTATAGGGTGGGCCCTGGCCCACCATGAGCTTGACCCTCGCCGCGGTCGCGCTGTTTGAAGCTCAATGCGCGATGCCCGGCTTCGCGCACCACGCCGCGGATCTCGCAGCCTTGCGCCTTGCGAACCCGATGTCCTGTGCTGGCGCGGCAATGATTGGGTGCCGCAACGATGGAGGTCATGGTGGGCCAGGGCCCACCCTATGTGCAGGTGGTGGTCCAGGCCCCACGCCGCTCAACCGCGGTGCTCACCCTCGCGCGAAACCCGTCGCGTCGCGGGCCTGCGCCCGCCTCAACGCTGCGGGTACACCACCGACTGTGTGCTCATTTCCTCCGGCTTCGGGCGCGACAGGTCGCCGCCGGCCTTCGCATAGTCGGCCAGCGCCTGCGCGTAGTGCAGGTAGGTCGGCTCGCGGCGCTCGCCGCTGATCCGCCCGAAGGTCTCAAAGCCATCGCGGCCGGTGGCGATGTAGTCGTTGGTGATGACCCGATAGGTGCGCTCCGGCTCGAGCGGGCGCCAGCTGCCGTCGATCTGCACCTCGACCTCGCTGACCCGGCCCTGCTCGCGCGTGCGCGTCAGGTCGACCTTCCAGCGCAGGCCTGCCGCATAGGGCCAGGCGCCGCTGTTGCTGCCGATGTTGGACAGGAAGAAGTCGTAGGCGTCTTCCAGCACCGAATGCACCTCATCGCCGCGCATCAGCAGGCGGTCGAGCATGTTCTTGAAGGGCAGGGCAAGGTAGGCGTCACCGATGGTGAGCGCGCCTTCCGCGATGCCGTTGCGCACGCCGCCGCCGTTCTGCAGGGCGATGTCGGCACCGCCGAAGCGCTGGCCCTGCGAGAGGAAAGCCCGGGCCACCACCTGCTGCACATGTCCCCCTTGGGCATCGGTGGATTCCGCACAGCCCGGCGCGCCGTCGCGGCTGCGGTCATAAGGCCCGGGCGCACGCCGCAGGCAGAGCCGCTGCGGCACCTGGCCCACCACTTCGGTGCTGAACTTCTCGATCTGGTCCTGGTAGACCTTCAGCACCGCCGCCGAGGCCGGCTGTGGGCGGGCGATACGCACCAGCGGGTGCGCCTTCAGTCGCGCCAGCAGCGCTTCGCGTTCAGCGCCTTCGATCGGCGTGTCGCCGCGGCGCAGATCCTCGCCGACCAGCAGCTGCGGCAGGCCGACGCAGTCCAGCACGCGGCCCTCGGGATCGAAGCGCAGATCGAGCTGGCCGACCACCCAGGTGTACTGCCAGGCCTGCACCACGCAGACCGGATCGCCGTCGGCATTGCGCAGACGCGTCGGGTACTCGCCGCCCGGGGCGAGGCCCAGTTCGGCGTAGCCCGAACCGAGCAATGTGTGCGAGTCGGCGCCGACGATCACGTCAACGCCGCGCAGCTGCTCGGCCAGACGCAGGTCGTTGCGGTAGCCGATGTGGGTCAGCAGCACGATATGGCGGATGCCCTGGGCGGCGAGCAGGTCGATCTGCGCCTGCGCGGTCGTCAGCTCGTCCTCGAACCGGGTGCCTTCGTCCGGGCTGGAGGAGGTCTTGGTCTTGCCGGCGATGTCGATGCCGATGATGCCGATGCGCTCACCGCCGCGTTCCAGCACGACGTGCGGGCGGATGTAGTCGTACTGCGCATTGGGCGCGAGCGGCGACAGGCCCACGCTTGGCCGCACGTTGGCGCCCAGCACCGGCGTGTCGCAGCGCGCGCGGTCCTTGCGCAGGTAGTCGATGAAGCGCGCGAGGCCGAGGTCGCCGGTGTCGAATTCGTGGTTGCCGACCACGAAGGCATCGAAGCAGACCGTGTTCATCAGGTCGGCATCGGCTTCGCCCTGGAACAGGGTGAAGTAGAGGTCGCCGGTGATGGCGTCACCCGCATGCAGCTTGAGCACGTTCGGATGGCCGGCCGCCATCGCGTCGATGGCCTCGGCCACGGCCGGGAAGCCGCCAAAGCTGAGCTGCACTTCCTCGCCCTCGATCACCAGCGCATTGCCCGCATCCGGCGCCAGCCGCGAGTGGTGGTCGTTGATGTGCAGGAGGCGCAGCGCAAGCCCCTCCTGTACGGCCTCCACCGGCTGCGGGCGGCTGGCGCAGCCGCCGAGCGCGATCAGCAGGGGCAGGGAGAGCAGGGCGGCTGTGCGTGCGAGGCTGGCCATTCGAGACACCGGTCGACAACAGGAAGCCGCCAAGCCTAAACCCGCGGCCGCGGGCTGGCGAGTCGGACCATGGCGGACTTGACGGCAGGCAGCACAGGCGCAGGGTCGCGTCTTGCGGGCTCGCAGCGCGCCCCGCAGGCCGTCGCGCTTCAATCGGTGCGGCGGCCGATGAAGCGGTAGTAGGGCACGCGCAGGCCCGGCAGCCAGGGCAGGCGCGCGCGTCCTTCGTGCAGGCGATGCCAGGGCAGGCGGGCGCACAAGGCATCGAGATGCGCCGGGTTCAGATGCACGCCGTCGTGGCGGAACCAGCGCGGCCAGAACTGTCGGGTGAAGGCGCCGTGGCGCTCGCGGTCGGGCGCAGGGTCGGCCGAGGACACGTGGAAGTCGACCACCGCCAGCTGCCCCCCGGGGCGCAGCATCGCCAGCGCGTTGTCGAGCGCGGCCCGCCAGTCCGGAATCATGGTCAGCGCGTACGAGAGCAGCACGATGTCGGCTGGCTGCGCAGGCTGGTAGCGCGTGGCATCCGCGCAGGTGATGCGCACCTGCGGCCAGGCCCGGGTGCGACGGCGCGCGATCTCCAGCAGCGGTTCGCACAGGTCGACCAGTTCGAACCGAAGATCGGCGCGCCGCGCTTCGGGGAAGTACTCGAGGTTGCGGCCGGTGCCGCCGCCCAGCTCGACGATGCGCGCGCCCCGGGGCAGATCGAGCGATCCGATCAGCTCGGCGCGCCCGGGCAGCAGGCGCTCGCGGAAGCGGTCGTAGTGCTCGGCCTGCTCGCCGTAGAAGCCGGCCAGGCGCTGCGCATGGTCACCCTCGCGCGGCATGCCGCGCAGGAAGCGGCGGATGACCGCGAGATCGCCGCGCAGGGCCTCAAGCCGTGACATCGCGGGTGCTCGCTGGCAGTGGCGAAAAGGGTTCGGCGCGCGGCAATGGCCAGTCGGCGATCACGAAACCAGCGTAGGTGTGCACGCGGTCCTGCCGCTGCAGCCGGTCGGCCAGCGCATCCTGGAAGCGCAGGGCCTCACGCAGCGGCTGGCGCCTGCGCCCGACGACGATGCGGTCGAGGTAGTCCGGCCGCGCCTGCGCGCTGCGCAGCAGAATGCGTGCGTCAGGCGCCGCGCGCTCGAGGATGCAGTCCCACTCCTCGACCAGTGCCTCGGGGTAGTAGCTGCTCATCCAGTCCATGTGGTCGAGCAGCACGAAGCGGTCGATCGGGCGGTCGTGCCGCTGCAGGAACTCGGTGACCGTGCAGGTGTGCAGCTCGACCGCTTCGGCGCGGCCGCTGCGCAGCGCCGCATGACCCTCGGGCTTCAGGTACTCGGGGCAACAGTCCTGCGTGTAGTGCCCGTGGAAGTAGACCTGCCAGAAATAGTTGTCGCTCAGCGGCAGCTCGCGGATCACGTACTCCAAGCTTTCGCGGATGAAGCCGGCGATGCGGTCGGGGTGCTGGGCTTCGACCAGCTTGCGCTGCGGATAGGGCACGCCGAGCAGGTTCATCACGAACTGCCGCGACAGCAGCCAGTTGAAGGGCCGGCTCCACAGGCGCGGGGCGATCTCCGCATCGTAGAGCGCGCGCTGCTGCGCCACCGTCTCGCAGGCGAACAGGGCGGTGAAGTGCTCGCGCAGCCGCGGCTGCAGCTTCAGAAAGGTGTGGAAGCCGCGCGCCGCCAGCCCAGACAGGCCATGGAAGTAGAAGCTGCCGCGCGGGCTGGCGAACCAGCGCCAGTGGCGGTCCCACCAGGTGCGCGCGAACGCGCCAAGCTGCGGGCGCAGTCGCGCCACGTACAGCTCGCCGGCGCGCGGGTGGAAACCCTGACCGAACAAGCCGAAGTAGTCGTCGTAGTCGAGCGCGCGCGCGGCGGCGAGCTTCAGCTCGAGCAGCGCGTTCTGGCGCGGGTTGGCGTCGATCGCATAGACGCGACCGGCACCGGCCAGCGCATAGTCCAGCGCATTGCAGCCGGCGCTGGTGATCACCAGCAGTTCGTGCCCGGATGTGAGCTGCAGGGCCTGGCGGTCCACGGCCGGATCTTCCCAGCAGGCGTTGTAGACCAGGCTGCGCGCATAGATCGCGTTGAAGATGCGCTGGTCCAGGCGATCCTTGAAGCGCGGCGGGGTCGCGGCGGCGACGCGGGCGCCAGGGCTGGGGGTGTGCGGCAGGGACAGGGCCATCGTCGGCTCGCGCTCGGGATCCTGCCGCCGCAGCCTAGGGACGCAGGATGACGCCCGGATGACGTCATGCCGATGGATCGCGCGTTGCAGCCGCGTCGAATCACTCGGCCGGGAGCACCTCGATGCCCAGCCGCGCATGCCGCGCGCTGCCGTCGATGGCGACGATGTCCTGTGCGCCGGCCTGCTCGAAGCGATGCCGGAAACCGCGCTCGGCCGGCAGCGTGTCGATCAGCCGGCCATTGATCAGCCAGCGCACCTCGCCGGTGGCGCCGGCCGCATGCAGCTCCAGCGTCGGCGGCGTGCGGCCGGCGCGCGGCGAGCGGATGCGGCTGCCTTCGCGCGCACCGGTGATCCGCAGGTCGGCGCTGCTGCCGCCTTCGCCGCGGCAGTCCGCAGCCAGGGGCGGCGGCAGCCCGCGTGCGCGCTCATCAGAACTGAGCCAGGCGGCCGCAAGCCGCGGCCACAGGGCCAGGCTCAGTTCGCGCTCGCCACCGCGGCGACAGCCGCCGACGCGCTGGCGGCTGCCGTCCATCCAGAAGGTCTGCGCGGCCGGCGGCTGCGGCTCACCGGCGGGCGCCAGCGTCAGCGGTGTGGCGCCGTCGAGCAGCAGCGCCGGCAGACGTCGATGGCAGTGCGCGGGATCGGTGTCCTCGACGCGCGCGCCCAGCGGCCAGCAGATCGCGGCCTCCGCCACGCTGTCGGGGCGCGGCGCGGCGCTCTGTCGGTACTCGGCCGGCAGGCTGGCATGCACCGCCTGCAGCAGGGGCAGGGCGGTGATCGCGCCGAACTGTCCGGGCGAAGGCGTGCCGTCAGGGCGGCCGACCCAGACGCCGACCGTCACGCCGGACGTTCCGCCCACCGCCCAGCTGTCGCGGAACCCGTAGCTGGTGCCGGTCTTGTAGGCCAGGCGCGCGCCGGAGACCTGCGTGAAGCGATCGTCCCTGCCGTCCGCTGCGCTGCGCAGGATCTCGGCGATGATCCAGGCCGCACCGGGCGAGAGCAGGCGACGTTCCTGCAGGGGGTCGTCGGGCCTCAGCCGCAGTCCGGGCGCGAGCCCGTCGCGGTGCAGCGCCGCATAGGCGGCCACCAGATCCTGCAGGCGCACCTCGGTGCCGCCCAGCACCAGGCTGAGGTTGGGCCGGTCGCCACTGGGCAGGCGCAGGTGCAGGCCCGCGTGCTCCATGCGCGCGGCAAAGCGGGCGGGCCCAAGCTGCTGAAGCACGGCCACGGCGGGCACGTTGAGCGACTGCTGCAGGGCGTCCGCCAGGCTGACCGGGCCGCGGAAACGCTGGTCGAAGTTGTCGGGTCGATAGCCGTTGAAGTCCTGCGGCGCGTCGACCAGCAGGCTGGCCGAGTGGACGCTGCCGGCATCCAGCGCGAGCCCGTAGACGAAAGGCTTGAGCGTGCTGCCCGGCGAGCGCCAGGCCTGCACCATGTCGAGATGCCCGTAGCGCGCGTCCTCGCCGAAGCGCGCGCTGCCGAGATAGGCACGCACCTCGGCGCTGCGGTTGTCCATTACCAGAACAGCGGCCG
Source organism: uncultured Aquimonas sp. (assembly GCF_937888285.1). Taxonomy (GTDB): domain Bacteria; phylum Pseudomonadota; class Gammaproteobacteria; order Xanthomonadales; family Xanthomonadaceae; genus Aquimonas. The sequence continues at coordinate 44,089 of NZ_CALART010000006.1, forward strand.
AGGTGCGCGCCGGCAGGCGCTCGATCCAGGCGCCCAGCCGAGCCTCAAGTCGAAGCTGCAGATCGTGGTCGATGCTGCTGCGGATGCTGCGGCGCTGCGGGTGGCTGCGCCGCAGCCGCTCGGCGAGCAGGGCAGCCGACTGCGGCATTACCAGGCTGCGCGCAACCACGTTCTCGGCGCGGGCGTCGTCGACGGTGGCCGTCGACCAGACATCGAAGCCCGCAAGCCGCTGCAGGACCTTGTCGCGGGCCGCGCGTGCGCGCTCGGGATGACGGTCCGGCCGCAGTCGGCTGGGCGCCTGCGGCAGCACCGCCAGCAGCGCGGCCTCGGCATGCGAGAGCTGCGAGGCCGGCTTGCCCAGATAGGCCCAGCTGGCGGCCTGCACGCCTTCGATGGGGCCGCCGAAGGGCGCGTAGTTCAGGTACAGCTGCAGGATCTCGCGTTTGTCCAGCCGCCATTCCAGCTGCAGCGCGCGCAGGCTCTGCTTCAGCTTGCCCAGCAGACCGGGCGGCTGCGGTTCGATCAGGCGGGCGACCTGCATGGTCAGGGTCGAGGCGCCCGACACCACGCGCCCTTCGCTCAGGCCCTGTGCGGTGGCGCGCAGCACGGCGATGGGGTTTACCCCCGGGTGACGCCAGAACCAGCGGTCCTCGTAGGTCAGCAGGGCTTCGAGATAGAGCGAAGAGACCTCGTCGACTTCGACCGGCAGCCGCCACACGCCCTCGCGGTCGGGGAAGGCGCGCAGCGGGCGTCCATCGCGCGCGGTGACCACGGTGGCGAAGTCGCCGGCGCGGTCGGGCAGCGGCGGCGGGAACACCAGGTCGAGCAACAGCGCCAGCGCGAGCGTGACCAGCAGCAGCGCTGCGAAGCGGCGCAGCCAGCGCCGGCGCGGCGTCGCAATGGGTGCCTTGGGGGGAGCGGCGGACATCCGCGGATTATCGGCGGCGACGGGGCTCTGCGTCTGGCGGTTCCTCGACTCTCGATCAGGCAGCACATGCCGAAGCCACGCGAGTGCCGCGGAGGCTGCGTGCTTCGGGTGCTGGCTTCGTTCAACGTCGCGCGTCCAAGTGACATGCTGGCGGATGCGCTGCGCTTATCCGCCCTACGACGTCGAACGACGCATTGCCATGCACGGAGCCAGGATGCGGTGTCCGCGTAGGGCAGATAAGCGCAGCGCATCTGCCATCTCTTCAACGCGCGACAGTCCACGCATCGATCGCTGCGCTCGCTGCCTCTTGGCAAGCCAGCGCGTGCCGATGCCATCCGAGTGCTGCGGAGGCTGCGTGCTTCGGGTGCTGGCTTCGTTCGATGTCACGCGTCCACGGGACGTGCTGGCGGATGCGCTGCGCTTATCCGCCCTACAACCGCGAGAGACGCATTGCCATGCTCGGAACCAGCGAGCGAGGTCCGCGTAGGGCAGATAAGCGAAGCGCATCTGCCAGCTCTTGAACACCCTTGCCAGCTCTTGAATACCCTCTGTCTGCGGGTGGAAAGCTGCCACGCAACACGCCACGACCGACGCACGCAGCTCTTGCGCTCCCTCTGCCCGCGAGGGGAAAGCTGCCATTCAACGCGCCACGGTCAAGGCATGCAGCAATGCGCTCGCCAAGCCACGACGCAGACCCAAGGCCTCACTCCGTCTGCGCGTTCTCGCGCGAGCGCAGCACGGTCGCCTCCTGCGAGGGCCATTCCTCCAGCTTCGAAGCCGCCAGCAGGTTCAGCAGGGCGCCGCGCTCGATGTCTGGGGCGAGCTGCAGGCCGACCCAGGCGTTCTTGCCGCCATGCTTCGCTTCGTACAGCGCCTGGTCGGCCAGGTTGACGCTCTGCTCCCACTCGCCCAGCGCCGGCCAATGCGTGGCCAGTGGCCAGGGCGCGAAGCCGATCGAGCAGCTCAGCGACAGCTTTCGTCCCGAGCGCAGCTCCAGCGGCTCGCGTGCGATGGCCGAGCGGATGCGTTCGGCCAGGGCCGGCGCCTCTTCGCGCGGCAGCTCGCGCACCACCAGCAGGAACTCCTCGCCGCCCCAACGCACCAGCCGGTCCTCGCCGCGGCAGTAGTGGCGCAGGCGATCGGCGAACTCGACCAGCACCTCGTCGCCAGCCTGATGACCCAGGCTGTCGTTGATGCGCTTGAAATCGTCGATGTCGATCATGAACAGCACCAGCCCATGGCGACCGCGCGGCGCGTTCGCCACTTCGCGCTGCACGCGCGGCGCGAGCTCATCCAGCCACTGCTGCAGGTCGCGACGATTCGCCACCTGGGTCAGCGGATCGGTGCGATTGGCCTGGTCGAGCTGCAGGTTGCTGGAGGTCAGCAGGCGATTGGCCTGCTCCAACTCGGCAGTGCGCGCTTCGACTTCGCGGTTCAGACGCTCGACCAGGGCGCGCTCGCGGCGCATGCGCGAGCCGAGCTGCAGCGCGATCAGCGCCGCCGAGAGCAGGCCGAACAGCACATAGGCGCCGATCGCCCACATCGAGGCCCAGGGCGGTGGCGCCATCTCGATTTCCAGCGTGCGCGCGCGGCCGTAGCGGCCATCGCGGCCGGCCGCCTGCAGCTGCAGGCGGTAGCTGCCCGGCGGCAGGAAGGCGTAGTTGATCTCGGCGCGCCCCTGCGGCAAGGCCGTCCAGTCGGTTTCCAGCCCGAGCAGGCGATAGCGCAGGCGGGCCGAGGCCGGTGCCGCGCTGTCGATCGCGCTGAGCACGAAGCCGATCGTGCTGTCGCGGTAGCCCAGCTGCAGGCGCTCGGCGTAGGCGATCTCGCGGCCACCGGCACGCGCGCGCTGCGCTTCGCGGCCGACCGCGGTCGGCAGGCGCAGGCCGGCGATCGCCACGCGCGCCAGGCTGGGCTCCTGCTCCTCGCGCCAGGGCTCGACCACATCGAGGCCTTCCGGGCCACCGAACCACAGCCGCCCCTCGGCATCGCGATAGCCCGCGCCGTTGTTGAACTCGAAGTTGCGCAGACCGTCCTGTCGGCGCAGCACGCGGATCGCGCCGGCGTCGCCGTCGATCACGTTGAGGCCGTCATTGGTGCTGGCCCAGACGCGCCCGCGCGCATCGCGCAGGATCCGGTAGATCACATTGCTCGACAGGCCGTCGCGCTCCGCGTACAGGCGCTGCAGCCGGCCCCGCAGGTCGAAGCGGTGCAGGCCGCCGGCGAAGGTGCCGACCCAGACGCCGTCGTCTTCGGCCAGCAGCGACCACACCGAGGGATGGGCCAGGCCATCCTGCGCGCCGAGCGCGCGCGGTTCGCTCGCTTCGTCCCACAGCAGCACGCCGTCTTCGTTGCTGCCCAGCCACAGCGTGCCTTCGCGGTCGCGCGCCAGGCTGGTCAGGAAGCTGCGCCGCAGCGCCTGCGGCACCGCCGCGAATTCGAGCTGCGGCAGACGCAGGTCGAGCAGGCCTGAGCGCGTGGCCACCAGCAGCCGGTCGTTCTCGCGCAGCAGGGCGGTGATGCGCCGGCGCTCGGTGCCTGGCACGAGCTCGACCTGCTCGTCGCTGCCCAGCCGCCACAGGCCGGCATCCGTGCCCAGCCACCAGCCGCCCTGCGGCTCAGGCTCGATCACCCGCACCGACATGCCGCGCAGGCCGGGATGGCTGCGTCCCGGGCCCTGGGCCGGCTGGATCAGCAGACCGGAATCCAGCCCGACGAGGATCTCCCCGGCGCCGCTGCGGATCGCGCGCACGCTGCGATTCGCAAACCCGACGGTCAGCGGATCCGGCGCCAGCTCGCGACGCAGCAGCGGCGAGAGGCTGCGCGCGCGGAACAGGCCGCTGGTGTAGCTGCCGATCCAGAGCACGCCGGTGCTGTCCTCGAACAGGGCGGTGATCTCGCTCTCGGGCGCGGGGTCCACGCTGAGCCGCAGCAGCGAGGGCGACTCGGCCGGCTGGTGCAGCCACAGCTGCCCATCCGCCAGCCCCAGCAGCACTTCGCCGCTCTGGCGCGCCAGCAGCCGGGTGATCCGCTGCGGCTGCCCGTCAGCTCGGCGCGGCAGCTCGTGCTGGCGCAGCGGCTTGCCCTCGGCGTCCAGCGTGTACAGATGCCCCGAGCGGCTGCCGACCCAAGTCTGGCCACGCGCCTGGGTGAGGCTGCTGCACTCGCGGTCACGGTCCGCCTGCCAGAGCGCGCGCGCCTCGCCGTTGGCGTCGATGGCCACCAGTCGGCAGTCCGCGCCCAGCCACCACACTGAACCATCGGCCTGGGCGCGCAAAGCCACGCCATCGCGGGTGTTCGGTCGCGGTGCTTCGACCGTCAGGTCCTCGCGCACGCGGCGCAGGCCGTCTGGTGAGCCGGCCCAGACGCCGCCCTGCGGGTGCAGGGCCAGCAGCATGACCTGGCTGGCGCCGAGCGCGGCCGGCGCGAGCCACTGGCTGCGGCCGTCGCGCTGATTGAGCCGCTGCAGGCCGGCATCGTTCAGGCCCAGCCAGAGCCAGCCCTCGGCATCGAAGGCCATCGCATCGACGCTGCCGCTGGCCAACTCCAGCGGCGTGTCCGGTGAGGCCTGCGCGTCACGCCCCGGCGGCTGGAAGCGCAGCACCTCGAAGCGGTGCCCATCGAAGCGGTTCAGGCCATCCTGCGTGGCCACCCAGAGGAAGCCGAGGTCGTCCTCGACCAGGTCCACAACGGTGGACTGCGAGAGCCCCGAGCCCGGGCCGTAGCGCCCCAGATCGAGGAAGGGCGAAGCTGCGCGCAGGCTGCCGGCCGTCGTCAGCAGGATGAGCAGGACCAGGAAACGCATGGCATGCAGCGGTGTGGACAGCACGGGACGGGTATAACTCCGGCGGCGGGCGAGGTGATGAACAGACGACTGGACGCTCGATCTGGCAGAGCCCGCGTCGCCGCGGTAACGCGCAGGGAGAGGATGCGACACGCTGGCCTCGATTGCCTGACCGTGCGCGCAAATTCCCGACCCACGGCACCCGCTCAGCAAGCCGTGTGCCAGCGGAGGCTTGGCGAGTGCCGCCGACGCGCCCATGATGACTGCGTCTTCATCCATTCCTCATGAGGTCAGCCATGCTGTCGATGATGAACACGCCCCGGGCCCCGCGCACAGCCGGTGGAAGCGGATCGACGCTCGGCAGCGCTGTCGTCAGCGGCGCAGCCTGCAGCACACTCGATCGTCCGTCGAGCGGCGCAAGCGCGTCCCCTTGGCTGGTACTGCTGTTGGCGCTGTGCACGGGCGCTGCTTCGGCGGTGGATGACGTCGACACCCTGTGCATCGACTGTCACCGCCCCGCACAGTCGCGCGGCGCAGTGCCGGTGATCGAGGGCCAGCACGCCGACTACCTGCGCGCCCAGCTTGAGCGCTTCCAGCATCGGCACCGCGAGGGCTTTCCGATGAATGCGCTGAGCGCCGGCCTGCAGCCCGAGCAGATCCAAACCCTGGTGCAGCAGCTGAGCAGTCGCGAGTGGCGGCCGGCGCAGCCGGCAACGCAGGCTGACGTCAGCGCGGGCCGCGAGCGACTCGACGCCCTCGACTGCAGCGGCTGCCACGGCGCCGGCTTCCTCGGCGGCGGCAGCATCCCGCGCCTGGCCGGCCAGCAGACCGCCTACCTCGAACGCCAGATCCTCGGCTTCGGCGACGCCGAGCGACACCACCCACCGGTCGGCGGCGGCGTCCGCATGTACAGCCTCGACGCCGAAGACGCCGCGGCGATCGCACTGGCCCTTTCGGAGATGCGCTGAGCCGCGCCACACCGGCGCCTTCGGAGATGCGTTGATGTGCGGCGCAGCGGTTCCTGCGTTCGCGGCAGCGGCAGGCGTAGAGCGCAGCCCGGTCAAGGGCCATTCTGCGAGGGGAATCCCCCTCTGCTCGACCTGCCTTCGCTTCACTCTGGCGCCAGAGAGCGTCTCAGCCCTGCGTCGCGGGTCAGGTGTTCTCGAAGAAACCTGTATTCGTCATCCCCGCGAAGAGCCTGTCCTCGCGAAGGCGGGGACGGGGATCCAGAGCTCTTGCCGCTGCTGCACGTCTCGTCTGGGCCCCGCCTGCCCAGGCGCGGCCTTCCCGGCTGCCAGCGCGCACGGAAAACCGACCCGAGCCGACGAGGCCGAACACACACACACTCCACACCGCGGAACGTTTTGCTGCACCCGCAGATTTCCCCCATCCGCGCCCGTACGCATACTCCGGGAACGCGATCGCCATCACACCGAGTGGCGACGACACAGGAGGGAACCATGCACAGCACACGACGCGCCGGCCCGAAGGCCCTGGCGCTGGCGATCGGCTTCGCGCTCACCGGTATCGCTTCACTCGCCTCGGCCCAGGCCATCCCCGCGCCCGGCCTGAAAGCCAACGGCAGCATCTCCTACGACGCCGAGGGCGTGCCCACGGTCACCGCGGCCACGGACGAAGACGCCGCCTGGCTGATGGGCTACGCCCACGCCCGCGATCGCTTTTTCCAGATGGACCTGCTGCGCCGCACCGCCAGCGGCACGCTCGCCGAACTGGTCGGCCCCAGCGTGCTGGCGCGCGATGTCGAGCTGCGCACCCTCGGCCTGCGCCGCGCGGCCTGGGCCAGCTGGGCCAAGAGCTCGCCCGAACTGCGGGGACAGCTGAAGGCCTACTCGGACGGCGTCAATGCCTGGCTGAAAACCAACCCCGTGCCGACCGAGCACCAGGCCCTGGAGCTGAGCTCGGCCGACGTCTGGTCGCCGGTCGACTCGCTGGTGATCGGCAAGCTGCTGGCCTTCCAGCTCAGCTTCGATCTGGACATCGACTACACCGTCAAGCTGGGCGCCTACCAGCAGGCCGGTGCCGCCGCCGGCTTCAACGGTGCAGCCCTGTTCTTCGAAGACACCCACCGCAGCATGCCGGCCGATGATCGCGTCACCGTGCCCGGCTTCCTTGCCAGCCTGAGCAGCGAGGAAGGCGAGGGCAGCGATGCGCTGAACCCGAAGTCGGGCAGCGCGCCGGCCTTCGACCCGGAGGCCGTGCCAATGGTTGATGCGCAGGTGCTGCAGGCCGCGCAGAACTACGTCGAGCGCATCCGCGACAACCCGGTGATCGCCCCGCAGCTCTCGCGCCGCGAGAACCGCGCCGGTTCCAACTGGTGGATCGTCGGTGGCCAGCACACGGCATCGGGCAAACCCATCCTGGCCAACGACCCGCATCTGGCGCTGGACACGCCGATGCTGTTCCACGAAGGCCATGTGATCAGCAACGACCCGCGCTACCCCACGCCGATGAACACCGTCGGTGCGGTCGCGCCCGGCACGCCGGTGCCGATCCTCGGCTGCAACAGCCACTTCTGCTGGGGCCTGACCACCAACCCGCTCGACGTGACCGACGCCTACGCCGAGCGCTTCATCCTCAACAGCTACGGCCTGCCGACCCACACGATCTACCAGGGCACTGCAGAGCCGGTGCTGTGGGTGTTCCAGAGCTACTTCGTCAACAACATCGGCGACGGCGTGCGCGACAACGTCACCCGCAACAACTCGATCGGCTACACCAACGGCGGCATCAGCATCCTCGTGCCCCGCCGCAACAACGGCCCGGTGCTGAGCATCACCGGCAACACCGGCATCTCGGTGGCCTACACCGGCTGGGGCGCGACGCAGGAGCTGGAAGCCTTCAGCCGCATGAACCGCGCCACCAACCTCGAGCAGTTCCGCGCCGCGCTGCAGTACTTCGACGTCGGCTCGCAGAACTTCGCCTACGCCGACAAGCAGGGCAACATCGCGTATCTCGCCACGGCCGAGGCGCCGATCCGCGAGGACCTGCAGCGCAATACCGTCACCGGCGTGCCGCCCTACCTGATCCGCAACGGCCAGGGCGGCAACGAATGGCTGCCGCGCACCAACACCTACCCGGCCCAGGCCCTGCCGTATGAGGTGTTGTCGCCGGCCGAGATGCCGCAGTCGGTCAACCCGGCCCGTGGCTACATCGCCAATGCCAACAACGACCCCGTGGGCAACACGCTGGACAACAGCGTGGTCAACGAGCAGCGCCCCGGCGGCGGCATCTACTACCTCTCGCCTGGCTACTCCAGCTACCGCCAGGGCCGCATCGATCGCGAGCTGCAGCGGCTGATCGCCCGCGGCGGCATCACCATCGAGGACATGCAGGCCCTGCAGGCCAACACCCAGTTCCTCGACGCCGAACTGGTGCTGCCGCATCTGCTGGGCGCGGCCGAGCGCATCGGCGCCTCCAACTGCCGCGCCACCTTCGATCCGACCGACCCGCGCATCGCGCAGTCGCTGGAACTGCTGCGCAGCTGGGACTACAGCGCCCCGACCGGCATCCGCGAGGGCTTTGACCGCGGCGACAACCCGATGAACCTGCCCGAGCCCAGCGACGCGCAGATCCGCGCCTCGGCTGCGGCCACGATCTGGTCGGTGTTCCGCGGCCAGCTGGTGCGCAACGTCATCGACCACACGCTGACCCAGGTGGGCCTGGGCGGGCAGCTGCCCGGCAACAACGAAGCCTATGTGGCGGTGAAGCGCCTGCTCGATACCTTCGACACGCGCCAGGGCCGCGGCGCCTCGGGCCTGGACTTCTTCCGCAACGTGCCGGCGGCCTTCGCCAGCCTGCCCGCCGCGGACCGTCGCGACTGCCTCTTGGTCGGCAGCCTGAAGAACGCCCTGGACACACTGTCCAGCGAAGCCTTCGCACCCGCCTTCGCACGCTCGACCAATGTGCTCGACTACCGCTGGGGCAAGCTGCACCGCATCGTGCTCGACCACCCGCTGGGCGGCCCCTTCAACATCCCGGGCAGCAACCCGTACCCGTTCCAGAATCTGAGCCCACAGCTGCCCGGTCTGGCCCGCCCCGGCGGCTACGAAGTGGTGGACGCCTCCGGCCACGGCGTGCGTTCCAACACCCTCAACGGCTTCATGTTCGGCAGCGGCCCCGTGCGCCGCTTCATCGGCGAAATGACCGACCCGCCGACCCTGCTGCAGATCATGCCCGGCGGCCAGGACGGCAAGATCGGCGGCCCCGGCTATGTCAGCCAATTGCCGCGCTGGCTGGTGAATGCCTACAAGCCCCTGGTGCTGGACCCGGCGGCCTCGCAGGCGGGCGAAGTGGCGAAAATCGAGTTCACCCCGAGGTGATCGCTCTCATTTGTTGAGTAGGAGGAAACGCAAAGGGCCCGCACACGCGGGCCCTTTGTCTTTGGCGGACCCGCGTGTGAGGTGGGATTGAATCAGGGAGTGAACTGGGATACGGTCGGCGCCGCTGGGTGCGGCGTGTCGTGCTTTGGGACAGATTATGCGACGGAGAGTGCGCGAGTCAGCTTCCTAAGCTGTTGTTTGAGTTAAGGTTCTGGTGCCTACGGCAGTTCGAGGCGCCAGGTTATAGGACAGATTAGACGTCACCTTGACGTCTACATTGAGTTAGAAGGCAAGAATTATGACCCTGTGCGTAGTATGGAGAAAAAACGACGAAGTGCATTTCGCGTCTGACTCAAGAGTCACGTTGGCTAAGAACTCCCATGCTGATGTTGGCATCAAGGTTCTCTCGCTTCCGTATAACATTTATTCGCCACGCGATTCCACCACAGGTGCGCGATCACTGGACGTCACCGGAGAACTCGGCATGTGCTTTGCCGGAAGCGCCGTGAGTTCACTTTTTGTCAAAGAGTCGGTCGCGGAAGTCCTAAAAGATCTTCAACATGTTCCGCACCACAGCAATGCCAGCATGGATGGTTTGGCTCGGCTCGTATTTACGGCTTATCGCCTTATCTCAAAACAAGTATGCAGCACAGCAGTTGGTGGCAATGGAAGAGCTGTGCTCGTTATTGCGGGGTGGTGTATTGAGAAAAAGTGTGTCCGCACATTTCTTCTTGAGACAAGTGGCGCGAATAAGTATTCATGCCAGGAGATTCTCACTGCACCAGACCAGCACCATTTTATCGGCAGCGGCAAGAGCAAAGCTGAAGCCCTCTTACCAACGAATCCATCGAGCACTGACTACTTGAGGGTTCTGAAATCGGTTATTGACGATCCAGTCGTGGATTCTGTCGGCGGCTCGATTCAGTATGGTCATTTTGAAAACGGCAACTTCAAATTGTCTGGAATCGTAGAGCTAAAGGACGGTGTTCACTACCGGCGCGGAGCGTTGGACCTAAACGGCACTGAGTTTATGGGAGCGGATGACATCCTTATCCCTGGCCTCAGTTATATCGATCCGTTCAACACGTTCTCGGGGTAACTTGCCTTCTAACAACTCGTCCCATCGGACCGCCCTGACGGGCCGCCGCTGAACTCAAACGTTAGGCATCGCATGCCACTTCCTTCCAACTTCCTCGCATCCCTTACCTCTCCTCATCTCCGTGAGATCCTGGAAAGATTGAAGAGTCAGGATCGTCCGAAGGGCGCAGTAAGGTGGACTCTGCGAAATGAGATCGCACCCAGTGACTTGTACTGCTACCTTTGGGCGCGTTTCGGACCACCGAACGGACTTCAGAACTTCCTGAGAAAAGACGATTCGGACAATCTTATTCACTGGGAATGGCATCTCACCGGAAGCGACGGTTGGGTTGCCTTTCAGGGCATGAACTTCCGTACCGAGATCTGGCTCATTGGTCAGTTTCCGTTTCAAGAAGAAGACAAGGCTGAACTCTTCTCTCAGATCAAGAGTGACTTCGCCTCACACGGGAAACGAATGTCTGAAGTGAGGAAGGCTCTTGAGAACTGGATCGAGTTTGTAAACCCCTACGCCAGAATTCGAAGTTCAGTGGAGAAGTTGCTTGTGGAGCTTGCGTCGCTTGAGCTTCGACCCGAAGACGAGGCAATTCCGGACCTCGACACTGCGGAACTTTTGCCCCCGGACCGCTGGGGCGACATTTTCTCACGTTACAGCAAAGGGCTCGGCCTTTGCTTCGGGATTCGCTCGATGCTCCCCGTAATGGCCGAAGCCTTTGTCAATCTTCTGCTCTTCATGCTTCTAAGACCAGAGATAAAGACGGATGATCGACTTCGTGAGAACGCCATTCGTCAGCCAATCGACGTCCGGGTAAAGAGCTTGCACATGACTTGCATTGGCTTTGCCACGCCCGTTGACTACCAGCACGCAGCATGTAAAGCCTACCATTCGATGGTCAACGAGCGGAACGATTTGCTGCACGGCAATGTGGTCCTCGAGAAGCTCCGCTTTAACGAGGTGTTTTTCAATGACAGGGTGCCAGTTTTTAAGCAGTATCGAAGCCTGTGGCAAAGGTCCGTAGGCGTCGAGATTGAGTCAGTTGGTCTGCATCGCCTTCATAAAGAAGTTGAGACCGTCAACGCACTCATCGACTATCTGAAATCCTGCCTAAAGCCGCAAGTACGAGACCACATTGAGAGAGTTTCCAGCGTCCGCGACCTCGGTCTTAACACGGCAAACGGGAGAGTCGGAATATTGTTTCCCGGCCATCTTGTTGACATGTGGCCAGTAACTGAGCCCGCACGCGAAGGCGACGCCTAGCCCTTCGTGAATGGACTCTCCCGTCAACCGCTGACGATTCGTCTGTTTTCTGGTTCCTGCTGACCCGCTCTTCCCGCGCCTGAGCAAGTGGCTGCATTCTCGTATTCGGCTTTTTCGAAAGCGGTGGCTCTAGCGATGATGGAATCCGCGAAGCAGCGCCATTCGTTCAAGCGGCCACTGCAGGCCGACTCAGTTGTCAGCGTATCTGGTTCGGGGACCGTCGCAGCGGTTTAAATTCCGATTCGCGAGAGGCGGCCGTCCACTTGATACTCCGGCCGATAGTGCTCTGCTGCTCAGCTTGGTGCAGACCTCAAGGCCCCTTGGCTGGATCCACATGAGCACATTTCCCAAAGAGCTGGATAGGTTGATTGGCCGTCGGATGAAGGAACTCGGCCGGGTCCTCTTCAAGGAGGAAAGCGATGCACTGGAGGGTGAGCTGTTCCAGAGCTGGGTAGCCGCGAAGCGCTATGACGAGTTGATTCGACGCATGCATGCCGTCTACGACCGCGAGGGCGGCCTGGAAGAATGCATCGTGCTGGGTATTGCGCTGCAGGAGGCTGGTGATTCTGAGCGCATCGACACGCTGTTCCGTGGCTTGATCAACCGCAGGGTGAAGGCGTTCTGGGCGAACTGGGACGCCGCGCTGTCTGGCCATCCCGGCCACATGCGCGGCTGCGCGAAGCAAGCCTCCGATGCCATGGAGGTCTACCTGGAGTACTACATCCGCCTCGCCAACCTCGGCCAGCAGGAGAAGAAGGAGGCTCTTCGAGACGAGATGCTCGCGTTCCAGGCGCGGCAGCGTGGCGCCACGCTGCCCAAGGCGCCGAAGAGTTCATCCAAGCGGACACCGCCTACCGGCGGGGCTTAGCCTTGATGTCATGCCCTATGGAAGCTGACGACCCCGTGGCACGGATTCTGGAAGCGCGCTGCGCTGAGCGCACCATCGCCGTACTTGCCGATGGCCGTCGTCTCACAGTGCACAACGCAGTCTGTGGCCGAGACACCGGCGCCACTTGTGACCACGTCACCACGAACGTTTCGCCCACGCCTTGCGTGCCCCACACGGTGGACTTCTTCCAGACCGATGAGGTCGTTCAGCTTGAGGATGAGGAGGGTCGCCTGTTGTATCGTCGGCCCGCCTACGAGGCACACACGCCGATGTCCGCCACGTAACGTGAACACGTACACCTATTGGGATGCGGGCCACCCGTATCGGATGCGCACCTGGCTACGCGTGCGCTTGCCCGCCGCGTTGACTTGGCTCGCTCCTACCGGCGAGGACTGCGAAGCGGCAGGTGGCTGGCATCGCTGGTACAACATCGATGGCTGTCAGTCCGGTTGCTATCACTGCCATGTAGTACGCGAAGGTCGGCTCTGGGAGACTGCGTGAAGCAAACCGCCAGTCGGCGACGCGTGTTCACTGTCTGGGCCAGCATTCGGGCTCATGGACGGTGCCGCCGCAGGGCGCGATCGATTCACCACCACGCACCGAGGTACTCCCTATGCGGAACCTGATCGCAAGTCTGTTCACCGTTGCGGTGCTGGCTGGCTGTGGAGAGGGCAGCCAGGGCGACTGGACCTGCCGCATCGAGGGCGATCGCATGCTCGCGCGCGAGGTCGACGACCTGCTCGAGATCGATACCCGCACCGGCACGGTGGTGTTCACCAACTTCGAGGGGCGGCGAGAGTTCGATCGCACGCATCTGCATCTGGTCGATGAGCGCCAGCGCGACCCCGACGAGTATCTGCTGATCCTCGGCGACGAGCGCTTCCTGATGACCGTGCTCGACCCTGTCTGCGTCGACAAGGGCGCTTCGATCCTCAAGCGCGCCGACGCGGCGGAACGCGCCCGCGAGCCTGAGCTTGCCGGGGCCGTGCGCGCTGCGCTGGAGGCTGGTGATCCTCCGGCTGCCGCACGGCTGCTGGAGGACGCAGCGGAGCGTGGGCACGCCTGGGCCCAGGCGGCCCTGGGCGTGATGCTGAAGAACGGCGAGGGTGTTCCGGCGGACCCGCAGCGTGCGGTGTACTGGCTGGAGCATGCGGCCAGCCAGAACCACGCGGAGGGGGCCTATCGACTCGGCGCGCTCTACGCCAGCGGCGCCGCTGGCCCGGCGAAGAGGCGGCGCGCCCTGTACATGGCGCAGATCGCGCAGGTCCAGAACCATGCCGGGGCGCAGGCTTTGATGGATGAGCTGCGTCGGACCCGCGAGGCGCAGCGTTCGCGCTGAGTCTTGCGCAGGGTGGATGCGCTGAAGATCACGTATAGATGGAGCGCAAAGTCTTGAAAGCGGAAAACCGGCCGGAGGCGACTGGGCAGTTGCTGCATAGCCGCTTTGCACCCAGCGCATGCAGCGCCCATCGGTACGTTTGCCGGCACCGCACCGCACCGCGAACTCGCCGTCGTTGATGGGCTATGCCGTTCAATCAATGGCTCTGAACAGGCACCCAGCAGGTGCTCGGAGCACTGACGGTGGCGTGCGGCTTTGCGTCCACACAGCTGCCGCGCAGAACGCGTCGAGCGACCTGCGTCCGGCCGGCTGCAGCGCACTTCACAGAAGAAGCAGTCGTATTGTTCGGGGGGCAGGAGTACCGTCTTCCGGCGGGTGGCGACGTGGCTTCGCGGCGCGCGCCATGCAGACCTTTCGCGGCAGGGCAAGGTGTGAGGAATGAGCATGCAGTCGTGGCTTCTTGCGGCGTCGGTCCTGGCCACGCTGACCGGCGTGGTTCACTCGCTCCTAGGTGAGCGGCTGATCTTTCGCCACCTGCGCTCGGTCGGCCTGGTGCCCTCGCTTCCCGCACCGCCGCTGCAGGGGCGCCATGTCCAGATCCTGTGGGCCACCTGGCACCTGGCCTCGGTGCTTGCCTGGGCCTTCGCCGGCCTGCTCTGGTCTGTGGCGCGCGAGCCTGCGTCCCCGTCCACGCAGGCTGTGCTGAGCGCGGCGGTGTTCGGCTTCACCGGCAGCGCTCTGCTCGTGCTGGTCGGCACGCGAGGTCGCCACCCCGGGTGGGTGGCACTCGCTGCGGTCGGTCTGCTGTGCGGGATGGCCCTGCGTTCCGCCTGAGTCGCCGTGCGCAGCCCTGCGATTCGTGCGCAAGGGCGGATGTCCTCGTGCTTGACGCACGGCCTGCGACCGATCAGGCCTTTCACCAGTGATCGCGCCGGCGCGGCCGCACGAGGGCACGCGCATCCGCTCAGCCAGAGCCGGTGCGGCGGCGAAGCTGTCGGATAAGGCTCAATCCGAAACGGATCGGCGCTGCACAGCCTTCGCGCCATGCGCGCTGGCGGCAGTCCCGGCGGCGGTGCTGCCTGCCACCGGTCCCTGTTTCACGCGCGTCAATGTCGGCACACTTGCGCTCCGACTTTCCGTCTACGGTGCTGCTTGTGAACCGATTCGTCTGCCTCTTGCTCGCCTTGAGCCTGTCCGCCTGTTCGAGCGGCCCCGACCTGCAGGTGCCCGAGGGCCTGTCCGCGTTCGAGCTGCGCGAGGTAGTGACCGAGTTCAACCCCCTCTGGGACCCCGTCGAGCGTGCCGTGACGGATGTCCGTCTACTGGACGGGCGCAGGCTCGCCGATGATCGCTACGAGCTCGACGCCGAGTACGAGGTTCTCTGTGTTGCCAAGCGTGAGCCAATGCGCGCGGAAGAACTGGCGCTCATCGGCCGCAACATGCGCGCCCAGGGGCGAGAGCAGGAGTGGCTGCGCATGGAGGCCCAGCGGAAGGCGTCCGAAGCCCTGCTGGCTGAGCGCGTGGGCGATATGACGCCAGGCGAGAAGCGCTGGTTTCGCGACACCTTCGTGCTGGTGCGAGTCAATGAGGCGTGGGTGCCTGAACACATGGCCGCGCGCATGCGAGAGGACCAGGCCGCCGCTCGGCGTTGATGCGGGCTCTTCGCGCGAAGGGTCGCATACCAGGGAACGCGTTCCGAGATGGGTGGCGAGCCGTAGCTCGGCCTCGGCTGCTCGTGATTCTCCACCCCATGAGGATCGCGCGTGGACGGCGAGCCGGTCTTCCAGCCTGCGAGACCTGCGCTGCCGCTGAACACAGATGCAGTGCTGTTGACAGCGCGAAGCCATTACACTCGGTGACCGTGTGCCGCCCGCGCAGCGCCTTTCGGCGCGATTCCCTTCCGAGCCGCGACTTCCTGATTGACTCAGACATGGAGACTTCACATGGGCAGTTTCAGCATCTTCCATTGGCTGGTGGTTCTGAGTGTTGTGCTTCTGCCGCTGGCCCTGATCGCCTTGATCGTGGCGTTCGCGCGTCGGTCTTCGCGCGCTGGCGGTAGTACGGGTCAGCGCCTGGTTGGACAGACAGGCAAGCCGCCGGTCGAGGCGCGTCTGTTGGCTCTCGATGATCTGAAGACCAAGGGCCTGATCTCCGACGAGGAACACGCCGCACAGCGCGCTGCGATCCTGCGCGAGGTGTAGGGTCAGGCGAGCGGGGCGAAGGGGATTGGCGAACCTTTGATCGTCTCCCTCAAGCGGCTGGCTGCATTGCCGTATAGGTCAGGCCGTTGTTCCGCTCTGAACGCTGGATCCCCGCGTTCGCGGGGATGACGAGTCAAAGGTCTCTGCAAGAACGCGTAACCCGCTGGCTGGGCTGAGGAGCTAGCAGGGAGCTGCGCGAGCGGGCGAGCGGGCGACCTCATTTTGGAGTCGTTCCGTCACCGCGCGGTAGTGCAAGCCTCGCACGCGTCGCCCCGCGCAGGCGGGGGCATGTCATGGCTTGGGTCGAACGCCAGTGCTTTGTAGGAGCGAGCTCGCTGGCGACCCACAGGGTGAGCGCAGCGCACAGGTTGTGGTCGCCTGCGAGCAGGCTCCTACCATAAACGCGCGCTTCAACCTCGCCGCTGCCCGCTCTTGGCAGAAGCGAGCTCGCGACCCGAAGGGTGAGCGCAGTGCGCAGGCTACGGTCGCCCGCAAGCAGGCTTCTACGCGGAGCGCGTGCGGACCAACTCAGGTTTCCTTGAGAACACCTGCATCGGCACACGGGGTCGATCGCCACGCAGCGCGCAGGCGAATGCGTGCGGCCACGATGCGGCTGAGCTTGCCCAGGCCGCGCAGCTGCCAGCGCAGGGGGCGCGGGCCTTCGAGGCGCTCGGCGCTCATCAGCACGGTGGCGGCCAGCATCGCTGCGGTATGGCCCTGGACGAGCAGCATCGGCACCAGCATCAGCGCCCAGCACGAGCCCAGGCACCACAGGCCGTGGCTCAGACCGAAGCGCAGGGCGTCGCGATCCGCAGCCCAGCCGAAGGCAGACAGCGCCCTGTGTTCATGGCTGCGATTCAGACAGCGCTGCTTGATGGGCGAGCACTGCCAGACCAGCGCCAGCAGGGCTGCGATCAGTGCCGGGCCCCAGGACTGCGGCGCGACCAGGCTCAGCAGCAGCGACAGCGGCACGAGCACCCCGCCCGCGAGCAGCCACACGCCGAAGTAGCCCAGCGCGAACAGCGTGAGCGCGCGCGGGCGTCGCTGCCGGAAGCTGCGCTGATGCACGTGCAGCAGGGGGGCGACCAGCGTCGGCAGCATCATCGCCACCAGCATCAGCAGCCAGCCGCCCAGCAGGGCCGACGGCGGATGCAGCTGCAGCAGCACCGCAAGGCTGGGCCAGGCGCCGGTCGCGGCACCGCTCCAGCAGAAGGGCGATGCCGAGGCCTGCGCGGCGTGACCCAGGTGCAGCACCCAGGCGACGGCACTCAGCGCAAGCGCGACGCCGGCGATATGCCGGCGTGCGCGTGCCCGCTCTGTCACTTGTGGCTCTCTCGGTAGAGGCTGATGCGGCCGACGCTGATCGGCTCATCGGCATCGACGGCATTGCTGGGCTGGATGCGGACATCGAGGGCGTCGGTGGCCAGCGCGTTCTCGACGTAGAGGCTGTCGATCAGGGCGGTGACGTCCAGCTCGAAGCTGAGCCCGTTGCCGGCATGCTCGGCGTTCTGTGCGCTGGCGCGACGCAGGCCGAAAAGGGCGACCGTGCCGGCCAGCTGCTCGTTGACGTAGACCTGCAGCTTCTGGGCGTCGCGCGCGCCGCGCACGTTCTCAAGCTGCAGGTAGGCGCGATCGGGCGGCGCGTCCAGCGAGGCGGCCTTCAGGCTGTCCGACATCTTCGAACGCACGCCCGCATCGAGTTTCACCTGCGCGCGCGCGCCCGAGCTGCGGATCAACAGGCTGCCGTCGTGGCTGCCGACCAGCTCCGAGGCGGTGGCGGTGTCCTTGTCCTGATCGGATGCACGTCCGGCCATATCGGGGGCCCCCAGCTTGTGCAGACGGATGGCGAGCGGTGCGCGGGCGGCGGCGGGTGCGGCCGCCTGCAGGTCGTCATAGGTGTAGTCGGTCTTGCCGAGATCGTCGACATCAGCAGGGGTGTACACCCAAGTGCTGCCGTCCGCCATCGGCATGACGAAGGGGCGTTCGCCGGCGGCAGCCGGGCCCTTCAGCCAGGCTGCGCTGCTGGGGTTGGCATTGCCCTTGGCATTCCACGCCGCCCACATGCGGTCGATGTTGGCGTGGTGCAGGTAGAACACGGGATCCAGCGCGGCGATGCCGGGGTCGGCCATCAGGCCCCAGGTCTGGCCATTCGGCGCGTTGCCGCCGACGTCGACATGCACCATGTTGTGCGGGTTGTTCTCGAGGTTGCCGCTGACCTGGCCATCATGCGAGAAGCCCGTCTGCGGGCCGCCGAAGCCGGGGCGCGGCGTGTCGGCATTGCTGCCGGTGTAGACGGTGTTGTTCATGCAGGCGCCGGACACCGGCGGCACCGGGATGAAGATGTCGCCGTTGTTGTTCGGGCCGTAGCGCGCCGTCACGAACAGCGGGTTGGGGGTCTTGCCGTCCGGCAGCGTGGCCTGGGTGAAGGCAGGCGGGATCTCGTACTGCGTGTCGGGGCCGAGGTAGTTCCAGTAGGGCAGGGCCCAGCTTGCAGGTCCGCCCAGGGCGATGATCGCCTTGCGTAGATGGCCCTCGAGCGCGATCAGATAGCCGCGGTGCCAGGGCGGGAAATACCAGCTCTGGTGCTGGCACTGGTCCCAGAAGCTCTTGATGTCGGAGCCCGAGGGCAGGGGCGTGGTCGGTACCGCCGGCACCGGCGGGATCGCCTGCCAGCCGGGGAAGCCGCTCTGCTGGTTCGGCGTGCCCGGCAGGTACTGGCCGTGGATGGCGGCGAAGAACCACCAGCTGTTCCGATCGTTCAGGGGCAGCGCCATCATCGCGCCCACGCCCTTGGCGTACCAGAGCAGGTCGGGGTTGTCGAAGGTGCCGCCCTGGTTCCAGGCGTTTGAACGGGTGTAACGGGCCATGTGCATCTCCTTCGGTGGTGGGTGCAGCGGGGGCTCGGGTGAGGTGGTCGTGATGCGTTGAGGTCTGCCGTTGCGTCTGCGATGTCGGCTCCTGCGCGCGGCGTCCAGCGGGCGTTGGGTGCCTGTGCGTTGTGTTCCTTTGGCGAGCAATCGCGTTGGCGAACGCCACCCGTGGCGGGCTGATCAAGTATCTGGATGCCGTGACCCGCGCGCAGCTGTCGGATCTGACAGGCCGGCAGACGGCGCGCGATGGTCGCAGTGGGGCTCTAGTCGGCGGCGAGGGCAGGCTCGGCGATCAGCATGTCCTGCACCTCCTGCCACATCTTTTCGCGCACGCGACGCACCACGGCGGAGTCGCGTTTGGCCGGTGTGGGTACGGGCAGCACGCTGCGCGCATACGGCGCCAGCGCATCGACCACGGACTGCGCGCTGGGGCGGCGCAGGGGATCGGTGTGCAGCAGCTGGGCGACCAGGTCGCGCACGGCCGGCGGCACCTGCTTGCGCAGACGGCCCAGTGGTGGACGCTGCGTTGCCGAGGCCTGGGCACCTGGCTCGACGTCGTCGCGGTGCATCAGCCATGAGCTCAGCAGCTGGTGCAGGGTGGCACCGAGGCCGTAAAGGTCTTCGCGCACATGGCTGCCGGCGAAGGCGCCATGCCGGGCTTCGGGCGGCATGTAACTGGGCGTGCCCCAGGGGATGTTGCTGGTCTCCTGAAGGCGCAGCGCACCCTCGAAGTCGACCGGGCGCAGGCGTCCGCTACGATCGACCAGCACGTTGGCGGGCTTCAGATCGCGCCAGACCCAGCCGGCTGCATGCAGCTGTGCAACCAGTTGGGCAACGGCGGCGCCGTAGGCCAGGGCTTCGTCGATAGGCAGCTTTTTCTGCGGGTCGGCGCAGGCCATCAGCAGGGGCTCGCCGTCGATGTGCTCGATGACCAGATAGCGATGCTCGCCAATGCAGAAGCTGTCGATCACTGCGGGTGCGGCGAACGCGAGCCCGTGCATGGCCCGCAGGATGGCCTCCTCGCGCTCGACGTAGCTTCGCCCGTCCTGGCCGAGCCAGTTCGTCTCACCGTGGCGACGGCCTTCCTTCACCACGCAGAGCCGTGCGGGCGAACGCTCGATATCGACCGCGCGATACACACCGCCCTTGCCGCGCTGCATGAAGGCCTCGTAGCAGAGGAAGCGCGTCTGCAGCGGGGTCGGTGGCGAAGCGGATTCCGACTGGGCGGCAAACGGGCACTCGACCCAGTCCGGCACGGCCTTGCCCGGCTCGCGCAGGTCCGGCACGCGTTCGCCCGAAGGCGTGCGCAACACGCTGACGCGGCTGCCGTCCTCGGTTTCCATCTCCTCGTGGCCGAATGCACCGTAGCGGAAGTAGACCGCGCTGCCGGGCCGCAGTTGACGGTCGAAGGGCACGGCCGGGGCCGGGAAGTCACGCGTAGCGGCGTGAAGCAGCTCGGCCAGTTCGACGGCCTGGGCGGCGTCGCGCGGGTAGACGGTGATGAACTTGCCGATCTGGCTGAAGCCGAACGGAATCGCGCTGTTCAGCCGGCTCAGCAGATTCAGGGTCTTGACGGACTTGAAGGCCACGCCGCGCTCGACCAGCAGGGGCGCGCAGCGCTCGAATACCGTGATGGCGTTGGGCAGGGTGGCAGAAATGTGCAGCTTCCAGCCTTGCGCGGGATGCGGCACCTGCGGCGGACGATAGCGCCAGCCGCTCTTCGCGGGCACGACCGGGAGGTATTTCTCCACCAGTGCGCGCCACTCTGTCTCGTGATCGGCTGCGCGCACGCTGCGCGGTGCCGCTTCGGCTTCTGCCGTGAACGATCGATGGACTTCAAGCACGAGCCTTCTCCATGGAATGCAGGCCGGGTAGGGGCAGCCCGACGCCGATGCGCTCACGGCATCGGCACGAGCATGGGCGGCCGTCGCCGGAGCGACGGCCGCCGGCGTGGATCAACTGCTGGTCGTGGTCGTGGTGGTGGTGCACAGCGGCGTGCTGGTGGTGGTCACCGTGCGGCTGTGGCAGGTGCAGGCGGCCACCGAGGCGCTGCCGGCGGACATCGCCTGCAGCTCTTCGGGGGTGGATGCGAACTGCGAAAAGTAGGTCTTCCACTCGCTGCTGCCGGCGCCGGCATGGATGGCCTGCAGGCCCTGCGTGCGCAGCTGGTCGGCGAACGCCTTGTCATCGATTGCGCGCTGCACGATCTCACTCGTCTTCTGCGAAAGTGCCATTTCTGCGTTCCTCTTCAAGGGGATTGAGCAACCGGGCTGGCGCGAAGGCGAACCCGGCGCGAAGGGGGGAAAGCTGCGTGTGGCTGGCGGGCTCGGGGATCAGCCGGAGCCGGTGGTGGTGGTGCCGGTGCAGATCGGGCTGGTGGTGGTGGTCACTGTGGTGCTGTTGCAGGTGCAGGCGGCCACCCCGGCCTTGGCACCCAGGGCCTGCAGCTTCTGCGGGTCGGTGGCGAGGTCGGCGAAATGCTGTCCGCCGAAGTAGGTCTTCCAGGCCGGGCTTTCCTGCCCGCCCAATACCGCGGCCACCGCCTGGCTGCGGATCTGTTCGGCAAAGGAAGGATCGGTAAGCAGCTTCTGTACGAACTCGGTTTGAGCAGCCATGAACGTGTCTCCATTCTTGTGGGAAGGAACAACGGCGTTTTCCGGTGGCGGGAGGGGGCGTGCTTCCGACGATGCGTGCGCAGGTGCGGACAGGGCAGGCAGGCCCTGCGTCCACCGCTACGACGGCCACTCCATCGTCAACAGGCAAAGCGCGGCCTGCGATCGACGTGGCGCGCCGAAGCGCGCACGGCCACAGCGACGGCTGCGGTCGATCGAGTCCGGATGTCAGCGGGATGACGTCGGCTGCAGGAGGTCGGAGCCGCTCCTGCAGCGCAGCCTCAGTGGCCGCGGACGCCGGTGAAGTGACGTCTTGATGCAGCGAAGTCGCCAGCATCTGCCCTCATTGCGTTCCCCTTGCATGTCGACAGCACCCGGCGGCGCGGAGGCAGTGCTGTATCGAATGGGCGGCCTCACGCGAGCCCCTGGCTGATGCACTCGGGTTGCTCGCGTCGCCAATCCAGACTCTGCGCGCCACCGCCGTGGGTCAATGCACAAGCCGGCGGCTCGTCCGATTCAGGACCGGAACACACCCAAAACAACCGTCCGCGCCACGTCGGTTTGCAAGCGTGGAGGCACTGGGGTGCTCTGCATGCAGTGTGTGAGGCTCGATTCATTCCCGCTTCGGTTCGTCATGCGCGAAAGCTTCCCGCTTGTACCCGCGTTGAACGACCTGAGCACTTCGCGATGCCCGCATGGGGGTCAGGAAGTCCCACGGGAAGCGGAACCTCCCCGCGCTTTCATTGAGGCGCATGCACACGCGTAGGCTGTCGGATGTTCCCGGAATGAACAGGCGGCACATCACCCCCACGCTGCGAGCCGGGAACGTGGATCGCTTCGACGATGCTTGTGAAGACTGCCTGTCGCTGGCAGGCTCGCGCAGCACCTGCGGATGTTTCTGCAGGTGGGGCCTGGCATCGCCATGACCGGTTGCCGCTTCATGCGAGGGACGCGAGATGGAAGAAAACCCCTACGAAACGCCGAAGTCCGATCTGTCGACACCCCGCATCGGGGCCTGGAGCCAGCCGCAGGTGCGGAAAGCCGCGCGGATCGCCTGGCTGTGCTTCTTTCTGATTTCGGGCGTCGGCGGCATGGTCGTGGGCGGCCTGGTCGGCGCTGCGGTGGGGGCCGGCCTGGGCATGGCAGGCTGGTCTATCGAGACGATCCAGATCGCCACCTTCGTGCTCGGGATCGTGCTGGGCGTTCCGATCTCCTACTTCGTCTTCCTCTGGTCGATACGCCGCTTCATCGTGCCGGCCTTCGATGCGTCAATGTCCGCAGCCAGGCTCTGACGTGAGGAGCCCGCCCAACACCTTCACGAGTACATCTGATTCATGACACCGCACTGCGCGGCCCTGATGGCCGACTACAACCAGTGGATGAATGCCCGTCTGTACGAAGCGTGTGCTGCGCTCGATCCAGCAGCGCTGGCTGCGGATCGAGGCGCGTTCTTCGGTTCCATCCTCGGGACGCTGAACCGCATCGCCGTGGCGGATACGCTCTGGCTGCATCGCTTCGCCCGCCACGAAGCCTGTTTCACGAGGCTTGGCGGATTGGCGGGCTTCCCCATGCCGGGCTCGCTGGACCAGCCACTGGCGCCCGGGCTGCCTGAGCTGCATCGCCATCGACAGGCCTTGGACGCCCTCATCGTCTACTGGGTGTGTGAGCTGAACGACGCACATCTTGAATCCCATCTGGTCTACAGCAGCGTTGCCGGAGTGCGCTTCGCGCGTCGTTTTGGCGACCTGCTGCAGCACTTCTTCAACCACCAGACCCACCACCGTGGACAGGTGTCGACCTTGCTGTGCCAGTGCGGCATCGATGTCGGCGTCACCGACCTGCTGGCGAGGATTCCCAATGTCGAGCCCTGAGCCCGGCAAGAGTCGCTCGGCGCAGCACTTCCAGCCTCGCCACCGCACCGCCAGTCGCGGACAGCGCGTGTTGCGAACATCACGGGGCTCGGGAGGCGCATATGTCCGCGCCTGATGCTTATCGTCCCCCGCGCTATATCCTGGCGCCCTACGTGGCCACTGCGGACGATGTCGTTGAACGCATGCTCGATCTCGCGGGCGTGGGCTCTGCCGATATCGTCTTCGACCTGGGCTGTGGCGATGGTCGGCTGGCGATTGCTGCGGCCCGACGCGGTGCGCGTGCCTACGGCGTGGATATCGAACCCTGGTGGGTCGAGCAGGCGCGGCTGAATGCCGCGGCGGCGGGCGTGGCGGATCGCGTGCGCTTCGAGCTGCGCGATGCGATGGATGTGGACACATCAAGCGCGAGCGTGGTCGTGCTCTACCTCGTGCATTGGTCCACCCAGCGGATGGCGGCCGAGCTGCAGGAGCGCTGCGCGCCGGGCACGCGCATCGTCTCCAACAGCTTTCCCTTCGAGGGCTGTGCTGGGGCGCGTACGCAGACCATCATCGATGCCACCGGCCAGTCGCGCGACCTGCACCTGTGGGTGCTGCCGGAACGCGGGGACGCCGCATGCGCTGAAGGCATGGGACAGCGGGAATCAGAGAGGGAGTGAGCATGCGTCTGAAGGACAAGGTCGCCCTGGTGACGGGGGCGGGGCGGGGGATTGGCGCGGCGATCGCGCGTGTCTTTGCGAACGAGGGCGCGTGCGTCGTCGTCAGCGATATCGATGACGATTCCGGCAGTGAGCGTGTGCGCGCGCTGGCGGGCCGAGGGCGATTCGCCCGGCTGGACGTGCGCGAGGAGGCGCAGTGGGTCGACGTCTGCGCCGACCTGATGCGCACGGAGGGGCGCCTCGACATTCTGGTGAACAATGCGGGCATCACCGGCTTCGAGGCCGGCTTCGTCGCCCGTGATCCCGAGCACGCGTGCCTCGAAGACTGGCGGGCGGTGCACGCCACCAATCTCGACGGGGTGTTCCTTGGGTGCAAGCACGCAATCCGCGCTATGCGTGCTCGCGGCGAAGGCTCGATCATCAACATCTCCTCGCGCTCGGGCCTGGTCGGCATTCCTGCCGCGGCGGCCTATGCCTCCAGCAAGGCTGGCGTGCGCAACCACACCAAGTCGGTGGCCCTGTACTGCGCGCAGCAGGGCCTGCGGATCCGCTGCAACTCGATCCACCCGGCCGCCATCCTGACGCCGATGTGGGAGCCCATGCTGGGCAGCGGGCCCGAGCGCGAGGCGAACATGGCGATGTTCGTGCAGGACACGCCGCTGCGGCGCTTTGGCACGCCCGAGGAGGTCGCGGCAGTCGCGGTGCTGCTGGCCTCGGACGAGTCGGCCTACATCACCGGAGCGGAGTTCAACATCGACGGCGGCATCCTCGCCGGCTCGGCGGGCGCGCCGGTGGTGGAGGATCGAGCGTGAGTGCCCACGATGAACGCAGTGCTCGGCCACCCTGGCGCAGCGCGGGTGCGAACTCCGATGTCTGATCAGCGGGTTCTGAAGCTGCTGCTGGCCTTGCTCGCAGCCGCAGGCCTGATGGCTCTGCCGGGTCTGATCTGGCCGGCGTGGCTGGACTCGCCGGCCGGCTGGGTGGTCTTGATGCCCTTCTTCCTCGCCCATGTGTTGCGGGGCGCCGGCGTACCGGGGCTGATCGAGAACGAGGGCGCGTGCGGCTGGGGCTGGTGTTCGCCCACGACGCTGGGGTGGGCCGTTTCAGCGCTGATCTGCGTTCTGGTGATATGGGCACTTGCGGCTGTGCTGGTGCATGCATGGATGCGGGTGAGGCAGCGCTGAGGGACTTGGAGCCCAGGCCGTCTGCCAAGCATTTCTTAGGCAGCCGGTGCGCTTCAGTGCATTGAGTGGCTTGCGTCAGATGGGCTTGCTGTCATTGTTCCGGCAGAGGCGTCACTTACACCTGCTGTTGGTTTGTTGACTTCGTTCGAGTCGAAGCCTCTCTCGCACCTGCTGGCGGATGCGCTGCGCTTATCCGCCCTACAACCGCGAAAGACGCCTTGCGCGCACCGAAGTCTCAGACCGTTGTTCGCGAAGGTCGGAAAGACCAGCGACGCCTTGCCCGAACCGGAGCCACAGACCCTTGTTCCCGAAGGTCACCAAGGCGAGGGACGCCACACCTGCAGCGAAGCCGCAGGCCGCAGGCCGCCGTTTGCGTAGGGTACATAAGCGCAGCGCATGTACCAGAACCTCGCCCCAGGCTCGAACCCTATGCCGGCAGGTGCCGCGCGTACCGCTCACAGGTTGCTGCTCTTTCCTGCACGCAGCCCGACAAACTCAAGGCCGCACGCAGGCGGCGGGCTCGAAGCCGTCGCAGAACACCTGCGCCCCATCGACCTGCCGCTCGAACGCACCAAGGTCCGGCGCGCTGCCGCTGAAGCCGTCATTGATGTTGGCGATGCGCTCGCCGGTGTCGACCACGCGCATGTCATTGGCGAGGCGCAGATCGGCTTCGGCGTACTGCGTCAGCGGGTTCTGCGGGAATGCGGGCGCTGCGGCGAAAATCGCCATGTCGACGCGCTGAGCCTGGGTTTCGCTGCTCAGGCTGCGCAGCTCCGCGAGGCTGTTGAAACTGAGCGTGCCGATCCGGCCGCGGAAGTCGCTGCGCGTCGTGCCGTAGCCGTTGTGGTTGAAGCTGCTGGTCGCGGTTTGCAGATCTACGAGGTCGAGCACCCGCCCACTGCCGCTGCTGTAGCCGTTCCAGCTGCCGGGCTCACCGCCCAGAAACAGGTTGTTGCGGGCGTAGGCATGGGCGATCGGGACGCCGGCATAGGCGTTGAAGCCATCGCCGGTCTTGACCACGGTGTTGTGCAGCAGCACGTCACCGCGGCTGCTGCGGTAGAGCTTGAAGGGCAGGTGGGCGACGTTCCAGGCGACATTGCGGATGAAGTAGTTCGGGCCGCCCAGCGCAGGCTGCGAGGAGAACGCAATAAAGCTGTTGGTCAGCACGTTGCCGATCTGCCGGCAGTTGTGCAGGCAGAAGTCGGCCTCGATGCCATCGTCGGCGGACTCGCTGATGCGGTTGTCCAGCACGTCGATGCTGTACTGATCGACCGCCGCGCTGTCCTCCATGAACGAGATTCCGTCGCGAAAGCCACGCACGCGGTTGTTCTGGATCACATGGCCTGGCCCGTTGACCACAATCCCCTCGCCACGATTGTCGCCGTCGACGCCAAAGGCGCTCTCCTGCCAAACGGTAGTTCCGTTGACGGTGTTGCCGGCGATGTAGGCGCGGGCGCAGCGGGTGAAGCAGACGATGCCATCGCCATTGAAGTCGGTGGGCGAGGCGTTGACCGTGCTGTCGAGGAGCGCGATGTCGTCTGAGGCGTTGAAGCGGATGCGTCCATTGACGGTGAGCGCCTGCAGGATCACGTGCCGGCGCGAGAACAGGCCCAGCTCGCCGTTGATCTGCGCGCCCGGCAGACCGCGCAGCGTCAGCGGCAGACCCGCGGCACCATCGCGCTGCAGGCTGAAGCCGGCATAGCTGCCGGCCGCCAGCTCGACAATGTCGCCCGGCTGGGCCTGGCTCAGCACGTTCGCCAAGGTGGCGGGCGTGGCGCTGCGCACGCTGCCGCCACCGGGCTGGGGCAGGCTGCGGGTGCGCGCGTTGAGCAGGCGTGTCGCGCTGCCGCCATCGGGGTCGACGAGGCTGAGCTCGATCTCGTAGTCGGTGCCCGGCTGCAGACCGAACACGCTGCCGGCGTGGCGGTTCGACCAGCTGAAGCCGGCATTGCTGCCGGCCGGCACCCGCCGCAGCGGCATGCCTTCGCGCCAGCTGCCGCCCACGCTGCGGAAGCGCACGGACACCACGCCGTTGGCATTGCTGTCGCCGCTGAACTCCCAGATCAGACTGAGGTGCTGCAGGGTGGGTTCGGGTGCACTGGCGGCACCTGCCTTGGTCGCGGTCT
The DNA here is from genome assembly GCF_937888285.1 of uncultured Aquimonas sp. Classification (GTDB taxonomy): domain Bacteria; phylum Pseudomonadota; class Gammaproteobacteria; order Xanthomonadales; family Xanthomonadaceae; genus Aquimonas. The sequence goes on from NZ_CALART010000006.1 coordinate 71,242, forward strand.
GCGCCTCGACGCGCGAGGCAGACGCCAGCAGCAGGAGCAGGGCGAGCGGTGCAGCGATCGAGACGTGGCGCATGGGCGTCCTGCGGGGGTGGCCGAGGACGCTACGATACGGTCAATCGCGCTGCCGTTCAGCCCCCGAACAAGGCCCGCACCGCCTGGCGCGCGCTCTCGAAGCCGAAATGCCGCTCGACGTTGGCCAGGCCGCCCGCCGACAGCTGCTGCCAGAGTTCGCGGTCGCGGTAGGCGCGCAGCACCTCGGCCGCGAAGTCCTCTGCGCTCTCGGCGACCAGCACATCGACGCCGGGCTCGGCGTGCATGCCTTCGATCGCGATCGGCGTGGCCACCACCGGCTGGCCGTAGCTCATGCTCATGTTGACCTTGCCCTTGACGCCAGCGCCGTAGCGCAGCGGAGCCACTGCCAGCCGGCAGTTGTCCATGAAGGGCTCGATGTCGGGCACGAAGCCCTGGAACATGATCCCGGGCCGCTCGCCCAAGGCGCGCACCTCGTCAGTGGCCTTGCTGCCGACCACGTGGAAGGTGATCTCCGGCGCTTCGGCGCGGATCAGCGGCAGCACTTCATCGGCGAACCACAGCACCGCATCGACGTTCGGGGTGTGCTGGTAGCCGCCCATGAAGACGATGTCGTGGCGCTGTTCGAAGGGCTTGCGGCAGCCGAACACCTCGTGGACGTTGGAGAGGATGTCGACGCGTGCGCCGGGGGCTTCCGTGGCGAGCAAGGCCTGCTCGACCGGACTGACCACGAGCGTGATGTCGCTGCGGCGGATGAGATCCAGCTCCTTCTCGCGGGTCTGCGCGGCCTGGCGGCGCAGGTCCTCGCGCCCGGACAGCTCGGCCTCGCGCTGCTCGCGCAGGTAGTGCAGGTCCACGGTATCGAACACCAGCCGCGCCTGCGGCGCGTGCAGGCGCACCAGGTCGACGTACTGGGTGGCGATGTAGTGCCGGCTCAGGACGACCAGATCGAAGTGGCGGCCATGCTCGGCGAACCAGCCGGGCACATCGGCCAGGAAGGGATGCCAGAGCACCTCGACGCCGAGCTGCTGCAGCTCGCCGGTGTAACGCTCGACGAAGGCGCGGTTGTCGGCGAAGAAGCTGACCGCCACCCCCTCGGCGCGCAGCACGCGCATCAGGTTGACCATGCGCAGCGAGCCGGAATCCTGGTCCGGCGTCGGCGTGGTGGCATCGATGATCAGCACGCGGCGGCCGTCGCGATGCTGACGCGCCAGCTCGATCGGCGTGCCCGGCGCCGGATTCGCGCGCAGCCGCTCGCCCCAGCGCTCAAGAAACTTCTGCTGGTTGACGACCTGGTAGGCCTTGATCCCGGTCGAAGTGTCGGTGCCCGAGCTCACACCCTCGAAATGCACCACCGCCGACTTCGGCTGGTAGAGCACGCGCAGGCCGTGGGCCCAGACCTTCATGGCGAGGTCGGTGTCTTCGTAATAGGCCGGCGCGTAGTGTCGGTCGAAGCCGCCGAACTCGGCGAACAGGTCGGCGCGGACGGCGATCGCTGCACCCGAGCAGTAGTCGACCTCGCGCAGGTAGTTGTACTCGGGCGCGGCCGGGTCGCCGAAGCGGCCGTAGTTCCAGCCCGAGGCGTCGCTGAAGACGATGCCGCCGGCCTCCTGCAGGCGGCCGTCGGGGTAGATCAGCTTGGCGCCGACCAGGCCCACGCGCTCCTGTGTGTCGAAGGTCTCGACCAGCGCATCCAGCCAGCCCGGCTGCACGGCGGTGTCATTGTTGAGGAAGACCAGGTAGTCGCCGCGCGCCGCGGCCGCGCCGGCGTTGCAGGCGCCGATGAAGCCGAGGTTCTGCGGATTGCGCTGGTAGCGCAGGCCCTCGATCTGCGGCAGCGTGGCTTCGGTGTCGTCGGACGAGCAGTCGTCGACGACGATGATCTCGGCGGCAACCTTTGATGGGTGCGCCGCGATCGAGCGCAGGCAGGTCAGGCTGTGGTCGAGATGGTTGTAGACCGGAATCACCACGCTCACCCGCGGTGCGTCGGGGCAGGGCAGGGCGAAGGGCGCGAAGGGCTGGCTGCCTGGAATCTCAAGCATGGTCTGCGGCAGCTCGGGTCGCACTTCGGCACGGATGCGCTGCAAGGTGCCGCTGACACCGCGCGTGCGCAGGCTGCGCAGTCCGCGGCCGATGAGGGAGCCAGCGCGCTGGCGGCGGAAGCCGAGGCTGGCCAGGCCGCGCTCGATCAGCTTGCGCGCGCCACGCAGTGGACGGGTGAGCTTCCAGGAGCTGCTCTGCAGAATGCGATTGCGCTCGGCTTCGAACTCGTCGCGCTGGCGCTGCAGTGAATCGACCCAGGCGCCGAGACGACGCACCTCGTCATCCAGGGCGGCCAGGCGCAGGGCCGCGATCCGGGTCAGGTCCGCGTGCGTGGCTTCCTCGCGCGCCTGCTCGACCGACTCGCCGGCAGCGCGCAGCGTCTCCAGCAGCTGATTCCTACCCTGTTCGAGATCCTCGCGAGCGCGGACGAGGTCGAGTTTGAGCGCTTCGATCTGGCCGTTCTGCACCTCCACGCGAAGGTCCAGGCTCTCGGCCCAGGCGGTACGCTCCTGCGCCAGCTTTTCCTGGTCGCGCGCCCACTGCGCGCGCTCGCAGGCGGCGGCTTCCCAGGTTCGGCTGGCTTCGCGCAGCGTTTCCTGCTGAGCCAGTGCCTGGTCGAGCCGGGCGCCGAGTGCGAGCCGCGCGACCTCCGCATTGACCGTTCGCGCAGGCTGGGCGAGTGCCGAGCGGATCTGCACACCGAGCACCTCTGCGTAGGCCTCGGCCATGCTGGACAGCGTCTGCACCGGGGTCGCGCGCGCGCGCAAGGTGCCCAGGGCCTGCGGCGTGCGCGCCAGGAACTGCAGCGCGCGGGCGATTGCCTGGGCATCCGGTTCGACCAGCAGGCCGTCGCGACCGTGCTGGATGCGCTCGGCGTAGCTGCCGATCCGCGTCGCCAGCACCGGCAGGCCCAGCAGCTGCAGCTCGCTCAGGGTGTAGCTGAAGGTCTCGGCGACGCTGGCGGGCAGCAGGGCGAGGTCGGGCGCGAGCTCGGCGACGCGGGCGGGCAGGTCCTCGCGGCGATAGTCGAGCGCCACGTGCACCCGGTCGGCACCGAAGAAGCGCATGCCGGCCGCGCCACAGCCGAGCAGCACGAGTTCGACGCCCTCGGGCAGCTGCGGGATCAGCTCAGCCAGCAGGTGCTCGCCCTTGCCGCCGTTGATCCGACCGGGCACCAGCACGCGCAGGCGGGCGCGCGAGCCGCGTTGCGCGACCGCCGGCAGCGGCTGCGCCCACGGCGCGATGCCGTGGGCGATGCAGTGCTGCGGCAGCTCCGCCAGCTCCGGAGCAAGTCGCGTGAGATTGGCCAGCACGGCACGGGTCGGAGCGATCAGCTGCGCGCGCGCCTGCAGCAGCGACGCCACGTAGGCTTCGCGCAGGGCTGACCACGCGGTCGGTCGACGTTCACCGAAGGGATACTCCGGTCCCTGCGCCCGCAGGCAGGCAGCCAGCGCGGCGTCTGAGACATCGAAGTCCGGCGCGCCGAAATCGGCGTGCAGGCTGGGCCACAGCGGGTGGTAGTCGTGGCAGACCACGGCGGTCGGCAGACCGGTGTGCAGCAGATCCAGGCTGAGGCCGATCAACGAAGACACCAGCACGCCACCGACGCCGAAATCGGCGCAGACGGCGTCGACGAACTCCGCGATCTCGGCGGCGCGCAGGGCGGTGGCCGCGATCGGTGCAGCCAGCGGCTGCTCGCGCAGGGCGGCCGACCCGGGCTGCAGCCGCAGCGCCAGGGCGACACCCGTGTGCTTTGAATCGGGCGCGCTGACTGCCTGCAGAAGCAGGTGATGCGCATGCACGTCCGACGCGATCAGATCGCTGACGAAGCGTTCGCTGCCGCCACCCCAGCCGTGCAGGGCGTGCAGCAGCACCGGCTTGCCGTCGAGCCCCGGATAGCCGACAGGCGCCGGCGCCTGCAGCAGCGGCAGGAGCCGCACGCGCAGCCCCGTGGCGACAAGGCCGGGCTCGAGGGTGTCGGCGCTGGACGCCGGCAGGCAGAGTCGGGTGTAGACCTGGGCCTCGCAGTCGGCGGGCAGCGCGGGTCGCGCATCGCTCGCCAGCGCCGCGGCGAATTCGGCAAGCCGACGGGCAGGAATGCGACAGGCACGCGGATCGAAGCGCCCAGCGGGCAGGGGCCGGGCCTCGCCCGCGCGCCAGCACAGCGCGTCGAGCTGCGAGGGCTCGCAGCCTTGCGGCCAGTCGATGCCAAGTTCGGCTGCGTCGAGGGCGCTCAGCACGGCCTCGCTGCGCGGCAGCCGCAGCAGGCGCAGGGCGGTGAAGGGCGGAAGCCCGGCCTCAAGATCCAGCAGCAGGGCGGCGCTGCCGGGCTGGATCAGCAGGGCCGACTGCAGCGCGCTCGATGCATCGGCCGCCTGCACCACGCCGAGATCGGCGGGCAGGCCTGCCAGACAGGCGTGCGGGGGCAGGGCATCCAGCGTGGTCAGACCGGGGGCGAAATCGCTGGCGTACAGGCAGAGCAGGACGGGGTGGGTGCCGTCCGACGGAGAGGCAGGGTTCAAGAGGAATCCGGAAGACAAAGGGCCATGGCGGCCGCACCCGCGATTATCGCCGCGGGGCCCCAGCCCCGCCAGCACTGGGGCGTGCTGCCCGCTGCTTGCCCCCACCGTGCCCGAACTTGTCAGCACCCGCGCATCGGCGCTGGCGGGTGGCGGCCGCTACACTGCCGCCGCCCCATGAGCCCGGACATCCAGCCCCGCGTGAGTCGACAGAAAACCACCCGCCAGGCGCCTTCAGCGCCCGCCGAGCGCCTCTGGCCGGGGCTGCTGTGGCGCATCGCCAAGCCGCTGCTGCTGGCGGGCTTTGGCCTCGCGGCCGGCTTCCTTGCGCCGTACTTCTACGTGATCGACCAGCGCGTCGCCGCGGATTTCGCGGCGCTCACCTGGCAGGTGCCGACCCGGGTGATGGCGCGGCCGCTGCGGCTCGACGTCGGCGTGCCGATGACGGTGTCCGGCCTGCGCGCCGAACTCGACGCCGCCGGCTACCGCGAGGATGGCCAGGGACGCGAGGCCGGCAGCTACGGTGTCAACGGCGAGTCGGTGCAGCTCACCAGCCGCGCCTTCGTCGATGTCGACGGCCCGCAGCCCTCACGCAGCGTGCGCGTGCAGTTGGCGCAGGGGCGGGTGCGGGCGCTGACCGACCTGTCGGGTGCGCCCGTGCGGGAGCTCCGCGTCGACCCCGCGCGCATCGCCACCCTGTACGGCGAGAAGCGCGAGGAGCGCCGACTGGTGCGCCTGGAAGACGTGCCCCCGCTGCTGGTGATGAGCCTTCAGGCGGTCGAGGATCGCGACTTCAAGCACCACATCGGCGTGGATTTCAGCGGCATCGTGCGCGCCGCCTGGATCAACCTGCGCGAGGGCGAGGTGCGGCAGGGCGCCAGCACGCTGACCCAGCAGCTGGCGCGCAATCTCTACCTGAGCCGCGAGCAGGCGCTATGGCGCAAGGTCAAGGAAGCGCTGCATGCCCTGGCCATGGAACGACGCTTCTCGAAGTCGCAGATCCTCGAGGCCTACCTCAACGAGATCTTCCTCGGCCAGCAGGGCGGGCAGGCGATCCACGGGGTGGCGGCCGCCGCCGATTTCTGGTTCGGTCGCGAACTTGTCCAGCTCAAGCCGAATGAGATCGCGCTGATCATCGGCATGATCCGCGGCCCGTCCTATTACGACCCGCGCCGGCAGCCGGAGCGGGCGCTGGCGCGGCGCAACCGGGTGCTGAACCAGATGGCCGAGACCGGCCTGATCGACGCCGCCACCGCCGAGCGCGAGGCCGCGCTGCCGCTGGGCATAAAGCGCAACGTCGGCTTGGCCGGCAACCGCGCGCCGGCCTTCCTCGCCCTGGTGCGTACCCAGCTGGAGCGCGACTACAAGGCGGCCGACCTGCGCGGCGCCGGCCTCACCATCCACACCACGTTGTCGCCGCTGGCGCAGTCGCTGGCCGAGCGCGCGGCGCGCGAGCAGCTGGCCGAGCTGCAGACCGAAGACCGGCCCGAACTGCAGGCGGCGGTGGTCCTGACCGACAGCGAGCGCGGCGAGGTCTTGGCCCTCGTCGGCGACCGCGAAGGCGAGGGCAGCGGCTTCAACCGCGCGCTGGATGCACAGCGGCCGGTCGGTTCGCTGATCAAGCCCTTTGTCTACCTGCTGGCGCTGGCCCAGCCGGGCCGCTACGCCCTGGCTACGCCGGTCGAGGACCAGCCAATCGAGCTGCGCCTGCCGAATGGCCAGACCTGGGCGCCGTCGAACGCGGACAACCAGAGCCACGGCACGGTCACCCTGCTGCAGGCGCTGGCGCAGTCGTACAACCAGGCCACGGTGCGGCTGGGCATGGAGCTTGGCGTCGATCGCGTCACGCGGCTGATCGAGGCGCTGTCGGGCACCCGTCCGCCGGCGCATCCCTCGCTGCTGCTCGGCGCGGTCGACATGAGTCCGTACCAGATGGCCCAGCTCTACCAGTTCGTGGCCTCTGGCGGTCGCCTGCAGCCGCTGCGCGCGGTGCGCGGCGTGCTCGACGCGCAGGGGGCGACGCTGACCCGCTACGAGAAGGCGTCCGATCCGGCCCAGCCGGGCGATGCGCTGGCCGCCCGCCTGATCGGCATGGCCCTGCAGGAAGCCGCACGCAGCGGCACCGGCCGGCGCCTGTACGCCGACGGCTTGGGGCATCTGCAGCCGGCCGGCAAGACCGGCACCAGCAATGACAGCCGCGACAGCTGGTTCGCCGGCTATACCGGTTCCCACCTCGCGGTGGTGTGGGTGGGCAATGACGGCAATGCGCCGACGGGCCTCTACGGCGCCTCGGGTGCGATGCGCGTGTGGACCTCGCTATTCAAGCGTCTACCCAGCTCCCCGCTGAACGTCGGCGAGGATGGGCTGGAGTTCGCCTGGCTGGCCGCCGACAATTTCGCGCTGACCGATGAGGGCTGCCCCGGCGCGCGCCGCTTCGCCTTCATCCGCGGCTACACCCCAGAAACCCATGACGGCTGCCCGATGGCGCGCGTGCGCAGCTGGTTCGGCCGCGGAGAAACCCAGGAATGAAGCGTCTGTTCGTGTTCGCGTGCTCGGGCCTGCTGCTGTCGGGCTGCGCGATGTTCCAGCCGGTGGAAACCGTCGAAGCGCCCGAGCCCGCAGCGCCGGCGCGCGACCTGATCGCCGAGCTGTACGCCATGGTCGAGGCCGACGACGCCATCGTGGTCGAACCGCTGCCGGACCCGGAGATCGAAGATCTGCGCGTGACCGCGCACGAGGCGATGGCCCTGCGTGATCTTGAGCTGGCCGCCCGCAGCCTTGCCCAGGCCCTGGAGATCCGCCCGGGCCGACCGGACCTGCTGCAGCTGCGCGCCGAAGTCGCGCTGGGCCAGCAGCTGCTGGACGAGGCCGAGCAGTACGCGATCGCCTCCTTCGAGAACGGCCCACGCCTCGGCCCGCTGTGCCGCCGCAACTGGGCTGCGATCCAGCTGGCCCGCGAAGTCCGCGGCAACGCCATCGAGGCCGAGACCGCCCGGGCGCAGTCGCAGCGCTGCACCGCCGAGCCCGTCATCCGCATGTGAGGCACGTCGCGCGCCTTCAGTGCGAATCGCGCAAGCGCTCCACGAGCTCGATCGCCACGCGCAGCCGCTAAGATGCACGCCCATGGAACTGCTCGACGCCACGGCCGCGGTACTGTCCGCGCAAGGCCCGCTGGCGCGGGCCTTGCCGGAATTCCGTGCACGCGAGGCCCAGCAGCGGCTCGCTGAGGCGGTCGCCACCGCCATGCTGGAGCGCGGCGAACTCATCGCCGAAGCCGGCACCGGCACCGGCAAGACCTACGCCTACCTGGTGCCGGCCCTGCTGTCGGGTCTGCGGGTGATTGTCTCCACCGGCACCCGCGCCCTGCAGGACCAGCTCTATCACCGCGATCTGCCGCGCCTGCGCGAGGCCTTGGGCGTGGGTCTCAAGACCGCGCTGCTGAAGGGCCGCAGCAACTATCTGTGCTGGTACCGCATGGATCGCGCGCGCAGCGATCGCCTGTTCGGTTCGCGCGAGCAGGCCGCGCAGCTGGCGCGGGTCTGGGGCTTCGCCGGCGCCAGCGAGGACGGCGACATCGCCGGCATCGACTTCGTCGCCGAGGACTCGGCGCTGTGGCCGCAGATCACCTCGACGCCGGACAACTGCCTCGGCAGCGAGTGTCCCTTCTACGGCGAGTGCTTCGTCGCCAAGGCCCGCGCCCGCGCGCAGGCGGCCGACCTGGTGGTGGTCAACCACCATCTGCTGTTCGCCGATCTGGCGCTGAAGCGCGAGGGCTTCGGCGAGATCCTGCCGGGCGCACACGCCTTCGTGATCGACGAGGCGCACCAGCTGCCCGAGCTCGCCACGCGCTTCTTCGGCAGCAGCCTCTCGGCGCGCCAGCTGCAGGAACTCTGCCGTGATGCGCTCGCCGAAGCGCAGCAGGCCTCGGGCGCCACCGGCGCGCTGCAGCCGGCGGTGGATGCGATCGACAAGGCCCTGCGCGAGTTCCGTCTAGCCTGGGACCCGCTGCCTGCGCGCGGCCCGATCGAACAGGCCCTGCGCCATGATCCCTGCGCCGACAGCCTGGAGGTGCTTGAGCATGCGCTCGACGATCTGCTGCACGCGATCGAGGGCCAGGCCGAACGCAGCCCCGGCCTCGAAGCCTGCCTGGTCCGCGCGCAGTCGCTGCAGCAGCGCATGCAGGCCCTGCATCCGCGCGGTGACGACAGCGTGCCGCAGGTGCGCTGGTACGAGCTGGCCTCGCGCGGCTTCAGTCTGCATGTGACCCCACTGGATATCGCCGGGCCGCTCACCGAGTTCCGCGCCAAGGCCCATGCAGCCTGGATCTTCACCTCGGCAACGCTGGCGGTAAGCGGCAGCTTCAGCCACTTCGCCGATCAACTGGGCCTGGCCGAACCGCGCACCCTGCTGGAGCCCAGCCCCTTCGACTACGCGCAGCAGTCGCTGGCCTGGCTGCCGCCGGCGCTGCCGGACCCGATCGAGCGCGGCTACACCGCGGCCCTGCTGCGCGCCAGTCTGCCGGCGCTGGAGGCCTCTCGCGGCCGCGCTTTCCTCCTGTTCACCAGCCACCGCGCGCTGCGCGAGGCCGCCGACTGGCTGGCGGCGAACGCGCCCGGCTTTCCGCTGTTCGTGCAGGGCAGCCAGCCGAGGCATCGCCTGCTGCAGGCCTTTCGCGAGTCGGGCAATGGCCTGCTGCTGGGCGCGGCCAGCTTCTGGGAAGGTGTCGACGTGGCCGGCGAGGCGCTGTCGCTGGTACTGATCGACAAGCTGCCGTTTGCGGCGCCCGATGATCCGGTGCTGGAAGCGCGCCTGGACCACATCCGCCGCAACGGCGGCAACCCCTTCCGTGACTGGCAGCTGCCGACGGCGGTGATCGCCTTCAAGCAGGGCGTGGGGCGGCTGATCCGCAGCGAGAGCGACCGCGGCGTGCTGGTGCTCTGCGACCCTCGCCTGACCCGCAAGGGCTACGGGCGCAGCTTCCTCAACAGCCTGCCGCCGCTGCCGCGCACAGAGCGCATCGAAGACGTGCGCGCCTTCTTCGCCTCGGCACCCGTGCCCACCGACCTCGCCGGTCCGGAGGCGAGCGCCAGCCTGATCCGCAGCTTCGACATCGACGAACCGGATCCGGTCTGAGCTGCGGACGCAGTCGCGAATCCGCATCTCCCGCGGCCCGTCGGCTGGACAGGCCGGCCCCTGCACGTACACTCGGCGGTTTCCCGTTGTCCGGCCCCGCGATGAACCTGCTCGCCATCGAAACCGCCACCGAAGCCTGCAGCGTTGCCCTGCGCTGCGGCGACGCCGTGCTGGAGCGCTTCGAGATCGCGCCGCGCCGCCATGCCGAGCTGGTGCTGCCCTGGGCCGAGGCGCTGCTGGCGGAAGCCGGCATCGCCCGCAGCCAGCTTGATGCGATCGCAGTCGGCATTGGCCCCGGTGCGTTCACTGGCGTGCGCCTGGCGGTGGCGATGGGGCAGGGTCTGGCACTGGCCCTGGGACGACCGCTGATCGGCATCAGCAGCCTGCAGATCCTCGCCGCCGGCGCCAGCGGCGCGCAGCCGGGCGATGGCGTATTCGCCTGCATCGATGCGCGCATGGGCGAGGTCTATGCCGCGGCCTTCCGCATCCATCGCGACGGCCTGCCCGAGCCCATCGATGCGCCGCAGCTGGCGCGTCCAGACGATGCGCGTTTGCCCGATGACAGCTATGGCTGGGCACGAGGCACCGGGCTTGCCGCCGGCCAGGGCGAAGTGGGCCAGCGCCTGCAGGGGCAGGGCTGGCGACTCGAGCCCGGTGCGCTGCCGGCGGCCGGGGATCTCGCCCGGCTTGCCGCGCGCGCGCATGCGCTGGGCGCCTATCCCGAGCGCCCGGACGACGTGCAGCCGCTGTACCTGCGCGACAAGGTCGCGCAGACGATTGCCGAGCGCGAGGGGCGCTGAACCCGGCGGCAGCCCGCGAGCACGCCGTGGGCACGTGTCGGGCCTCGACTGTTGCGAGCGTTGGCGATCGGCGCGAGCATGCCTACGCACGCACGCGCTGGAGAACTCCCCGATGGCCGAACCCAAGACCCAGCCCACCGGCGCCAGCGTCGAGGCGCATATCGCCGAGCGCGCCAGTGCAGGCCAGGCGGAAGACTGCCGGCAGCTGATAGCGCTGCTGCAGCGCCTGACCGGCCAGCCGCCGGTGATGTGGGGGCCGAGCATCGTCGGCTTCGGCCGCTACCGCTACACCTATGCCAGCGGCCACTCGGGCGAATGGCCGCGCGCGGGTTTCGCCATCCGCGGCAAGGAACTCGTGCTGTACGTGATGGGCTGCGAAGAGCCCAGCCACGGCCTGCTGCCCAAGCTGGGCAAGCACCGCATGGGCAAGTCCTGCCTGTACTTCAAGAAGCTCGCCGATCTCGATCAGGCCGTGCTGGAGCAGATCCAGCGCGATTCGCTCGCAGAGCTCGAGCGACGCTATGGCGCCTGAGCCTAGCCCTGTTTCAGCAGCTCGCGGGCGATGCGGCTCATCGCCCCGCGCCGCAGGACGAAGTCCCAGTAGCTGCCGCCCAGCTGCCGCCACAGCACCGCCGATCGCACGGCTGCCAGCAGGGCGGCGCGGATCTGAGCGACCACGCTGGACTGGGCCAGCTGCAGCGGATTGCCCTGCACCATGACCCGCGGCTTCAGCTGGCTGAGCGTGTCGGCGTAGAGGTCGGCCAGGCGCTGGCTGACGCTGCTGTGCTCACCGCCGAAGTGCTCGCGCTGGCGCTCGGTGGCTTCGATCCCGACCCGCAGCGCTTCCAGCATGCGCGGCTGCCGCAGCAGCTGGCGCTCCAGCTGCAGCACGGTGGCGGCCATGCGCGAGAGGGCAAGGTCGCGCCCCTGGCCGTTGATCTGGCGCAGCAGGCACTCAAGGCCGGGCTTCAGCAGCGCGTCGCTGCCGTACACGGCCTCGACGTTCTCCGCATCCAGCCGGAACACGCTGTCCAGGCAAGGCTGCACCAGATCGGCGTCGGCACGGCCGTCGTGGGCGATCTGGCGCACGGCCATCAGCGCCTGCAGCAGGCCGGCGAGCGCGAGCACGCGGTCTTTCATTCAACCTCCATGGCATGGGCTTCGAGCGGGGCGTCGGTGGCTTCGATGACCGCGCCGCCCAGGCAGACCTCGCCAGCATAGAAAACGATGGATTGGCCCGGAGTGACGGCACGCTGCGGGCGCTGGAACTCGACGCGCAGGCTGCCGTCCTCGCGGACCTCGACGCTGCAGGCTTCATCGGCCTGGCGATAGCGGGTCTTTGCCGTGCAGTCGAAACGCGCAGCCGGCGGCGCGCCGTCGACGACGTCGGGCAGGGCGGTGCGCAGACGCTGGCTCATCAGGTAGGGGCTGTCATGGCCCTGGTCGACGATCAGGCGGTTGCGGGCGATGTCCTTGCCGACCACGAACCAGGGCGCCTGCGGCCGCCCGCGCACGCCGCCCAGGTTCAGACCCTCGCGCTGGCCCAGCGTGTAGAAGAACGCGCCTGAGTGGCGCCCGAGTACGGTGCCCTCGGGATCGACGATCTCGCCTTCGCGGGCGGGCAGGTAGCGACCGAGGAATTCGCGGAAATCGCGCTCGCCGATGAAACAGATGCCGGTCGAGTCCTTCTTGGCGTGGGTGGGCAGGGCGGCGTCGGCAGCGAGGCGGCGCACCTCCGACTTCGGCAGCTCGCCGACCGGGAACAGGGTGGCCGACAGCGCCTCCTGGCCCAGGGTGTAGAGGAAGTAGCTCTGGTCCTTGCCGGCGTCGAGGCCGCGCAGCAGCTGCCAACGGCCGCGCTCGCAGCGCACGCGGGCGTAGTGGCCAGTGGCGATGCGCTCGGCGCCCAGCGCGCGGGCGTGGTCGAGGAAGGTGCGGAACTTGATCTCGCGGTTGCAGAGGATGTCGGGATTGGGCGTGCGGCCTGCGCGGTACTCGGCGACGAAGTGGGCGAACACGCCGTCCCAGTATTCGGCGGCGAAGTTGCGGGTGTGGCAGCGGATGCCGAGTCGCCCGCAGACGGCGATCGCGTCCTTGCGGTCTTCCTCGGCGCGGCAGCCGCCCTCGCGATCGTCCTCCTCCCAGTTCTGCATGAACAGCCCTTCGATCGGCGTGCCGGCGCGCTGCAGCAGCAGGGCGGCGACCGAGGAGTCGACGCCGCCAGACATGCCGACGATGACGGTGCCGGGCTGCACGGGCCTCAGCCGCGAACGTGGCGCACGTGCTGCAGCGGCGCGCGCTGGCCAGCCAGGAAATCGCGCACCACCGCCTGCACCAGCGGGCTGCGCAGGCGCTCGGCTTCGGCATCGATCTCGCCCGGCGAGAGCCACAGGCAGCGGGTGATGCCCGCGTCGAGGGGCTGTGCCGGATCGTGGCTCAGGGCCTCGGCGCCGAAGGCGAAGCGGATATAGGTTTTGCCGCTCTCGGCCTGCCACAGGTAGCTGCCCACGAAGCACTGCGGGCGTACGCTCCAGCCGGTTTCCTCCAGCGCCTCACGCGCGGCGGCCTCGACCAGGCCCTCGCCGGGCTCGAGATGGCCGGCCGGCTGGTTCAGCACCAGGCGGCCGCGGACTTCTTCCTCCACCAGCAGGAAGCGCCCCTCGCGTACGATGACGCAGGCCACGGTGATGTCCGGGTTGAACTGGATGTCGCTCTTGGGCACGGGACCACGCCGGCTGGCAAAGAGGCGGAACTTTACAACACGTCGCCGCGGCGCCCCTGCCACCCGTTCAAGGGGGCTTGACGCCTGCGGCACCAGACTGCGGCGACTGTCGGTGCTGCTGGCATTCAGGCCAGCCCTTGCAAGTCGCCGCCGCGCATCCACATAGCACGCCATGATCGAAACGCACGACCTTCGCCAACCGACCCAGCACGCCTTTCGCTTTCTGTCTCCGCGTCTGGCAGGCGACCCCGACGGTGCACCGGATGCGGGGCAGCAGCGCGGTCTCGCGGTGGAGGAAGCGCGGCCCGAGGTGGTGCGGCCTCCGCTGTACCAGGTGGTCCTGCTGAACGACGACTACACGCCGATGGATTTCGTGGTCGAAGTCTTGCAGGTGTTCTTCGGTCTCAACATCGAGCGCGCCACCCAGGTGATGCTCCATGTGCATACGCGCGGCAAGGGCGTGTGCGGTGTCTACACGCGGGAAGTGGCAGAAACCAAGGTGCAGCAGGTCAATGAATTCGCACGCTCGCACCAGCACCCCCTGCTGTGCAGCATGGAAAAGGCTTAAAAGGATCGAGCAGGGATGCCGCTAAGGGCATCGTTGATTCGCGGCAACAGCGGTACCCGTCAGGCGCAAGGAGCCCCGGCATGTTCAGCAAAGATCTCGAGTTCAGCATCGGCCAGTGCTACAAGCAGGCCCGCGAGGCGCGCCATGAATTCATGACCGTCGAGCACCTGCTGCTGTCGCTGCTGGAGAATCCCTCCGCCGTGGCCGTGCTTCGAGCCTGCGGCGCCGACCTCACCCGGCTCGGCCAGGAGCTGCGCAACATCATCAGCGAGACCGTGCCGGTGCTGGCCGCCGACGACACCCGCGACACCCAGCCGACGCTGGGCTTCCAGCGCGTGCTGCAGCGAGCGGTCTACCACGTGCAGTCGTCGGGGCGGAAGGAAGTCACCGGCGCCAATGTGCTGGTCGCGATCTTCGGCGAGAAGGACAGCCATGCGGTCTACTTCCTCGGCCAGCAGGAAATCAGCCGGCTCGATGTCGTCAACTACATCAGCCACGGCGTCGCCAAGCTCAGCAGCGAGCAGGTCAAGCCGGCCGAGCCCGAGGCACAGAAGGAAGGCGAGGGCGAGGAGGGCAAGGCCAATCCGCTGGCCGAGTTCGCGTCCAACCTGAACGAGCAGGCCAAGCTTGGCAAGATCGATCCGCTGATTGGCCGCGCCGAGGAAATCGAGCGCGTCATCCAGGTGCTCTGTCGCCGCCGCAAGAACAACCCGCTGCTGGTCGGCGAAGCCGGCGTCGGCAAGACCGCGCTGGCGGAAGGTCTGGCCAAGCGCATCGTCGATGGCGAAGTGCCCGAGGTGCTGGCCGACGCAACGATCTACGCGCTGGACCTCGGTGCCCTTGTGGCCGGCACCAAGTACCGCGGCGACTTCGAGAAGCGCCTGAAGGCCGTGCTGGCACAGCTGAAGAAGGAGCCGGGCGCGGTGCTGTTCATCGACGAGATCCACACCATCATTGGCGCCGGCTCGGCCTCGGGCGGCACCATGGATGCGTCGAACCTGATCAAGCCGGTGCTGGCCTCCGGCGAGCTGCGCTGCATCGGCTCGACCACGTTCCAGGAGTACCGCGGCGTGTTCGAGAAGGACCGCGCGCTGGCGCGGCGCTTCCAGAAGATCGACGTCGTCGAGCCTTCCGTGGCCGATGCCGTGGCCATCCTGAACGGGCTCAAGACCAAGTTCGAGGAGCACCACCGCGTGGAGTACCTCGGCGAGGCCCTGCAGGCCGCGGTCGATCTCTCGGTCAAGCACATCGGCGACCGCCTGTTGCCGGACAAGGCGATCGATGTCATCGACGAGGCCGGCGCGCGCCAGCGCCTGCTGCCCGAGGACAAGCGCAAGGCGATCATCGACGTCGCCGAGATCGAGTACATCGTTGCCCGCATGGCGCGGATTCCGGCCAAGCAGGTGTCGGCCTCGGACCGCGACGTGCTGCGCAACCTCGACCGCAACCTGAAGATGGTGGTGTTCGGCCAGGACGAAGCCATCGACACCCTGGCGTCCGCCATCAAGATGGCGCGCTCGGGCCTCGCCAACCCCGACAAGCCCATCGGCAGCTTCCTGTTCGCCGGCCCCACCGGCGTCGGCAAGACCGAAGTGACCCGCCAGCTGGCCATGCAGCTGGGCATCGAGCTGGTGCGCTTCGACATGTCGGAGTACATGGAAGCCCATTCGGTCAGTCGTCTGATCGGCGCGCCTCCGGGCTATGTCGGCTTCGACCAGGGCGGCCTGCTCACCGAGAAGATCGTGAAGACGCCGCACTGCGTGCTGCTGCTCGACGAAATCGAGAAGGCCCATCCGGACGTGTTCAACATCCTGCTGCAGGTGATGGACCGCGGCACCCTCACCGACACCAATGGGCGCGAGGCCAACTTCCGCAACGTGATCCTGGTGATGACCACCAATGCGGGTGCTGCCCAGGCCGCGCGCCGCAGCATCGGCTTCGTCGAGCAGAACCATGC
Organism: uncultured Aquimonas sp.; assembly: GCF_937888285.1. Lineage (GTDB taxonomy): Bacteria > Pseudomonadota > Gammaproteobacteria > Xanthomonadales > Xanthomonadaceae > Aquimonas. The sequence continues at coordinate 87,014 of NZ_CALART010000006.1, forward strand.
GACCGACGCCATGGAAGTGATCCGCAAGAGCTTCTCGCCGGAGTTCCGCAATCGCCTCGATGCCGTGGTGCAGTTCGGCGGGCTGGATTTCGACCACATCCTGCGCGTGGTCGACAAGTTCATCATCGAGCTCGAAACGCAGCTGCAGGAAAAGCACGTCGCGCTCAGCGTCGAGCCCGAGGCGCGCCGCTGGCTGGCGCAGAACGGCTTCGATCCGCAGATGGGTGCGCGACCGATGGCCCGCGTCATCCAGGACCAGGTCAAGCGCCCGCTGGCCGACGAGCTGCTGTTCGGCAAGCTGGTCAACGGCGGCCGCGTCAACGTGGTGGTGCGCGAGGGCAAGCTGGCGGTGGAAACCGCCGAAGAGCTGCAGGGCGAACTCAGCACGGTGGACTGATGTCCTGCCCACCTGCCGTGCGCAAAGCGCGGCAGGCGTCATGCCCCGGCGATCGTCTGCTTGCTCTCCGGGCGTGCTGGGCCTACCCTCGACGGATTATTGACAGCCGGCGCCCTCCGGGCGCCGGACTTCCGTGGGGGAAGGCGTGGCGGCAGGCAAACGGTGGGGCGGCGCGCTGGCGCTGGCATGGGGATTGTTGTTCGGCTTGGCAGGCTATGCGGGCACGCAGCTGCCAGATCTGACCGCGCGCGGCTCGCAGCCCGGTCTGACGCATCCACTTGAGAACTCCGGCAACTGCATGGGTTGCCACGCGGGCGGCACGATCGAGTTCCACTATCCGGCGACCAGCTGGAAGGGCTCGATGATGGCCAATGCCGGGCGCGATCCGGTGTTCTGGGCTGCCCTGGATGTCGCCAACGCCGACGGCGAGAGCATCGGTGTGCCCGGCATCGGCGACTGGTGTCTGCGCTGCCATGTGCCCGAAGGCTGGTTCGCAGGGCGGGTCAGCAAGACCGGTGACGGCGGCCGCGTCGACGGCAGCAACGGCTGCCTGCTGCAGGGCAAGCACGACGATGTGCCCGGCTTCGGCAACGACTACTCGGGCGTCGGCTGCCACTACTGCCATCGGGCCGAGCCGAACGGCCCCAACGGCGAGCCCAACTATCTGGAGAGCGGTGACCTCTGGCTGGATGACGTCGCCTGCGCCAATGGCGGCAGCGGGCCGTGCCGCGGCGGGCCCTACGACTACGACAGCGAAGGTACCAACCCGCCGCCGCACCCCTGGAAGCACTCGCCGCATCTGTCCAGCAGCGAGATGTGCGGCAGCTGCCACAACGTCACCTCGCCGCTCAACAACGGCGTGCCGCTGCGCACCTTGATCACCCCGGCTGGGGTCGACACCGGCATCGCCTTTCCCATCGAGCGCACCTACACCGAGTGGCTGAAGAGCGACTACGGCACCGCCCTGTTCGCCGATGGCGTGGAATCCGCGCCGGTGCAGAACCAGCCGGGCGTGGTGGTGAAGCAGCAGCAGACCTGCCAGGACTGCCATATGGAGATCGCCCGCAGCGAGGACCCGGAAGAGCAGTTCCTGGGCTGTTTCTTCGGCCCCAATCGCAACGGCAGCCTGTCGGTACACAACTTCTCCGGCGCGAACACCTGGGTGCCGAAGATCCTGAAGGGCGAGTTCCCGGCATTGGGCTACGACGAAGCCTTCGACCAGGCCATCCTCTGGTCGACGGCGCTGCTGACCGAACGGACTGCCACGCTGGTCACGCGCGGAGTTCGCAGCGGGGGCGGCCAGACGCTCGAGGTCGAGGTCGAAGTCACCAACCTGTCCGGACACAAGCTGCCGACCGGGTATTCCGAAGGGCGCCGCATGTGGATCGAGCTGGAGGTGCGCGATGCCGGCGGCGCGCTGGTTTACCGCAACGGCAGTTGGGACCCCGCCTCCGGCGAGCTGCAGCGCGACGCGCAGACGCGGGTGTACGAAATCAAGCAGGGCATCTGGGATGCCGAGTCCGGCACCTGCCGGATCACCGATGCGCAGGGCAGGGCGAGCTTCCACTTCGCGCTCAACAACTGCGTGGCCAAGGACAATCGCATTCCCCCGCTGGGCTTCACCGGCGGCGACGATGTCGAGGTGGCGCCGGTCGGCGCGACCTATGCACCGGTCGCGCCCGGCTCGAACCGCCTACGCAACGTGGACGTCGCGCAGTACAGCATCCCGGTGGCTGGCACTTCCGGCGCGCTGACGGTGACGGCACGGCTGCACTTCCAGGCCTCGAGCAAGGAATACATCGAGTTTCTGCGCAACCAGGCCGTCGAGCGCGGCTTCGAGGGCGAAAACCAGATGTGCGAAGGCGGGCCCGGGCGGCCGTTCTCCGTGGGGCCGCAAGGCCTGACGCGCGGGGCCTACCTCTATGGCCTGTGGTCGAATCCGGCGTATGGCAAGTCGCCACCGGTACAGATGCGCAGCGCGTCGGCCGTCGTGCCCTGACGCAAAACGACAGGATCACGCCCTCATCCTGAGGCGTGAAGGGCTTCACAAACACGGGCGCGGGCAAGGAACAGGCTGCGCCCCTCAATCATGTTCTCGGGGGAGACGATGCTGAAACACCTGACTTTGGCCCTGCTCGGCGCACTCTGCCTTGCGCCTTCGAATGCACCCTTTGCTGCCGAGCCTGAGGCGCCTGCGGCTTCGGTACAGCAGTGGACGGTATGGGGCGGCGAGCTGCGCTTCAACTGGAACCGCGACCTGATGCAGGACCTCGGCTTCAATGTCGGCGCCGCGCGCGACCGACTGGAGATCGGCGATGCCCCGCATATCGAGCGGATCGCCCTGCGCGAATCGGCTGGACTCGAAATCCGGGTGGCCGACTCGGCCGATTTCGTCGGCTTTGCCGGCGGTCGCCTGCAGGCCCGTGGAGGCTTCGAGGTCGAGGGCAAAGGCCTCAGCATCGACCTGCGCAATCTGGTGCTGCGTCCCAGTGCGGAGAACGCCTTCCGCATCGATGTGGTCAGCGCCGACGGCGAGGTCTGGTTCTACATCGATCGCCTGATGTACAAGCTCGAAGGCGGCAGCGACCCCTTGATGAGCGTGCGTGCGATGGACCTGCGGATCGCGCCCAGGCTGGCGTCGGCATTGGGCAACGACACCTATGCAGGCTGGGTCGTGGCAGGGCTTGAGATGTACGCGCGCGTGGCCACGCCCGGCGCAGTCGTCGCCGAGCCCGAGGGCAGTTCGCGCTGGCACGGCAGCCCGGCTCCGAACGGCGGCGTGTACGAAGTCGATGTCTTCATGAGCAGCTTTACCCTGCAGTACACCCGCAAGCAGGCGGCGGCGGACGGTCCGGGCGGACAGAACACCGGCGTGGTCGTTTTCACGCCAAGTTCGACCCTGCGCAACAACCGCGGCACAGGAACGGCGGACGAATCCAACCTCAACAACCCGGTGATCGCGACCGTAGCGGGCGATCCGCTGGGAACCAGCAGTGCGCGCTATGCGGCCGATGTCCCCTGGTGGCAGAAGTTCTCCGGCAACTTCGCGCCGCACGGCAATGACCAGCATCCTTACCTGATCTGGAATCTGTACCGCGTCGATTCCACTGGCCGCATCGAGCAGATCGGACGGTCCGGCGTGAAGCACGCCTGGCTGACGACCAACTCGCCCTGCGACGTCAACCCGGGCAACAACCACATCCTCGGCCGCGGCTGCGTGGACACCTACGGCACCGGCAACAATGATGCGATCGGCGACCTCGGCCCGCGCAACGAGATTCTGCCCTTCACCGGCCAGTGGGGCCGCTGCGGCTCGGTCTACGACGCCGACTGCAACGGCGCGCGCGACACCAGCTCGCCCTGTTCCAATGTCGGTGGTGCGGACTGCAGTTCCTACGCCTTCCGCATGCCGGTGATCGAGCAGTTCATCGACACTACGCTGAATGCGGGCGCCACCTATTTCGCCGAGTCCTGGTACATCGTCCGCGACGACATCAACTTCCAGAACACGATGCAGTCGGCGCCGATCACCTTCAGCTGGACCGGCAGCACCTGGAGCAGCGCCAACGGCTCTCCCCTGCGTCTTGGACCTGCGCTGGGACGCTGGGTGGCGCCGAACACGTCGGCCGCGAACGAGCGCAGCCTCGACATCAAGACCGGCGAGGGCAACCTGCGTGTCGCCATGCGGGTGAACGATCTGGGCGGTGGCCAGTACCGCTACGACTACGCGGTGATGAACTTCGACTTCGCGCGTGCCGTGACGCAGGGGGCCGAGCCCAACCTGCGCGTACTTCGGAACAACGGATTCAACCGATTCGAGCTGCCGATGCCGGCGGGCGCACAGCTGGTCTCCACCGAGTTCGCCGACGGTGATCTCGACGCCGGCAACGACTGGAGCTTCTCGCGCCAGGGATCGAGCCTGATCTGGCAGGCGGGCGGCACGTCGACCGCGCCCCTGAATCCCTTGAACTGGGGCGTCATGTTCCGTTTCTCAGTCACCACCGACCAGGCGCCGCAGAACGGCAGTGGTTTCCTTGGCATCGCCGAGACGGGTACGCCTGCGAACGTTCGCGTCGATACCCTGGTGCCCGGGGCGGCTGCCGTGAACCCCGACGGCGTGTTCGCAGACGGGTTCGAAGTGCAGTGAGACATGTCCCGTCGGCGGCTCAGGCCGCCGACGGGTTCTCGCACCGTGAGAGGCTTTCGCGCCGTGCGGAGGCTGCGAACGACGCGCACACGAAAGGCCCGGCCTGCTCGCGCAGGCCGGGCCTTTGTTGTTCGCTCACTTCATGCGGTAGGTGATGCGACCCTTGGTGAGGTCGTAGGGGGTCATTTCGACCTTCACCTTGTCGCCGGTCAGGATGCGGATGTAGTTCTTGCGCATGCGACCGGAGATGTGGGCAGTCACCACGTGGCCGTTCTCCAGCTTCACGCGGAACACGGTGTTGGGAAGGGTCTCCAACACGGTGCCCTCCATCTCGATGGAATCGTCTTTGGACATTCGGTCTTTGGGTAGGAAGCGGCCTGCGGGCCGCGGACAAGTCGCGCATTCTGCCACGCCTGAGCTCGGCGGAGAAGCGCGCCCGCACTGCCGGAGCCCGAGCGCCCGGTCGCTTCAGCCCCGGACGGCAGTGGCCGGCAGCGCTCCGAAGTCCCGCGTCCAATGCCCCGGCCGTCCGGGCAGGGCGGTGAGCGCCGAGAGTCGTGTCAGGAATTCCGATCGCGGAATCGGCCTGAAACCGAGGCTGGCGAGGTGCTCGGATTCGACCTGGCCGTCCAACAGAGGCATGTCCCATTCGTCAAGACGCTGGCACAGCGCGGCGATCACGCATTTGGAGGCGCCCGATTCGAGGCTGAACATCGATTCGCCGAAAAAGGCCCGTCCCAGACTGATGCCGTAGAGCCCGCCGATCAGACGCTCGCCGTCCCAGGCTTCGATCGAATGCGCATGGCCCAGCCGGTGCAGCTCGATGTAAGCGCGGCGGATCGCCGGCACGATCCAAGTGCCGCGCTGGCCGCGGCGGGGCAACTTTGCGCAGTGGGTGATCACCGACTCGAAGGCCCGGTCTGCGGTCACGACCCAGCTGCGACCGCGCAGCTCGCGACGGAAGCGGCGCGTGAGGTTCAGGGCATCGGTGGCGATCACCATGCGCGGGTCAGGGCTCCACCACAGCGGCGGCTCGCCCGGCGAGAACCACGGGAAGATGCCCCGCGCATACGCGCGCAACAGACGCTCGGGCTCCAGCCCACCGCCCCAGGCCAGCAGTCCATTGGGATCACGCAGGGCTTGCTCGACCGGAGGGAAGGCCGAATCCGGGTCAGCGCCGAGTTCGGGCAGGCGGAAGCTCATTCCTGGCCGCCCCCCTGCCGGTACGGGCTGTGCGCCAGCAGTTCCTGCCGATACTGAGCCAGCCAGCGGCGTTCGTCCTCGATCGATCGCGCCACGGCCTCGCGAAACGCCGCCATCGGCAGGAAGTGGCTGGAGTGCGTAGCTGTCGGCAGGAACCCGCGGGCAAGCTTGTGCTCACCCTGCGCGCCAGGCTCGAAGCGCTTCAGGCCTTGCTCGATGCAGTACTCGATGCCCTGGTGGTAGCAGCACTCGAAGTGCAGACCCGGCACTTCCTCGAAGCAGCCCCAGTAGCGACCGTACAGGGTGTCGGCCGAGCGCAGGCACAGCGCCATGGCGATGACTTCCTCATCGCGCTCGGCCAGCACCAGCAGCAGGCCGCGATCCAGCGCGCGCGCCAGATGCCGGAAAAAGTCGAGCGTCAGCGCCGCGTGGTTGCCCTTGTCATCGAAGGTCCGGCAGTACAGGCGGTGGGCGACAGCGATCTCCTCTTCACTCGCGGCATCGCCGTGCACGCGGCGCAAGCGAATACCTGCGCGGGCCACCTGGGCGCGCTCCTGGCGCAGGTTCTTGCGCTTCTTCGAGGACAGCGCGGCGAGGAAGTCCTCGAAGCACGCGTAGCCGGTGTTGTGCCAGTGGAACTGGAGGTCGGTGCGCGCCAGCCACGCGCCATCGGGCACATCCTCGATCGGGTGGAAGTTGATGTGCGCGCCCGAGAGCCGATGCTCGCTCGCGAAACTCTCCAGCGCGCGCAGCAGCTCGGTGCGGAGCCCTGCATCGCCCGCGCAGAGCAGGCGCGGCCCGGTGACGGGCGAGTAGGGCACGGCCACCAGCAGCTTGGGGAAGTAGTCGAGTCCGGCGCGGAAGTAGGCGTCCGCCCAGGCGTGATCGAACACGAACTCGCCGTGCGAGTTGGTCTTGAGGTAGCAGGGCGCGGCAGCCTGAAGTTCGCCCGCCTCGTTCTCGATCAGCAGATGGTGCGGGTTCCAGCCCCAGCGCGGCCGCAGGCAGCCGGTCTCTTCCAGCCCCGAGAGGAAGGCGTGCGAGGTGAACGGATCATCGCTGCCGCGCAGCGCGTCCCAGCGGACTGCATCGACCTCGGCAAGGCGCGGAACGAAGCGATGGCGCAGCAGCATGCGGGGCAGGGGTCCGAAGAGTTGGCATCACGCTGGGCAAGGCCCCGTGCAAACGCAGTGAGTGCGCCTCGCGCAGCGGTGTCGGCCCGACACCGCTGCCGCGCAGATAGCTCAATGCTCGCCGTCGAGGAACTTCTCGGCGTCGAGCGCGGCCATGCAGCCGAAGCCGGCCGAGGTGATGGCCTGGCGGTAGACCTGATCGGCGACATCGCCGGCAGCGAACACGCCGGGCACCGTGGTCGCGGTAGCGCCGCCCTCGATACCGCTGCGGATCTTCAGGTAGCCGTTCTTCATCTCCAGCTGGCCCTCGAACAGCGAGGTGTTCGGCGCATGGCCAATCGCGACGAACACACCGGTGAGCGCGAGCTCGCGGCTGCTGCCGTCCTCGCGGCTCTTGATGCGCAGGCCGGTGATGCCGCTGTTGTCGCCGAGGAACTCCTCGACCTCGTGGTTCCAGACGATCTCGACCTTGCCGGCCTGCTCCTTGGCGAACAGCTTGTCCTGCAGGATCTTCTCGGCGCGGAACTTGTCGCGACGATGCACCACGGTGACCTTGCGGCAGATGTTCGACAGGTACAGGGCCTCTTCAACGGCGGTGTTGCCGCCGCCGATCACGGCGACGTCCTGGTCGCGGAAGAAGAAGCCGTCGCAGGTCGCGCAGGCCGACACGCCGCGGCCCTTGAAGGCGTCTTCCGAGGGCAGGCCGAGGTACTTGGCGGTGGCGCCGGTGGCGATGATCAGCGCATCGCAGGTGTACACGCCCGAGTCACCGGTCAGGGTGAATGGACGCTTGGACAGATCGGCCGTGTGGATGTGGTCGAACACCACCTCGGTCTCGAAGCGCTCGGCGTGTGCCTGCATGCGCGCCATCAGGTCCGGGCCCATCAGGCCATGGGCGTCGCCCGGCCAGTTGTCGACCTCGGTGGTGGTCATCAGCTGGCCACCCTGCTGCAGGCCGGTGATGACCACGGGCTTCAGGTTGGCGCGGGCAGCGTAGACGGCGGCCGTCCATCCCGCCGGGCCGGAGCCCAGGATCAGCAGCGGACAGTGACGGACGGGCAGGGTGGATGCGCTCATGGGATCTCCGCCGCGGGCGCGGCATTGCGGGAAAGTGATGGCAGGGCAGCCGGAACGGCTTGCCGGCGCAGCCCGCAAGGATGGGGGCTGCTTCCGAGTCGATCAAGCTGTCCTGCACTGGATATCCGGGAGACGCTGGCCCGGCCGGGGGCGCGTGTAGAATCGGCCACTGCCGTACGGACTCTCGCAAGGACCCCCGCGCACGTGGCACGACCCAAGGAAGACACCCGCAAGCCGGTGATCGCCGAGAATCGGCGTGGCCTCTGGCGTGAGGCGCTGATCCTGCTGCTGGCACCGGTGCTGCTCTACGTGCTGGCCTGCTTGTGGACCTGGAGTCCGCAGGATCCGGGCTGGTCGCGTTCGGGGGAGATCACCGGCGAGATCCGCAACTTCGGCGGGCTGGCCGGCGCCACCTTCTCCGACCTGCTGTTCTCCTTCTTCGGATTGACCGCCTACTTCGTGCCGGTGCTGGCCGGGATCATCGCGGCGGTCGCCCTGAGGCCGCGTGCGGCCGATGAGGAAACCCCGCTCACTCCGGCCCTGCGCCTGATCGGCGTGGTCGGTTTCCTGGTGTCCAGCGGCGCGATGGCCGCGCTGCACTACACCGATTGGGGCAGCGAGCTGCCGATGCAGGCGGGTGGCCTCTTGGGCAGCCTGGTGGGCTCGGCCTTGACCCGCGGCATCGGCTTCGCCGGCGCCAGCCTGTTCCTGCTGGCCCTGCTGCTGCTGTCGATCACCCTGGCGACCGGCCTGTCCTGGCTGGGCCTGATGGATCGCCTCGGCCGCGGCGTACTTTGGCTGGCCGAGCGCGGCCGCAAGCAGGTGCACGCGGCCAGCGAATACCGCGTCGCCCGTGCGGCGATCGCCGAACGCGAGGAAGTGCGCCGCGAGGAGAAGGTCAAGCGCGCCAAGCGCGAACCCGTGCGCATCGAGCCACAGCCGCCGGCGCCCGAGCGCAGCGAGCGCGCCCAGCGCGAGCAGCAGATCCCCTTGTTTACCGTCTCGCTGGGTGAGAACGGTGCGCTGCCGCCGCTGTCGCTGCTGGATGATCCCAAGCCGCAGCCCAAGGGCTACTCCGACGAGGCGCTCGCCACGCTGTCGCGGCAGATCGAATTCAAGCTCAAGGACTTCCGCATCGAGGTGCAGGTGGTCGGCGTCTATCCGGGCCCGGTCATCACCCGCTTCGAGATGGAGCCCGCGCCCGGCATCAAGGGCAGCCAGATCTCATCGCTGGACAAGGACATCGCCCGCGGCCTGTCGGTGAAGTCGGTGCGCGTGGTCGACGTGATCCCCGGCAAGTCGGTGATTGGCCTGGAAATCCCCAACGCCAACCGCGAGATCATCTACCTGTCGGAGATCCTGCGTTCGAAGGAGTACGACAAGATCAGCTCGCCGCTGGCGCTGGCGCTGGGCAAGGACATCGGCGGTCGCCCGACGGTGGTCGACCTGGCCCGCATGCCGCACCTGCTGGTCGCCGGCACCACCGGCTCGGGCAAGTCCGTGGCGCTGAACGCGATGGTGCTGAGCCTGCTGTACAAGGCCACCGCCAACGACGTGCGCATGCTGATGATCGATCCGAAGATGCTGGAGCTCTCGGTCTACGAGGGCATCCCGCACCTGCTGGCGCCGGTGGTCACCGACATGAAGGAGGCCG
>NZ_CALART010000007.1 GCF_937888285.1 uncultured Aquimonas sp.
GGCGACGGTCAGGAAGATCGGGTCAGGTTGGAAGGTGAGACAGCCGGACGCTTACCGCAGCAAACGCACAGGGTGCGACCGACCCACTCGTCTGCGCACCCGCAGTACCTGGCGGTGCATGCCGAAGACACTGCGCGCCAACGCCTCTAGCGCGCCTGGGTCCAATCGGCAATCACGCCGGACGAAGTCGAAGAGATCAGGCGACGCCTGCAGTGCCAGCATGCTTTCGGAACGGAGCGCTTCCGACAGATGATCGAGGAGCAACTGCAGCGCCGAGCAGGGCTCGCAAAGATCGGCCGGCCTCGGAAGTCAGCGCATCAGGCGCCTGCGGACGCGCGTTGATCGTGTTTTCGCTCCACGCCAGGTCACGAGAAACGGCGCCCTACTAACTCGATGCGCATCGGCCGAGACGGGCGGCCGAGCCCTCCCGCCGCGGCACCCCGATGCTACTTTGATAGCCTTGGCCCCGGGCTTAGCTACACAGCACTGACTAGCAAGCCGCCTGACTCGACGAGGATCACATGACGACTGTCCAGATCACCTTGCCCGATCAGCTCGTCCAGGAAGCGCAGCGTGCCGGTCTGCTGTCGCCCCGCGCCATCGAGCGCTGGCTGCGCGAACAGCTCAAGGCCCGGCGTGTCGATGAGCTGTTCTCCGCCATGGACCGCATGGCTGCTGTCGATGAGCCTGCTGTGATGTCGCCGGAAGAGATCGCCGAGGAAGTCCGCGTCATGCGCGCCGAGCGCCGTGCCGGCCACTGATGCGGCTGGTTCTCGACACCAATGTCGTCGCGTCGGCCTTGCTGTGGGGCGGTGTTCCGCGCGTTTTGCTTCAGTCCCGCCGTGAGCAGCGCGTCATGCTGTTCACCAGCACGCCGCTGCTCGCCGAGCTGACCGACATCCTCGGCCGCCGCAGGTTCGAGAAGAAGATCGCCGCCTCGCTCATGTCAGTCGATCAGCTGGTCGACCGGTATTCCGATCTCACCCTCATGGTGCGCCCCATCGCTGTCACCGGCGTCGCCCCGGATCCCGACGACGATGTCGTCATCGGCACCGCACTCGCGGCTCGCGCCGAACTGATCGTCACCGGCGACAAAGGCTTGCTCTCGGTCAACGCACACCAGGGCGTGCGAGTTGTCGGTGTAGGCGAGGCAGTGGCTGAAATCGAGAAGGTGCGGAAATGACGAAGCGCCGCGCAAGGCGAGGCTTCGTCGTTGCGTTGGCGGCCAATGCTATGAAGCTGAACTTGGCGCTGGGTTCCTTGCACCACCAGGCTTGGCCCTCTTGCCTACAGGTTGCAGATCGTCTACGTGAAGTTCATCGGCACACACGAGGCCTACGACGCGATCGATGCGGCAACCGTTGAGATGGCCTGAGGGCCGGAGCACAGCATGGACATCCACCCCATCCGCACTGAAGCAGACTACAAGGCCGCCCTCAGGGACATCTCTGCCTTGATGGAGTCCGACCCCGACCTGGGCACCCCGGAGGGCGATCGCCTCGACATCCTCGCCACGCTGGTGCAGGCCTGGGAAGCCCGACACTGCCCCATCGCCCCACCGGATCCGGTGGAGGCCATCAAGTTCCGCATGGAGCAGAGCGGTCTGTCCGTCAAGGATCTGGAACCTCTCATCGGCAAGAGCAATCGGGTTTACGAAGTGCTGAACCGCAAGCGTCCGCTGACGCTGGCGATGATTCGCAGACTGCACCACGGGCTTGGTATCCCGGCCGAAGTGCTGATCGCGGAATCTGCGCTCGGGTGAGGCGGGGGCGAGGCTGGGGGGTCCACTTCTCAGGCGGCGCGCAGCGAATGCGAAAGAACGGAGTCAGGTTCACTTGCCCGGTCGCGTTCAATGATTTGGCCGGCCGATGTGCCGGCCGAACGCTGGCGAAGCGCTGGGTCTTGGCTTCGACCATCGCACAAAAGTCGTCGCGGCCGTAGGCGCGTTGCTGCTGCAGGTAGAGCCGGATCGCGGCCAGGTCTTCGTCGCTGATCGCCTTGGAAAGCAGGGCGCGATAGGGGTCTGCACCGATCGCTTGCTGGACGGGGTGCGGGCTCAGCAGCGGATCCTCGCGGAGCCCGCACAGGCCCGCGCAGCTCGACCACGGAAATGCGGCAGGGTCGTCCGTCATGCGGGCGCGGACGGGGTTCAGGTCGATGTAGCGGCTGCAGCGCATGTTTCCACGCTGCACGATGTGCTGCGGAATGCCTGGCAGGTCGAGTCGAGGTTGGCGGGTCATGTGCGCAGAATCGCTGCAGCGCTGGCCACCCTACGTGGGCACAACGCTGGCGTTGGAGTAGGAATTCGGCGCGCGGGGCTGTCGGAAGTGAACCTGATCCTGTTTCCCCGGACCCCGTTTCCCGTTGGCTGTGTGTCCCGGTAGTGACCCTCAAAAGCGGGCTAATCGAAGTTGTCAGCGAAAATGAACGCGGGATCCGTAAGCCGCAGTTGGAACGTGGTGAATGATCGGCCCACAGAAATTAGCCAGCCTCCCTGCGAGGAGGCGACACTCAAGTTGTCGCCCACGCCGGGCTCGCTGCCAATCCAGCCCGAGCTTGCCAGCACCTCTCCTTGACGGTCGATGAGAAGCAGGCGCTCGCCGGCAATGGCAAGCAGCCTGTCATCAATGTCAGGAAGGCGAACGAGCTTCTCTACCGGCGCCGGCAGCGTGAATCCACTTGTCACCGAGCCCGAGACAGGGTCGATCAGGACCACCTCGCCCTCGCGGGTGAAGGACAACACGACTGGCGCCAGCTGGTCAGACAGGATCAATGCGCCTGCGGTGGGTCGAGAAAGAGTCCACTCCCGCACGCCCAAGGAGGCATCGAAGGCAGTGAGTCCTCCGGTGAACGCGAGCAGATACTCAGCTGCCGGGTCCGAGTCCAACTGGCCGACGTCGAGCGAAAGGCCCTCATCATATGGGCCAGCCACGGTCTCGGAACGCCATAGTAGATTGCCCAGAGGCAGCGCGTAGACCTCCAACCTTACGTTCTCCGGCGCGTTGTATTGATGGATTGCGACCAGCAACTCGGCGGGCCCGCCGGGCACATGCTGAACCAAACGCGACGCAGAGACTGTATGCGGCCAGCGCCCAATCGGCGTGGGGATCTGATGTTCGACCTCACGAGTGCGTCCATCCACAATGAGTATTCGCCACTCGTCGAACGGCTTGGCTCCGACCGCAATTAGTTCCAGCGCCGTGTCGCCGTCGAGCTGAGAAGCGTGCAGGCTGCGGTAGCCGGTCTGGAAGGGTGCGAAGCCGTTGCCGATCTCGTAGGGTGCTCGCCACACTTCGGTTTGCGTGGCCGCGTTGAGTATGCGCAGCAAGCCTTTGTATGCCGAGGGATTGGACGTTCCCACAACCCACTCGAGTGTGCCGTCTTGGTCGAGGTCGGCAAGGAGGGATGCGGTTGCGCCTTGGCGGTAGTTCTCGACCATCAACCTAGGCAGGGCGGAGGCCGGGTCCATGATGACGGCTCCGAAGTTCTCTTCGGTGTTGGTGCTACCCTCGCCGCGAGCGGTGAACCAGACCTCATCCCTTCCATCCGCGTCGAAATCCAGCAGTCCCAGCGCGTCCATGCCATTGCCTGGATTGTGCATTTCGTACAGCATCCGGCGGCCCGGGGAGTCGTAGACCCGAACCGCTCCCCACTGACCATCGCCCACAGCGAACTCGTCCTGACCATCGCCTTCGATATCGCCAACTGCGACCGCATCGGTATCGAAGTTTGGCATGCTCCAGGACACGCCATAGGGCGCTGTCGTGAAGCCGCTCAGGGAGTCCCAATCGCGTGCGCCAACGAACCCCTGGCCACCTGACTCCAGTAGCCGACCTATCGCGACATAGGTGCCGAATCCCTCTGGGCGCGACCAGTCAAGCATGCGCGTGGCGCCGTCGATCACGAGGCCAGGCGCAGAGTCGCCTCCAGCGACAATAATCTCGAGCGCCGGATCCTGGTCGAGCGTAGCTAGAGCTAGGTCTGCAGCTTGCACCTTCATGCTCCACTCTGGCGTACCGCTTGGTAGAGAGTAAGCACTCAGCGTACCCTGGCCCGCGCACAGCAGCTCCAGCTCCCCATCACCATCAATATCGCCGATGCGCGCGATGCGCGTGACGTGTGCGACCTCGAAGGCGCCGATCTCCGCAAGGGGCCAGCCACCGTAGCGCCTCGCCACGCGATCGGGGCCGATGCTCACCACGCGTGTGTCTCCGTGGCTGACTGTCGCAAGCGCATCAATTGCTAGCGGTGGCAGGATGAGGCTCTGCTTGAGCCCCAACGCGGAGGATCCATGGGGCCGTCCGTAGACCAGGAGCAGGGAAGCGGGGCCGTTTCCACTGGTGACGAGATCGGCTTTACCATCCTGGTCGACATCGACCTCACCCCAGCCTTGGACACCAATAGGACCCAGGCGGTGCAGAGCGTGGCCGAGCACCGGAATGCCCGCAGGGGCGTCTGATCCGATTGCTGCAGTGGAAGCGAGCAGCAAAAAAAAGGCGGTCGATCGAGAGGTCCTCACGGAGCACGCGTTTGAATTCATGGCAGTCTTGATAGGTTCGCGAAGTTGTTGAACAAAGTTTCCGAATCTCAATTGACGTAAGGCTCGGCTAGGGAGACCCGCGACGCGCACGATCTCCATCGCTCGGCCATGTCAATTGCCATCCGTTCGCATTAAAGCAGGTAAAACAGGGGTCGAAACCACTTTTTTGAGGGGCGGCGCGCAGGAAGTGCGGCGCTTCCTCGGGGCGATTGCTGTGGCGTGAGTGATGTCGAAGGCTGAGTGGTTCCTACCCCAAGTGCATCGAAAGCCTGATTTCGCACGCGTGCGTCGGCACCGAGCATGGGCCTTTGCTCAAGACCCTCTCGACGCCATGCCAAGACAGCCACGCTTCGACCAAGAACGGCGTCAGGTTCACTTGCCCGGTCGCTTTCTTTGATCTGGCCGGCCGATGTGCCGGCCGCACGCTGGCGAAGCGCTGGGTCTTGGCTTCGACCATCGCACGAAAGTCGTCGCGGCCGTAGGCGCGTTGCTGCTGCAGGTAGAGCCGGATCGCGGCCAGGTCTTCGTCGCTGATCGCCTTGGAAAGCAGGGCGCGATAGGGGTCTGCACCGATCGCTTGCTGGACGGGGTGCGGGCTCAGCAGCGGATCCTCGCGGAGCCCGCGCAGGCCCGCGCAGCTCGACCACGGAAATGCGACAGGGTCGTCCGTCATGCGGGCGCGGACGGGGTTCAGGTCGATGTAGCGGCTACAGCTCAGAAGGTAGTGTTCGCTATCGACCAGGCAGGCCTTGTACCGACCTTCCCACAGCGTTCCGGTGCGCGCGTGGCGCGCGTTGAACTGCCCGACATAGCGGCGGCCGAGCTGTTGCATCAGGCAACCTGTGGCACCCACTTCGGGCGGCGTTGCCAACAGGTGGACGTGGTTGTCCATCAGTACATAGGCGTGCAACGTGCAGCCCGTGGCGAGCAGCGCCTCCCGCAACAGTTGGCGATAGCAGGAGCGATCGGTGTCGCCCTGGAAGCAGGGAAGGCGATTGTTTCCACGCTGCACGATGTGCTGCGGAATGCCTGGCCGGTTGAGTCGAGGTTGGCGGGCCATGTGCACAGCATCGCTGCAGCGGTGGCCACCATGCGTGGGCACAACGCTGGCGATGCTGTAGGACTTCGGCGCGCGGGGCTGTCGGAAGTGAACCTGACCCCGTTTCCCTCAAGCGGCAACCCGCTCGATCAACTTGAGCTTGCCGCCCAAGGCACGCCTGGCTTCCTCCAGGTCGTAGTCCGCCTGCAGGCCGAGCCAGAAGCGTTCGCTGGTGCCGAGTGCCGCAGCTAGACGCACGGCGGTGTCGGCGCTGATGCCACGCTTGCCGAGCACGATCTCGTTGATGCGGCGCGGCGGCACGCCTACGGCACGCGCCAGCGCGTTCTGGCTGAGGCCAAGGGGGCTGAGGAACTCTTCCAGCAGGATCTCGCCGGGGTGGATGTTTGGCAGCACTTTCATGATGGGCGCACACCTCAGTGGTAGTCGACGATCTCAACATCGAGAGCGTCACCGTTCTTCCAGCGGAAGCAGATTCGCCACTGGTCGTTGATGCGGATGCTGTGCTGACCCTTGCGGTCACCCTTGAGCGCTACCAGCCTGTTGGCGGGCGGTATTCTCAGGTCATCGAGACTGGCGGCGTTGTTGAGCATGCGCAGCTTGCGACGGGCGACGTGCTGGATGTCAGCGGGCAGCCGCCGGGATGGCGAGCCGCCCCAGATCCTCTCGGCTTCCTTGTCGTTGAAGGTCCGGATCACATTGCAACCATAGCGCTGGGCGTTATATGACGCAAGGCGTTATGGCAACCAAGAACGGGGTCAGGTTCACTTACCCGGTCGCGTTCATTGATCTGGCCGGCCGATATGCCGGCCGCACGCTGGCGAAGCGCTGGGTCTTGGCTTCGACCATCGCCCGAAAGTCGTCGCGGCCGTAGGCGCTTTGCTGCTGCAGGTAGAGCCAGATCGCGGCCAGGTCTTCGTCGCTGATCGCCTCGGAGAGCAGGGCGCGATAGGGGTCTGCACCGATCGCTTGCTGGACGGGGTGCGGGCTCAGCAGCGGCTCCTCGCGGAGCCCGCACAGGCCCGCGCAGCTCGACCACGGAAATGCGACAGGGTCGTCCGTCATGCGTGCGCGGACGGGGTTCAGGTCGATGTAGCGGCTGCAGCGCAGAAGATGGTGATCGCTATCGACCAGACAGGCCTTGTACCGACCTTCCCAGAGCGTTCCGGTGCGCGCGTGGCGCGCGTTGAACTGCCCGACATAGCGGCGGCCGAGCTGTTGCATCAGGCAACCTGTGGCACCCACTTCGGGCGGCGTTGCCAACAGGTGGACGTGGTTGTCCATCAGTACATAGGCGTGCAACGTGCAGCCCGTGGCGAGCAGCGCCTCCCGCAACAGTTGGCGATAGCAGGAGCGATCGGTGTCGCCCTGGAAGCAGGGAAGGCGATTGTTTCCACGCTGCACGATGTGCTGCGGAATGCCTGGCAGGTCGAGTCGAGGTTGGCGGGCCATGTGCCCAGCATCGCTGCAGCGCTGGCCACCCTACGTGGGCACAACGCTGGCGATGTTGTAGGACTTCGGCGCGCGGGGCTGTCGGAAGTGAACCTGACCCCGTTTCCGCCCCGATCAGGCCGGATTCCTTCTCGCCACCCGCAGACGCTGCGCCGCGCGCGGGCTTGATCTTGAAGATCCAGTCGTCGCCGTAGTCGAAGCGATAGAACAGCGCGTGCTTGGCAGGCAGGGGGAACAGTGGGGCCAGCGTTCGCCGGCTCGCTGAAGTCCGGTGCGGCAGCGTCAAGGTGGGTGTGTCGCCGCTTGGGCGGCGATCATCTCGCGCAAGAGTGCGGTGTCCGCCGCCGTCGCGGGGTTGTAGAGCACCAGGCTCAGATCGGGACGCCCGTCGACGATCAGCGCCGAGTACTCGAGGCGCAGCGCCCGCCCGCCGGGCAGGAGCAGGGTCTTGTCGCCCTGACCGAAGGGCACGACCTCCTGGCTCTGCCATAAGGTCGCGAACGCCGGGCTCGCGGTGCAGAGCTCGTCGACGAGTGCGTCGACTCCCTCGCCCATGGCCGTCCCCGCGGCGCGGGCCGCGTCCGCGCGGAATGCGCCCACCACGAAGCGAGCCACGGCGGGCCAGTCAGGCTGCGCGGCGCGGACGGGCTCGCTCAGGAAGATCCGCCGCAGGAGGTTGCGCTCGAAGGCCGGGCCGCTGTGGTAAGCGAACACCGCCGCTGCGGCGCTGTTCCAGGCGAGCAGGTCCCAGCGCAGGTTCTTGACGTAGGCAGGGATGGCGTCGAACGCGGCCAGCAGGCGGGCGATGCTGGCGGGAACCTCGTCGCTGGGCTCGCCCTTGGGCGCCGGAGGATGGCCCAGGCCGATCTGGAACAGGTGCGTGCGCGCGTGCTCATCGAGGTCCAGCGCGCGCGCCACGCGATCGAGCACCGTCGGCGAGGGCGCGCCGCCCCTGCCCTGTTCGAGCCAGGTGTACCAGGTGACGCTGATGTTCGCGCGCTGCGCGACCTCTTCGCGCCGCAGTCCTGGCGTGCGCCGCCGGCCAGCGAAGCCGAAGGCCTCCGGCCGCATGGCCTGCCTCCGCATCCGCAGGAACTCCCCCAGGGCTGACGCGCCCGTGCCGCTTCGACCCATCCGGGTAGTCATGACACCCCTATACGCCCACGCCTTATCGCTCCCGGATGCTAGCCCTAGCTTCTCCGCGTGGCCAGCCGAGCTGGCCCGGCTCACTCATCCATCCACGGGAGAAGATCCATGCGTGTATTCGTCACAGGGGCGTCCGGCTTCGTCGGCTCGGCGGTCGTCCGTGAACTGCTCGGCGCCGGGCACTCGGTGCTCGGCCTCGCGCGCTCGGCCGAAGCGGCTGCCAAGGTGACCGCGGCCGGTGCCACGCCGCTCCTCGGCAGCCTGCAGGACCTCGATGTGCTGGTGCGGGGCGTGCGCCAGTCGGAGGCCACGATCCACACCGGCTTCAACCATGACTTCTCGCGCTTTGCCGAGAGCTGCGAAGAGGACGCGCGCGCGATCGAGTGCATGGGCCGCGCCGCCATGACCAACGGCGGCACGCTGGTCGTCACCTCGGGGCTGGCGCATCTGGATGCGAGCGGAATCGCCACCGAGTCCGACCGGGCGTTTCCGCCCTCGCCCGTGTACCCGCGAAAGTCCGAGGCCACGATGCGGCGCATGCATGCGGAAGGGGCACGCATCCTGCTGGTCAGGCTGCCGCCCTCCGTCCATGGCGCCGGCGACCACGCGTTCGTTCCCTACCTGTTCGACCTGGCGCGGCAGTCCGACGTGTCGGCCTTCGTCGGCGACGGCCGGAACCTGTGGTCAGCGGTCCACTGCGCGGACGCCGGCCGTGTGTTCCGCCTCGCCGTGGAGCGGGGCGAGCCCGGCGGGGTCTATCACGCCTGCGCGGAAGAGGCCCTGCCCTTCGTCGACATCGCGCGCGCGATCGGGGACGCGCTGGGAGTCCCCTCGGTCGGGCTGGATCCAGAGGCGGCCAAGGCCCACTTCGGATGGTTCTTCGGCTTCGCGTCGATGGCGGCCGGCGCGAGCAGCGCACGCACACGGGAGCTGCTCGGTTGGATGCCGGCCCGCGAGGCACTGCTGAGCGCGGACTCGCTCGCACGCTATGCAGGGGCGACGCGCTGATCGAGGGCTTGCGCCCTCAGTCCGCCGTGGCCGTAGTCACAGCCCGGGCCGCACGATCGATGACATCGGACACGACGCCTGGCTGGGTGTAGTACACCGCGTGACTCGCAGGCACGCGGGTGATGGTCGCGCCGATTCGATTGGCCATGTGGACGAGCATCGCCTGGTCGAAGGCGCGGTCTTCGGTGGCAATGACCGCCCAGCTCGGCTTGCTGCGCCACGCGGCCTGGGACAGGCGGGATTCGAACGCCGACATGTTGATCGGCACCTGCGAGTCGCGCAGGAACGCCGCATCAGCATCGCTGGCATCGTGGGCAAACCCGGCCTTGAACGCGTGTAGCGCGAGAAAGCCGAACCCATCGCTATTGGTCTCGATCTCGAACTCCGGGGTCGCCGCGAAGCCGGTGTACTGCTGCGCCATGGTTTCGCCCGCGTCCGGGGCCAGCGCAGAGACATAGACCAGACCGGCCACCTTCGGATGCACGCCGACTTCGGTGATCACCGTGCCGCCCCAGGAGTGGCCGACCAGGACGGTCGGCCCATCCTTGGCGATCGAGCGCCTGACGGGTGGCCGAGACATCGTCCGCGAGCGAAGTCAGGGGGTTCTGGACGACGGTGACGCGGTAGCCGCGCTGGGTCAGCAGCTCGTACACCGGACGCCAGCCCGAGCCGTCGGCGAAGGCGCCGTGCACCAGTACAACGTTCCTGACAGCGGTGGAATCAGTTGAGGTGTTGGAGCTTGCGGCATTCGCCTGCGGGATCAGGGCCGCGGCCGCAAGAGAGGTGAACAGCAGGGTGCGTAGGCGCTTGAACGGGTTCATGGTGGGCTCCGAAGTTGGGCGCGGGTTTGGACGCGCAGAGCGGGTGGGCCGTCGAACGTGCCTGCAGCTGCGGGCACCGCGACCGTGGTTGCGCGGGGGTCATTGCGGTTCGAGGCGGCTGCAGCATCGAGCCCGCAGCCGCCCGGCATCGCACGCCCTCAAGAAACAGAACCGTAGGTGATTGATTGTATTGAGCACCTTCGCGGCGGCGCGGCATGAAGAACCGGCCAAAGCAGCGTCTAGCGACCCCTGGTTCGTCGCCCCCGCGCAGAGCCTGCCCTCGCGAAGGCGGGAGGGCCAGACGAGACGCGCGGCAGCGGCAAGAGCTCTGGATCCCCGCCTCCGCGGGGATGACGAACACATGTCTCTTCGAGAACACCTGACCCGCGACGCGAGGCTGAAGCAGCGTCTAGCGACCCCTGGTTCGTCGCCCCCGCGCAGAGCCTGCCCTCGCGAAGGCGGGAGGGCCAGACGAGACGCGCGGCAGCGGCAAGAGCTCTGGATCCCCGCCTCCGCGGGGATGACGAACACATGTCTCTTCGAGAACACCTGACCCGCGACGCGGAGCTGAGACGCTCTCAGGAAACAGAACGCTCGCGACCCCATTGATCGTCGCCCCCGCGTCGGCGGGGGCCCAGTGTGGCTTGCCTCAGTCACGAGAGGTCTGGATCCCCGCCCTCGCCTTCACGACGGGAGGCTCTTCGCGGGGATGACGGACCGATGCTTCTTTGGGAACACCCGGCCCGCCACGCGGGGCTGAGAAGCTCTCAGTTCTCAAGGAACTCGAGCAGGTCCTGGTTGAACTGATCCTTGTGGGTGTCGGTCAGGCCGTGCGGTGCGCCCGGATACACGATCAGCTTCGCGCCTTCGATGAGCGCCGCCGAGGCGCGACCGGAGGTGTCCAGCGGCACGATCTGGTCGTCGTCACCGTGGATGACGAGGGTGGGCACGTCGAACTTCTTCAGGTCCTCGCGGAAGTCGGTGGTCGAGAACGCTGCGATGGAGTCGTAGGTGTTCTTGTGCCCGGCCTGCATGCCCTGCGCCCACCAGCTGTCAATCAGTCCCTGCGAAATCTTCGCGCCGGGCCGGTTGAAGCCGAAGAACGGGCCCGAGGCAATGTCGAGGTACAGCTGCGAGCGGTTCTGCAGGGACGCGTTGCGGAGACCATCGAAGACTTCGAGGGGCACGCCGCTGGGGTTGTCGGGGGTCTGCAGCATCAGCGGCGGGACGGCGCTGATCAGGGCGGCCTTCTTGAGGCGTCCGGTGCCGTGGCGACCGATGTAGCGGGCCACTTCGCCGCCGCCGGTCGAGAAGCCGACCGCGGTGACGTCGTCGAGATCCAGGGCTTCAATCACCGCGGCCAGATCGTCGGCGTAGTGGTCCATGTCGTTGCCCTCCCAGGGTTGGCTGGAGCGACCGTGGCCGCGGCGATCATGTGCGACCACGCGGTAGCCTTTCGAGGCCAGGAAGAGCATCTGCGATTCCCAGCTGTCGGCGCTCAGCGGCCAGCCATGGCTGAAGGTGACGACCGGGCCGTTCTTCGGGCCCCAGTCCTTGTAATAGAGGCGAACCTTGTCGTGGGTGACGATGTAATTGCCATCCACGGTTGCTGCGGCAGCGGCCTGCGCCGGGGTCATGGGTTCTGCGGCCTGGGCGGCAAAGGTGGCCTGCAGGGAGAGGGTGAGCAGGCTGGTGGCGAGGGTGCGGGTAACGGCGTTCATGCGTGTGCTGTCCTGTGGCGAGGTGGGTGGAGGCGCCGGGACGCTGTGCCCCGGTGAGACGCAGTGTGGTCGGCGCGCATGGACCTCTGGTGATGTAGAGTCCTTACAACTTGATCAGGAGTACTTTCAGTGGCCGATCGACTCGCGGCACTGATGACGCACTTCCCGGTGGGCGCGCGGGTGTTCAACACCGGCGCGCTGTGCGGCATCAACACCGTGGAAAGCGACGGAGCCCATGGGCAGCTGCATTTCGTACGCGCGGGCACGGTGGAGGTGCGGTGGGGCAAGGATTCAGTGCGCGTGGAGCGTCCAAGCCTGCTGCTGTTCCCGCGCCCCGTTGCCCATCGCTTCCACACCGACCCCGAACGCGGGGCCGACATGGTCTGCGCGCACCTCGCGTTCGAGGGCGGTGCAGAGCATCCGATTGCTTCGGCGTTGCCGGACTTGATCTGTCTGCCGCTGGATGGCATCGGGGGTGCAGCGCCGGTGACTGCCCTGCTGTTCGAAGAAGCCTTCGAGCAGCGCTGCGGACGGATCGCGCTGATCGAGCGCCTGATCGAAGTGGTGATGATCCAGGTGCTGCGACAGCTGATGGAAAGCGGAAGCCTTCAGGGCGGCCTGCTGTCCGGCCTGTCGCATCCGCGTCTGCGCCATGCGCTGGTTGCGATGCACGAAGCGCCTGAGCGTGAGTGGACGCTGGAGGCTCTGGCGCAGGTCGCCGGAATGTCGCGCAGCGCGTTCGCCGCCACGTTTCGCGAGCAGGTGGGGACGACGCCGGGTCAGTACCTCCAGGCTTGGCGTGTGCGATTGGCGCAGAAGGCGTTGCGCCGGGGACGCCCGCTGAAGGTGATCGCAGCGGAGGTCGGGTACGGCAGCGAGGCCGCGCTGTCGCGAGCCTTCAAGGCGCAGACCGGCCAATCGCCGCGACGGTGGAAGGCACACGACTTTCCTGCAGGCAACGCCTGAAGCCTCTGGCCGCGACCCGCCCCTCACACGGTTGGCACGGTGCCGCCATCGATGGTGTATTCCGTACCCGAAATGGAGGCAGCGCGGGGCGACACCAGAAAGGCGATCAGGTCGGCCACTTCCTGCGGCTTGGCGGGTCGCCCCACAGGGATGCCACCCAGAGACTCCATCACCAGGCGCCTGCCGCCGTCATGGTCGGTGCCCGCCTGCGCCGCAACGCGTTCCACCAGTGCCGCGGCCGCCTCGGTGTCGATCCAGCCGGGTGAGACCCTCACGACGCGGACGCCCTTCGGAGTCACCTCTTTGGAAAGCGCCTTGCTGTAGGTCGAGAGCGCCGCCTTTGCCGCCGCGTAGGCAATGGTGGCCTCCGGCAGCGGCAAGACGCGCTGGATGGAGGTGACATGAAGAATCACGCCCTCGCCCTGCCCCAGCATCGAGGGCAGCAGGGCGCGGTCGAGGCGCACGGCCGACATCAGGTTCAGGTCCAGCGCACGCGACCAGGCGTCGTCGTCGAGCGCGGCAAAGCCGCCCGCCGGCGCGGTGGAGCCGCCCACCACATTGACGAGGATGTCGATGCCACCGAGATGCTCGAGTGTCGCCGCGGCGACATGGCGTGCGCCCTGCGCCGTCGTGAGGTCGGCGACTAGGTAGTGGACATCTGTTGCCCGTCGCGTCGGCGCTGAGGTGGCAGTGGCGACGACCCGGGCACCGGCCTGCGTCAGCGCCTGCACGACGGCGGCCCCAGCCCCACGCGTACCGCCGGTCACCAGTGAACGCTTGCCGGCCAGTTGGAGATCGAAACTCATGAGCGGATCTCCAGTGACGCGATCTTGCCGCCTTCGAGCAGGAACACATGGCGCAGGTCCACCGGGCTGCCCGGAAAGTCGCCGGACACACGCGCGATCACCGCATGGCGGTCGGCGTCCCGCTCAAGGCGGTGCGGTTGAACGGTGCAGGTGTAGCGCGCCGCTGCATCGTCTTTCCAGGCGGCAATGGCGGCGTGCCCCGTGTGTGTGTGTCCCTCGTCCCTGACCCATCCGTCGGGCGTGAAGCAGTGCGCCACGGCCAGGCCGCTTCCAGCGTCGGCGCGGAAGTAGGCGGCGATCGGTTCGGGCAGATTCAGTGCTTGCATTGCGGTGCTCCATCGGGATCGTAGGATCAGGATGGAGGGCTTTTTGCGGTTAGAGAATCGCCTACTATTGAATAAGCCTGTTCAGATTTGAGTGCACAATGCGCGGCGCAGAGTTTGCTGAGCTGAAGGCCTTCGTGGCCGTCGTCGAGCGGGGAAGCTTCGCCCGCGCGGCCGATCAACTGGGACTGTCGCGATCCGCCCTTTCCCAGACCATCCGTCAACTCGAGTCCCGGCTCGGCGTGCGGCTGCTCAACCGGACCACCCGGAGCGTCTCGCCCACCGAACCTGGACATCGCCTGCACCAGCGCATGGCTCCGGTACTGCGGGGAGATGGACGACGCAGTCGCACAGGCGGCCGGCAGCAGCGCTCGCGCGGCCGGCACCTTGCGCATCAACAGCCTCGGCATGGCGGCCAGGAAGCTGATCGTGCCGAGGCTCGGCCGCTTTGCCCGCGCGCACCCGGAGGTGACGCTTGACCTCGTGATCGACGACGGTCTCAGTGATATCGCAGCGGAGGGGTTCGACGCCGGCATCCGCGTGGGCGGACGTCTCCAGAAGGACATGGTGGCAGTCCGGCTGACAGCGGACATCGAACTGCTTGCGGTGGCCTCTCCCGAGTACCTCGCGCAGCACGGCGAGCCGAGGACACCGGCGGAGCTTGAACACCACGCCTGCATCAACTGGCGCTTTCCGGGCAGCGGCAGAGTCGCCGGCTGGGAGTTCAGAAAGAAGGGAAAGCGAACCGAGTTCTTCGGGCAGAGCCGGGTGATCGCGAACCATCAGGACATCGTCGTGGCCGCCGCGCTGCAGGGACTGGGCATCACCTACGCCTACAACGATGAGGGGATCGCCGATGCGCTACAGGACGGACGCTTGAAGCGAGTGCTGGCGGACTGGTCGCCGACAATGCCGGGCCTGTACCTCTACTACCCCAGCCGCCGCTTCATGCTGCCGGCCCTGCGAGCATTCATCGACTGCCTGCTTGACCGGGACTCGCAGTCAGGCGAGGGAACTGCCTGATGGCAGTCACCGCGAGCCTCGGCCCGCTTCGGGAACGGGACGGGGGTGCGGTTGATCTTCTCGTCCACCGTTGATGAATCCGACCCTGTTTTTCGCGCGGCCCGGCCTACATCGAACTCCCGCCGAACGAGGGGCGCAGGGTCGTCCTGCCTCTCGACGACGCCAGGTCGAGCGATGTCGCACAGTCCAGGGCGGACACCGACCGCTCGCGACTTCGCACCCACCGTCCCTGGCGCTGCATGCCGAAGACATGACCCGCCAGTGTCTCCACCACGACGGGGTGCCCTCGGCCACAACATCCGAAAACGTGGACGAGATCAGGCGCCGTTTGCGGGGGCAGCACACCCCGGGAGCGGAGCGCCTTCGACACAGGATCGAGCAGCAGCTGCAGCGCCGTACGAAGCCCGCACGGTTCGGCAGGTCTCGCAAGTCAGCGCATCACGCGAGAGCAGGAGGTGCGCTCCAATCGGGCTTCTGGATTCCGGCTCCTGACGCCTGGTCTTGCCGGTGTCGAAGGCTATGCCTCAACCCCGGCCGCTTGCAGGGCAGCGGACAGCACCTCGCGCAGAGGGGCGGATTCACCGCCGCGCCCGATGCTGCCCGCATGGATGGGGGTGCGGACCTGCAGCGCACTTGCACTCCTCGCCGGGCTGGTCCGGGCGCGGATGTCGAGCGCTTCGGGCCGATATTCGAGGCCACAGAAGGCGAAGACCTCGCGCATGGTCGATTCGGGATCACTGACAAGATCTGCGTAGCTCACGTCCAGCACGAAGCCCGGCAGCACGCGATGCCAGTGCGCCATCGTGCGCCGGTAGCGCGCGTACGCACGCGCCAGTTCATGCGGGTGGTAGCTGTAGGCCGCATTGGCTCCGCCGAACAGTTCGCCCAAGTTGGAGGCGCAGGTATCCAGCGGATCGCGGACCAGGTGCAGCACCCGGGCATGCGGCAGCGCACGCGCGATCAGTCCGATGAGCTGGAAGTTCTGCGGCAGCTTGTCGGTGAAATACGACTGGCCGTCCGCGAGCCAGGCATTGGCCGCCAGGTAGGCATGGCCAAGTGCCGCGGCATCAACGTCACGCAAGGCTCGGAGCAGCTCGGGGCCGAGCACGTCCGCGCAGCCGTGGTTGGCCGCAAGACGCGCCTGCGCGGCCAGGCGATAGTGTTCGCCGCCCGCCACCACCTGCGGATGGCCCTCCAGGATCCGCTCCAGCAGCGATGTGCCGGAGCGGTGCATACCGACGATGAAGATGGGTTGCGCCACGCCGTTCGGTGCGGCGGATGCTTCTGCGGGCGTGACCGGCTCTGCAGCGAGCGCTGCGACCAGTGCCTCCTGAGCCGGTTCGTCATAGCGCAAGGTGGAACGCTTGGCCGCGCAGGCGCGCTGCAGCACGGCGAACGCTGCCTCATGCTGTTTCCGTGCCGCAAGAATCCGATACAGCGCGAACCCCAAGAAGCTTGCCGCCTGCGGGTCGTTCGCGTGCGAATGAAGCAGACGCTGCAGCCGCTCGATGCGAGCCCGCGGCGCGTTGTCGCCCTCCAGGCGAGCCAGGGCCCAATGCGCAATCGGCACCACTGGCGCCCCTTGGCAGACCTCGGTCAACAAGGATTGGGCGCGATCGAGCTGGCCTTTTTCGATGCACAGCAGAGCCAGCTGTACGCAGACGCTGGCCGCACGCGGCTGCACACGCCATGCCTGCTCGGCCCAGGCGAGCGCTTCGTCCGTCAGGCCAGCGCTCTGCAGCGCCGCAGCGCCGCGGAGCAGGGTTTGCACATCGAGAACGCGATCCGCGGGACAGCGGTGAACCAGCGCGCGCATCTGCGCATGCAGTTGGAAAGCACGCAGCGCTTCGAGTCGCTCGGCGACCAGCGTCAGGGCATCCGGCCGCGTGCTGCAGGCTTGCAGAACGTCGTCATGGGCTTCGCGATACGCGCCCCGGCGCAGGGCATGCATCGCGGCCTGCAGGCGCACGTCGTCGTTGTCGGGCTGGGCTTGAAGCTGTCGGCGCAGCGCTGACTCGGAATCATCCATGGGCGTCATGCGCAGCTCGGCGTCGCGGGTTGGTAGGACCACACGTGCGCGCGGCACGGGGTCTTGGGGCAGGGCCCCATGTCAGGCGTGACTGCCAGACACTGCCCGGGAGGGTACACCCCCGGACAGTGTCTGCCCTTGGCTTCAGTCCTCGAAGCCGTTGCCGAAGATGAAGGGCTCGAACTCAAGCACCGCAGTCATCTGGAAGGTCCGCGCAAAATTGGCGCCGAAGGTCTCTGCATTGGCCCAGCCACCGGCAGGGCTGGTCGGCCAGTTGACCCACACCGTGCCGGGCGTGAAGCGCTCGGGAGTGTTCTCGAGGGTCATCGTGCGCGGTTCGGGCAGGGTGGGCTCTACGGCGGCGATCAGGTAGCGGCCCGGCGGCAGCAGAAGCGACGAGTCCAGAGTGAACTCCAGCTCGGTGCTGCCAATCGGCGCGTCCATGGCCACCGTGGTCGATGCCGTTGCAATCTGCTCACCGGGCTCACCCTCGATTTCATTCCAGGCGAACACAGCCACCTGCAGCTCGCAGCCGTTGAAATCGCCGACACCATCGCCGGTGTTCCCCATCCCGTCATCCGGCAGCACATCCGAGTTGGTCAGACGATAGCGGACCGCCGTAAGACGTGCCGTCTGCGGCAGCTGGAAATCCTGGCCCAGGAACCCACCGTTGCCGGCGCCGATTCCGAGCGTCCCCGTCGTGCTTCCCTGCGCGCGGGACAGCTCGTTGGCGGTGACAGTCACCATCGAGTAGGTGGCCGAGGAGTTTGCCGGGTTCTGGTCGCCCTCCGCGCTCGTGACCGAGGCGGCGACCGTCCACTCGCCCAGCTGATCGTAGGGCAGGCGCTCAAGCAGTTGCACCGTTTGCGATGCTGTCGGGGCAAGGCTCACCGGGCTTGAGGTCAGCACACCGAAGCCGCTGGGCGTTCCGCTGATCGTCACCTCGGCCTGCATGCGCACATTGGTCAGAGGCGACGCGCCCAGATTGCCCACGGTGGCTTGAACGATGGCGCCGTATCCGAGGCCCGCCGGCACTTTGGCGTAACCGCTTGCAGACGCATCTGTCTTCAATCCAGACAGGACCGGATCGAACTCAACGACATCAAAGATCCGGAAGTTGTCCAAGGCCAGCAGGAACTGGTTGTTGGAGTTGTTGCGGAAGGCCAGATGCACCGGGGTGCCGGCCAGCGCGGCAAGGCTGATCTCGCGATTGGTCCACACGGACGGAGCCGCCGGTACCGTGACCAGGGCAGGATTCAGCAGGAAATCGGCGGGCGCCGTCCCGGCCGTGCTGTAGCGCACTTCGTAGCCGTCCGGATAGCTGGCGTCCGGCGCCAGGTCGCTCCACCTCAGTCGCGTCGACGCCAAGGGGGTGACCTGTACTGGAATCACGGCCCAGTCGTCCGCAGCCCCCTCTGGCGTGTACCACGAGGTGCTCCAGATCGCACAGTCATTCGGCGCGGAGGTGGTGAAGCGCTCTCGTACTACCCAGGCGCTGGACACCCAGCTCACTTGACCGTTCGGGGAGCGAGCATCCACGTCGTGTACCGTCCAGCCGGCCGGCGGCAGGTAAGGCGCCGCCGGCGCTCCCGCTGCGCAGACGCTGTTGAAGTCTTCGAAGTAGATGTCACCACCGCGGACGACCTCCGGCTGCGGAGCAGGCGCTGGCGAGGCGTCCGGATTGGAGCGCAGTGCGTTGGGCGGCTTGAGGCCATCAACCGCGAAATTCGCGTGCCTGACTTCTGCTGCCAGCGCGGAAGCGCTGAGCGAACAGGCGATGGCGAGCGTGAGCGCGCACAGTGCCGGAACGGGATATTGGATTGCAGCAACGCGCATGGAGCCCCCTGGGGCATCTTGGACAATCGCGGAGAGTGATCCTTCTGGGCAAAGGATGGCAAGCCATGCTGAAGTCATACTCGGAGCTGCCGAATTCATCAGCGCCGCGGAAGAAGACACGCGCGGGTCGAACGCACGCGTCAAGGCTTCGGGTTCGCCCCGAGCCTCGGGCGCTACCCGCCACATGTGGGGGTCGTCGCTTTGAAGGAGGCCACAAGGTCGTTGTTCGGGCTATCCAGTGCTGGACGTCACCTTCCTTTGCTGCGCCCCCGCTGCCCCACCGATCCGCAGCACCTCACTCGAACCCATCCTTCAGAAGATCCTGCGCATACAGCCGCACCCGCATGGCGCTGCCGTAGAAGCTGCCGTCGTCGCTGGCATAGGCATAGCCGCCGAACACCACGCGTTCGCCGTCGGCGGACAGGGCCATGCTGTCCAGGCGGTTGTCGCGGTCGCTGCCGAACAGGGTGTGGCCGTAGCCCATGCGGCCCGGCAGGCCGAGGTTGAGGTTGCCGAAGCTGCTGTCGAAGCTGCCGTCGGCATTGAGGCGGACCAGGGCGGCATCGCCGAAGCTGAAGCCCGCGTACTCGTAGCCGCCGCCGATCAGGATCTTGCCGTCGGGCGTGGCGAGCACGTCGGCGGCATAGGCGTCACCGTGGATGCCGCTGGCGGTGTAGTCCAAGTTCAAGGCGGTGCCGCCGAGGAAGCCAGGATCGTTCGCGCCCGTCACGGTGTCGATCACGCTGACGCCGATCGAGGGGTCGGTGTCGCTGGCGTTGGCAGCGTAGCCAACTACGATCAGCCGCGAGCTGGCGCCCTGCCGCTGGAGGGCCAGGCGATTGCCGGTGTTGTGTCGAAACCCCGGGGCGGCACTGAAGAAGAGACTACGGAAGCCGTTGCTGCCGAACTGGGTGTCGATCCCATAGCCCGGCGTCGCCGAGGGAAAGGAGGTGCCGATCACCGCGGTGTCGAACTGGCCCTGCGAGTTGACGATGCCGCGGCGAAGCAGGGTTCGGAAGCGCAGCGGCACGTTTGCCTCGGGCACGTATTCGGCCGCGAGGTCGGCCACCTGCACGTCGAAGTTGGCGCCGATGCGCAGCGCATACCACTGATTGGGCTGGCCGACGTTGCCGCCGATGACGTTGCCGCATTCGGCGACGCCGCAGAGTTGGCCGGTGTTGGCGAACAGCACCACATGCATCAGGTCGCGCGGGCCGCTGTCGCCGTCGCGGATCGCGCCGGCAATCATGAAGCGGTTGGACTCCAACTCGTAGGGTTCGATGGCGCCGGCGATATCAGATGGACTGCCGCCGCGGCGGATGCGCAGCAACCCGCCGCTGGCGAAGTTGGGGTCCAGGCTGCCGTTGGGCAGCACCGCCCACACCGCCATGTCGCTCTGGTTGAAGGGGCCGAACAGGGTGCCCAGCACCAGCAGCGCGCCATCGGCACGAAGCGCGGCATCCACGGCTTGCACTTCGAAATCGACGCCGGCATCGAACAGCTGCTGACCGCGGGGGCCATAGCTCGTGTCCGGCGAGCCGTCCGCGTTCAGGCGGGTGACGCCGATCTGGCTGTTGCCCGGGAACTGCGAGCCGAACGGTGTTGGCGTGTTGCTGACCAGCAGGGTCTTGTTGTCGGCCTGCACCAGGGTTTTGACGACGCGGGTGGCGCCGCGCTGCAGGCTGGCGTCGATGGGGAAGAAGGTCGTGGTCTTGCCGCTGGCGACGGGGCCGAAGCCGGTGTCCAGCTTACCGTTGGCCTGTGCCGTCAGCGCCAATGTGGCCAGCAGAGCGAGTGCGATGAGGCGAGCGATCGGGTGTGTCATCTGCGGTTCTCAGCGGTCGGCGCGGGAAGGCGCCCTTGCTGCGACACACGCTGGATGGGGGTTGGACCTGACAGCAGGCGCACGAAGCGACCTGCCTGCGGCTGGCGGGCCGTGCAGGGCAGCACAGCTGTTTGCAGACACTCTCTTTCAGGTCAAGCCTCCTCGGCGGCGTATAGGCGTGTTCGCGACCCGCAAGCTGGGTGCAGCCGCAGGCTGCGTGCAGAGCGTTGGCTGCTGTTGAGCCCCTCTCCCCCCGTGGGAGAGGGGTTGGGGAGAGGGGGGAACGCTGCGGCAAGCCTGCCCCCTCTCCCCCGGCCCCTCTCCCTCCAGGGGCGAGGGGAGAAAAGCACTCGGTCGACGCGACGAGAGGGGAACACAGCAGTCAGTTGAACCACGGAGATTGGAGCAAAGCACTCGATCAAGCGCACGACGCAAATCGGGGTCCCGCGTACCGGCTGTTTGCAGGAGCGAGCTTGCTCGCGACCGGCAGGTTGGGTGCAGCCGCAGGCTGCGTGCAGAGCGTTGACTGCTGTTGAGCCCCTCTCCCCCCGAGGGAGAGGGGTTGGGGAGAGGGGGCAGACTCGCGGCAAGATCGCCCCCTCTCCCCCGGCCCCTCTCCCTCCAGGGGCGAGGGGAGAAAAGCACTCGGTCGACGCGACGAGAGGGGAACACAGCAGTCAGTTGAACCACGGAGATTGGAGCAAAGCACTCGATCAAGCGCACGACGCAAATCGGGGTCCCGCGTACCGGCTGTTTGCAGGAGCGAGCTTGCTCGCGACCGGCAGGTTGGGTGCAGGCGGCAAGCTGCGTGCAGAGCACAGGCTGCTGTCGAGCCCCTCTCCCCCCGTGGGAGAGGGGTTGGGGAGAGGGGGGAACGCTCGCGGCAAGCTTGCCCCCTCTCCCCCAGCCCCTCTCCCACAAGGGGAGAGGGGAGCAAAGCACTCGACTCCTCTTTCTTGAGGGTGAGGGGAGCCATGCGCTGAGATCCCTCTCGCCGCGAGGGAGAGGGGCGCAAAGCAATCAGTCGCCACGCGAGACGTCGAGGTGCTCAGGGTGACGTGCGAAGGGCGCTCCGCTCTGCCTGCTTGCCGAAGGCCAGGATCCGCTCTCGCTCGGGGTGTCCTTCCGGGAAGGCGCGCTGGTACTCGGGCCAGGCCTGCTTCCACGCCGAACGTGCCGTGTCCTTGTCGCCCGCGCCCAGTGCGGCCTGCGCGAGCAGTGCGTAGGCCTCGGCGCGGCGCATGGGGACGAAGGCGTCCGGCTGCGATTCGATCAGGGCCACGGCTTGCCGGAAGACCCGCACCGCATCGTCGAACTGCTCGGCGCGCAGATGGACCCAGGCCTGCTGGCGCAGAAAGTTCTCGCGCGCGTAGGGCGCAATCTTGGCGGCACCCAGCGATGCGCTGGCCGTGTCCAGCAGCTCGAAGGCACGATCGAAATCGCCCTGTTTGGACAGTGCGCCGGCGACGCTGCCCAGCACGTCGATGCGCTGCGAGTCGCTCACCCGCGGATCGCGGCACAGGGATTCCACCTCGCTGGCGATCGCGCGCAGGTCGCTGCGCTGGCTCGGCAGATCCAGCGAGAACGCCAGCAGCTTCAGCAGACTGAGTCGAACGGAGGCAGACGGCTCGGTCTCTTCGGTTTGCGCCTGCAGGGCAGCGCGCAGCACCGGCACGGCGGCCTGCGCCTGTCCCTGATTCAGCAGGGCGTGCCCGATATCGCCCAGCGACTGGCGCAGCAGCAGCGGGTCGTCGGCGTGGCGCTGTTGCAGCGTGTTCGCGGCCGCCAGCAGCAGGTCAAGGCTGCGCGGCTCGAGGCCGCTGTATTCCGCGGGCACGGCGCCGCCGATCACGTCCAGCAGCGCGCTCAAACGCGCTTCGGCCCGCTCGGCCTGCTGCTCGGCGCGCTGGGCCTGACGCAGGGTGCTGACCACCCCCAGCACCGCGACCAGCAGCAGGCCCGCCAGCACGGCCAGGCCACGGCGATGGCGCCAGATCCGCCAGCGCCACTGGCGCGCGAACCCGCCGGTGCCGCTGCGCAGGGCGCGGTCATGCTGCAGATCGTGCAGGTCGTCGAGCAGCGCGGAGACCGAGGCATAGCGGCGCTCGGGTGGCTTCTCCAGACAGCGCGCCAGCAGGGCCTCCAGCGCGCGTCGACGCCAGCCTGTCGGCGCGTTGTGCACGGGCAGGCGCGCAGGCAGGCGTCGCACCGGCCCGTGCAGGATCCGCTCCGCCCAGGGCTGGGGCTTGCCGGTCAATTCAGCGTGCGGCGACTCGCCGCTCAGCAGCTCGAACAGCAGTACGCCCAGCGCGTGGATATCGGTCGCCGTGGTCGCGGCCTGGCCGAGAATCTGCTCGGGCGCGGCGTAGCGCCAGGTCAACAGACGTTGCCCGCTCTGGGTGAGCTCGTCGGCCTCGTCATCCAGACCCTTGGCGATCCCGAAGTCGAGCAGCTTGGGCACGCCCTCGCGGGTCAGGCGGAGGTTCGAGGGCTTGATGTCCCGATGCACCACCAGATGCCGATGCGCGTAGTCCACCGCCTCGGCCACCTGCCGGAACACCGCCAGCCGTTCGGCATAGCCCGGCGTGCGCGCGGCCCACTCCGCCCACGAGGCGCCGTCGACGAGCTCCATCGCCAGCCAGGCCTGCCCCTGCTCGCCGATGCCGCCGTCGATCAGCCTCGCGATGTTGGGATGGTCGAGCCGCGCCAGCAGCTGGCGCTCCTGCGCGAAGCGGGCCTGCTGCAGGCCATCCAGACGCGAGGCGCGCAGACGCTTGAGCGCCACCGTCTGCGCGAACTCGGCGCCGACGCGCTCGCCGCGGAACACGTCCGCCATGCCGCCCGAGCCGATGCACTCACGCGCCTGGAAGGCGCCGAAACGCGGCAGGTCCAGCGCCGGTGGCTGCAGGTCGTCGGCGTCCAGATGACTCAACAAGCCCTGCAGCTGCGCGGCGAAGGCGGCATCGCGCTGCTGCCAGTCGCGCAGCGCCTGCGCACGCGCTTCGTCTGACAGCTCGCAGACATCGTGGAAGGCCGCGCGCAGGCGCTGGAAGTCCGCGTCCGGCGTGCGGCTCACGTGGCATCCAGCGCCTGACGCAGCCAGGCCTTGGCCATCGCCCAGTCGCGATACACCGTGCGTTCGTCCACCTCCAGCAGGTTCGCGACCTCCAGCACTTCGAGCCCGCCAAAGCAGCGCCACTCGACGATCTGGGCCATGCGTTCGTCGTGTTTCGCCAGCGCCTTCAGGGCCTCATCCAGCTCGGCCAGATTCATGTCCGCCTCGATCGGCAGGTGCAGCAGCTCCACCCATTCCACCTGCTGCCACTGGCCGCCGCCGCGCTTGTCGCGCTGGGCGGCGCGGGCGCGATCCACCAGTACCTGACGCATCAGCTTGGCGGCGGTGGTGAACAGGTGCTTGCGGTCGCGGATGTCGACCGAGCGCGCGCCGAGCAGGCGCACGAACACGTCATGCACCAGGGCGGTCGGCTGCAGGGTGTCGTGGTCGCGGTGGCCGCGCAGGGTGTGGGCGGCGAGGCGGCGCAGCTCGTCGTAGACCTGCGGCAGCACGCGGTCGAGCGCGTCGAGATCGCCCTCGCCCCAGCGCGCCAGCCAGCCGGTGATGTCCGCCTCGCCCAACCTCGTCATGCCCGGCTTCCCGCGCTGTGGTGGCGCGCAGGATAGCCGAGCCGGGCGCGGGGCTTGTGGCGGGCCTCGCCAGCGCGGGGACGAGCGATGGCGATGGGCGGACAGGATCGGTTGCATGAGGGCGCGTACGCCCTGTGTGGCGCGGACCTGACAGTGCCGGCTGTTTGTAGGAGCGAGCTTGCTCGCGACCGGCAGGGTGCGCGCGGGGCGCAGGCTGCGGTCGCCTGCAAGCAGGCTCCTACAGAGTGCGCGAACGGTGGACTTCGGGTCTCACAAGGACATCTGACCCGCCAGGTACGGCCAAGAAGCTGTCAGGCGCCGTCACACAAGGGCGTACGTGCAGGCAGCCCACCCGGAGTTCCGCTCATGCGCCATCTGCTGCCGCTTACCCTGCCCTTCGCCCTGCTGCTCGGCGCCTGCGATGCCGCCGAACGCGACGCGCCGCCCGCCGCGACCGCGGCAACGCCTGCAAGCGCCGCCGCTGCGGACGCGCCCCCCGCCGAAACCGGCAGCGTCGTGCGCATGCGCGTCGACGGCGTGGACTGGCAGGCCGACCGCGAGTTCTTCTGCGCCGTGCATCCGCCGGGCATGGACCGCGCGGTGCTGGTCAGCGCCTCGCTGGGGCCGAAGGACGCGAACGAGCAGACCTTCAACTTGAACCTCAGCGGCATCGACGGCCCCGGGCGCGTGCACCTGCAGAGCAGCGCCTCGTGGGTGCACACGATCCAGCTGGCCAATCTCGATGCCGCGCGCTTTCTCAACGGCGGCGCGATGGGCTTCGACATCGAGGTCGAGCTGCTCGCGGTCTCGGCCGACCCCGTTCGCGTGGAAGCGCGCTTCGCCGGTCAGCTGATGAGCAGCGCCGGCAGCGTGCTGCGCATCGAGGACGGCTACCTGCGCTGCAGCGAATGAGGCCCGCCCGCACTTCGACCCGAGGACTGCCCATGCACCGTCTTGCTTCCGCGGCGACTGCCGCCCTGCTGGTCGCCGGCCACAGCCAGGCCGCCATCTTCACCGTCGACACCAGCAGCGATGCCGCGCTGAGCGACTGCACGCCGGCGCCGGCCGACTGCTCGCTGCGCGGCGCGATCCTCGCCGCCAACGGCATGCCCGGTGCCGACCGCATCGAGTTCGCCCTGCCGGAAAGCGACCCCGGCTACCAGCCGGCCAGCGCGCACTGGCGCATCGAGGCACAGAGCGCGATGCCCAACAACGCCGGCGACCTGGAGATCGACGGCTACACCCAGCCCGGCGCACTCGCCAACACGCAGTCGCCCGAGGCCGGCGGCAGCAGCGCCGTGCTGAAGATCGAGCTGCGCAATGCCGGGCAGTCGTCCAACACCGGCATCGACAGCAGCAGCGCCAACTTCGATGCACGGCTGGTGTTGCGCGGGCTGGCGATCAGCCGTTTCGCCTCGCAGGTGGTGCTGAGCGGCGGCGCGGCGCATCGGGTCGAGGGCTGCTTTCTCGGCACCGACATCAGCGGCACCGCAGCGTCGCAGACCGGCAATTCGGGGCTCGGCATCGGCGTGCGCGTGCAGGGCGAGGGGCCGTATCTGATCGGCGGCGAGACGCCGGCCGCGCGCAATGTGCTGTCGGGCCTGTTGAGCGGCATCGTCTCGTTCTCGGTGCCGAACGGTCTGCGCATCCGCGGCAATCTGATCGGCACCAATGCCGCCGGCACTGCGGCCATTGCCAACCGCAGTTACGGCATCGACCTCACCAGCTTCCGTGATGTCGTGATCGGCGGCACCACGGCGGCGGCGCGGAACATCATCTCCGGCAACGAGTTCACTGCGATCCAGCTCGGTGCCGGCACCGCGCCGGCAACGTTTCCGAACCTGCGCGTGCTGGGCAACCACATCGGCACCGACTGGAGCGGCAGCCTGCCGATTCCGAACGGCCGCAACGCGGCCAGCCCCAGCCAGCCGCAGCCTTCGATCCTGCTGTTCGCCGGTGGCGCCTGCAGCGTGCAGATCGGTGGATTCAATCCGGGCGAGGCGAACCTGATTGCCCACGGCGGCGCGCAGGGCATCCTGGTCGGCACCTGCACGCGGGTGGCCAGCGCCGGCAACCTGCACATCGGCCATCGCGGCATGGCGATCGACACCTCCGGCACGAGTTTTGCCGACGGGCCCACCGCCAACGACGCGGGCGATGCCGACAGCGGCGGCAACCGCCTGCAGAACTCACCGGACGTCGTGGACGTCGTACCGGTCGGCGCCGACCGCTTCCGCCTCGATCTGCGCGTCGACAGCGCGCCGGGCAATGCGACCTATCCGCTGCGCGTCGATGCCTTCCGCGGGCGCGGCGCGGACCTGCTCGAACACCTGGCCCAGCGCACGATCACCCTGGCCGAGGCGCAGACCGTGGTGTCGATCGAGCTGCCGCTCACCGCGCTGACCGACGGCGTGGTGCAGCTCTTGGCGACTGATGCCGAAGGCAATACCAGCGAGGTCGGTCGCTACGCCCTGGACCCGGTGTTCGCTGACGGCTTCGAGTCGCTCTGAGCTTGGCGCCGCGCGAGAGGCGGAAACAAGGGTGCCTGCTCATTGCTTGTCTGGCCTGCGCGCACAGCTCGCTCATCTACCCTATGCGCACAGCGGGTTTCGGCTTTGATCCATGCTGCGCGTACAGCAGGTTTCGGCTTTGATCCACGCACGGCGTCTCTCGTGGTTGTAGGGTGGATAAGGGCAGCGCATCCACCAGCACGTCCGGTGGAAGCCCTGCGCCCAGCGAAGCCTCACCGTAGCCAGCCCTGGCATCAGCCGGAAGCGAAGCGCCCGGCGAGCCCGAAGAGCTGGTAGATGCGCTTCGCTTATCTACCCTACGCGCACAGCGGATGTCGGCTTCGATCGGCGCGCGGCGTCTCTCGCGATCGTAGGGTGGATAAGCGCAGCGCATCCACCAGCACGTCCCGCAGAAGCCGGGCATCCAGCGGAGGCTCACGGTAGCCGGCCCGGAACATCGGCCCGAGGCGAAGTGGCCTTCAAGCGCCGAAGAGCTGGTAGATGCGCTTCGCTTACCTGCCCTACGCGCACAGTAGATTCCGGCTTTGATCCACGCGCGGCGTCTCTCGCGATCGTAGGGTGGATAAGCGCAGCGCATCCACCAGCACGTCCCGCAGAAGCCGGGCATCCAGCGGAGGCTCACGGTAGCCGGCCCGGAACATCGGCCCGAGGCGAAGTGGCCTTCAAGCGCCGAAGAGCTGGTAGATGCGCTTCGCTTACCTGCCCTACGCGCACAGTAGATTCCGGCTTTGATCCACGCGCGGCGTCTCTCGCGATCGTAGGGTGGATAAGCGCAGCGCATCCACCAGCACGTCCCGTGGAAGCCGGGCATCCAGCGGAGGCTCACGGTAGCCGGCCCGGAACATCAGCCCGAGGCGAAGTGGCTTTCAAGCGCCGAAGAGCTGGTAGATGCGCTTCGCTTATCTACCCTACGCGCACAGCGGATGTCGGCTTCGATCGGCGCGCGGCGTCTCTCGCGATCGTAGGGTGGATAAGCGCAGCGCATCCACCAGCACGTCCCGCAGAAGCCGGGCATCCAGCGGAGGCTCACGGTAGCCGGCCCGGAACATCGGCCCGAGGCGAAGTGGCCTTCAAGCGCCGAAGAGCTGGTAGATGCGCTTCGCTTACCTGCCCTACGCGCACAGTAGATTCCGGCTTTGATCCACGCGCGGCGTCTCTCGCGATCGTAGGGTGGATAAGCGCAGCGCATCCACCAGCACGTCCCGCAGAAGCCGGGCATCCAGCGGAGGCTCACGGTAGCCGGCCCGGAACATCGGCCCGAGGCGAAGTGGCCTTCAAGCGCCGAAGAGCTGGTAGATGCGCTTCGCGTGTCTACCCTACGCGCACAGCGGATTTCGGCTTCGATCCACGCACGGCGTCTCTCGTGGTTGTAGGGTGGACAAGCGCAGCGCATCCACCAGCACGCGCCGCGGGTTGAAGTCGACCAGCGGGCGCGAGCCGACGACGGTGAAGCTCGGATCGGGGCTGCCGTCCTCCAGCAGGGGCACCGCCGCGCCGAGGTAGCTGCCTTCTGCGGCGTTGATCACCCGACCCACCGCCAGCACCCGCCGATGCGCATCGAGCGTCGCCGAATTCAGCAGGGTCTGCTCATCGGGCGCGCCTTGATCCGCGCCATGTGCGCTTGCCCAGGCGCGGGGCCGCCCACGAGCGGCCCCGCAGCCCCTTGATCCGTGCCCGCTGACCTTGCGACCGGCCCTCCCTGGCCGGTCACCACCCACGGGCCACTGCGGGTCTTCAGTCGATGCGGCGGCGCAGGCTCCAGCCGCCGGCGAACAGCACCAGCAGCACCAGCAGCAGGCGGCCGCCCTCGTCCAGGCTCGGGATCACCGCCGGGCGGAACACCGGCACGCGCACGTCGACGTCGTCGACATTGTTGTCGGGCGTGGGGTCGGGCCCGTTGCTGCCGTCGTCGCGCACCCGCACGGTGTTGACGATGGTCTGACCGAAGGCGCTGTTCTCGATCCGGACCGCGAACTGCACCACGCCCTCGGCGCCGGCCGCGAGCGGGCCGATCGCCAACACGCAGGGGCTGCCCGCGGTCGCACCGTCAGCGCAGCTCCAACCCGCCGAGCTTCCGGCGAGGTTGAAGCGGGTGTGCACGGGTACGGTCTCCAGCAGCTCGACGCCGGTCGCGTTCTGGTTGCCGACGTTGCGGTAGCGGATCTCGTAGACCAGCACCTGGCCGGGCAGCAGCTGGGTCGAGGACGGCGTCTTGGTCACGGTCAGGTCGGGGCTCGCGTTGACCGGCGTGGTGTCGCTGGCGCTGTTGTCGTCGGGGGTCGGGTCAGGCCCGTTGGCGCCGTCGTCGGCGATGCTCACCGTGTTCGCGATCTGCTCCACGCCCGCCGACAGCGGGCTGTCGACGACCACCGCGAAGTTCGCACTGGCCACCGGCGCACCGGCCGCCACCGC
The DNA here is from genome assembly GCF_937888285.1 of uncultured Aquimonas sp. Lineage (GTDB taxonomy): Bacteria > Pseudomonadota > Gammaproteobacteria > Xanthomonadales > Xanthomonadaceae > Aquimonas. The sequence goes on from NZ_CALART010000007.1 coordinate 29,142, forward strand.
GCCCACCGCCAGCGTGCAGGCGCTGCCTGCCGGCGCGGCGTCAGCGCAGCTCCAGCCGGGGCTGCTGCCGGCGGCACTGAAGCGTGCGTGCAGGGGCACGGTCTCGCTCAGCACGACGCCAGTCGCGTCCTGGGTGCCGACATTGCGGTAGCCGAGGCTGTAGACCACGGTGCCGCCGGGCGTGGTGCTGATGTCGCCGTCGGTCTTGCTGACCTGCAGATCGGGCGCGGCGCCCACCGGCGTGGTGTCGGTGGCGCTGTTGTTGCCGGGCGTCGGATCGGGGCCACCGCTGCCGTCATCGGCAATCGTCACGGTGTTCTCGATCTGCTCGACGCCCGCTGGCAGCGGGTTCAGCACCGTCAGCGCGAAGCTCGCGCTGCCGCTGCCGCCGGCGTTCAGCGCGCCGATGCTCAAGGTACAGCTGGTGCCGGCCGGTGCCGCGTCCGCGCAGCTCCAGCCGGGGCTGCTGCCGGCCGCGGCGAAGCGGGTATGGGCCGGCACCGTCTCGGTGATCACTACGCCGCTGGCGTTCTGGCTGCCGACGTTCTGGTAGGCGAGGGTGTAGACCACGCTGCCGCCCGCGCTGGTGCTGATGCCGCCGTCGGTCTTGCTGATCAGCAGGTCCGGCGCGGCGCCGATCGGCGTGGTGTCGCTGGCGCTGTTGTTGCCCGGGGTCGGGTCCGGTCCGTTGCTGCCGTCGTCGGCGATCACCGCGGTGTTGAGGATGCTGGTGATGCCGGCCGGAATCGGATCCGGCAGGCGCACCGCGAAGCTGACGCTGGCGGCCGGCGCACCGGCGGTGACCGCTCCGATCGCCAGCGTGCAGGTGCTGCCGGTCGGTGCCGCGTCGGCACAGCTCCAGCCGGGGCTGCTGGCGGCGGCATCGAAGGCGGTCGGCGCAGGCACGGTTTCGGTGATCACCACGCCGGTGGCGTTCTGGTTGCCGACGTTGGCATAGCTCAGCGTGTACACCACCACCGCACCCGGCGCGCCGCTGACGCCGCCGTCGGTCTTGGCCAGGGTGAGGTCGGGCGCGGCGCCGACCGGCGTGGTGTCGCTGGCGCTGTTGTCGCCGGGGGTGGGATCAGGGCCGTTGCTGCCGTCATCGGCGATTGTCGCGGTGTTGGCGAGCTGCTCGACACCCGCCGCCAGCGGGCTGTCGACGATCACCGCGAAGTTCGCGCTGGCCGGCGCCGCACCGGCGGCGAGGGCGCCGACCGCAAGCGTGCAGGCGGTGCCGGCCGGGGCGGCGTCGGCACAGCTCCAGCCGGGGCTGCTGGCGGCCGCATTGAAGCGCGCATGCAGCGGCACCGTCTCGCTGATCACCACGCCGGTGGCGTTCTGGTTGCCCACGTTGCGGAAGCTCAGCGCGTACACCACCACGCCGCCCGGCGTGGTGCTCGCGCCGCCGTCGGTCTTGCTGATCTGCAGATCCGGGGCGGCGCTGATCGGGGTGGTGTCACCGGCCTGGTTGTTGCCCGGGTCCGGATCGGGGCCGTTGCTGCCGTCATCGTCGATGCGCGCGGTGTTGGCGATCTGATCGACACCGGCGGGCAGCGGCGTGTCGACCGTCAGCGCGAAGCTGAGGCTGCCGGCGGCGGCACCGGCCGCCAGATCGCCGATCGTCAGCGTGCAGGTCGTGCCGGCCGGGGCGGCATCCGCGCAGCTCCAGCCGGCGCTGCTGCCGGCGGCGTTGAAGCGCGAATGCAGCGGAACGGTCTCGGTGACCACCACGCCGGTGGCGTCCTGGTTGCCGATGTTCCGATAGCTCAGGGTGTAGACGAGGGTGGCGCCGGGCGCGGTGCTGACGCCGCCGTCGGTCTTGAGCAGCAGCAGGTCGGGCGCGGCGACGATCGGCACCGGCGTCGGGTCCTCGTCGCCGGGCAGGCTCGGATCATCGCTGAGGCCGGTCGGCAGCTCGTTCGAGCGGATGCGGGCCTGGTTCACCGTGCCGACCACGCCGGCCGGCAGCGGGTTGACGATGCGCACCGCGAACTCGCGGTCGACGGTGCTGGCAGCGGGCACGGTGCCAACCACCAGGGTGCAGGGCGTGCCCGCCGGCGCCGCGTTCGCGCAGCTCCAGCCGGGGGTGCTGCCGGCGACGCTGAACAGGGTGTGCGCGGGCACGGTCTCGTCGAGCTCAACGCCGGTCAGCGGCGTGCTGGCCGGGTTGCTGATGCGCAGGGTGAAGCGCACCACGTCGCCCGGTGACACGTTGCCCGAGGCATCGGCGTCATCGAACAGCACGAAGGTCTTGGTCAGGCCGTTGCCGGGCACATCCAGCGAGGCGGTGTCGTTGATGTCCGGGTACTCGCGATCGTCCGGATTGGTGCTGCCGGGATACGAACTGGCGGCGGTATTGGTGGCCGTGTTGAGCACCGGGTTCGGGGTCGGCGGGTTGCTGGCGAGCGCGGCGCTGAAGGTCGCCGCCACGCTGCCGCCGGCCGGCACCGCGCCCTGCGGCAGGGTCGCCGCGGGGTCGCTGCGCAGGCGCACGGTCAGCTGGCCCGCGCCCGGGCCGGGCACGCTGTCCAACAGGAAGCCTGCCGGCACCGACACCGGCGTGACGCTGGCGAGGTTCCAGGTGACGGCGTCGAGGATGTCGATGATCTCGATGTCGTAGGCCGGGGCGCCGCCGCTGTTGCTGAGCTGCAGACCGATCTGCACCACGCCGTTGGCCAGCGGGCCCATGGTCTTGTCGATCGCGAGCAGCGGCTCGACCACGTCGATGCTGGCGCTGCTGGTGACCGGCGCAGTGGTTCCAGTGCTGAACGAGGCTTCGTTGGTCAGGACGATCCCGGCCACGTTCTGCGGCAGATTGACCACGCGTGCGACCACGGTGACCTGCAGCCAGTCATTGGTGGTATCGCCGTCGGCCGGATTGAGCAGGGTGCCGAAGTCGAAGGTCGTGGTGTCGTTGCGGCCGTCGCCGAGCAGGGCATCACTGAACACCGGGGTGCCGGGCAGGCTGGTGCTGATGCCGGGGTTGCCGAACACCACCGCGCCGGCGCCGATCACCTCAAGCACGCCTGCCGCCGAGGCCGGCAGTCGATCGACCAGAACGGCGTTGGTGGAGGTGCCCTGCGGGAATCCGACTGTCAGGGTGTAGGTGACGGTCTCGCCGATCGCCAGATCGAGCAGGGCCGGCGAGCCGGCGCCCGAGCCGGTGTCGGCGAGATCGCTGGCGCTGGTGACCTTGACCAGGCTCGGGGCCCAGACCACGAAGCTGGCGCTGACTGGCGAAGTGTTGCGGCGGCGGGTTTCACCGGCGACGAACAGCGGCTGCGAATCGAAGCGCAGCGCGGCGCTGTTGCTGTAGGTCAGGCCGGGGTTGACCGCATTGCTGACGGTGACCTGGTAGCGCAGGGTGCAGCTGGCGCTGGCCAGGGGCAGGGTCGGCAGGCTGAAGCTCAGCAGCGGAGCGGCGCTGGCGTCGGTCACGACACCGGCGCAGGTGCCGCTGGTCGAGCCGTTGATGAAGCTCGCGCCCGGGTTGGGCAGCTGATCGGTGACCGCCAGGTTGTAGGCGTCGGCGGTCGAGCCGCCGGCGCCGGTCTGATGCGACAGGGTCAGCTCGTAGGTCACCACGTCACCGGCCTGCACGATGTGCGGCGCGGCCGGCGTGGCGATCGCCTTGGCCAGCTGCAGACGCGGTTCGACGATATCGACGGCGACGGTGCCGACCGCGGTCGGCGCGGTGTCGGTGCGCAGGCTGGCCGTGTTGATCTGGTCATCGACGCCGCCGACGCTGCCGGCGCTGTCCATGACCTGGGCGATCACCTCGAACTCGATCTGGTTGCTGCCGGCGGCGCCGCCCGGGGCGGTGGTCAGGGTGCCGAGTGTCCACACCACGCGATCGTCGAAGGCGTCAGCGTCGGGGCCATCGCTGGCCACACCCGCGGTGCCGACCGCCGGCGCGCCGCTGATCGACGAACCCACGCTGACGATCCGCGAAGACAGCACGCGCATCGACACCGTGCCGGTGGGCAACTGGTCCTCGACCACGGCGCCGGGGCTGACGCCGGCGGGCAGGGTCGCAGTGAAGCGGTAGGTGACCTGTTCGCCGATGGTCAGGTCGGGCACGCCGGCACCGAGCTGGGCGCTGCCGGTGTCAGGTTCCGAAGTGGCGAACACGCTCTTGACCATGCCCGGCACGGTTACCGCGATGGTGTGCGAGTCGCTGGCCGAGTAGGCGCGACCGAAGGGGCCGTCGGGCGCGGCCGGATCGACCGAGCGATAGCTGGCGTTGGCGGTGTTGACCACCGAGGCGCCGGTGGCGACCGTCGTGTCCAGGGTCGCGGTGTAGCTCAGTTCGAGCTGGCAGCCCAGCGGCAACTGGTCGACACCGATCGCGATCTCGGTCGGCGTCGAGGCGTTGACCACCACCGGCGCCGGCAGGCAGGTGCCGGTGGTCTGGAACAGAAGGTCGCGCAGGTTGACCAGCTGCGGCGGCAGGGTGTCGACGATCTGCACGGCCTGGGCATCGGCGGTGGAACCGCTGCTGTGGCGCAGCACCACGCTGAAGTCGACGTCATCGCCGGCCTGGCCGCTGCTGAGGCTGCCGACCTTGTCGACCAGCAGCTGCGGTTCGACCAGATCCAGCGGCGCAGTCGCGGTGCCCGACAGGCCCGGGCCGAACTGCACGCTGGCGGTGTTGGTCAGCTGATCGCCGCTGGCATTGGCCGGCAGGTCGCGCACGCGGGTGACCACCTCGATGACGATGGTGTCCTCGCCCGGCGCGGGCGGGTTCAGCACCTGGCCGAAGTTGAACTCGATGCGGTCGTTGATGCCGTCGCCGAGCTGGGCGTCGCTCACGCTCGGAATCGGGTTCGGAATCGCCGGGCTCAAGCCCGGGCTGATCGAGATGACGCTGCCGCCGAGGATCTCCAGCACGCCGCCCGCAAAGGGCGCCTGATCGGCGATCACCACCTGCGGAATGGAGCCCTCGGGCAGGGTCGCGGTGATGCGGAAGGTTGCGATCTCTCCGATTGTGAGATCGGCCACGGCCGGCCGCACCTGTCCGATCTGGGTGAAGGGCAGCGAGGTCGAGAACAGGCTCTTGCCCAGGGTGACCGCGGTGATGCCCAGCGTGGCGGTGTCGGTGTCGCGGTAGTCGTTGGGGCCGACGCCGCTGCCGTTGCGCTCACCGCCGTCGCTGCCGCCCGCGCCCGGCGTGGTCGAGCCGGTCGGATTGGCGACACTGCCGGCGCCCGGCAGGCTGCTGTAGGCAAGGTTCGCGGTATTGGCCAGGGCCGTGCCGGGCGCGACCGTGTTCAGCACCAGAGCGGTGTAGCTCAGGTTGACCGAAGCGCCCGGCGGCATGCTGGCGATCAGCAGGTCGATGCTGTTGCCGGCCGAGTTGTTGGTGACTCCGCTGGCGCCGCCGCCCAGACTGACGTTGATCGAGCCGAGATCGAGACTCAGGCCGGCCGGCAGCGTGTCGAGCAGGCTGACTTCGAAGGCCGTGCTGTTGGCCGCGCCCGCCGCATTCGAGAAGGTCACGGTGTAGCTCACGGTGTCGCCGGCGTCGGCGCTGGCGGGCGACACGCTCTTGAGCAGGTTGGTGATCGAAGGCTCGGCGATGGTCGAGGACACGCCGCCGGAGTTGCCGCCGAGCTGGCTGGTGCCGCTGCCAACCCGGTACACGTTGTTGCGGGTCTCGCCGGCGTCATTGCTGCCAGCGACGCTGTTGTCGACCAGCACGTTGAACTCGATCACCACGAATTCGTCGTCGGCATCGCGATCGGCATTGACCAGGGTGCCCAAGCGGAAGCAGACGTCGGTGCCGGTGGCGAAGCTGCCGGGCGCAGCGCAGTTCAGGGTGCCGGTGCCAACGTTGACTGCCGCATTCGCACCCAGATCAAGCCCCGCCGCCAGCGGCGTGATCGCCGCACTGGCGGCGCTGCCGCTGATCGTCGGAATGGCCGCCAGGGTGCTGCTGCTGAGCCCGCCGCCGTTGCTGATGAAGACCACGCGGGCGCTGCCGTCGTTGAGGAAGCTGAGGCCCGGCGGCAACACGTCGAACACGCGGAAATCGCTGATCTGGCCTTCCGGAACGCGGGTGGCCAGGCGATAGCGGATGATCTCGCCGATGGCGACGAAGGGATCGGCGGTGTGCGCCTCCGAGGTCGCAACCCGCGACTTGGCGAGCGCGGGCAGGGCGATGCCGACGCTGGCGTCGTCGCTGATCGGCGGGAACGCCGACACGCCGGGCGTGCCCAGCGGCTGCGACATCCAGGTGGCGCTGGCGGTGTTGAGGATCGACTGCCCCGGCGCGACCGTGTCGGCCAGCACGCACTGCACGTCGACGAAGGCAGTGTCGCCGGCATAGGGCGCTCCGGCGCTGCCGTCGTTGGGCGCAAGCACGGCCGCACCGGGGGCGCCGTTCAACAGGGTCAGGCCGGTGGCGAGGCTGCCGCTGGTCGTCAGGGTGACGCCGTCGCCCCGGGTGCTGGCGACAACGGCGCAGGCATCCAGACCGACCGCGCCCGGGTCGGTCACGACCACGTTGTAGGCCGGCGCACCGCCGCTGTTCTCGATCGTGATGCGGTAGGTGACGCTGTCGCCCGCATCCATGCCGCTGGCGTTGCCGTTGACCGGCAGCACCGTCGGCGCCGGGCTGATCGGCGCGGTGCCGCGGCTGGTGGTCAGAACGCCCTTGTTCAGCACCAGCGCAGGCGCGCGCACGCTGAACTGCACCGGCGCGCTGGACACCAGCTCTTCGCCGCCGGTGTTGTTGGCGCTGGCGCGGAAGATGTTGGTGAGGAACAGACCGTCGGCGAAGGGCGTGCTGGTGACCTGCACGCGCACGTCGATCGCCAGCACCTGCGGGCTGGTGGTGTTGATGTCGGGGAACTCGATGATCAGCGCGTTGTTCGGTGGGTCCACCGTGATCGAGGTCGGCGTGAGGTTGAGGGTGTCGGCGTCGACGCCGCCCAACGCGCGGAACACATCCGGACCGCCGTAGCTGAGGTTCATGCCTGACACGTCGAACACCGGCAGCGGGAAGAAGTCGCGGAAGCGGATGCTGCGGGTATCGCCGGAGGGCACGTCCATCGCCAGCCGGAAGGTGACGAAATCGCCGGGGAAGAAGGGCCCGGTCGAAAGCAACTGCTTGCGGATCTCCAGCGGCTGCACCAGGAAGGTGGCCGCGCTGCCGTCGCTGCAGCCGGTGGCGCCGCCGCTCAGCGCATAGCTGGCGACCACGGTATTGGTCAGCGGGTCGGCGGCCAGCACCGGCTCGCCGCTGCTCTCATAGGTCTGGCGCACTACCGCGGTGTAGCTGAGGCTGACCGTGCTGCCCGCCGGCAGGTCGCTGCCCACGGCGGCGCCGATGTCGTAGGCGATCGTATCGGCCACCCCCGGCGTCACGGTCGGCGCGATCGCGATCGCGCTGCCGTTGACGCTCAGGCCGATGTGGGCGACGAAGTCGATGCCGTCGGGCAGGGTGTCCAGCACCGACAGCGCGCTGGTTGCGGCGAACTCGGTGGTCTGGAAAGCCAGCGTGTAGGTCAGCGCGGCGCCCGGCGCACCGCCGCCCGGCGATACCGACTTCTGCACCGCCAGATGCTTGGCGACCACGTCCGAGGTGTCGGTCTGCAGGGCCAGCGGCTGCGGTGCACCGGCGGACGGCACATAGGTCGCCTGCGCGCTGGCGCTGTTGGTCTGCAGCTCGGCGGCGCAGCTCAGCTCATCGAGGGTATCGATGATGTGCGCCGGGAAACTCACGCTGACGTCGGCGTCGGCAGCCGTGCCGACCGTGTTGCCACTGCACTGCACCTCGACCACGCCGCCCGGGCTGCCGAGCGGCGGCGACTGCGTCACCGTGCAGCCAACTCCGCCGACGATGCTGACCGGCCCGACAAACTGGACATCGGCGGGCAGCTCGTCGCGCAGCACCAGCGGGTTCACCACCGCGGTGTTGGCGATGTCGGCGACCAGGGTGTAGGTGTAGGGCCAGATCGCGCCCGGCGGGCGCTCCTGCTCTACCGCGGCGTTGCTCTTGCGGAAGCGCAGCACGGTCGGAGTGACGCTCTGCGCGGGCGCTGAACCGATGATCGAACCGTTGCTGCCAGTCGGGGTGTCGCCGAAGCGGTAGACCGGGGTCAGGCTCACCGGGTAAGCGGTGCCCACGCTCGCGCCCGGCGCGATGCTCAGGCAGAGGGTCGACTCCAGCGGCGGCCCACCGGCGGTGACCGAACCCACCGGCAGCTGCAGCACCAGCAGGCGGAAGCCCTGCGGCGCGCTGACCACGGCGCTGGCCGGTGCCAGTGCGAGCGGGTCGTTGAGCTGCCCGGACACCGGGAACACCTGGTTGCTGATCACCGCCAGCGGCGCGCCGAACAGTTCGGCGCTGTTGAATCCGAGCTCGGGCGGCAGTACCAGGCGGTAGTAGGGCCCGTAGCCGGTTGCCCCGCTGTTGCTGAAGCTGGTGTCGAAGCAGAAGCCTTCGCCGAGGAAGGAGTGGGCGGGGACGCCCGGGCTGGTGGCGGGCACCTGGGCGAGGGCTGTGCTCGCGAACAGGGCCAGAAGCAGGCTCAGGGCCCCCTGGACGGGGCCGGGCAGAAGGCTTCGCATGTGCAGCGTCTCCAGACCGGCGAAGGAAATCCGGCCGAAAACGCGGGAACGCCAGCTGCAGGCAGCCGCCGTTCCACGGGGACACATACGAACAACTGGCGAAGCACGCCGCCCTTGACCCGTGCAGCCCCCTGTGGCCGCCAGCTCCGGAAATCACCGCCGGTCGCAGATGCGTTTCCGGAGCGGAGAGCAGGGTAACCCGGCGATATGGCGCCCGATTGTCAAAGATGCTGTCAGCGCGTCAGTCCAGACCCGACAGTCACTACGGCGCTGCGAAGAACTCGGCCATCGGCAGCGGCCGACTGAATGCGTAACCCTGCGCGTAGTCGAGCCCGAGCTCGCGCATCTGTTCGGCCAGCTGCGGGCTTTCGACCCACTCGGCCACGGTCTGCCGGCCGGTGACATGGGCGATCCGCACGATCGACTGCACGATCGCCAGGGCCAGCGACGAGTCTGCGGCCTCGCGCACGAAGCTGCCGTCGATCTTGAGCAGGTCGACATCGAGTTTCGGCAGGTAGGAGAACGAACAGAAGCCGGTGCCGAAGTCGTCCAGCGCGAAGCGACAGCCCAGCGCGCGCAGGCTGCGGATGAACTCGACCGCGCGGCCCAGATCGCTGACCGCGCCGGTCTCGGTGATCTCGAAGCACAGCCGGGTCGGCGGAAAGCTCGAGCGCGCCAGACGCTGGCGCAGGAAGCGCGCGAAGCCGGCATCCACCAGCGACGCCGCCGACAGGTTGATCGAGCACATGCGCACGCTGGCGGCCTGCTGCGGGTGGGCTTCCAGCCAGCCCAGGCAGCGGTCCACCACCCAGGTGTCGAGCTGCGCCGACAGTCCGAAGCGTTCGGCGGCGGCGATGAACTCCGCCGGCGGCAGCAGCTCGCCGGTGAGCGGATCGCGCTTGCGCAGCAGCACCTCGAAGTGGCGACCGCTCTCCTCGCCGCGCAGCGGTGTGATGCCCTGGCAGAACAGCTCGAAGCGGTCATGCTCCAGCGCTTCGTTGATGCGCATCACCCAGTGCATGGCCGAGGTGCGCTCGCGCACCGCCTGTTCGCTGGCGTCGGCGCGCTGCACGCGATTGCCGCCCAGCTCCTTGGCGGTGAAGCAGGCCGCATCGACCTGGGCGAGCAGGGTGCCGGGATCGATTGCCGAATCTTCGGCCAACACCCAGCCGATGCTGGCTCGGGTCGAGACCAGGCCCGACTGCCAGCCAAAGCGGAAGTCGGCAATGGTCTGGCACAGTTGCTCCAGCTCGTGCACGGCCTCGGCTTCGTGCACGCAGGGCTGCAGCACGGCGAACTCGTCGCCACCAATGCGGAACAGATAGGCGTGCTCGGGCAGGGCTGCGCGAATCACGCCGGACAGTTCGCGCAGCAGGGCGTCGCCTGCGGCGTGGCTCAAGGTGTCGTTGATGATCTTGAACTGGTCGAGATCGAGGTAGGCGACCAGCAGCGGACGCCCGCTCGGCATCGCCAGCGCGCCCCGCAGATCCTCTTCGAAGGCGGCTCGGTTGGGCAGCCCGGTCAACGGATCGCGCAGCGCGCGCCGCAGCATCTTCAGCGCCGCGATGCGGTTCTCGTGGATGGCGGCGGCGAGGATCTGTGGCACCACCATGGTGATGCACAGGAAGACCACGAGCACCGCGCTCTCGACGACGCCACTGGGCACCTGGAAGCCGCCGATGCCGAGTCCGGTCAGGGCGGCGACGATCAGCGCGAAGCCGGTCGTGAGGATGAAAGTCAGCAGCGGCGGGAAGCGGATCGCGCTCCACAGCAGCAGGGTCATGGGCAGCCCGGCCAGACCCAGCGCCTGGGTGCCGCTGCGCGCGCCCACCGCGAACACCACGGCGAGCACGCCCAGGCTCAGCACGGACCACAGCGCGTACTCGGGCAGGCCGCGCCGCCCTTCGGCCTGCGGGTCGGAAGGGCTCTGCTGCAGTCGACGGCGCAGCGCCGCCGCAATCAGCAGCAGGGTTGCGGTCAGGGCGATCACGCCGAACAGATCGCCGAGCAACCAGGCCAGCGCCGCTGACGCCCACTGTTCGCTGCGGCCAAGGCCGGACACGATCAGCCCGGTCGTGCCGATGGCGGCACTGCAGAGCGCCAGGGCGACGGCCCCCATCAGGATCCGGAAGCCGGTCTGCACGGTCAGCTTGCTGCGGGCGTCGCCACCAAGACTGCGGTAGACCGCGGCTCCGACCAGAGCGCCCAGCGCGTTGGCCGCCATCGAGAACGGCAGGAAGCTCAGCGGCACCGGCACCAACAGCGCGTGCATCAGCAGTACGCCGGCCAGCACCGCGAGCGCTGCACGTGCGCCGAGCAGGATCACGGCGGCCAGCGCGACCCCGGCCGGCAGCCAGATCAGGGCGACATCGTCGGGCCCACGGATGAAGCCGATGCTCAGCCGGGCGGCGAGCAGGTAGAGCACCAGCGTTGCGAGCAGCCAGGGCAGTGATCGGCTCAGCGGGGTCGGCACGTGGCGTCGTCCTCGTCGGTACACCGTCCATGCGGGTGGGCGGGCCGCGTCCAGCGACCCCAGGCAGCGCGAGGAACTGAACTTGGACAGCCCCTTGGGATCCGCAGCTCCGAAGATCGTCGGAGGGGCGCAGTCATGGGATCAGGGCAATCGAAAAATGCAATGCGCGGGTCGAGCCGGAAGAGTGTTGCAAGACCTGAGCCGCACACGCGAAGGGGCTGGACACGGCTGCTAACATCATCGCGCTGTCGCCATGGGCACACCAGCACACCGTGATCTGGTCGCGCCTGCCCATCGCCGCCGATGTCCCTACCCCGAATGCGCCGCACTGCCGACCCGAAGCGGCACCCCGCGGAGCGCACCCGAAAGGCCCCGAGCATGATCGAGATCACCCGCCCCGATGACTGGCACCTGCACCTGCGCGACGGCGCCGGCCTTGCAGCCGTGTTGCCACACACCGCTGCCCAGTTCGCCCGCGCCATCGTGATGCCCAACCTGCGGCCGCCGGTACGGACGGTGGCCGAGGCTGCCGCCTACCGCCAGCGGATTCTTGACGCGCTCCCGCAAGGCGTGGCCTTCGAGCCCTTGATGACGCTCTACCTCACCGACAACACGCCGGCATCCGAGATCGAACTCGCCGCGGCCAGCGGCTTCGTCAAGGCAGTCAAGTACTACCCGGCCGGCGCCACCACCAACAGCGATTCCGGCGTCACCGACCTCGCCCGCTGCGAGGCGGTGTTCGATGCCCTGCAGCGCACTGGCCTGCCGCTGCTGATGCACGGTGAGGTCACCGATCACACGGTCGATGTGTTCGATCGCGAGGCGGTGTTCATCGAGCGCCACCTGCAGCGCGTGGTGGAGGCGTTTCCGACGCTCAAGGTGGTGCTGGAGCACGTCACCACTCGCCAGGGCATCGAGTTCGTGCGCGCGGCACGCGAGGGCGTGGCGGCCACGCTGACCGCGCATCACCTGCTGCTCAATCGCAACGCCATGTTCAGCGGCGGCCTGCGCCCGCATGCCTATTGCCTGCCCGTGCTCAAGCGCGAGGAGCACCGCCGGGTGCTGATGGAGGCCGCGATCTCCGGCAGCCCGAAGTTCTTCCTCGGCACCGACAGCGCGCCGCATGCGCGCCACACCAAGGAAGCCAGCTGCGGCTGCGCGGGGCTGTATACCGCGCACGCGGCGATCGAGCTCTACGCCGAGGCCTTCGAGGACGCCGGCGCGCTGGACCGGCTGGAAGGCTTCGCCAGCTTCTTCGGGCCGGACTTCTACGGCCTTCCGCGCAATACCGACCGCATCCGCCTGCTGCGCGAGGACTGGACCGCGCCGGAGAGCTATCCCTTCGGCGCCGACACCGTCGTGCCGATGCGTGCGGGCGAAGTGATCCGCTGGCGGCTGGCGCAGGGCTGAAGCACCGCGCGAAGGCGCGGAGGCGACAGCCTGTGCGGAAGCGGCAACACCGCTGCCTCAGCGCGGCGCCGCCTGCCGCCGCTCGCCCTGCGGAGGACGCGAGCCGCCATCGATGACCACCCGGTTGCGCCCCGACTGCTTGGCCCGGTACAGCGCGGCATCGGCGCGCGCGAGGGCGTCCTGCCAGGCTTCGTCCGCCGCCTGGCGGGCAGCACCGATCGATACCGTCGCGCGACCGGGCAGACGCGACAGGCCGGCGTTGAGCTCGGCCTGCAGCGCGTACAAGCGCGGCGCGGCGTCCTCCAGGCCCAGTTCGGGCAGCAGCAGCACGAACTCCTCGCCGCCGATCCGATAGACGCCATCGACCCGGCGCAGGCGCTGGCCCAGCAGTTCGACCAGCCCGACCAGCACGCGGTCGCCGGCAGCGTGGCCGTGCTCGTCATTGACCTGCTTGAACCAGTCGATGTCGAGCACCGCCAGCACGCCTCCGCGGTGCGCCGCCCGCTGCCGCTCCAGGTCGCGCTGCAGGCTGCGGCGATTGCCGGCACCGGTCAGCGGATCCTCGTCCGCCAGCAGCTGCAGGGCGAGACGCTGGCGTTCGAGGCGGGTCGAGGCGAGCCAGGCGACCCAGGTCACCAGTCCGCCGGTGGCGAGGTAAGCGGCCCATTCGGTGCTGCTGCCGAACAGGGCGCGGTTGCCGATCAGCACCGCCAGCAGCAGGGCGAGGTTGGCCAGCATCGCAAGGCGCGGCGGCGCCAGCACGAAGCTCAGCCAGAGCACGAGGAAGGTCCAGTACAGGCCGGTGCGGCCGAACACGTAGGCGCTGGCGATCGCGGCCAGGGTGGCGACCGCAATGAAGGCGCTCGCGGCAAGGCGCGTGCTGGCGCCACGCAGGGCCCACAGCAACACGCCGCCCAGGGCCAGCACGATCAGCACGTTGAGGGCGCCGCCGGCGATGTTGCCGCTGCCGAAGCGGTAGACCGCAAAAGCTGACACCACCAGCATCGCGACCGCACCGATCGAGAGCATCAGGGCGAGGCGGAAGTCCTCTGCGCAGCGCGCCGACAGTGCGGCCAGCCAGCCGCCGCGCGTGCGGCCGCGGTCTGGGGACACAGGCGCTGGACCTGCAGGTTCGCGTGCCATGGCCATCGTCGCCCGGCGGGGGTGCCAGCGCGATGCAAGACCTACGCCCGCAGCCTGCGGGCTTGGCGGGTTCGCCACAAGACACAGCCGCCGCGGCGGGGCCGCGACGGCTGTGCGGGGTGCCGCTTTGACGGTGTTGCCTCAGCGCAGCGTGACGTCCTCGAAGCCATCCTTGAACAGCTCGACCGAGGCCGGCGAGCCCGGCAGCGGCCAGGCCCAGGCGCCGCGGCCGCGGGTGAACACCGCCAGCGTGGTGAAGCCGCGATCGATCGCCATGTCCCAGATCATCACCTTGGGCAGACCCTTGTCGAAGCGCTGCCAGACCACCTCGGACGCGAAGGCGTTGTCGGTGTAGTACAGGCCCCAGTCGGTGCCGGCGAAGACCTGCTGCGGGTTCTTCGGGTTGAAGGCCACCGAGTTGGCCGGGATGTTCGGCAGGTTGCCGCTGATGTTGCGCCACTCGAAGCTGGCGCAGTGGTTCTCGCAGACCAGCTGGTAGATGTGGCCGGGTTGGCCGGGCGTGTTCTGGTCGAAGCCACCGAGCGCGGCATAGCCGATCGCGCTGGCGCCCGGGTTGGCGGCGTTGGGCACGTCGAGCGCGACGTCCATCACCGGCCGGTTCGGCAGCACCGCGTTGGCGGCGGTGACATTGACCCAGCTGGCGCTGTCGGCGGTGCCGGCATTCAGGCCATGGCCGTACCAGACATTGCCGTCGTTGGTGCCGGCGATCGCCGCGCTGGGCGTCTTCACCGCATGCGCGAGCTGGTTGATGAAGCTGCGGTTGCCGAGCGTGTTCTTGGTCAGCACCGGGCTGTTGGGATACCAGCTGGTGCGCGGAATGCCGCCCTGCAGGCTTTCCCAGACGCGGTTGGTGCCGAGGATCATGTAGGTACAGCCGCCGGCCGTGGTGCAGCCGCTGCCGGGGGCGTCCAGCTCACCATGGCGGTAGAGCTCGAAGGGCATCACGAAGCTCTTGGTGTCGCTGCTGTAGCCGGCTGCCGAGGGCGAGGCCGACTGCGTGCCCGAGGTGGGCCCGGTCGGCGAGACCGCGATGTTGCCGTTCTGGCTGGACCATTACCAGCGCTGCTCCAGCACCGGGTCGATGCGCGTGTAGATGCCGTCGCCGCCAAGGCGCACGACCCACTCGGCCGGCTGGCCGACCGGGCCGGTCCAGCGGGCATACGAGCTGCCGTTGTCCTGCGCGCCGCCATTGGCGCCGGGCGTCGGGCTGGTCGCGAAGTTGCCGCTGATGTCGCCCGAGTAGAACTCGATCGCGCCCATGCTCTGGTTGAGCGAGATGTAGGTCGGACGATTGGCGGCGGTGGTGCCGCCGGTGCCGAACATCACGTTGCTGGTGGCATAGACGCCACCGTCGGTGCCGAGCAGCACGCTGTCGCTGCTGAAGCCGCTGGCCGTGGGCAGGAAGACCGCGTCGTGGTGGTCGACGTGCACATTGCCGTTGCCATAGCCGCAGGTGATGTTCTGGAAGGTGGTGCCGCCATCCAGCGAGCGGTACAGGTCGACGCCGCTCAGCAGCACGCGCTCGGGGTTGTTCGGGTCGACCGCCAGGTTGGCGTCGTACCACATCTGCTGGCCGCCGCCGGCTGCGCTGCTGCAGCCGGTGGCCTGCACGCCGGCGGTCGCTGCCGTCTGCGTCCAGGTGTCACCGCCGTCGTTGCTGCGCCACACGCCCAGCACATTGCTCAGGGTCGCGTGCGCGCCCATCGCGTACAGGATCTGCGGGTTGGAAGGCGCCACCGCCAGCTCGATGCGGCCCAGCACCTTGCCGGCGGGGTCGCCGTTGCCGGTGCCGGCCGGCCAGCCGTTCGCCAGCAGGCTCCAGTTCGCCGGACCCGGGCAGCCGCTGGTCGGCATCTCGGTGCGGTAGACGCCGTTGGCGCCGAGGTTGGCCAGGTCCGGCTGCACCGGCGTCGGATTGCCGCGCGTGCCCACCGCCGCATACAGCCAGGTGCCGCCGCCTGCCCGCGGCACCGCCTGCAGGCCGGTGATGTCCTGGCGCTGGCTGGCGTGCGGGTTGGTGACGCAGGGCCCTTCCCACTGCTGGCCGCCGTCATAGCTGAAGTACAGGCCGGTCTTGGTGCCGACCACCACGGTGTCGGAGTCGGCGGGGTCGGTGATGACCTTGCCGATCGCCTGGTACTGCGGAAAGCCGAGTCCAGCCGAAGGCGGATAGAAGGGCGTGAAGATGTCCGCGCCGAGCACGCTCCAGGTCTC
This sequence comes from uncultured Aquimonas sp., assembly GCF_937888285.1. Lineage (GTDB taxonomy): Bacteria > Pseudomonadota > Gammaproteobacteria > Xanthomonadales > Xanthomonadaceae > Aquimonas. Next base: position 44,980 of record NZ_CALART010000007.1, read on the forward strand.
GCCGCGGTCGGTGCTCTTCAGCAGGCCGGCGCTGCCGAACGAGAACGAGCCGTAGCGCAGGTCGCCGGTGCCGGCATAGACCACATCCGGATTGTTCGGGTCGAGATACAGGTCGCCGATCGCGATGCTGTTGATGTCGGGCTGGTCGGTGACGTTGCGCCAGGTGGTGGCGGCGCCGCAGCAGTCCTCGCTCTTCCAGACGCCGCCGCCGTCAGCCGCCGCGTAGACCGTGTAGCGGCCCTGCGCGTCCGGGCCGCGCGGGTCGACCGCGATCACGTTCATGCGCCCGGTGACGCGACCGTAGTTGTTGAACACCTTGGGCTGCGGACCGAGGAAGGTCCAGGCGCCGGTGTCGAGCAGGAGCGGCGAGGCGCTGCGGTTGCGCAGGTAGGTATCCTGCGGGCCGTCCGGCACGCCCGAGGAGACGCGCGCGTCCTCGCGCTCGGCGTCGAGGTACCAGCTGGGGCTGAAGTGCATGCTCGGGTAGGCGACGCGATGCGCCCAGAAGTCGCCGCCGAAGGGCTTGAGGTTGGGCGCCGGTGCCGGCTCCGGCTGCCACAGCAGGGCAGCCGAGGCCACCAGCGCGCAGCCGATGCCGGCCGCGATCCATTTGATGCGCATGTGAGATCTCCCCGCGAAACGTGATGTGGGCGGACGGGCGCCCGGCGCCCGTGCGTCGACTGTGCTTGCCGCACTCTGGCTGCGCCCCCGCGCAGCGCCGCCGAAAGTACCTGCGTTGAACAAGTCGCGACAAGTGCCCGCGGTCACGTGAAGACCGCTGCGCCGGCGCGGGCTTGCATGCAGGGCGCGGCTTGCCTCAAATGGCGGGCCGAACACCGTCGAGCGCCCGCCGAGGAAGCCGCAGTCCATGAGCCGCAAGCCCCGCAGCAAGCCCACCCATCGCCCCGCCCCGACCAGCGCGGCCCGCGCGCCGGCCGCGCCGCGCCGCCCGCGTGAGCTGGCCCTGATCGCACTGTCCGCGCTGGGCCTGTTGATCACCGCCTATCTGAGCTGGGGCGCCGTGTTCGGCAGCCTGCCGGCCTTCTGCACCGAGGGCACGGGCTGCGCGGTGGTGCAGGGCAGCCGCTGGTCGCGCTTCCTTGGCGTGCCGGTGGCGGTGTGGGGCTTCGCCACCTATCTGGCGCTGCTGTTCCTCGCGCTGTCGCGCGGCAAGCCTGCACCGCGCTGGAAGCGCCTGTTCAGCGTTGCCGCGATCGGCCTGGTGATCAGCCTGTATCTCACGCTGTCCGGGCTGATCGCGCTGGATGCCTACTGCGCCTGGTGCCTGGCCTCGCAGGCGGTGATCCTGGCGATCTTCGTGCTGGTGCTGATGGAGCGCGAGCGTGCCGGGGTGAAGCCCGCCTGGGGGGTATGGCTCGGCCAGCATGCGATCGTGCTGGTCGCGGTGCTGGGCATGATGCACGCCAGCGCCATGGGCTGGATCGGCCCGCGCGAGGACCCGCGCCTGGTCGCGCTGGCCAAGCACCTCGACTCCACCGGCGCCAAGTTCTACGGCGCCTTCTGGTGCCCGAACTGCCAGCAGCAGAAGGACCGTTTCGGCGCCGCGCAGTCGCACCTGCCCTATGTCGAGTGCAGCCCCAACGGCCGCACCGGCCCGGTCGCCTTCGCCTGCGTCTCCGAGAACATCACCCAGTACCCGACCTGGATCATCCGCGGCCAGCGCTACAGCGAAGTGCTCGACACCGAAACCCTGGCGCAGCGCTCGGGTTTCCGCTGGCAGCCGCCGGCCGAGTGAGCCACGCGATGGCGCGCAGCAGCATGGGGCGCGAACGCGCTCGGCTAAGCTCGGGCGCGTCGCAGCCGCCGCTGCGGCGCGATCCACGGGAATCCCGATGAGTGCACTGAACGTCCTCGGCCTGCCGCTGCAGCCCTGCGGCACCGATCCCATGACCGGCTGGTTCCGCGACGGCTGCTGCCGCAGCGATCCCGACGACCGCGGCCTGCACGTGGTCTGCGCGGTGATGACCGCGCGCTTCCTGGAGTTCTCGAAGTCGCGCGGCAACGACCTGTCGACGCCGCGTCCCGACTTCGATTTTCCGGGCCTGAAGCCCGGCGACCGCTGGTGCCTGTGCGCGATGCGCTGGATGGAGGCCTACGAGCACGGCCTGGCCCCCGACGTGGTGCTGGAATCCACGCATCTGAACGCGCTCGGGGTGGTGCCGCTGGAGGCCCTGCGCATCTACGCTGTCAGCGCCTGAGGCCGATGTCCGACACGGATGTCGCCCTGGCCGCGCTGGGCTGGGCACTGCGCAGCCTGCCGATCCCAGCGGGCCCCGCGCTGTGGCTGGGCGCGCGGCCGGGCCTGTCGCTGCCGCCCGGCCTGCGCGTCCACGCGCTGCAGGACTTCGCACCCTGGTGCGCCGCCCTCGGCCGCGAGGGCCACGCCTGCCTGCCTGCGGCAACGGATACGGGCCTGCACGCCGCCGCGCTGCCGCCGGCGCAGGGCCTGGTCCTGCTCAGCCCCGCGCGCCAGCGCGAAGCCGCACGCGCGGAGGCCGCGCGCGCGCTGGCCGCGCTCGCCGACAACGGCCTGCTGCTGGCCAGCGTGGCCAATGACGCCGGCGCCAGGGCCTTCGAGGCCGACCTGCGCCTGCTGTGCCCGACCCTGGAAGTGCACAGCAAGCACAAGTGCCGCGTGCTGCTGGCGCGCGCCGTGGATCGCGATCAGGCGCGCATCGATGCCTGGCGCGACCTCGACGCCGCCCGGCCGCTGGACCCCGGCGGCCTGCTGTCGACGCCCCTGCTCGGCGCGCCCGGCCTGTTCGCGGTCGACCGCATCGACGCCGGCAGCGCGCTGTTGATCGAACACCTGCCGGCGACGCTCGCGGGTGCGGTCGCCGACCTCGGCAGCGGCCTCGGCGTGCTGTCGGCGGCGGCACTGGAGCGCTGCGCGGGCATCACCGCGCTGGACCTGTTCGACGCCAGCGCGCGCGCGGTCGCGCTGTCGCGCCACACCCTGCGCGACGCCCGCGTGCCCGTCCGCGTGCACTGGCAGGACGTCACCGTCGGCGTGGACGGCCGCTACGACGTGATCCTGTGCAATCCGCCTTTCCACGAAGGTGGGCGCGGCCTGCCGGCGATCGGCCAAGCCTTCCTGCGGGCCGCCGCCGACGCACTGCGTTCGGGCGGCGAAGCCTGGATCGTCGCCAATGCGCATCTGCCCTACGAGGCGGTGCTGGCCGAACGCTTCGGCCGCGTCGACCGCCTCGCCGCCGCGCGTGGATTCAAACTGCTGCGCGCGGCCTCGCCGCGGGCGCAGGGCTCGAATGCGGGGCGTGCCGGATGAGGCCACACCATCGGCGCCGGTTCGCCTTGACGATGACCACCGTTCTGCTCGGCGGCATCGCTGGCGCGGCCTGCGCCGCGGAGCAGGGCCCGAGCATCGAGCGGCATCTGCAGGCCATGCCGGTGTCAGGCAACTCGGTGTCTGCCGCGCTGCGCGCCCTGCAGGCGGACGAGCAGGTCCGCGCGCACGCGCTGACGCGCTCGGTGCTGAGCCTGCGCCTAGAGCTCATGCCCGAAGCGTTGCCCGGCGCGCCATCAAACACATTGGGCGCCGAGCGCTGCCCGACGATCAGCCGGCGCGGTCAGCCGGCGGCGCCGGAGTGTCGGCCGCAGGCCTGCCGCCTCAGCGATTTCGAAGTGAGCCTGCGGATCGATCTGCTGCTGCCCGAGTGGGACGCACCGGCGTCGGCGAGCGCCGAGGAGCGCGCGCTGTGGACCTCCGTACGCGACCGGCTCGACGCCCATGAGCAGCGCCACCGCGAGCATGCGGAAGCCGCCGCCACGCGCCTGCATACACAGCTCGCGGAACGGCGCGGCCGCGTCGAACCCATCGATTGCCTGCGCCTGCGCAGCCAGCTCGAAGGCCTGCGCCAGCGGGAAGTGCAGAACCTGCGCCTGCGCGACCGCGTGTTCGACGAATCCAGCGCCGAGGCCATGAAGCTGCGGCCCAGGCCGCGCTGATTCAGCGCGTCAGCGCGTCAGCGCGGCAAGCGAGGCCAGCAGTTCAGTGGGGGTCTGGTAGCCGCTGACGCTGCCGTCGGCACGCACGATGGTCGGCGTGTTGCGGATGCCCAGGCGCGCCGCCAGCGCCTTGCCCTCGTCATAGCCGGAATCGCACATCGGACCCTCGATCGGCTCGCCGCGGGTGGCGCGGGTGAAGGCGTCCTGGCGATCGGCCGCGCAGAACAGCCGCGCGCCGGTGCGGTCGGCCTCGGAGCCCTCGCCGGCCAGCGGCAGCAGCACGTAGTCGACGCTGATCCCGGCCTCGCGATAGGCCTCGATATCGGCATGGAAGCGGCGGCAGTAGCCGCAGTCGAGCGCGGTGAACACGGTCACCCGATGCTGCCCCTCGGCCGCTGCGAAGGCGATGGTCTGCTCGGGCGGCAGCGCACTCAGGGCTTCGCGTCGCGTGTACTGGCGACGCCGCTCGCTGAGGTCGACGCGCTCGACCGTGTCGATCAGGTTGCCCTGCAGCAGATGGCGGCCGTCGGCGCTGAGGTAGAACAGCTGGCCACCGGCCTCGATCTCGATCAGGCCCGCCATCGGAGCTTCACGCACGGCTTCCACTTCGAGCTGCGGGGCGATGCGCGACAAGGCTTCGTCGACCACCGCGCGGCGCGCGGCATCGCTGGATTCGCTGGCCTGGGCGAGGCTGCCCGCGGTCATCGCGAGGAGAATCTTGAAGGTGAGAACAGCAGACTTGCCGGAACCTGTGCTGCGCATGGCGCATCTCCTCGTGCGTGGATGGCAGGGCGATGCGACTGCGATGGGCTGCCAATAGTTCACGGGTGCGTAGCCGCCGCTGCGCGGGCGATGCTCGACCCCTCTGCGGTCGTTCGAATGCGGTGTTGCAGCACCCCTGTGCTTGGCGCGAGCGCGCCGCAGGATGTCCGCGCCAGAGGGATCTCGCGAAGTGGCAGGGCGCGCCCAGGCGCACGCCCCTGGGCGCGCGTATTCGCCTCTTCACGCCTCCGCAAACACCCGGCTGCGTGCCGATTCCAGCACCGCCTGCACGCCCGGATGGCCATCGCGGCGCGAGCCGGCAAGGGCGTAGAAGCGCTCGCGGATGTCGTCGCTGCGGCCCAGTTCGACCAGGTTCTGGCGCGCGCACAGATCGCTGGCGACCACCGCCGGCACCACGAACACGCCGGCGCCGGCCGCGCCGAAAGCCTTCATCAGCGCGCTGTCCTCGAATTCGGCGACGATCCGCGGGCGCAGCTTGCGCTGGTCCAGCCAGCGCTGCAGGGCCGCGCGCACGCGGCTGTCGGCGCCGGGCAGCAGGAAGGGCGCGCCCTGCAGGCTGCGCGGGAAGTCCTGGGCCAGGCGCTTGGCCAGCGAGGGTGCCGCCAGGAAGGCCGTGCCGCATTCACCGAGCAGGCTGGAATGCACCTTGACCTCGGCCTCGCCGGTGGGTGGACGATCGCTCAGCACCAGATCGAGCCGGTGCAGGGCCAGCTCGGCCAGCAGCCGCGGCAGGCTGTCTTCGCGGCAGTGCAGACGCGGCGCGGGATCCAGCGCCAGTGCCGGCGACAGCAGCTCGTAGGCCAGGGACTTCGGCACCACCTCGGCCACGCCGACGCGCAGCGGCCGCACGCGCGACTTGCGCGCTTCGCTCACCGCCTCCTGCAGGGCATCACCCAGCTCGAAGATCTCGTCGGCGTAGGCGCGGACCATGCGCCCGGTTTCGGTGAGCTCCAGCCGCCGGCCCACGCGCTGGAACAGCGCGGTGCCCAGGCTCAGTTCGAGCGCGGCGATCTGGCCGCTCAGGGTCTGCGGGGCCAGCTCGAGCTGCTCGGCCGCCGCGCGCACGCTGCCGGCGCGCGCCACGGTCCAGAACTGCTGCAGCTGGCGATAGTTGAGGCGCTCCATGGATCTCTGCTCATTCCTGACAATGGCCAAGACAATACCTGCTTTTTTCGAACTATTGGCGGCCGTATTCCTGTGGTCGGGGCCGATCGCCCCGCCCACCCCAAGGAGATCGCCATGCAGATCGATACCCACACCCACGGCTTCGCGCTGACCGAGGGCCTGAGCGCCCATCTGCAGCGGCGCCTGCGCTTCGCGCTCGGCCGTATCGGCGGCGGCGTGCAGCGCGTGGTGGTACGCCTGTCCGACATCAACGCCGAGCGCGGCGGCGTCGACAAGCGCTGCCGCCTGCAGCTGCAGCTGCCCGGCCAGCCCGACGTGGTGGTCGAGGACACCCGCAGCGACCTGTACGCGGCGATTGCCGCCGCCGTCGAGCGCGCGGCGCGCGCGCTGGGTCGACGCAGTGGCCGCCTGCGCCAGCTGATGCGCCGCGGCCGCAGCGATCAGCCCGCGCGCTTCAGCCGCTGGCCCAGCGAGAGCGATCGCCCATGACTGCGAACCTTTCGCTGCGACGACCGCCGCGCTGGGTCTGGGTGGTCGGTGGTCTGGCCCTGATCGGCCTGCCTCTGCTGGCGCTGGCGCTCGGCGCTGCCGCGCTGTTCGGGCTGTGGCAGTGGGGTTCGGCCGCGGTCGAAAGTGGCCGCGCCGAACTCACCGAGCGGGTGCCCGCGCTGGCCGCGCCGCTGGAAGCGCTGGGTGCGGCCTCGCTGGACGAGGCCACGCAGAAGGCCCGCGCGCTGACCGAAGAAGCGCGGGCGCGTCTCGCCGAAGGCCAGGCGGCGCTGGCGGTCGATCCGGCGCAGGTCGTCGACGCCCTGGCGCCCGAGGCGGCGGCGCGCGCCGCCGAACTGCAGGCCCAGGCCGAGGCGCTGAAGTCCAGCCTGCCCAGTCTCGCCCAGCCGCTGGACGGGCTCGCCGCCGAAGCCGGCGCAGCCCTGCGTGCGCCCCTGCAGCAGGGCGGCGCGGCGCTGGCGGCAGCCACTGCGGCCCTGGCCGCGCTGCAGCTGCCGAGCAGCGATGTGGGCGGCAGCGACCCCGCTGACATTCCGCGCCTGCCGGGCTTCGTGCGCGTCGCCTTCCAGCGGGGCGAGGGCGAAGCGCGGGTCGCCTATGCCGGGCCCGCACCGCTGCGCGAGGTGGTCGACTTCTACCGCAGCGAGCTCAGCGAGGACGGTTGGCAGGTGCAGGCCCTGGAGTCGAGCGTGGCTGCCGAGCGCCTGCGCTTCGAGCGCGACGGGCGCGCGCTGGAGCTGGTGGTCAGCGCCGACGGCCCCCGACGCAGCCGCCTGCAGTGGCAGCCGGCCCAGGCATGACTTCCCGCCAGCGCATCGCGGACGCGCTGCGCGCAGGCTGCACATACCCATCACGCAAGGGAGTGCCGCCATGCCGATCCGCCGTCGCGATGTGCTGAAGCTGGGGGCGCTGGCCGGCGCCGCCGGTCTCGCCCCCGCCTTTGCCACTGCCGCTGCGCCTGCCGTCGAGCGCGCCGCCAAGCCGCTCGACATCCTCATCCTCGGCGGCACCGGCTTCACCGGTCCGCACCAGGTGCGCTATGCGCTGGCGCGCGGCCACCGCATCACCCTGTTCAACCGCGGCCGGCGCCCGCAGGACTGGCCGGCCGAGGTCGAGGAGCTGACCGGCGACCGCGAGACCGGCGATGTCGGAGCGCTCAAGGGGAGGCGCTGGGATGTCTGCATCGACAACCCGACCAGCGTGCCGCACTGGGTGCGCGATGTCGGCCAGGTGCTGAAGGGCCAGGTCGACCATTACCTGTTCATCTCGACGCTGTCGGTGTACAGCGACAGCGCCACCCCGGGCCAGGACGAGGACGCCCCGCGGGCGGTCTACACCGGCCCCGACATCATGGCCGAGACCCGCGCCAGCCTGATCGCCAACATGGCGCTGTACGGGCCGATGAAGGCGGCCTGCGAGGACGAGGCGCTGAAATGGTTCCCCGACATCACCACACTCATCCGCCCCGGCCTGATCGTGGGCCCGGGTGACGAGACCGACCGTTTCAGCTACTGGCCGCTGCGCGTGCGCCGCGGCGGCGACATCCTCGCCCCCGGCGATGGCCGCGACCCGGTGCAGTTCATCGACGCGCGCGATCTGGCGGAGTGGACGATCCGCATGGCCGAGCAGCGCGCGTTCGGCGCCTTCAACGCCATGGGACCGGCCTACGCGATGGGCATGGACCAGCTGCTGTACGGCATCCAGGCGGTGACCGGCACGGCGGCGACCTTCCACTGGGCGCCGGCCGAATTCCTCGCCGAGCAGAACGTCAGCCCTTGGGGCGACATGCCGGTGTGGGTGCCCGGCCAGGGCGAAAGCGCCGGCTTCTCGCGCCACCGCAACGATCGCGCTCTCGCCAAGGGCCTGAGCTTCCGCCCGCTGGCCGATACCGTGGCGGCCACGCTGGCGTGGTTCGATGCCCAGCCCGAAGAGCGCCGCGCGACGCTGCGGGCCGGCATCAAGCCCGAGCGCGAGGCGGAGGTGCTGGCGGCTTGGAGGGCGCGCGCGGCGGCCGGCTGATCTTCATCGCGACGCGGTCTCGCCGGCCGCAGGGGATCTGGGCGGCTTGCTGGGCGACAGCGGTCGCGGGAAGGGCCAGCCACCGCTGCGTTTGCACCTGGACCGCCCAAGCCGGATCATCGCGCCCCCTTTGAACGCGGGTCCCCCATGCGCCTTGACCGCCTGATCGCCAACCTCGGCTACGGCAGCCGCCGCGAAGTGCAGGCCTGGTGCCGCGAGGGCTACATCACCGATCGCGCCGGCACGCCGCTGCGCCATGACGCCAACGTCGACCCGGCGAACGTCCTGTTCGACGGCGAGGAACTCGACCCGGTCGCGCCGCTGAGCCTGATGCTGCACAAGCCGGCCGGCTACACCTGCTCGACCAAGGACACGGGCCGCCTGGTCTACGAGCTGCTGCCCGAGCGCTTCCGCTTTCGCGACCCGGTGCTGTCGACGGTCGGCCGCCTCGATCGCGAGACCTCGGGCCTGCTGCTGTTCACCGACGACGGCGGCCTGCTGCATCGGATCATCTCGCCCAAGCAGCACGTGCCCAAGGTCTATGAGGCCGTGCTGGCAGAACCCCTGCGCGGCGACGAGGCCACGCTGTTCGGCAGCGGAACGCTGATGCTGGACGGCGAGGACACGCCGCTGAAACCCGCCGGCTTCGAGCCGCTCGGCGAGAACCGCGCCCGGCTGACCCTGCACGAGGGCCGCTATCACCAGGTACGGCGCATGTTCGGCGCACTGGGCAACCGCGTGGTCGAGCTGCACCGCAGCACGGTCGGCGGGCTGACGCTCGAAGGGCTGGACGAAGGCCAGTGGCGGCGTCTGGACGAGAGCGATCTGCGGCGGGTGTTCGACGCGGGCGCCTGAGCCCAGCACGACAGCAGCAAGGCTCGGCAGCGTGGCTCTGAGCGCCAAGAATCCAATCACGGTCATGATGGGCGTCGTGTGTCAGCTGACTCCCGAAAAGGCCGGCGTGACGCCCCTCTCCCCTCGTGGGAGATGGGTTGGGGAGAGGGGGGCAAACCTCGCGGCAAGCGTCCTTCCCCTCTCCCCCGTCCCCTCTCCCACAAGGGGAGAGGGGAGCACAGCGAGATGAGCGGTTGAGGCGAGCGCGTTGACGCGATCTTGGGCCGCGCTGCGCTCTGCCCAACCCACGACGGCCGGTACTACAACTTCTTCAGGTCCGCCTGCGCCAGCTCCGCCACCTGCTTGTCGCCGGCGCTCGCGAGCTGCAGCGCGGTGCGGGCTTCGTCGATGCGGCCGAGCTTGGCCAGGATCTGCCCGCGGCGCCAATGCGCACCTTCGACGCTGAGGTCGCTGGGTTTGTCCTCGACCGCAAGGAACTGGTCGAGCTGCTGCAGGCCGGCTTCGAGCTCTTCGCCGGTCAGCGCGGCGAGGCGACCTAGCTGGTAGATCGCGTAGACGTCATCGGCCTTCAGCTGCAGGGCCTGCTGCCACACGGCGCGCGCCTCGGCGTTGCGCTGCTCGCGAAGATGCAGGTTGGCCAGCGCGGTGCGGGCGCGGATCGAAGCCGGATCGGCGGTGACGGCCGCTTCGAAGTGATTGCGCGCGGCGGCGAGGTCCTTGTTGGCGGCCGCGATCTGGCCGCGTGCCAGCTGACCGTAGGACGGATGGATCGCATCGATCTCTGGCAGGGTCGCCTCGGCCTTGTCGCGGCCGCCGCCGGCCACGCCGGGGGCCTGCAGGTAGTAACCCAGCAGATCGAAGCGCGCGTCGATGTTGTTGCCGTCGAGCCTGACCGCGGTCTCCCACGCTTCGCGACACCTGCCGGCCCAGCTCAGCTTGGTGAACACGCTGGCCTCCAGCGCCTGCCGACCATAGACCCGGCCTAGCCAGACGAAGGCCTGCGAGCTCTGCGGCTCGCGCTGGGTCCAGGCTTCGGCGAGTTCGATCGCACGCTCCAGCTCGCCAGCATTCATCTGATCGCGCACTTCGACCGCGGCAGCGGGCAGTGGCGGCGTCTGCGCCTGCGCGGCGTGCGCTCCGAATGCGAGGGCGAGGAACAGGGCCGAACGGACGAACAGACGCGGCGACAGGGACATGCAGGCGCTCCGGGTGGGGAGCGCGGAGCATGGAGCGCTTTCGCTAAACGTCGGATGAGTTCAGGGGGTGACTGAAGTCACCCGCAGGGGTGGCTCGGAGTGGACGGTCGCCTGCGCTTCGAGCCCGGCATCCGGGGCTGCCAAGGTGGGAGGTGGGAGACGTTGAAGTCTTTCGCAGAGCTGGCCCCCTCTCTCCCGGCCCCTCTCACACGAGGGGAGAGGGGAGCACCGCGTCACGCTTCAGCGGGTTGGCTTCGAATCCCGAATCCCTAATCCCCACTCCCCGCTTCTCACGCCGCCAGCCCGTAGCTGCGCAGCAGGGCCTCGGGCTCGGGCTCGCGGCCGCGGAAGGCGATGAAGCTTTCCAGCGCCGGGCGCGAGCCGCCGACGGCGAGGATTTCGCGGCGGAAGCGTTCACCGGCTGCCGCATCCAGCACGCCCGCCGCCTCGAAGGCGCCGAAGGCGTCTGCGGACAAGACCTCGGCCCACAGGTAGCTGTAGTAGCCGGCCGCATAGCCGCCCGCGAAGATGTGGGTGAAGCTGTTCGGCATGCGCTGCCAGGCCGGCGGGCGGATCACCGCGACCTCTTCGCGCACGGCCTCCAGCAGCTCCATTGCCCGCGCACCACGCGCAGGGTCGAATTCCAGGTGCAGGCGGAAATCGAACAGGGCGTACTCGAGCTGGCGCACCAGGAACAGGCCGGCGTGGTAGTGGCGTGCGGCCAGCAGCTTGTCGAACAGGGCCTGCGGCAGCTTCTCGCCGGTCTGGTAATGGCCGCCCAGCAGGTCGATGCCGGCGCGGGTCCAGCTGAAGTTCTCCATGAACTGGCTGGGCAGCTCGACCGCGTCCCACTCGACGCCACTGATGCCGCCCACGCCCGGCCAGGCCACCTCGGTCAGCATGTGGTGCAGGCCGTGGCCGAACTCGTGCAGCAGGGTGATCACGTCGTCGTGCGTCAGCAGCGCCGGCAGCTCGGGCGTCGGCGGCGGCACGTTGCAGACCAGGAACGCGACCGGGATCTGCGGATGCTCCAGCGCATCGATGCGCGCACGGCAGACGTCCATCCAGGCGCCGCCGCGCTTGCCGCTGCGGGCATAGAGGTCGACGTAGAAACCGGCGCGCACGCGGCTGTCGGCATCGAGCACATCGAAGTAGCGCGCGTCGGCATGCCACAGCGGCACGTCGGCGCGCGGCGCGAACTTCAGTCCGTACAGCTGGCCAGCGAGCGCGAACAGGCCATCGATCACGCGCTCGACCGGGAACCAGGGCTTGAGATCCTCGTCGCTGTAGTCGAAGCGCTGCTGGCGCAGCTTCTCGGCGGCGTAGCCCACGTCCCAGGGCTGCAGGCCGTCGATGCCGAGCTCCCGGCGCGCGAACTCCGACAGTTCCGTGAGCTCGCGTTCGGCCACGGGTTTTGCCTTGGCCGCGAGTTCGCGCAGGAAGCGCAGCACGCGCTCGGGCTCGCCGGCCATCTTGTCGGCCAGCGAGACATGCGCGCTCGATGCGAAGCCGAGCAGCTGCGCGGCCTCGTGGCGCAGGGCCAGGATCTCGCCGATGCGCGCGCTGTTGTCGTGCGCCGGATCGTGCGGGCCCTGGTCGGAAGCGCGGGTCTGGTAGGCGGTGTAGACGGCCTCGCGCAGGCCGCGGTCGTCGGCGAAGTTCAGCACCGCCTGCACCGCCGGGCCCTTCAGGGTGGCGACGGGACGGTCGACGCCGCGCTCGGCCCCCATCGCCCGCAGCATCGACAGCGCGGACTCGGGAATGCCGGAAAGCTCGGCTTCCGACAGCGGCTTGAACCAGGCATCGGTGCTGTCGAGCACGGCCTCTTCAAAGGCGGTCGACAGGCGCGAGAGCTCGCTCTGGATCGCCTTGAAGCGCGAGCGCGCGGGCTCCTCCAGGGCGACGCCGGAGAGCTCGAAGCCGCGCAGGCTGTCTTCGATCAAGGCGCGCTCGGGCCGCGGCAGGCGGTCGAATTCCGACGACTGGCGCAGGCGCCGCACCGCCTCGAACAGGCCGCGGTGCTGGCCCAGCGCCGCCGAAAAATCGGTGATCCGCGCCTCGGCCTCGGCATAGACCTCGCGCAGCTCGGCGGAGTCAGCCACGCCGTGCAGGTGCCCGACCGGCGCGAAGCTGTGATCGAGCGCGGCCTGGGCGCGCTCCAGCGGGGCCATCAGGCGGTCGAAGCTGGGCTCGCCGGGCGCCGCGAGCACCTGCTCGACGCAGGCCTCGTAGCTGGCGATGCGCGCGTCGACCGCTGGCAGCACATGGTCGGCGTTGATGGCGGGGAAATCGGGCAGACCGTGGTCGGCCAGCAGGGGGTTGGCGGTGGTGTCTGTGTTCATGCCGGCAAAGATGGTGGGCGCAGGCGCCCAGGGCAAGGGCGGGTCACCCCGGACCGCACTAGACTGCAGGTCTTCACGTGACCGCCCGACCATGTCCGACACGCCCTTCAACGCGCTGGCCGAAGCCTTCGATCGCATCGTCGCGCTGCCCGTGGAGGCTCGCGCCGACGCGTTGGCGGCGCTGCCTGAGGGTCTGCGCGAAGAGGTCCGACGGCTGCTGCTGGCCGATACCCAGCCCGATGATCCGCTGCAGGCGGTGCTGGAGGATCTCGGCGACGCCCTGCAGCGCGCGCGCGCGCCGGGCGCGCGGCTGGGGCCCTGGCGCGTCCTGCGCGAGCTTGGCGCCGGCGGCATGGGCACGGTGCTGCTGGCCGAGCGCGCCGAAGCGCCGTTCGAGCAGCGCGCGGCGATCAAGCTGATCCGCGGATTTCCCACCGAGGACAGCCGGCGTCGGCTGCGCCAGGAGCGGCGCATCCTCGCCCAGCTTGATCACCCCTGCATCGCCCGTCTGCTGGACGGCGGCGAGACCGCGGACGGCCAGCCCTGGGTGGCGCTGGAGTATGTCGAGGGTCTGGGCCTGATGGCCCACATCACGCAAAGTGCGCCGACGCTCGCGCAGCGGCTGGCGCTGTTCGACCGCATCGCGCAGGCGGTCGCGCATGCGCACCAGCAGCTGGTGATCCACCGCGACCTGAAGCCCGGCAATGTGCTGGTGCGCGCCGACGGCGAGCCCAAGCTGCTCGACTTCGGCGTCGCCAAGCTGATCGAGCTCGGCGATGACAGCGCCCGTCGCGAGACCTCGACGCGGGTCTGGACCGAGGGCTATGCCAGCCCGGAACAGCGCGAGGGCCGCGCCGTGACCACCGCCAGCGACGTCTATGCGCTGGGGGTGATGCTGCGCGACCTGCTTGAGGGCGATGCCGGTGCGCGCCAGCACGGCGGCTTCCCCGCGCTGCCGATCGACGCCGAGCTGCGCGGGGTGATCGCCATGGCCTGCGCGGATGTACCGTCGCAGCGCTATCCGACCGTCGAGGCCCTGCGCGACGAGCTGACGCGCTACCAGGAAGGCCGGCCGCTGCGCGCCGCCGCCGACACCGGCCTGTACCGCCTGCGCAAGTTCCTGCAGCGGCATCGGCTGCCGGTCGGGCTCGGTGCGCTGGCGGTGCTGCTGCTGGCGGGCAACGTGGTCTGGCTGCAGCACGAGCGCGCCGAAGCGGTGGCGGCGCGGCTCGCGGCTGAGCATGCGAACGCTACGCGCGGGCTGCAGTACCGCTTCCTCGCCGGCGTTCTGCAGGGTGCAGCGGGTCGCCGCGAAGACGGCAGCCCGCTGTTGGCCACCGATCTGCTCGACCGCATGCGCGACCGCCTGGAGACCGAGGCGGCCGGTGATCCGCTGGCTCGCACCGAGCTCGAATCGCTGCTCGCATCGGCGTATCTGAATGCGGGACGCTGGGCCGACGCCAAACCCCTGTTCATCGCCTCGGCCGAGCATGGTGAACAGCTGAAGGACGCTTCGGACACGGCCTACAGCCTGCGCGAAGCGGCCCGAATGGCGATCGAGCTTGGCGAGTTCGCTGAAGCCGGTCGCCTTCTCGACCGCGCACAGGCGCTGCTGGGCGAAGCGCCCTACGACGCAGGTGCGGCCAATGCCGCGATCCGCATCGGCCTGACGCGCATCGAGCTGTTCAAGCGCACCCAGGACCCGCGCCTGGACGCACAGATCGAGCGCACCGCGCAGCAGGCGCGGGCCTGGCTGCCGGAATCGCACTTCCTGCGCGCGCTGGTGCTGGGCGAGCAGGCGGCGCGCATGGAGAATCGCGGCGAGTATGCGCAGCTCGCGACGCTGCGCCGGGAAGTGCTCGCGGTCGCGCAGGCCACGCCGAATGTCTACCCCGGTGACGTGCGCGCGCAGCGCTTCAATCTGGCGCGCGCGCTGGAATTCACGGGCGATCTGGATGGGGCCGAAGCCGAGCTGGCACTGCTCGAATCCGAGCTGGCGAGGACGGTGGCGGGAATCCGCCAGTCCGAGCATGTCCAGCTGCGCATGCGCAGGGCCAGCCTCGCGCTGGCGCGCTGCCTGCCTGCACAGGCGCGGTCATTGCTGGACGAGGCGCGCACCCTGGCCGGGCAACTCGACCTGCAGGCCTCCCCGGCCGATCTGCTGCTGGCCGCCCGGATCGCCCTGGCATTGGGCGAGAGCGAACGAGCGCAGACCCTGTTTTCCGAGACACTGGCGATGCCGATCAGCCCCGAGTTCCGCAGCAGGGTCGAAGTTGCGCGACACGCCGCGCCGGGAGGCTGTCCACCAGCGCCTTGAGCCGCTCGCTCGCCGGCCTGCGCAGGGCGCAGGCCAGCGTGCGCCGGTGGTCCGCAGCTCTACTCGGCCGGTCGCCCGCACTGGGTGCCCAGGCACTCGGGGTTGTCGGCGCTGAACAGGCGCATCCATGCATCGATCCACCCAGCCGCGAGCCCGGCGGATGATGGCTGCACATTTGCGGACTCGGCTTGATGAGGCGGGGCAGGGTTCGATGCCGTTGCGGGTTCAACCACGTTGTGACGGTCGGTCTCGTCGCGGCCTTGGCCGGCAGAAGCCTGCGGGAGCAGGGAAAGACTGAGGATCAGTCCGGCGGTCAGGGTAATGAATGGGATGCGCATGCGGGTTCCAGGTTCGAATGGAATGGACGCCTCGCCGCGTGGGGCCGGCGGACGCATCGAGAGGATAGTTCAGGCAGCGCACAGTGTGCTGTCCGCGGAAGCCGGGCGTTGGATCGAAGGGTGGCTCAGCCGCCGTCCGCGATCCGCCAGAGGTAGAGCGCCGCCAGGCTGCGCCAGGGCGCCCAGGCCTCACCGCGCTCGGCCAGCTCGCGACGGCCCGGCGCAGCCTCCAGGCCGTCCAGCCACTGCGCGCCGCGGCGGATGCCGAGGTCGTCCAGCGGCAGCACATCCGGACGGCCCAGACGGAAGATCAGCAGCATCTCGACCGTCCAGCGGCCGATGCCGCGGACCGCGCTCAAGTGCTCGACGATGGCCTCGCTGTCCATGCGCGCCAGCTGCCGGGCGTCGGGTACCTGACCGGCTTCGCTGCGTGCGCACAGGTCGCGCAGGGCGCGCGCCTTGGCGGACGATACGCCGCAGGCGCGCAGACGCTCGTCATCGACGCGCGTCAGCGTGTCGGCGTGCAGGCGGTCCGCGCCGATCGCCGCCTCGAGGCGCCCGACAATCGTCGCTGCGGCCTTGCCCGAGAGCTGCTGGTGCAGGATCGAGCGGGCCAGTACGTCGACCGTGTCGAAAGGCTGCTTCCAGCGTGCTGCGAGCTCGAGTGGACCGATCCGGCGCATGGCGGCGCCAAGGCGCCGGTCGCGACGGGCGAGCGCGCGCTGCGCTGCCTCGATATCGAAACCCCGGGCGTGGCTCGGCATCGGGACTAGAGCTCGACCTGCACGGGCGGCAGGGCTTCACCGCCCTCGCGCTGCAGGTCGAAGTGCAGCTGGGCGCGGCCGCGCCAGCTGCGCGGCAGCGTATAGGTGGCGAAGCCTTCGCCGGAGATCCGCGCCGACGGCAGTTCGACGCGGCGTTCGCCGAGTTCGGCGTGGGCGCCGGCGATCCGGCTGCCCAGCGGCAGGGCGATGTCGACCACCATCAGGCGGGCGCGTGGATCGCCCTGGTCCTCACGCAGTTCGACGCGGCCGCCACGCAGCAGGTCGAAGACCAGACGCGCGGGCGCCTCAGCCTCGGGCTCATCGCTGATTGGAGCGGCGGGCCCTGTGACCAGCAGGCTCGCGAGGCCCAGACCGCCGACGAAGCTGGCGGCCATGGCGAGCAGCGGAACATGGCCCCGGCGCACTTGCCTGTGCGGCGCGATCCTTGCGGCTGCCGCTGTATCGAAGTGCGTCGCTTCGCCGCGGTCAGCCTGATCCAGTGAGGGCTGCACCTGCGGATCCGCGGCGGCGAGCACCACGGCGCGCAGGGCGTTGTCAGCGTCGATGGCATCGAGAAGATGCGGCTTGTCGAGCACATAGGCCTCGAACCAGGCCTGCTCGTCGGGCTTGAGCTCGCGGTCCAGATAGCGCTGCAGCCAGGCCTGTTCCAGCCAGGGGCTGAGCGGCGGTGCGGAAGTGGGCAGGTTCATGGCGCATCGACCCTGGGGGAGGGGGCGGGGTACTGCTGGCGCAGGAGGCCGCGCGCACGGTGCTGTCCCAGCGACAGCCACAGCGGATGTCGGTTTTGTGACGCATTGCGCGCGTTCACGGGTCCGGCGCCCAGCCGGCGTCTTCGATGAGTGCGCGCAGGCGCTCCCGGGCGCGGTGCAGCACGCGCCGGAAGTGCGGCTCGTCGATGCCCAGCTCGGCGCACAGGTCATCGCGATCGCGATCCTCCAGATAGAAGCCGCGCAGCACGGCGCGGTCGCGCGCCACCGGCAGGGCCTCGACCAGGCCGGCCATGGCCTGCCGCAGGTGGCGCTGGTGCAGACGTTCGGCGGGGCCAGCCTCGCTGCCCGGCAGGTTCTCAAGCTGCTCGACCTCGACGCTGTCGCCGCGCTGGCCGCGTTTGCGGTACTCGGCGCGGGTGGCGTGGGCGATGGTCGCCTGCAGGTAGGCGGGCAGGGCGTTCGGGTCGTTGAGCGCACCGGCACGCAGGCGACCCAGTACGGTCAGCAGTACGTCCTGGACGATGTCGTCGACGATCGGATCACCCGGTCGGCAGGCCCGCACCACCAGCGTGCGCACGCCGCGGCCATAGCGTTCGACGAAGCAACGCTCCGCCTCGGCGCTGCCGGCGGCGATCGCCAGCACCAAGGGGTCGGGTGCGAGGGTCGCGCCCGTGCTGTGTTCGCCTCGCCTGTCCAAGCAGAACCCCCCGGCGCTACCCTTTCGGCATCCTAACCATCTGCACGCGAATTGAGAACGCGTGCGCCGGCATTCGTCCCGCTCCGGCCCGCGTCGACGGGCCGGTTTCAGCGGGTCAGAAAGCGCACCAGCCGGTCCGCGAGGCCGCGGTAGGGCGGCTTGAACAGGGCCATGCCCGACCAGCGCGCCTGCCGGAACACGGGCTTTTCCTTGCTGAAGGTGCGAAAACCCGCCTCACCGTGATAGCTGCCCATGCCGCTGGGGCCGATGCCGCCGAAGGGCAGGTTGTTCTGGGCGAACTGCAGCACGGTGTCATTGATCGCCACCGAGCCGGCGATGGTGTGCTCCAGCAGGTGCTCGATGCGCCGCGATTCGTGGTCGAACAGGTACAGGGCCAGCGGGCGGTCGCGGCGCTTGACGTAGTCGATGGCTTCGCTGAACTCGCGGTAGGGCACGATCGGCAGCAGCGGGCCGAAGATCTCCTCCTGCATCAGCCGGCAGTCCTCCGGCGCGTCCAGCACCAGGGTCGGCGCGATCAGGCGCTGGCTGTCGGCCAGCTCGGACTCGACTTCGATCAGCGGCTCGATGCGGGCGCCGCGGCTGCGGGCCTCCTCGCGCCAGTCGACCAGGCGCTGGTACTGCGCGCGGTTGATGATGCGGGTGTAGTCCGGGCCCATGCTGATGTCCGGGTAGCGCGCCTGGGCCTCGGCCTTCAGCGCCGCCACCAGGGCGTTGACCGCGTTCTCGGGCACCAGCAGGTAGTCGGGCGCGATGCAGGTCTGGCCGGCATTGATGAACTTGCCCGAGGCAATCCGCGCGGCGGCACGCTCGATCGGATAGCCCGGCGCCAGGATCACCGGCGACTTGCCGCCGAGCTCCAGCGTCACCGGCGTCAGGTTGGGTGCGGCCGCGGCCATCACCTTGCGGCCAACCGCAGTCGAGCCGGTGAAGAACAGATGGTCGAAGGGCAGGCCGGCAAACGCCGCGGCGACATCAGCCCCACCCAGCGCGATCTCGACCCGGTTGCGCGGATAGATCGAGCGCAGCAGGTCGAACAGGGCCTGGCTGGTGCGCGGGGTGTGCTCGCTGGGCTTCAGATACACCGCATTGCCGGCGGCCAACGCGGTGGCCAGCGGCACCAGGGCCAGGTTGACCGGATAGTTCCAGGGCGAAATCACCCCCACCACGCCCAGCGCCTGGTAGCGCACCTCGGCCGTCGCCGGCCAGAACAGCGGGCTGATCCAGCGCCGCCGCGGGCGCATCCATTTCTTCAGGTTGCCGATCAGGTGGTCGATTTCGGACAGCACGGTCATGCCGTCCGAAACCAGGCTCTCGTGGCGGCTGCGGCAGCCGAAGTCGGCGTCCATCGCGCGCACGAGCTCGGGCAGGTTGAGCTTGACCGCAGCGCGCAGGTCATAGAGGTCTTCGCGGCGCTCGGTGTAGGAGCGCGGCGCGCGTTCGGCCTGGGCGCGCAGCACGGCGAGGCGCTGCGGCAGTTCTTCGAGCGGGGTGCTGGGCAAGTCCATACGGCCGAGTGTAGTGCAGCACGGGGCGCCGGCAAGGCGCTTGCTACACTCCGCGCCCATGAGCACAGCCCCCTACTCCCCCTTGCGCGCCTTCCAGGGCCGCAGCCCCAAGCTCGGCCAGCGCGTCTGGGTCGACCCGATGTCGGCGGTGATCGGCGACGTCGAGATCGGCGACGACAGCTCCATCTGGCCCGGCGTGGTGATCCGCGCCGACGTCAACTACATCCGCATTGGCGCGCGCACCTCGATCCAGGACGGCACCGTGGTGCACGTCACCCACGACGGCCCCTACACCCGCGAGAACGGCTGGCCCACGCTGATCGGCAACGACGTCACCGTCGGCCATGCGGTGGTGCTGCACGGCTGCACCATCGAGGATCGCTGCCTGATCGGCATGCACGCCAGCGTGATGGACGGCGCGGTGGTCAAGACCCACGGCTTCGTCGGCGCCGGTGCGCTGATCGCGCCGGGCAAGGTGGTCGGTGAAGGCGAGCTGTGGCTGGGCAACCCCGGCCGCCTGGTGCGCCGGCTCTCCGACCGCGAGATCGAGAACCTGATGTACTCCGCCGGCCACTACGTGCGCCTGAAGGACAAGTACCTCAATCCACCGGCTTGAAGCCACCGCCCCATCACGAGAGGACGACCCCGCATGAAACTGCGCAGCGACAGCTTCGAACAGGGCCAGCCGATTCCCGCCGAGTTCGCCTTCGGCAAACCCGGCCCGGACAGCCCCTGCATCCTCTCGGACAACCGCAATCCGCACCTGGCCTGGAGCGAAGTGCCCGAGGGCACGCGCAGCTTCGCCCTGATCTGCGTCGACCCGGACGTGCCGTCGAAACCCGATGACGTCAACCAGACCGGCCGCGAAGTGCCGGCCGACCTGCCGCGCGTCGACTTCGTGCACTGGCTGCTGGCGAACATCCCGGCCGACGCGCGCGAGATCGCCGCCGGCAGCTGCAGCGAGGGGGTCACTGCGCGCGGCAAGCAGAATCCGTCGGGCCCCAGCGGCAGCGTGCAGGGCAAGAACGACTACACCGGCTGGTTCGCCGGTGACGCCGACATGGGCGGCGACTACCTCGGCTACGACGGCCCCTGCCCGCCCTTCAACGATGCCCTGCTGCACCGCTACCTGTTCCGCCTGTTCGCCCTGGACGTGGCCGCGCTCGAACTGCCCGCGAAGTTCACCATGGCCGACCTGCATCGCGCCCTGCACGGCCACGTGCTGGCCGAGGCCGTGCACTACGGCACCTATACCCTGAACCCGCGGCTGCGCTGAGGCGCGGGCGCGCAGGCCGTGGACGACCTGCAGCTCGACGTCTGGCTGCCGCTGGCCTGGGCGGTCTACATCAGCGCGCTGTCGGTGTGGATCGTGCTGCAGAAGCGGCCGCCGGTCAGCACGCTCGCCTGGATCCTCTCGCTGGCTGCGCTGCCGGTGCTGGGCTTCCTGATCTACCACTGGCTGGGGCCGGTGCGGATCCGCCGCCAGCAGCTCAAGCGTCGCCGCAGCCGGCGGCGCCTGGAACGCGAACCGCTGTCCGAATGCGATGTGCTGGCCGCGCTGGCCGGCCCGCTGGAGCTGCGCCAGGCGCGACTGGTCGAGCGCCTGACCCGGCTGGCGCCGACCACCGCGCAGCGCGTCGAACTGCTGAGCGATGGCGAAGCCACCTACGAGGCCTTGCTGGCGGCGATCCGCGAGGCCCGTGAGCACATCCACTGCGAGTACTACATCTTCGAGCCGGACCGGATCGGCTGTGCGGTGCGCGATGCGCTGGCCGAGCGCGCCCGCGCCGGCGTTGCCGTGCGACTGCTGGTGGATGCGGTCGGCAGCGCCAAGCTGTCGCGGCGCTTCCTGCGCCCGCTGCGCGAGGCCGGCGCCGAGGTGGTGTTCTTCCATCCGTTCCGGCTGGCCACGCTGCGGCCGGTGCTGAACCTGCGCACCCACCGCAAGATCGCGATCATCGACGGGCGCATCGGCTTCACCGGCGGCATCAACGTCAGCGATACCCAGGACGAGCGCGTGCACAGCGGCGCCTTCCGCGACCTGCACCTGCGCATCGAGGGCGCGGCGGTGAACGGCCTGCAGCAGGTGTTCGTCGAGGACTGGCTGTACGCCAGCCGCCGCCCGCTGCGCCAGCACGGCATGTTCCCGCAGCTGGCGCACGGCGAGATTCCCCTGCAGTGGCTGCCTTCCGGGCCGGACACCCCGCAGGAGCCGATCCACCGGGCGATGCTGCAGGCCATGGGCGATGCCGACCAGCGGATCTGGCTGGTCACACCCTATTTCGTGCCGCCCGAGCCGGCCCTGTACGCGCTGACCCGCGCCGCCCAGCGCGGGGTCGACGTGCGCGTGCTGGTGCCACGCCGCGCCGACAGCCGCATCGTCACCTATGCCAGCCGCAGCTACTTCGACGAGCTGCTGCGCGCCGGCGTGCGCGTGTTCGAGTACCAGCCGCGCATGCTGCACACCAAGGCCCTGCTGGTCGACGAGGCCCTGTGCACGCTCGGCAGCGCCAACTTCGACGCACGCAGCTTCCGCCTCAATTTCGAGCTGTGCCTGAACATCTACGGCGAGCCCTCGGCGCGCGCGCTGGAAGCAGTGCTGCTGGAGGACTTCGCGCAGGCGAAGGAAGTGCGCCGCCCGCGCCGCATCACGCGTCGGCACCGGCTGGCGGAAGCCGGCGCGCGCCTGCTGTCGCCCCTGCTGTAACCGTGCCGGGGGCAGCCCTCCGTGTCGGCACGCGCCGCGCGGTTCAGACGCTGCCGGCAAAGGCCCGCGGCTGCTCAGCGCGTTTCCCATTGCTTCGGAGTTCCCGCCCGCGGCCGATCGCGACTTGCAACGGACTGTCGGATCCGGAAGCTGTTGCGTCTGCTTCCGCCATGCCAGCGTGCGTGAGCTGCGCTGACATTTTCCATTGCGTCCGCCTGCAAGATTTTCCTGACATGACTGCATCACGCATGCGCTTCACGCGTCTTCGCATTGCCCTGCCAGCGGTGGCCCTCGTCGCTGCAGCCGTGCTGGTCGCCCTACTCGCCCCTGCAGCCGGCGAAGTCACGCTCGCAGTCCGCTGCGACGGCGCGCAGTCAGGCGCGCACTTCAAGACCTGTGTGATGACGGCCATCCGTCAGACGCCGCGCACTACGGCGCCCGGCGGACGCTACTGCAGCCTGAATGTGGTCGATGGCAGCGCCCGCTGCTTCCGCGTATTGAAAGTGGCAGGGCAGCATTTCGCCTGGCAGGAGGCGGTACCCGATTTCATCGCGGCCAGGCTGTCCCTGCTGTCGCAGGCCTATCGGCTGGATGCCGATGGCTTCCATCTCCCGAGGCAGTACACAACCGATCAGTCCATCCTGGCGCATGGACCACACGACCCGGTGCGGGTCTCGGTCAACGGCCAGCACTCCAGCGAACGCGGCCGCATGGACCGGGCCGTGGAGCGTTGCCTGTCCGATCTACGCTGCATCGAACGGATCGACGCAGCCCTCACACTCCGCGTGAGGGCGAGCGCGCGGCATGCGAATGCAGAGATGCCGACTGCCGCAGGCTGGGTGGACTGGAGATACTTTCCTGCACAGCTTGGGCCTCCCGCAGTCGTCTGGTTCTGCCGCGGGTCCGATTGCGCCCGGTACCACTTCGCGAACGGCGGCGCGACGTTCAAGGAGACTCGCGCTGGCCGTGGCGCTGGCGCCGGCTACGGTAACCCGGACCGTGGAGAGAGCCTTGCGTGGGCGAGCACGGACGCGCAGGACATCTGGGCAGGCATGCGCCGGGCCGGGTATCCGATGACGGATGAGCCACGGGATCAGCCACTGCTTTGCCGCTGGTCCCGTGGAGCCTTCCAAAGCTGCGCCTGGGTCGATCCGCGCTGAGCGGCGGCCGGCTCTGCACAGCCAGCCGCGGCCGCTGTCGGCGCACACAACCAGCCAGCGCGACCGCCCGTCCCCTGCGCGCTCAGCCGCGCCGCCGACTCGACCCCAGCTTGCGGGTCAGCGTATTGCGCCCGAGGCCCAGACGTTCTGCCGCCTGCTGACGGTGACCGCCGGTGACGGCCAGGGCTGCGTTCAGCATGACCTGCTCGAAACGCTCCAGCGCCTGCGGGTAGAGCTCGCCCTGGCCCGAGCGCAGCGCGCCCTCGGCCCACTGGCGCAGGCTTTCCTCCCAGCTGCCCGTCGCCGGGGCCTTGCTGCGACCGCGCAGGCCCTCGGGCAGGTCGGCCACCCGCACCACGTCGCCGGGCGCCAGCGCGGCCAGCCGCCAGCACAGGTTCTCCAGCTCGCGCACATTGCCCGGCCAGTCGTGGGCGATCAGCGCATCGAGGGTGGCGCGGTCGAAGCGCTTGCCGCCGGTGCCGAGCTTGGCCACGGCATCGGCCAGGAAGCGCTGCGCCAGCGCGGGCACGTCCTCGCGACGCTGGCGCAGGGCCGGAATGTTCAGGCGCACCACATCCAGCCGGTGCAGCAGGTCGGCGCGGAAGCGGCCCTGCTCGACCAGCGCGTCCAGCGGCTGATGCGTGGCCGCGATCACCCGCACGTCGACGCGGATCAGCTCGCGGCCGCCGATGCGGAAGAACTCGCCCTCGGCCAGCACGCGCAGCAGCCGCGTCTGCAGCGCCGCCGGCATGTCGCCGATCTCATCGAGGAACAGGGTGCCGCCGTCGGCCTGCTCGAAGCGGCCGTGGTGGCGACGCGCAGCACCGGTGAACGCGCCGGGCTCATGGCCGAACAGCTCGCTCTCCAGCAGTTCGGACGGAATCGCCGCGGTGTTCAGCGCGACGAAGGGCGCCTGCGCGCGCGGCGAGTGGCGATGCAGGGCGCGCGCGACCAGCTCCTTGCCGGTGCCGGTCTCGCCGATGATCAGCACCGACAGCGGCGCCTGCGCCAGCTTGCCGATGGCGCGGAACAGCTCGCGCATGGCCGGCGCCTCGCCGACCAGGTCGGGCGTATCGCGCGCGGGCGGCGTCGGCGGCGCCGGTTCGGCCTCGTCCTGCTGCAGGGCGCGCCGGGCCATCGCCACGGCGGTGTCGAGGTCGAAGGGTTTGGACAGGAAATCATGCGCGCCCCCGCGGAACGCGCCCGCGGTCGAGGCCACGTCGGTGTACGCGCTCATCACGATGATCGGCAGCTCGGGATGGTCGGCCTTCAGCACGTTGAGCAGCTTGAGTCCATCCATCTCCGGCATGCGCACGTCGGTGAACACGGCCGCGGGCGTCGACTTCGCCAGCGCCGCCAGGGCCGGGCCGGGGCCGTCGAATTCGCGCACCTCGAAGCCGGCGTCGCGCAGGCCCTCGGCGAGCACGAAGCGCACCGAGCGGTCGTCGTCGATCACCCACAGGTGGGAGGGCTTAGTCGCCATGGTGAGCCTCCTCGCGGTGCTCGTCGCGCACCGGCAGCAGCAGGGTGAATACGGTATGGCCCGGACGCGAGCGGAAGCTGAGCGCGCCGCCGTGCTCGCGCGCGACCTGCTGGGCCAGCGCGAGGCCCAGGCCCGAGCCCTCCGGTCGGCCCGAGACCAGGGGCAGGAAGATGCGCTCGGCCAGGGACTCCGGCACGCCGCGACCGTTGTCCTCGACTTCGAGCTTGAGCGCCAGCCGATAGCGCAGTTCGCCGATCAGCACGCCATGCTCGGCGCGCGAGCGCAGGCGCACCACCGAGGCGCCACTCTGCAGGGCGTTGCGCACCAGGTTCCACAGCGCCTGCACCAGGCGGTCGGCATCGGCGGGCAGCTCGGGCAGGCTGGGGTCGTAGTCGCGCAGCAGCTGCACCGACCAGCCGGCCTCGGCCTCGGCGAGCAGGCGCACGCGCTCCAGCACCGAATGCACATTGGTGGCGACCAGCTCGCGCGGCGCGGTCGGGGTCAGCAGGCGCTCGACCAGGTCGGTCAGACGCGCGGTCTCGGTGAGGATGACTTCGACATAGCGGCGGCTGTCGGCGTCCTCGATCCGCCGGCCGAGCAGCTGGGCCGCACCCTTCAGGCCCGCCAGCGGATTGCGCACCTCATGGGCCAGCCCCTTGAGTGCCGCGTGCAGGGCCGCCGGCAGCACGCTGGGGTCGGCGCCGGGAAAGGCATCGGCCGGGTGGAATTCGATCAGCAGGCCACCCGCGGGCAGGTCGGGCGCGGGCTCGAAGGGCGTGAGGTAGACCTCGGCGAAGCGCTCGTCGCCTTCCCGCTTCAGGCGCAGGTGGCGGCCACGCAGTGAGGTCTGCTGCTGCAGCACCTCGGTGGCAGCGGCCACGAGTTCGCCCTCGCCGCCGTCGATCAGGGCCAGCGGCTGCTCCAGCAGACGCCGCCGCGACAGGCCGAGCCAGGCCGAGCAGGCCGGGTTGAGCTCGCGGATCTGCTGCGCTGCATCGATCAGCAGCAGGGGCGTGGCCAGGCGCTGGAAGGGCGCGAAGCGGCTGAGCATGGCGGGTCCGAGGCGCTGGGTTTGCGCCATCGTGGTGCAAGTCCGGCGAGGAAGGAAGCCCGGGCCTGCCGGACACCGCCAACTCGCCGCGGCAGCGGCCGAGTCCTGCGCGCGTGCCGCCCGCTGTCGACGACCCGGCTGTGTGGCCGGCCAGCGTGATTCCGTTCACGCCTCGGCATCACGCTTGTGTCTGGCCTGTGACTTGCTTGCGCTGAGCGCATGTCTCCGTCCGCGCCCGCAAGCCCCGCCGTCGCCCACCGCAAGAGTGCCGTGGCCCGCGGGCGCTCAGGCGGCGAACGCGTCGCGGCTGAGGTTCTCGGGATCAGCCTCGGTGCAGACCACGTCGTCCTCGATGCGGATGCCGCCGTAGGGCGCCAGCGCGTCCACCCGCGTCCAGTCGATGTGACGCGCATGGTCACTCGCGCGCAGCCGGGCCAGCAGGCTCTCGATGAAGTACAGCCCGGGTTCGATGGTCACCGCCATGCCCGGCGCCAGCGGCCGGGTCAGGCGCAGGAAGGGGTGGCCCTCGGGGCGCTCGATGCGGCCACCGTCCTCGCTGGCGGCAAAGCCGGCGACGTCGTGCACCTGCAGGCCGATCAGATGGCCGAGGCCGTGCGGGAAGAAGGTCGAGCTCAGGCTGGCGGCAATGGCTTCATCCAGTCCGCAGCGGATCACGCCCGCCTCGATCAGCAGCGCGCTCAGCTGGCGGTGGCAGTCGAGGTGCAGGTCGCGGTAGTCCCGGCCGGGGCGTACGCCGTCAACCAGCTGGCGCTGCACGCGGTCGACGCCGGCGAGCAGTGCGGCGAAATCGCCGCTTTCGCCGCTATAGGTGCGGGTGATGTCGGCGGCGTAGCCGGCGCAGCTGGCGCCGGCATCGATCAGCAGCGAGCGGCGCTGGGCCGGCGCCACGCGGTCGCGATGCTGGTAGTGCAGGATCGCCGCATGTTCGTTGAGGCAGACGATGCTGCCGTAGGGCAGGTCGAGATCGCCGTGGCCGCTCGCGGCGAGGTAGGCCTGGTGCACGCCGTGCTCCGAGGCACCGGCGCGGAAGGCCGCTTCGGCGGCGCGATGGCCGGCCACCGCGCGCCGGCTGGCGCGGCGCATCAGCTCGATTTCGTAGGGAGTCTTGAAGGCGCGATGGAAATGCAGGTAATCGATCAGGGCCGGCGGGTTGTCGGGCACCCAGGCGCCGACCGCGGCTTCGGGCTCACCGACGATGGCGCACTGCGCCGGCGGCGGCAGCAGGGCGGCGAGTTCGCCCGGATCGCGGATGATCGATATAGTGCACTGCTCAGTCCAATAACCTGCCGGGTCCGCCGGCGGCATGTGCCAGAAATCGTCCGGCTGGAAATAGAACAGATGCGGCTTTTCGCCAGGGGTGATCTTCAGCCAGCAGTCCGGATGCTCGTCCAGCGGCAGCCAGGCCTTGAAGTGCGGGTTGATCCGGAACGGGTAGGGGCGGTCGTCGAGGAACTCGTAGCGGGTCGCGCCGGCGGCGATCAGCAGATGTTCGCGTCCGACCCGCTCCAGGGCGGCGGCGCTGCGCTGCATCAGGGTCTGGACATGGGCGCGGTGAAGCGGGGCAAGGTCGACACTCATGGGCGGGCGGGCGGGCTGGGATCGGGCCGCCAAGCATACCGGCCCGCCTGTCTTCGACCGGAGCGCGCGGCGTGAATGCCTCCCTCGCCCATGCCAGCGTGCGGCGGCCCCTGATCGCGGGCCTGATCGCGCTGCTGGTGGGACTGGCGCTGTCGGCCCTGCTGGCGCGCGAGCATGCGCGCCTGCTGAATGCCCAGCAGGAGGCCAGTCTGGGCTGGCTGGCCGACCGCAGCGCCGCCGGACTGCGCGCCCAGCTGGAGAACTGCGCGCTGCTGGTGCGCTCGCTGCAGGCCCTGTTCAACGCCAGCGGCGAAGTCGAGGCCCATGAGTTCCAGCGCATGTACGAGGACCTGCAGCCGCGCCGGCTGTTTCCGGCACTGCGTTCGCTGGCCTATGCCGAGTACGTCGCGGGCGACCCGCCGCGCTATCCGACGGTGTTCTATGCGCCCCTGCTGGGCAACGAGCGCGTCTCGGGCCTCGACATCGCCACCCAGCCGGCCAACCTGCGCGCGCTTGAGCGCGCCCGCGATACCGACGATGCGGCCATGTCGGAAGTCTTCGACCTGGTCCAGCTCGGCCTCGACGGCAAACCGCTCAAGGGCTTCATCCTGCGCCTGCCGATCTACGGCCCGGGCCCGCGCCCGCTCGACATCGAGGAGCGCCAGCGCCGCTTCATCGGTTCGCCGGCGGCCTCGTTCTCGATCAACGAACTGCTGGCGCGGGTGCTGCCCGAGGACAGCGAGCAGATCGCGCTGACCGTGCGCGACGTCAGCGACGCCGAGCCCGTGCAGCTCTATCGCAGCGGCGAGGGGATGCAAGACGCGCGGGTCGAGCGGCGGCTGTTGGAGTTCGCCGGTCGCCGCTGGCAGCTGGAGATCGCACCGCTGCCGGAGTTCTCACAGTCATTGCGGCTCATCCCCTTCGTCAGCTTCGGCTTCGGACTGGTCGCGAGCCTGCTGCTGGGTGCCCTGTTCTTCAACGTCGCCCGCACCCGCGAAACCGCGCTCAGCCTGGCCGACCAGATGAGCCGCCGCTTCCGCGAGAGCGAGGAGCGCTTCCGCGCCCTGACCGAGCTGCTGCCGGCAGCGGTCCTGCTGGCGCGCGCCGATGATCGCGTGGTCTACCTCAATTTCGCCGGGCGCCAGCTGCTCGGCGTCGACGGCGGCAGCGCCGACCTGCAGCTCTCGGCGCTGTTCGAGGACAGCACCGTGGCCGAACGCCTGCGCGGCAACTCGGCCGAAGTCGAGGGCCTGAGCACGCGCGTGCTGCGCCCCGACCACAGCGGCTTCTGGGCCTCGGTGTCGCTCACCGACATCGTGCTGGAAGGCGAACCGCACCATCTGGTGGTGATCCAGGACAGCACCGAGGCACATGCGCTGACCGAACGCCTGCGCCACCAGGCGGCCCACGATGCCCTGACCGGCCTGCTCAACCGCAGCAGCTTCGAGCAGGCCCTGCGCGACACCGCCCAGGCGGGCACCGTGCGCTCGCGGCAGGCCGCCCTGCTCTACCTCGACCTGGATCAGTTCAAGCTGGTCAACGACACCGCCGGCCACGATGCCGGCGACCGCATGGTCAGCGAGCTGTCCAGCCTGCTGCTGGCCTGCATCGAGCCCACCGACGTGCTGGCGCGGCTGGGCGGCGACGAGTTCGGCCTGCTGCTGCGCGGCGCCAACCGTCACCACGCCCTGGCGGTGGCCGAGAGCATCCGCCAGACCGTGCGCGCGCATCGCTTCGTGTTCGAGGGCAAGCAGCACTCGCTGACCGTCAGCATCGGCGTGGTGCTGCTCGACCAGGCCAGCTCGCGCGATACCCGCGAGCTGCTGGCGCTGGCCGACACCGCCTGCTACATGGCCAAGGAGCAGGGCCGCAACCGCGTGCATCTGACCGCCTCGGACGACATCGAGGCGCGCCGGCGGCGCGACGAGATGGCCTGGATCAACCGGCTCAAGCAGGCGCTGGCGGAGAACCGCTTCGAGCTGCACTACCAGCGCATCCAGCCGCTGGCCGAGCACGGCGAGGGCCACCTGGAGCTGCTGCTGCGCCTGCGTGACGAGCACGGCCGGCTGGTGCCGCCGGCGGAGTTCATCCCGGCCGCCGAGCGCTACGCGCTGATGCCGGCGATCGACCGCTGGGTGCTGCAGAACGCGCTGGCCGCGATGCGCCGCGGCAAGGTCGCCGACGCCGGGCTGTGGGCGATCAACCTGTCGGCGCACACCCTGGAGGACGACAGCTTCGCCGACTTCGTCTGCAGCGAGCTGGGCAAGAGCGGCGTCCCGGCCTCGCGCCTGTGCTTCGAGCTGACCGAAACCGCCGCGCTGACCCACATGGAGCGCGCGATGGCCTTCATCCAGCGCATGCGCGCCCTCGGCTGCCGCTTCGCCCTGGACGACTTCGGCTCGGGCATGTCCTCGTTCGGTTATCTCAAGCAGCTGCCGGTGGACCTGGTCAAGATCGACGGCAGCTTCATCCGCGACATCGAGAGCGACCCGATGAGCCACTCGATCGTGCAGGCGCTGACCGGCATCTGCCATCAGGCCCAGGTCAAGGTGGTCGCGGAGTTCGTCGAGAACATGGCGATCGCCGACATCCTGCGCGCGCTGCAGGTCGACTACGGGCAAGGCTATGCCCTGCATCGTCCGCAGCCGCTGGAGTCCTGAAGACCAGCCGGGCCACGTCGCCGGACTCCAAGAACGGGCGCTGGGAAGCGCATCCCAGGGGCTGTTCAGCCGCCGCGAACCCAGCCCGGGCCCTTCGGCCACGACGACTCAAGCGCTCGCGGTCGTATCCATGCGCACTCGATGGGCGGCTGTCGGGAAGCGCGGACAGCCAGAGCTTGGCTAGTCGTACTGCGAGCCTGGCGCTTCCACCCAGGCGTGCAGGTGGGTGGCGTCCTCGGGCGCGATGTCGACGAAGCGGAAGCCCGACCAGTACTGGCCCGGCACATGGCTGGGTTCGGACCACAGCTGGTGCACGCCGACCTCCAGCGTGCGCTGACGCAGCTGCGCGCTGCCGAGGGTGAACCGGAACTGGAACAGCGCGTCCTCCATCAGCGGCGCCGAGGCCATCAGCATCATGCCGGTCTCCGACAGATTGCCGATCCGGCCGACGCTGAGCTCGGTCATGCTGTCGAACACTTCGATGGCCTCGCGGGCCTGCTTGCGCTTGGCGCGGCGTGATTCGTTCATGGGGTGGCTCCTGCCGGGGCGCGCTGCGAGAAGCTCTTGAGCGCGCCCATGATCGACTGCCAGGCGCGGTCGATGACGGTGCCCTGCTCGGCCATCACCACCTTGACCCGCCCTGCGTGCAGTTCGCGCGCCAGCCATTCGAGGCTGTGTTCGGCCGCGCGCTGGCCGCGATGGTTCACGAACAGCGCATTGCCGGTGACCGTGCTGAACCAGGACATGCGCCGGCGCACGCTGCCGCCCTCTCCTTCGGGGAACTCGAACCAGGTGCCGAAGGGCAGGTGGCGGATGCGCTCGAACTGCGCGCGCTCGGCCTCGCTGAGCGGCGCCGGGGCGGGTGCTGCCGGCGTGGCTTCGGCGGTTTCACTGGTCTGCCCCAGCCGCACCCGCGACTTCAGCTTCATCGCCAGTTCGGTGCGGCTGTTGCCCTCGCCTTCGGGCTCGGGCTCATCTTCGCTGGCGAGCAGACGGCCTGTGATCGCGGCGGCGTCGCCATCGTGATAGCCGACCTTGACCAGGGCACGCTCGATGTCCTCGCGCAGCTGCGCAAGCACCGCCGGCGGCACCGACTGGCCGCTGCCGATCTGGATCAGCTGCTCGGCGATGTCGAGCTGCTGCCGGTACAGCGGCGAGTCCTCGCCGCCGCGCAGCAGCGACAGCGCCAGCACGTCCGACCAGGCCTGCTGCAGCAGGGTCGACAGGAAGCGCGGCACGCGGCGGCCCTGCAGGCGCTGGTGGATCGCCTGCTCGGCGTTGATCCGCGCCAGCTCGAGCTTCTCCTTGCCGCGGGCGGCCTCGACGTGGCGGCGCTCGGCGACCTCGGCCTTGCGCGCCAGCGTCTGCATCTGCTGCTGCAGATCGCCGACCAGGCTCTCGAACACGGCCGAGTCGCCCATGTAGTCGTGGGTGGCCTTGTCGACCACCACGCTGATCTTCTCCAGCAGGCCGCGATCGGCCTCCTCGGGATCCAGCAGCCAGCTGGTGCCGGTCTCGGCAACCACGTTCAGCATCTGCCGCGCGGGATGCTGGCGACGGGTGAAGAAGCCCTTGTCCGCCAGCGCCACCCGCAGCATCGGCACCTGCAGCTTGGTCAGCAGGTCGGCGACCGGGCTCGACTGCTTGATGTCGCGCAGGATGTGCTCGTACAGCAGGGTCATCAGTTCGATGACGTCCGACTCCTCGGCGCCCAGCGAGGGGCTCATGCCGGGTGGCGTCACCTGGCGCAGCTGTGCCAGCAGGTCCTGCTTGAGATGGGTCAGCGTGCGCGGGGCAGGCTTGCCTTCCACCAGCACAGGCGCGGGCTCGCGCGCCTGCAGCAGGGACAGCACCGCCTGCACGTCGTCGCGCGAGGCCACGTGTGCATTCGGCGGCGGCTTCGCCTGGGCACCGCCGAGCTTTCCAAGCAGCGCGCGCCGACCCGCCAGCAAGTCGCGCAGCATGTCGAACATGCGCACGTCCGCGGCGCCGGTCTCAGCGGCCGCATGTTCGCCGCCCATGTCCATGGGCTCGGGGCTGGCCGTGCCCGGCCAGGCGGTATAGGGCCGCGGCCCGCTGAAACCGGGCGCGGGCGGCGCATAGCCGGCGCCCAGGCCGGGCTCGCTGGGGTCGCGATAGGGCACGGTGTCAGGCTGGAAGCCCGCCGCGCCTGGTGGAGCCTCGCCACGGCCCTGCGGCATCGGCGGGCTGCGTCCCGGGGCGGGTCGCTGGGGCATCTGGGCCGCCGCCGCACCCGGAGCGCGCTCGCCCGGCGCCTTCGGCTCGGGCGCAGTCTTCTCAACCGCCGGCTTGTCGGCGGCGGGCGCTTCGTTCGCACTGCGCGGCGCGGCCGCCTTGCGATTGGGCGCGAAGGACAGATTGGGCAGCACCCGCTCGCGCGCCAGGAAGCTGTTGAGCGCTTCGTAGAGCGAGCCGATCAGGCCCATGACCTGACGCTCGAACTGACGGTAGATCAGCAGACGGTATTCGTTGTTGAGGTCGAGCGTGGCCACCGCCGAGCGCAGGAAGCCGCACAGCGCGCGCGGCCCGACCGGCAGGCGCTCGGCTTCGAAGGCCGGCCGCCCGGCGATCACGCCGAAGCGCTGGCCCAGCAGGAACAGGGGCAGGCTGTGGCGCACCTCGCCGCGGCTGGCGATCTCGCCAAGCAACATGTTCTGCTCGAGTTCGACATCGGCCACCAGGCTGAGCTCGCCGAAGGCCATGCGCGTGTCACCCGAAGCCAGCGGGCTCTGCTCAGGAGGATCCTTGAGCGTTGCCAGTGCGCCTTCGAGCGCGATCAGGAAACGCGGCACGACGTCGGCGCGTCCGCGCTTGATCTCGCGCAGGGCCTCGAAGCAGGAGGCCTGGATGTCGCCACTGCGCGCCTGGTCGGCAAGCTTGAACAGCTGCTGCTCGGTTTCATCCAGGGTGAGCTTCAGGCCGCGCTCGAGTTCGTCGGATGCGAACTTGAGCACGCCCTCGAGCAGCTGGCGCACGCGCCGCGGCAGGGCGCGCTGGGACAGCCGCACGCTCGCACCGGCATCGGCGAAGCCGGACTTCAACATGGCGCGAGCTCCGCCCGGCGATGGCGCAGCGCGGGCGTAGGGGAGGAACCTGGGCCTTGCAAGCCGATCGGTGAATTCATGCGCGGAGGAAATCCTTGGGCGCCCGCACCGCCGCGGGCATGCTGCCGAGCTCGTGTCCTGTCATCCAGGCGCCACAGCCGTTGAAGCCGACAGGCAATAAATGTGCCGTAGCTCACATACTGTCACGGCGGCATCCAGGGTGCGAGTTGCGGTGCCAGCGGTGTCAGCCAGACCGGTGGCGGCGTCAGATTCTGACGGAATTCGGCGCCGCCAGACGCCACGCCCCGAGCGCCCGCGGCGACTGGCCCTTGCACCCGCCGCCCGCCTCGGTTCCCATCCGGGTTCCGCCGTCGACCCCCCACCGGTGAACCATGCCGCGCGCCACCCTCCGCCAGACTGCCGTCGCCGTCCGCCTGTGTCGCTCAATCGCCGCCCTTCGGCTGCGCCCCCCGTTCCTGTTCGGTCTGATCATGAGCCTGACCTCCGCCCTTGCCGCCGCCGCGCAGCCGCTGACCCTCGAAGCCCTGACCGGTGAGCAGCCGCTGTCCGGGCCCTCGCTGATGCAGCCGAAGATCGCCCCTGACGGCGCCCGCGTGACCTTTCTGAAGAGCCGCGACGAGGACCGCTTCCGCCTCGATCTGTGGGAGTACCACATCGAATCCGGCGAGACCCGCCGCCTGGTCGATTCGCAGGCGCTCGTGCCCAATGAAGTGCTGTCGGATGAGGAAAAGGCCCGCCGCGAGCGCCAGCGCATCGTCGGCCTGACCGGCATCGTCGATTACCACTGGGCGCCGGACGGTCGCCGCCTGCTGTTCCCGCTGGGCGGCGAGCTCTACCTGTACGACCTCGGCGCCGAGCCTGGTGCGCAGGTGCGCAAACTGACGAACGGGGAAGGCTTCGCCACCGACCCCAAGGTCTCGCCCAAAGGCGGCTACGTCAGCTTCATCCGCGGCCGCGACCTGTGGGTGATCGATCTCGCCGATGGCCGCAGCCATCGTCTGACCTCGGACGGCAGCGAGGTGATCGGCAACGGCGTCGCCGAGTTCGTCGCTGACGAGGAGATGGACCGCCACACCGGCTACTGGTGGGCGCCGGACGACTCGGCCATCGCCTACGCGCGCATCGACGAAACCCCGGTGCCGATCCGCGAGCGCTTCGAGATCCACGCCGACCGCAGCACCATCGTGCAGCAGCGCTATCCCGCCGCCGGCGAGGCGAACGTGAGCATCAGCCTGCATGTGGTGAACCTGGAAGCAGCACTGGCGCCGCCCAAGGCCGTGCCGGGCCGCATCGACACCGCCGAAGGTCCGCGCACGGTGATGCTGCAGGACCGCATGCAGGCGCCCAAGCCGGTCGACATCGATCTCGGCCCCGAACGCGACATCTACCTGACCCGCGTCAACTGGGCGACACCGCGCCTGCTCAGCTTCCAGCGCCAGTCGCGCGACCAGCGCCGGCTCGATCTGGTACTGCACGATCTGGACAGCGGCCAGCAGCGCGTACTGCTGACCGAAACATCCGACACCTGGGTGCCGCTGCACCACAACCTGCGCTTCCTGAAAGACGGCCAGCGCTTCCTGTGGAGCAGCGAGCGCTCGGGCTTCGAGCACCTCTACCTCGGCGACCTCGCCAGCGGCGCGCTGACGCCGCTCACCCGCGGCGAGTGGATCGTCGAGGACGTGCTGGGCCTGGATGAGGACGCCGGCCGTGTCTACTTCAGCGGCACCCTCGATTCCGCGCTGGAGAAGCACGCCTATGCGCTACCACTCGCCGGCGGCGAACCCAAGCGCCTGACCGCCGCCGGCGCCTGGCATGAGGTCAAGTTCGCCGACAACGCCAGCGTCTACGTCGACAGCTGGAACAGCCCGAGCACGCCGCCGCAGATGGAGCTCTACCGCGCCTCGGGCGAGCGCATCGCTGCCTTGATCGACAACGCGCTCGACGCCGAACATCCCTATGCGCCGTATCTGGCCGCCCATCTGCCGATGGAGTTCGGCACGCTGTTGGCAGCGGACGGCGAAACCGAGCTGCACTACAGCCTGATCAAGCCGGCCGGCTTCGATCCTGACACCCGCTACCCGGCGGTGGTGCTGGTCTACGGCGGCCCGGCCGCGCAGACGGTGAAGCGCACCTGGCAGGTCGACTACAACCAGTACCTGGCCCAGCAGGGCTATGTGGTGTTCTCGCTGGACAACCGCGGCACCCCGCGCCGCGGAGCCGGGTTCGGCGGCGCGCTGTACGGCAAACAGGGCACGGTGGAAGTCGACGACCAGCGCCGCGGCGTCGCCTTCCTGCGCGGACTGGACTTCGTCGACGGCGAGCGCATCGGCGTCTACGGCTGGTCCAACGGCGGCTACATGACCTTGATGCTGCTGGCCCGCGCCGGCGAGGACTACGCCTGCGGCGCGGCCGGTGCCCCCGTCACCGACTGGGCCCTGTACGACACCCATTACACCGAACGCTACATGGACCTGCCCCAGCGCAATCCGGAGGGCTACAGGCAAGCCTCGGTATTCACCCATCTCGATGGGCTGACCAAGCCGCTGCTGCTGCTGCACGGCATGGCCGACGACAACGTGCTGTTCGTGAACAGCACGCGGTTGATGTCCGAACTGCAGGCCCGCGGCCAGCCCTTCGAGCTGATGACGTATCCAGGCGCCCGCCACGGCCTGCAGAAGAAGGATGCCCTGCACCGGTTCCGGGTGACCGAGGCGTTCTTTGCGCGGTGTCTGGGGGCGGCGGGCTGAGGGTCTGTGGCAACGCTGAAGAACTCAGCGCTGCCGCGCGCGTTGGTGGGCGCACCCGCTGGTCAAGGTCAGGATGGGCTTGATGACTGTTGCGCTGGTCCAGCTCCTCTTCGACCTGGCCTTCTGGCCCCGTGGATCCCATGACAAAGTCTTGGGCGATGGGAGCAGCGCTCGGTGTACTGCTGACCGCGTCGGCGGGAGCGCAAACGTCTGCAGACATCAAGGGCGAGGTGTGGCTGCCCGGTGGGCCGATCGTGCCCCCGGGCGCCATTGCGCGAGTGCATCTGACCGCCACCAATCTAGGCCCTGACACAACGATTGGCAGCGTGGGCGTCGGTGCGGCTTTCACCCCGAATGTGGGGAGCCGCAACTTTGAGCTCCTG
The DNA here is from genome assembly GCF_937888285.1 of uncultured Aquimonas sp. Taxonomy (GTDB): domain Bacteria; phylum Pseudomonadota; class Gammaproteobacteria; order Xanthomonadales; family Xanthomonadaceae; genus Aquimonas. Next base: position 81,046 of record NZ_CALART010000007.1, read on the forward strand.
CAACTGGATGAAACCCCGCCGTGCACAGTGCGCGCTACGGTGTTCGTGGCGCCGCCAGGCCAGCTTTCCACCGTCGTGGTGTCCATCTTCATGGAGCGCATGCTTGCTCCCTCCGAATCGGCGACATGCATCGTTGGGCTGCGGACCTTTCCCGAATCGCCCGCGGTTCAGAGGGTGAGGTTCGGGTTCGCGCCGTTGACGGAAGACCCTGATCCTTCCAACAACAGGGTGAGCGTGGAGATCCGGACTGGCAGTCCACCACCCTCAACGCAGCCCATCGAGATTCCTACGGCCTCATCGCAAGCCCTGCTCTTTCTTCTGGTCACGGTATGTGCCGCTGGTTCAGTCGTTCTGCGTCGGACGGTTTGATCCAAACGGAAAGCACCGCGATTGGAAATGCGTGAGGTGACGTCAAGGGATGCGTGCCCCCTGGCCGGCTTCGGCTTTGGCTTTGGCTTTGGCTCTGCGCTCCTGCGGGCAGGAGCCCGCGCTCTTCCACGGGGCCCCTGGGGAGCGGCGGGAGTTCGTGGATCAGCCCGCAGGGGCGGCCGCAGGGATGCGGCCGATGTTCGTGACAGGCCAGGGACGGCCTGTCCACGAACACCCACGGACTCACGCGAACCCTTCGCGCACGGAGGCGCGAAGGGCGCGGACGAGGGGTGGCCTTTCTCTTGCCTACTTCTCTTTGGCCACGCAAAGAGAAGTAGGTCGGGCAGCCCGCAGGGCTGACCGAAAGCTCTTGCTCTTCGCCTCCAAACACGAAGCGACGAAACAAAACCGAGGCGAGAGTGAAGCTCATGGTGGGCCAGGGCCCACCCTATGACGGTCGCAGGGTCGGGCAGCCCGCAGGGCTGACCGAAAGCTCTTGCTCTTCGCCTCCAAACACGAAGCGACGAAACAAAACCGAGGCGAGCGTGGAGCTCATGGTGGGCCAGGGCCCACCCTATGACGGTCGCAGGGGCGGACGGCCCGAAGGGCTGACCGAAAGCTCTTGCTCTTCGCTTCCAAGGACGAAGCGACGAAGCAAGGCCGAGGCGAGCGTGGACCTCATGGTGGGCCAGGGCCCACCCTATGACGGCCGCAGGGCACAACCGCCCGAACAGGTCCCGGCACCTGCGCCCGCATCAGGCGTGTGCCATGCCCTTCAACACCGCCTTGAGCGCGTCATCTTCCGCCGCCAGCGGCTGCGCCTGCGCCGGTCGCGCCAGCAGGGCTGCGAGCGCCGGCGGCACCGGCACAGCATGGCCGACCAGGGGCTCGACCACACTCTCGAACTTGGCCGGGTGTGCCGTGGCCACCGCGATGAAGCGGCCCTCGTCGCCAGCCGCGCGGCGGTCCTCGATCACCGCGAAGGCCGCGGCGGTGTGCGGGCAGAGGGTGTGGCCGTAGCGGGCTTCGGCCTCGCGCATCACCGCCGACAGACGGACGTCGTCGATCGACTGCGCACCCACGTGCGCACGCAGCGTATCGATCTCCGGCAGCCAGTGGCGCAAGCGCTCCAGATTGCTGGGCGCGCCCACGTCCATCGCATTCGCCAGCGTCGACACACTCGGGCCGGGCCGGTAGTCGCCGCTGTCGATGAAGTCCGGCAGCACCCGGTTGGCATTGGTGGCCAGCAGCACCTCGTCGATCGGCAGGCCCAGCCGCCGCGCCCACAGGCAGGCCAGCGCATTGCCAAGGTTGCCGGTGGGAATCACGTAGTGCGCGGGCTCGCTGTACCGGGCCTGATGCGCCAGCGCCGAGTGCGCGTAGTAGCTCATCTGCGGCAGCAGACGGCCGAGGCTGATGCTGTTGGCGGACGACAGCGGAATCGCCGCGCGCAGCGCGGGATCGGAGAACGCCGCCTTCACCATGCGTTGGCAGTCGTCGAAGCTGCCCTGCACGCGGTAGGTGTGGATGTTGTCGCCGAAGCAGCTCAGCTGGTGCGCCTGGCGCGGGCTGACGCGTCCGTCCGGATACAGCACCACCACGCGGAAGCCCGGCCGACCATGGAAGGCCGCGGCCACCGCACCACCGGTGTCGCCCGAGGTGGCGACCAGGATGGTCAGCGGCTGCGCGCTCAACCCACGCGGCAGGCGCGCGAAGCAGGCGGCGAGAAAGCGTGCACCCACGTCCTTGAAGGCGGCCGTGGGGCCGTGGAACAGCTCCAGCACCTCGGTGCGGGGATCCTTCGTCGCCACTACCGGCACCGCAAAATCCAGCGCCTCGGCGCAGATCGCCGGCAGCTCGGCTTCGAGTGCGTCACCCGCGAAGAAGGGCGCGATCAGCGCGCTGGCGGTCTCGGCAAGGCTCAGCCCGGCGGGTGGCAGTGCAGCCAGCGTGGGAAACGTTTCCGGCACGAACAGTCCGCCGTCCTCGGCCAGGCCAAGCGCAAGCGCGTTCGAGAGCGTCTGCGGCGCGCCGCCGCCGCGGGTGGAGATGAAACGCATGCTCAGTCCTCCAGCAGGCGCGCGCCCGGCGCGTCCAGCGGTGAGATGTAGATCTGGCTGTCGAGATCATGGGCGGCGAAGGCCGCACGCATGGCGGCCCCCGCGCGCTCGGCGGCCGCGCGCCCGAGGCACCAGGCGAACACACTGGGGCCCGCACCCGAGATGCTGGCGCCGAGCGCATCGGCCGCGACTGCGGCCTGCTTGACGTCTTCGAAGCCTGGGATCAGCGCGGCGCGACGCGGCTCGACCAGTTCGTCGCGCAGGCCCGCGCGGATCAGGTCGAGATCGTTACGGTACAGGCCTGCGATGAAGCGCGCGAGGTGGCCGTTCTGGGTCACGAACTCGTGCAGCGCGTAGGGCGTGGCGAGTGCAGCGCGCGCACGGCGGGTTTCCAGCACGCAGTCCGGATGCACGAGTACCGAGTAGACGCCGGCCGGCGTCGGCAGCTTCAGCGGCGGCGCGTCGCCGACCGTGAGCACGAGGCCGCCGAGCAGCATGGGTGCGACGTTGTCGCCGTGGCGGCCGCCGCTGGCCACGGCTTCGCCGTCGAGGGCGCAGGCGTAGAGCGCGTCGACATCGAGCGGTGATTCCAGCAGCGCATTGGCCGCGACCACCGCAGCCACCGCAGAGGCTGCCGAGCCGCCCATGCCCGAGCCGTAGGCGATGCCTTTGTCGATCTCGACGTCAAGGCCGAAGCCGGGCTGCGCGCGCTCCAGCAGCGACAGCAGGGCGCGGCCGGCGGTGTTGTGCTCGGGCTCGGTGGGCAGGGCGACCTCGGAACCGCGGATCGCGCGGATGCGCACGCCGGGCTCGACGCTGCGCGCGACCGTGACGGTATCGCCAGCGCCTTCGATCACCAGGCCTAGCAGGTCGAAGCCGACGCCGACATTGCCGATGCTGGCGGGCGCGAAGGCCCGCGCGCTGCGTCGACTCACAGGCGCGTCCCCAGACCCTGCGCCACCCGCAGCAGGTCGGCAAACACGCCGGCGGCAGTGACCTCGGGTCCGGCGCCCGGGCCCTGCACGATCAGCGGGTTGCCGCTGTAGCGGGCGGTGCTGAACTGGATGATGTTGTCGGTAGGCTTCAGATGCGCGAAGGCGTGATCACGCGGCAGCTCGACCAGACCGACCGTCGCCGAGTGTGCATCGACGTGGGCGACAAAGCGCAGCACGCAGCCGCGCGCCTGCGCCGCCTGCAGGCGTTCCAGCATCGGCGCATCGAGCTCGGCGGCGCGGGCGAGGAATTCCTCGCGGTCGATCTCGCTAAGCTCGGGCGGCACCAGCCCGACCAGATCGACATCGGCCAGCTCGATCTCGTGGCCCCATTCGCGCGACAGGATTACCAGCTTGCGGGCCACGTCGAGCCCGGACAGGTCGTCGCGCGGATCGGGCTCGGTATAGCCGAGCTGGCGCGCCTCCAGCAGCAGCTCGGAGAAGGGCCGGCTGCCGTCGTAGGCGTTGAACAGGTAGGACAGGGTGCCCGACAGGATGCCGTCGATCGCATGCACTTCGTCGCCGGTGTCGAGCAGGTCGCGCAGGGTCGAGATGACCGGCAAGCCGGCGCCGACCGTGGCCTCGTAGCGCCAGTGGCCGTGGCGGGCCGCTTCCCTGACTCGGCGATACAGCTCCAGCGGCGCGGCGCCCGCCTGCTTGTTCGGCGTGATGATGTGGATGCCCGCCGCCAGCCAGCGCGGATAGTGGGCGGCGACGGTGGCGCTGGCGCTGCAGTCGATGATCAGCGCATGCGGCAGGTGCGGCGCGCGCACGTGCTGGGTGAAGTGTTCGAAGTCGAAGTGCTCGCTGCTGGCGGCGTACTGCGCGCGCCAGTCGGCCAGCTCAAGCCCGCTGTCCGAATGCAGCCAGCGCTGGCTGCCGGCGATCGCGCGCACGCGCAGGTCGAGATTGTTCTGCTCGCGCAGCTTCGGTGCGACGGCGGCCAGCTGGTCGAGCAGGGTGGCGCCGACATTGCCGGGGCCGATCACACCGATGCTCACGGTCTGCGGCGACAGGTAGAAGCCCGCATGTACCGCTCGCAACGCACGGGCCGCGTCGGCATCGCGCACCGCCACCGAGATGTTGCGTTCGGTGCCGCCCTGGGCGATGGCACGCACGTTCACCTCGGCGCGGGCCAGCTCGGAGAACAGACGCGCGGCGATGCCGGTGTGGCCGCTCATGCCGTCGCCCACCGCCGCCAGCACGGCGATGCCGCGCTCGACGTCGACCGCCTGCAGCAGACCAGCGTCGAGTTCGCGCGCGAAGGCACGCCGCAGCACTTCGGCCGCGCGCGCCGCATCGGCCTCACGCACGACGCAGCAGATCGAATGCTCGGAGCTGGCCTGGGCGATCATCACCACCGACACGCCGGCATCGCGCAGGGCGCCGAACACGCGCTCGGCGGTGCCGGGCACGCCGATCATGCCGGTGCCTTCCACTTCGACCAGGGCCATCTCGCGGGCGATGGTCAGGCCCTTGACCGGGCCGGCGCCGTCCTCGTGCTCGGGGCCGATGCGCGTGCCCGGGCAGTCGGGATTGAAGGTGTTGCGTACCCACACCGGAATGCCGGCTTCGAGCACCGGCCCCATGGTGCGCGGATGCACCACCTTGGCGCCGAAGTAGGCCAGCTCGAAGGCTTCGTCATAGCTCATGCGCGGCAGCAGGATGGCCTCGGGTACCAGCCGGGGATCGGCGCTGAGCACGCCGTCGACATCGGTCCAGATGTGCAGCTCGGCCGCTGCGAACAGACGCGCGAAGATCGCGCCGGAGTAGTCGCTGCCGTTGCGGCCCAGGGTCGTGATGCGGCCATCGGTATCACGCGCGACGAAGCCGGTAACCACCACCCGCGGCGCGGTATGGCTGGCGCGCCAGGCGGCCAGGCGCCTGCCGGATTCGGCCCAGTCGACCACGGCACCGAGTGCCGAGGGGCTGATGACCAGCACCGCGCGCGCATCCAGCCAGTCCACCGCCTCGCCTTCGGCGCGCAGGCGCGCGGCCAGCAGCTGCGCCGACCACACCTCGCCCAGGCCCTGCACGTACTCCAGCAGGTCGCCGGCCGGATGGCCCAGCAGGGCGACCGCGCGCAGCAGGGCGTGCAGGTCCTCCCAGTCGCGTTCGAGTGGGGCGAGCGCGGCGTCCGCAGCCTCGCCGAGCAGGGCGCGTGCGGCTTCACGATGACGCGCCGCCAGCGCATCCAGTTCGGCTTGGGCCTGGGCCGGGTCACGGCTGGCCGCATGCACCAGGCCGATCAGCGCATCGGTGACGCCGCCCATGGCCGAGACCACGCTGATCTGGCGGCCTTCGGTTCGACCTCGCAGCAGACCGGCCACATGGGCGATGCGCTCCGCGGTCTTGAGGCTGCTGCCTCCGAACTTGTGCGCCACACAGGTCTGCTGCTGGTCTGCCGCCACGACGATTCGCCCCGTGAAATGAAGGTGGAGTCCGAGCATAGCAGCGGCTCCGCGGCCTGCTGCAACGCGGCAGTGGGCTTGTGCCTAGGCGGACTGGGGCGCCGGCTCGACCGCGGCGCTGCCCCGGCGCAGAGGTCCGAACAGCCCGAGGCTCCAGGGCCGCTGCGCCAGCACCAGGCTCAGGCCGACGCGGCGCGCCGCGGGCAGGGCGGCGTCCTGCGCCATCAGCCGATCGAATTCGGCAGCGAACTCTTCCAGACGACGCTGCAGCAGCAGGGCCGAGGCGGGCGCCACCATGCCGCTCAGCAGCAGCAGGCGCTCCTGCTCGCCTTCGAAGCCGCGACCGAAGTAGTCAGGCAGCAGGCGCTGCTGGAAGAAGCGCTGCATCGGCCCTTCGCGTCGCCAGCGGAAGTTGCGGGCGGTGCGGGTGCGGGCGCGGTTGCCCGGCTGCAGCTCGATGATGCCGAGGCGATCCAGCCGGGTCAGCAGCAGGGTCCACTCCGGCTCGCTGAAGCGGTAGCGCGCCAGCACTTCGGCCTGGCTCCAGCGGTTCAGCACCAGGTACAGGGCGAGCAGAAGGGCGGGATCGTCGACCAGGGCCTGCTCCTGCGCGGCGCTGAGTTCGGCCAGCGCGGGCGCGCCGCGCTGGGCTTCCTCGACCAACTCCGGCAGGCCGATATGCAGCACATCGCAGATCTGCTCCAGGCGTTCCAGGGTGAGGCTGCGCCTCGACAGCATGCGCTTGACCGTGGGCTCGCTTAAGCCCAGCCGCGCGGCCAGCGCCGCATAGGTCAGGCCCTGGGCCTTCAGCAGGCGCTTCAGTGCATCCACGAGTTCGCTGCGCAGGGCCATGGGCTTGTCCTGATCGGGTATCGGATCACGATACCCGAGGGCGATTCCCCTGCGTCCAGGGGGATTCTTCTTGCACGGGCCCGGGCAGTGCACCGAGGCTGCGGGCACCCAAGGGAGGAGTCCGCCATGTCCACCACACCCGCATACGCACGCCGCCACCTCTGCCTCGGCCTCGCGCTCGCCTGCGCCGTCCTGCCCTCTGCCGGCTGGGCCCAGAGCGAAGCCAGCCGCGCTTCGGCACGCCTGTCGGACAGTCTGATCGCCGTCCCCGGCGCCAGCGTCGACCTGCTCGGCGCCGGCGGCGAGTTCAGCGTCGCCGCGCTGCGGCCGGTCGGCGGCAGCGTCGAAGTCGTGCTGCTCGGCGCCGCCGACGGCGCGCGGCTCAGCTTCACCTTGGGTCGGGATGCACTCAAGGCCAGCGGCGTGGTAGTGGGCATGAGCCTCTACGCCAGCGCCGTGGTGGGCGGACACCTGCTGTGGTCGGGTTCGGAAGCGGTGGCCTTCATCGCCGATGACAGCCTTGCGCCGCACATCCACCGCAGCGAACTGCGGCGATGAGCCGCTGGCGCTGGTGGGGCCTGTGGCTCGGTGCGTCCTTGTGCATGGCGATGGCGACAGCTGCCCAGGCCGGACGCGGCTGCGAAGCCACGACGCTGACGCCGCAGCAGTGGGCGGCCGCGGCCGAGAGCGCGCTGACCGTGGCCGCGGCGCTGGATGCCGCGGATGCCGAGGTCGCCCTGCTGGCCCGCGCCGGCACCGATCTGTCGAAGCACGGCCTGCACTACAGCCACGTCGGCTTCGTGCTGCGCGACCACCCGCAGGGGCGCTGGACGGTGGTGCACCTGCTGAACCACTGCGCCCGCGGCGATTCCGCCCTGTTCGCGGAAGGGCTCGTCAATTTCTTCGCCGACGACCTGCACCGCCAGGACGCCCGCATCATCTGGCTGGAACCACAGTTCGCGCAGCGGCTGGTGCGCCTGCTGCAGTCCCCGCACATCCACGCGCTGCACGAACCGCGCTACAACCTGATCGCGCGCCCCGACAGCCGCCGCACGCAGAACTCCACCGCCTGGGTGCTGGAGCTGCTGGCCGCCGCCGACTACGGCGCAGCGCTCGACCGCCGCAGCGCCCAGGCCCATGCACTTGCCAGCGGCTTCGCGCCCGACGAGGTGCGCATCGCCTACAGCAAGCGCGTGGCCGGCGGCCTGCTCGCCGACAACCTGGTGTTCACCGACCATCCGGTCGCCGCCCGGCTGTCCGGGCGCTACCCGGTCGTTACCGTGCGGGCGATCCTGCGCTACGTGGAAGCGCGCGGACTGCTGGCGGCACAGCGCGAGTGGCGCGGGGGCATCGAAAGCCTGCGGATGGGGCCAGCCTGATCGCTTTCCGGACGCGCTGCCTTCTTTGTCCCTTATGCGTTGCGGGGTGTGTAGTGTTGCGAGGGCTCACATGCCTGCGTCTCACGTCTGCCGTGGGCGGGGCCTCTGGAGTCCTGTTGCCTACCGGACTAACTGCAGCTGTGGCGAACCGAAGTAACATCGCGGTTGTGAGCATGCCCTCGGGGCGGGAAATGACCGCAAAGCCTGTCGACATTGATCATGAGCGCGCCGCACACGCGGGATCTGGCCTGTTCGAAGCGGTCTACGCTGAACTCAAGGCTCGGGCCAGTCGCATGCGTCTTGGCCATGGTGACTCGACGCTCGACACCACGGCCCTGGTCCACGAATCATTCCTGAAGGTCATGGACGCACTGCCCGGAGTGAGGGATCGGGAGCATCTGTACCGGCTCGCTTCGCTGGCGATGCGACAGATTCTGATCGACAACATCCGGGAGCGTGGTGCCGAGAAGCGCGGCGGCGATCTGCAGCGGGTGGATCTGGAAGCTATCGAGGTGCCCAGCGCCGATTCAGGCTTCGATTGGGCCAGCACGTATGAAGCGATCCAGCGACTGGACAGGCTCAGTCCAAGGATGGCGGACGTCTTCCTTCTGCGGACGTTCGGTCATCTGGGGTTCGAAGAAATCGCACCCCTGCTCGACTGCTCCAAGTCCAGCGCACATCGAGACTTCGAAGCCGCTCGCGCGTACCTGCTGAGCACATTGCACCTCTGATTTCAGCGCGCAGGGCGCCGCTGTGGCTTCGAAGCCAGCAATTCACCGTTGAACCTTGCCCGTCTGTCTTTGCCTGACTCTTCAGAGCACCTGCCTTGGATACACAGATTGAACGCGACGCGCTCGACTACTTACGTCGACTGCTGGATTCCAACCCGTCTCTGGATGGCGACATCGAACGTGAGATCAGCACCTCACTGGCGCCCCAGGTCGCTTCCCGGGTTCGCTCCATGCTGACGGCACTGCGCGCACAGCCCGCCGATCTGCCCGGGCTTTTTGAACCACTGCCGCCGAGCGCACCTACACATCTGGGCGGCTTCGTACTTGGTGAGATCCTGGGCCGTGGCGGCATGGGCACCGTCTTCGCGGGCCACAGACAGCAGGGCGAGGTGGTTCTGCACGCGGCAGTGAAGTGGTTGCCAATGGCGTGTTTCGAGTCGTCGCGGCGAGCACGGTTCGTGTTGGAACAGCAGGTGGTGGCGCGACTTTCGCACCCTGGCATTTCGCGACTGATCGATGCGGGCGAGACTCGCGAGGGTGGGCTCTGGTACGCCATGGAGCGCATCCACGGCCAGCACATCGACGCCTACTGCCTGACGCAGCGTCCGGGTCTCTCCTCGCGTCTGGAACTCGTCCGCCAGGTTGCGGAAGCGCTGGCGCACGCGCACCGCAACCTCGTTCTGCATCGGGACATCAAGCCCAGCAACGTGCTGGTCTCGGAGGACGGCAGGGCGCGCCTGATCGATTTCGGAATCGCCAAGCCGCTCGCCGGTCACAGCACGACGCTGACCGAAGAGCAGGCGCCGATGACCCTGCGCTATGCATCGCCTGAGCAGCTGAAGCAGGACACCCTCACCACTCGCAGCGACCTGTGGCAGCTGGCGGCCTTGGCGTACGAACTTGTCACCGGCATGCCCGTGCGCAAGCACATGGGCTCGGAAGCGGCTCTGCGGGCAAGCAGCGCAGCGCTGGAGTGCGCAGAAGCGCACGCCGCCTCGCTGGGCCTGAGCCCTCTGCAGCTGAGCAAGGCACTTCGAGGCGATATCGACGCCGTGCTGGCCAGAGCACTGCGGCCGGCTCCGGAAGATCGCTACGCCAACGTCGACGAGTTCCGCGACGATCTGCAGGCGATTCTGACCGGTTTGCCAGTGTCTGCGAGACGAGGCGAGACCTGGTACAGCACGCGTGCATTTCTGCGCCGGCATCGCCTCAGCCTCGGTTTCGCAGCCGTCGCAGCAGTGATGGCCGCGGGCTTGGTGTGGACGGCGTTCGATCGCACGCGCCAGCAAGCCGAAGCCGCCGAGCGCAGCGTAGCCCTGTTGTCCGACATCCTGCTGCAACTGCCTGAGGCCGACGAGGGCGGCGACGGCAACTCCATGACCGTGCCTGTGCTGTTGGCGCGAGCGAACGCTCGGATCCTTGACAATCTGGAACTCCCTGCACTGCATCGGATGTCCCTGGCAGCGCAGATCGCGCGTCGTGGGCTGGATCTTGGCGCCCAGGAGCCTGCACTTGAGGCCGCAAGCCGTGGCCTCGAACTCGCGGAGTCCCTGTTCGGGCCGGCTTCGGCGGAAACAGCCGAAGCGCTCGACCTGCTGGCTGAAGTGAAGGCAGTGGGCACCGGCGACACCGATGAAGCGCTGCGCCTGCTAGGAAGGTCGGCCACGATCCACGATGCCTTGACCCAGCAGGAATCCTCCGCCTATCTCAATCATCTGGTGACGCGGGCGTGGGTCGAGAACCAGGCAGGCAAGGGCGATGCAGCGCTGGAGTCGATTCGCTTGGCGTCCGAACTCGCTGGGCGACTTCCGGAAGAAGCGGCAGGCACGCACGAGCTTCATCTCTCGATGTACTCCATGTTCCTGCGCAGCGACGGCCAATGGGACAAAGCGCAGGAAATCATCGACGGCGCGCTGATCCAGCTCGATGCACTGGGCAAGTCCGCCCCTGCGGCCGTGGTGGCAGATCTAGAGTCCGAAGCCTGCATCGTCCACAGCAACCAAGCAACACCGTATGCCGTTCAGATTTGCCGTCGTCGTGTGGATTCCATCGATCGCGACGGCACGCTGGAAAGCCTGGGTGGTTCCACCGCGCTGTTGGGGCTGGCGATCGCACAGAACAATCTCGGCGAATCTGCCGCGGCCCTGGGGACCATCCAGCATGCAGAGGCCGTCACCCTGGCCTTCGAGGGCCGCAACCCGCGCTCGCAGAACATGCGCCACATCCAGCTCACGAGGGCCCGCATACTCACGCGCCTGCAGCGCTGGGACGAGGCCGCGAGCGCATTCCAGGAAGCCATTCGACTGTTCGCCACTCGCGATCCGGATACCTCGGGGCCGCGGGTCAATCGGATCCGCGTCGAGTGGCTTGAGGTACTGATCGAAGGCAACCGCCAGGCCGAGGCGCGGGCTCTCGTGGAGGCGGGCATCGCACTGCAGCCTGAGGACGCCGAGTATCAGGAGCGCTATCAGCGCGCCATCGCCGCACTTGCCGGGTAGGCTTGGCCAGCGACAGCCGAAGCCGCTGTCGTTGGATGAGGACAAGGCTGGAGCGCCCAACGGTGCCGTGCGCATCAAGCGTGCGAGCTCGAGGATTGAACACGGAAGTACTGCCCGGTGCATGCGTGGGCCCAGCGAAGGGGTCACCGCGCAGCGGCCGAGGCTACCCGCTCCTGCGCTGGACAGGTATACATCAAGGCCGGGTTGAACATGATCCATGTGGCCCCAGGTGGAACCAGTGGACAGCAACCTCGCCTGTCATCAAGTCCAGCGAGCTGCGTCGCGTGAAGAGACTCCCTTCCGAAGAGTTCTTCGAGGCGGCGGGTCGGTGCAGCTCCACACCACCTCATGATCTGGGAGCCAACAAAGCCGTGTGAACGCCACAATGTTGGCTGACCCGGCTCGGAACCGCAGCCGTTGTTCCATAATGCCGTTTCTACACTGCGCCACTTCCACCTTTTCCGCGCTTCGAGGTGCTTCCCGTATGTCGTTCGATCATCCTGTCCTTGGGCTCCATGACCGTGCCATGCCGACGCTTGAGGACGCCGAGCGCACGCACGAGCTGTACCCGCGCTGGGGCAGCATCGCACCGTTGCCGAACGCGCGGATGATGCTGCACGTCGGCGCCGAGAGCGTCGAGAACTTCCTGGTCGTTGGCGACGCCTGGGGTCAGCTGGTGGCTTCGCAGCTGGAAGGGCCCAGCAGGATTCTGGATATCGGCTGTGGCTGCGGTCGGACAGCACGCACCCTGCTGCAGAACCCGTGGGTGACCGAATACTTCGGCTTCGATGTCGTGCCGGTCTATCCGGCCTGGTGCAATCGCTGGCTCAGCCCGCTCGCGCGCGGCAAGTTCAGCTTCCTGCACGTCGATGTGCACAGCGAGCGCTACAACCCGCAAGGCCGCTACCGGGGCTCGGAGGTCGAGTTCCCTTACGCGACGGGATCACTGGATCTTGCATTCGCGGCCTCCCTGTTCACCCATCTGTTTGAAGCCGACGCCAGGCGCTACCTTGCCGAAGCGGCGCGCGTCGTGCGTCCAGGCGGCAAGCTGATCGCCTCTTTCCACGACCGGCCAAGCTCTGGTGTCTACAGCGGCGACGAGCACCGCGCGGACGTGGCGCCCGACTATTTCGAAGGCATGGCAAGGGCATCGGGCTGGGGCGGCGTTGGCGCGGAGCTGGACGATGTCTGCGGACAGCGCGTGCTGGTGCTCGTGCGGCAGGCCTGACCACGCGGTCGGATTTGGACGGCTGAACGTCGGTGTCGCGCCCGGCAGACAGCATGCTGTGGGTGCTGGATACCGATGCCTAGCATTGTGGAAAACCTCGTCGCCACACCCGGCGCGGCCGGGCTGGGTTGGCCCGGATCCTGAGTTCGCAGCGCGAGTGATCAAACCATGGACGCCAATGCAGTCCCTGAGCTGGCGCAAGAGTCGCAGGACCAGCAGCAGCTGCTGGTCGCTGTCTACGCTGAGCTGAAGGCGCGAGCCCGGCGTACTCGGCGAGGCCACGCCGACGGCACGCTGAATACGACTGCGCTGGTGCACGAGTCCTTCCTGGAAAACATGGAGTCCAACCCGCGCATACGCGACCGCGAGCACCTGCACCGGCTCGCCGCGCTTGCGATGCGCCAGCTGTTGATCGACAAGGTGTTGGAGCGCCAGGCCGAGAAGCAGGGCGGCCTCCTCAAGCGGGTGAAACTCGACGATCTGCACATCTGCCGAGATCGACGCCGAAGCCGAGTGGACCCAGGTGCGGCAGGCAATCGAGCGCCTGGACAAGCGTCAGTCCACGAATGGCGGATGTCTTCCTGCTGCGGGCGTTCGGAGATCTCGGCCATGAGGAAATCGCAGACCTCCTGGAGTGTTCCAAGTCGAGTGCGCACAGCGACTTCGAAGCCGCCAGAGCGTTCCTGCTCACATCACTCTGATCGGCATCTGATGGTTCCGCCGGTGCGCCTGCGCTTTGCCGGCTGGGCGCCGAATAGCGCCGGGGCGATAAATCGCCGCCGCGCCTCAGGGGAGTGAGGACGCGGCGACGCCGCTGCTCTTCAGCATGGAAAGCCCGAGAGGTGCCCCGGGAGATATGCGGTCGTGCTTGACGGAGCCTCACAAGAGGTCATTCATACAAACGGAATCCGACCCGCGTTTTTCCCGGGCGCAAGCATCGATTTCGCTGATGTCCCGCGATTCGCCCCAAAGGACCGCGCCACGCCAAGGGCCAGGTGCGATCCTTCGACCCTTTACTGACTACGAGACCGCTCACCGTGGACACTCAGCTCGATCTTGATCGCCAGGCGCTGGTGCTGTTCCGTCAGCTCCTTGAGCTCGGCACCGAAGACCGCGAGGCCCTGGATCTGGAGATCGCCAGCCTGGAAGCGCCCTTGGCTGAACGGGTGAGGCGGCTGCTTGAGCAGCACCATGTGCACACCGGGCGCCTTGAGCGACGCCTGGAGCAGCTGCGGGTCGGCAGCGATGTCCCGGCCCGCTTGGGCAGTTTCACCCTGCTGCGCGAGCTGGGCCGCGGCGGCATGGGCGTCGTTGCCGAGGGCCAGCGCGAGGCCGAGGGTTTCACCCAGCGCGTCGCCATCAAGTGGATTCCAGCGTGGCAGGTCGACGCCGCGCGCCGGCAGCGCTTCCTGTTCGAACGCGACGTGGTCTCACGCCTGCGCCATCCGAACATCGCGCAGCTGGTCGACGGCGGCGAGGGCGAGCAGGGCGAGCTCTGGTATGCGATGGAGCTCGTTGAGGGTGAGGATCTTCTTGAGCACTGTCGCGAGCGCAGGCTAGACCTGCGGGCCCGCGTCGGGCTGGTGCTGGATCTGTGCAGCGCCGTGAGTTACGCCCATCGCAACCTGATCCTGCATCGCGACATCAAGCCCTCCAATGTGCTCGTTGACAGGGAAGGGCAGCTCAAGCTGATCGATTTCGGCATTGCCAAGGGGCTGGATGATGCGGCGGAGGGCCTGACCCAGGACGCGGCGCCCATGACGCCACGCTATGCGGCGCCGGAGCAGCTTCGCGGCGAGCGGCCAACCACGGCGACCGATGTCTGGCAGGTCGCAGCAGTGGCTTTCGAGCTCTTGAGCGGCGAGCCCGCGCGCAAGGACGGTCGGACCCGCCGCGCCAGCACCGCCGCCCTGGACAGCGACAAAGCGCATGCCAATGTCGAACGTGCAGACCTCTCTAAGGCGCTGCGCGGCGATCTGGATGCCATCCTTCAGAGAGCCCTGAGCGACAGCGCCGAAGAGCGCTACGACAGCATCGAGGGGTTCGCCGCTGAGCTGCGCGCGTGGCTGCACGGCGAGCCGGTGCGCGCGCGCAGGGGTGAACGCTGGTACGCGTTGCGTCGCCACGTGGCGAAGCATCGCTGGGCGGTACTTTTCGGAGCGCTTGCGCTCGTCAGCCTGGGTCTGGGGCTTGCCGCCGCGACCATCCAGAGCCGACATGCTGCCGCCGAAGCACGCGCCGCCGAGGAAGCGAATGCCCTGCTGCTGCGAGCTTTCCTCGGGGGCTCGGGAAAGTTGGCCAGCACCCTCACCCTGCGCGGGTATTTCGACTACGTCATCGACCTGGTCGCGCAAGACACCACGCTGCCGCCAGCGCGACGGTATGAAATGCTGCTGCAGCTGTTGAACAGCACCCAGGATCTGGGGGGATCCGAAGCGATCGAGGGGGGCGCGCTGGCCTTGATCACAGCGGCTGAAGATCTGTTCGGACACGACGCTCTGGAGCTGGCCCATGCCCTGGATCGATCGGCGCAGGTGGCCCTGCGTCATCGGGGCGCGGCTGCGCGTGCCGACGCAGAAGCGAGACTCGAACGGAGCGGGGCCATCTATCACGCACGCGGCTTCGATTCGGGACACGAATATCTGGGCCACCTGAGATCGCGGGCCCATCTCGCCAATATGAGCGAAGATGTCGACAGCATGATCGCGATTGCCCGGGAGATGGTGTCGATCGCCGAGAACTCCACGGAGATTTCAGCGGATGACAGGCTGGGGCTCAGGGCACTGCTTGCATCCGCGTACTTCAGGGCACAGCGGTATGCCGAAGCTGATGCGGCTATGCAAGCCGTGTTGTTGGACGATGCGGCCCGCGGCGCCGATAGCGCTGAGATACTTGAAAACCACCTGCTCCTCAGCGCCAGGGCCTGTGAATACCGGGCCTTCCACGACGCGGCTGCGGCGCTGGAACTCTGCACCCGCGTGTACGGGGAGCTCAAGGCCAAGGACGCCCAGAACAGTGAAATGGGGCTGATGAATTTGCGCGGACTGGCCGAAGCCCAATCGCGCCTGGGACAGCACGATGCAGCCCTGAAGACCTTGCGTGAGGCCAATGCCATGGCCGAATCCGTGTATGGCGAGGGTGTCATGCCCCCGATGCACGTCAGAATCCTGCGTTCGCTCGGTAGGGAAACCTATGCGCTGGGCCTGTTCAGCGAGTCGGCCGGATTTCGTCGACGACTGCTGGACTGGTCCGACGCGCGCCGAAGAAAGGACACGGAGGATGCGCTGGAAATGCGGATCGAACTGATGGAATCCCTGCTGGCTGCCGTGTCTTGCCCCCAGGTTCTTGGACCCGATGGAATGTTAGACAGCCATCGAGGA
>NZ_CALART010000008.1 GCF_937888285.1 uncultured Aquimonas sp.
CCTCGATGGCTGTCTAACATTCCATCGGGTCCAAGAACCTGGGGGCAAGACACAGACGCATCACGAAGTTGGCGTCGGTCTCGCGGTACTGGACGCAGTAGTTCCAGGGCGAGTAGCTGCCGGCGGTGAGCCACTTCACGGCAAACGGGTAGGCGCCGAGCACGTCCTTGACGATGTCGACGACGGTCATCTTCTGGAAGATGCGGTAGTCGGTGCGGCGGGTGGCGTACCACAGGCCCGGGCGCAGGGTCGCGCGGTAGAGATGCTTGCGGCCCGAGCGCCCGGCCGAGCGGAAGCTCACACACTGGCCATTCAAGAATCGCTTGTCGCCGCCCTCGACTTCGAACTCGACGGTGAAGGGCTGGCCGAGGGCGGAAGTGGGGGCGAGGCCGCGTTCCTCGGAAGATGCGGTCAGCTCGAACTCGAACAGCTCGGAGACGGCCTCGCGGCCGGTCAGGCGCTCGAAGCGCAGGGCGTCGCCGAAGGGCGAGCTGAGATTGAATAGGCGGTTCATTGAACTGCTCAGGCGGGTACGCGGACAAGGCGCGAACTACAGCAGCAGGAGCGTCGCCTGGCAAGAGCAAAACTCCTACCACGCGCCGAGGAAGTTCGCCGATTGACGGGCGCCCTGGTTTCTTTCTCTCGAAGGTCTGAATGATGCCGACGCCACGCGAAGGCCTCGCTGGGTGTTCACGGCAAAGCGCGCCAGAAATCGTCATGGACGCTTTGCGCGCCCCGGTCAAACGCTCGTGTCGCTAGCTGCCGTCAGGGGCGTGCGGGTGTAGCCGCAGCAGCGAGATGTTCTCTGCGCGCACTCCGTAGTAGACGAAGGCACGACCTATCTGTCTTGCCGACGAGCCCTTTCGCCGTCTGGTGTCGCTCCTCCTAGAGATTCGCCGGCTCTTGCGAGACCTTGCCCTGCGGCAGCCATAGCCGGAAGCGCGTGCCCTGGCCCGGCAGCGAGGCCACGCAGACATCGCCGCCCAGCGCGCGGATCGCCTCGCGGGCATAGCTGAGGCCGATGCCGCTGCCGCCACCTTCGCTGCGACGGCTGAAGCCCGGTTCGAAGACGCGCTCGATGTCCTGCGGCGCGATACCGCTGCCGTTGTCGTCGAGCTCGATGATCAGCAGATCGCCCTGGCGCTGGCAGCGGCTGCGCAGGCGTCCGCGGAAGCCGCTGCCCTCCTGCCGCGCGCGGCGGGCAATCGCCTGCACCGCGTTCAGCGCCAGATTGAGCAGCACGCGATCGATCACCGCCAGCGGCCCGCGCCATGCATCAAGCTCTGCCGCCTCGTGCGAGACATCGAGCGGGCAGCGCGCCTGCGCTGCCGCCAGCATCAGCGCGGCGCGCAGGCGTGCGGCCAGGTCGAAGTCCTGGTGCGCGGCATCCTCGCCCTGGCCGCGCGCGCGCAGCTCCTCGACCAGGCCGGCGATGCGCTGCTGCGCCGCGGCCAGCGTCTCCAGACGTTCGCCCAGCTGGGTGAAGCGCTGGTCCAGCACGGCCGCCACCTCCGGCTCCAGCTCCGCGCCGCCAAGCTGCAGCAGCAGGGTGTGGAAGGCTTTCAGTTCGAGCTCCAGGTCCTGCGTGCTCAGCCGGGCGATGCCCAGCGGATTGCCCAGCTCGTGCGCCAGCAGCGCCGCCAGCGCCGGCGGCAGCTGCCAGGGCGCACGGTCGGAGCTCACCGCGGCAGCTCCACCACGAACAGTGCGCCGGCCCCGGGCTCGGACTCGACGCGGATGCGGCCGCCATGTTCTTCGGCGATTCCCCAGGCCACCGACAGTCCGAGGCCACTGCCCTGGCCCACCGCGCGGGTGGTGAAGAAGGGCTCGAAGACATGCGGCAGGACCTCCGCGCGGATGCCGCAGCCGTTGTCGCGCACCTCGAACTCGAAGCGCTCCGGCAGCGCCCGCGCGCGCACATCGATGCGCCCGCGCCAGTCGGGCGTCGAACGCGAGCGCTGGTCGTCGATCGCACGCGCGGCGTTCTCCAGCAGGCAGAGGAAGGCCTGCGAGAGGCGCGCGGGCTGGCAGTCCAGCGGCGGCAGCGGCGCGATCTCCTGGTGCACATCGATCGCGCCGCCGTACAGACGGGCGTCCATCAGCTGCAGAGCGGCCCGCAGTGGCTCGTCGGCGGGCACCACCTTGCGTTCGGACTCGTCGAGTCGCGAGAACACCCGCAGGGCCTGGACGATGTGGTTGATCCGATGGCTGCCCTCGGCCACCGTATCGAGCTGCGAGCGCAGCGCCTCGACACGACGCGCGATGGCGCCGGCGACCTCGGGCTCCAGGTCCTCGCCGCCGAGCTGGAGCAGGAAGGCATGGAACTCGTGCAGCCCGTGCCCGGCATTCCGGCTGGCCAGCTGCACGTAGTTGGCAGGGTTGTTGAGCTCATGCGCGAGGCCCGCGGTCAGCTGGCCGGCCGCGGCCAGACGCTCGCTCAGCGCAAGCCGGCCAAGCGCGGAGGTGAGATCGGCGGTGCGTGCCTCGACCTCGTGCTGCAGGCGCCGACGCTGGCCCTCGAGCTGGCGCATGCGCAGGCCAGCGAGGCCCGCCACCAGGCCCAGCGCCAGCAGCACGAACAGCAGCTGCGCCCAGCGCGTTTCCCACCAGAACGGCGTGATCCGCACCGGCAGCTGCGCCTCGCCGGCCGCTTCCGCGCCCTCGGCGTTGCGCACGCGCACGCGGAACAGGTAATCCCCGTGCGGCAGGTTGGTGTAGGTCGCGATGCGGCGCCCGCGTGGGGCTTCGATCCACTCGGGGTCGAAGCCGTCCAGCCGGTAGGCGAACTGCAGCTGTTCGGGGGCGACGAAGTCCGGTGCGGCGAAGCGCAGGCTCAGGTTGCGCGACTTCGCGGCCGGCAGCACCAGCGCATCGAGCAGGTGCGGCGGTGCGCGCAGCGGCGAGGACGGCTCATCGGCCGCCAGCGCCGGCGCGCGGTTGTCGATCTCCAGCGCCGTGAGCAGCGGCAGCGGCGGCGCCGCTGCGGCCTCGACAGCGTCCGGCTCGAACACGGTCAGGCCATCGGGGCCGGCGAAGGCCATCACGCCGTCGGCAAGGCGCGCGCGCGCGCCGATCCAGTAGCGGCCAAGCACGCCGTCGGCGGCGTCATAGCGCCGCAGCTCGCCGCGCGCCGGATCAAAGTGGGCGATGGCGCCGTTGATGCTCATCCACAGACGGCCGCCAGTGTCCTCCAGCAGGGCGTTCAGGCTGCCCTCGGCCAGGGCGGTGCCGGCAAGCGCGGGCCGCAGCGTGGCGCGCGAGGGGTCGCCATCCGCGGCCGGCAGCAGCTCCAGCAGGCCGCCGCCATAGGTGGCCACCCACAGCCGGCCGTTGCTGGCCTGCAGCAGGGCCGACGGCCCCGCCGGCAGCTGGCCCGGTCCCGGTGGCGTCATCACCGGATGCCGGTGCAGCAGGCGGCCGCTGCGGCGGTCGAACCAGTACAGGCCGTCGTGCGCGCCCAGCAGCACGCGATCGGCATCCAGCGCCTCGATGAAGGTGACGATGCTGGCGATCGGATGCTCGGCCAGCATCCTCTTGGCGCCGCGGTCGTAGAGGAACAGGCCGCGGGTATCGGCCGCCACCCAGACCCGCTCGCCGTCGACCAGGAAGCGACGCGAACGCACGCCGGCCAGCTCGGGCGCCAGCGGCGCCGGCTGCAGGTCGCCCTCGCGGTCGGCGATGTACAGGCCCTGGCGCGTGGCCAGCCACAGCCCCTCCGGCTGCAGGTCCATCGAGTAGACAAAGCCGCCCGGCGACGGCGCCAGCTCGCGCAGCTGACCGCGGCCTGGCGTGAAGTGGTAGATCGCATCGGCGCCGCCCAGCCACAGGCCCTCGCCGTCGGCGACCAGGGCGGCGATGCCCGGCGAGCGCAGGGCGCGCGTCGAAGGCGAATCGGGGTCGTAGCTGCGGAAGCGGTTGTTGTAGGCGCTGAGCCGGCTGGCGCCGCCCTCCCAAGTGCCGATCCACAGCGTATCGGCGCGATCGCGCAGCAGCGACATGACCCGCCCGCGGCCGAGGCTGTAGCGCTGGTGGCGATGGTGCTCGTAGCGCAGGCTCTGCAGCTCGCCCTGCGCATCCTCGCGGTAGACCTGCAGGCCGGACTCGTCGCCCGCCCACAGCAGACCGCGGCGATCCGCCAGCAGGGTGCGCACTTCGCTGCGCGCCTGCGGGGCCTCGCGCCAGAGCCCGCTGTCGACATCAAGGATCGACAGCGGCAAACCCTCGCCCCCGACCCACAGGCGCCCGCGCGCATCGAAGGCCAGCGCGTGCACCGGCCGCCCGCTGGCGGGGCCCATCGGCGCAGGCTGGAATTCGCCACGCTGTATGTCCAGCCGCCACAGGCCGTGCACCGTGCCGACCCACAGCACATCGCCGCGCGACAGCAGGGCACGCACGCGCTGGTCGCCCTCGCCTGCAGGCAGCACGAAATTGCGGAAGCCGCCGTCGGATTCGCGCAGCGACACGCCGCCGTCCGAACCGATCCACAGCCGTCCGCCAGCGTCGACGTGCAGGGCAAGGACGCTGTCGCCGGCCAAGCTGCGCGGGTCACCGGGCGCGTGCCGGAACACCTCGAAGCGCTCCTGCTCGGGCAGCAGCCGATTCAGGCCGGCCTCGGTGCCGATCCACAGCTCGCCTTGGGCATCCACGGCCAGCGCGCTGACCCAGTTGTTCGACAGGCTGCCGGGCCGCTGGCTGTCCGGCCGGAACACGCGGAAGTCGAAGCCGTCGAAGCGGTTCAGGCCGTCCTGGGTGCCCATCCAGACGAAGCCGTGTCGATCCTGCGCCAGCGCCAGCACGCTGCCCTGCGACAGGCCCTGCTCCTGCTCCAGCCGGCGGAAACGCAGGTCGCTGTCGTCAAGCGCCGCCAGCAGCAGCTGCGGCACCAGCAGCAGCAGGGCCGCGCACTGCGTGAGGACGGATCGACTGCGGATCGGCATCGGCGGCAAGGCGGCACACCTGCGGGAAGCTGCGGCGATGCTATCCGACATTGCGGCGCGCAGTGCAGGTGCCACGGTGCGGTCAAGGCTCGGCCGGCTTCACGTCGACGCGGTGGCGCGGATCGCGCGAACGGATTGGCGAATCGCGCCCGCTGCAGCATCATCCACCTGAGCCCGCGCCCGCCGCGGGCCACAGGGGGAGCACCGCGTGAGCGTGTTCAAGAAGGAGCGCCTGCCGCCGGAAGACGCGCGCGTCGATCCGACGCATAGCGTGCTGGTGGTGGATGACGAACCCGGCAACCTGAGCGTGCTGCGCGCCCTGCTGGCGCCGCGCTTCCGCGTGCTCGAAGCCGATGGCGGTGCTGCTGCGCTGGCCCTGCTCGACGCGCTGCCGGCGGAACAGCTGCCCAGCGTGGTGCTCAGCGACCAGCGCATGCCGGGAATGACCGGCGTCGAGCTGTGCAGCCAGCTCGGCCAGCGCCTGCCCCATGCCATCCGCATCATCGTCACCGGCTTCGTCGACGTCGGCGCGGTGGTCGACGCGATCAACAGCGCGGGCATCCACAAGTTCGTGGTCAAGCCCTATGACCGCGACCAGCTGCTGCTGACCGTCGAGCGCGCCATCGAAACCTGGGAGATGCGCCGGCGCATCGACCTGCACGTGCAGGAGCTCGAAGCCACGGTGCGGCAGCGCACCGCCGAGCTGGAGCAGGCCAACGCCGCCCTGCGTCTCGCCAATGCCGAGATCGAGCGGGCCAGCCTGACCGATCCATTGACCGGTCTTGGCAACCGTCGCGACGCGCGCCGCCAGCTCGAAGCGGCCGCCAGCGACGAGCGCCGGCACACCGCCTCCGACCGCCAGGTCGTGCTGGTGCTGGACATCGACCACTTCAAGCAGGTCAACGACCGCTTCGGCCATGCCGGCGGCGACGCCCTGCTGGTCGCGTTCTCGGCCCTGCTGCGCCAGCACTGCCGCAGCGATGATCTGGCGATCCGCTGGGGCGGCGAGGAGTTCCTGATGCGCTTCGGCGTGCGCGACGAGGCGCATGCCCTGCAGCGCGCCGACGCCCTGCGCGCAGCGATCGCCGACACCCTGTTCGACATGGGCGAGGGCCGCCAGACCCGCTGCACCACCTCGATCGGCCTGGCCTGCCTGCCGCTCGATCCGGAACGTCCGGACTGGCTGGACTGGCAGCAGGTGATCGAACTCGCCGACCACGCGCTGTACCTCGCCAAGCGCGCCGGCCGCAACCGCGTGGTCGGCCTGTTCGCGACCGGGCTCGCGCCCTGTCCAGTCGACACCGGCAATGCCGAAGCCCTGCTGGCGGCGGGCTGCATCGAGCAGCGCGTGCCCGCTTGAACACCGACCACCACAGACGATGCGGGTGTGCAGGCTAGACCCATGACTCGTCATCCCCGCGAACGCGGGGATCCAGTCAACAGGGCGCAGCGTCTGAGGCGCCCCACCTGGAGCTCACTCGCCCCTGGTCCGGTGCATCCGCGCCCCACTGCGGTCGACGCATACGCAAACCCCACGCGCTATCGACGACCCTCCGGTCTGCGGCTCCCATCCTGTGGCCGAGCACTGAGCCTCAGGTCCATAAACGCCGAAGGGGCCGGCATGAGCCGGCCCCTTCGCTTCGCTCCCAGCCAGGTCGCGAAGGTTCAGCGCGGGAGGTTGACCGTCCAGCCGGCCGTCCAGTTGTCGCGGGGGCCGGCGAAGGCGCCGCGGAACTGCACCGGACGGAAGAAGGCATTGCTCGGCGCCTGCCCGCCACTCAGCAGCGGCGAGGTCGCGGTCGGCAGGAAGCCGCCGCTGATCAGCTGCGGGTCGCCCGAGCCATTGCCGGTGCCGGCGTTGTACCAGGCGCTGACGGCGTAGGCGTTGGTAGCAACATCCTCGAAGGCGCCGTTGAGGCAGGTGCCGACCCAGGAATGGGTCATGGTCAGGGTGTTGCCCGTCTGGGTGGCCGAGCTCAGCGCATAGGTCTGCGCATCGACGAGGTTGATGCAGCGGTCACGGAAGCCGGTGACGACCAGGTTCGAGTAGTTTCCGCCCGAGCCGCGACGGATGCGCATGCCCTCATTGCCCACTTCGCCGCGACCCACCAGGGTCATGTTCGACACCACCGGCTGGGTGCGCGGGGTCTTGTCGGAAGCGGGGTTGTCGTTGTCCGACTCGATGCCGTTGCTGTCACCGCCCTGGTCGGGGTTGATGCCCTGCCAGGCCAGCGCGAACTGGATCTTGCCGTTGTAGCCCTGGTCGAAGTCGAAACAGTCGTCGCCCATGTTCGAGCAGACCAGGTACTTGCCGTTGACGCTGCCGCCGAAGAACTCGAAGCCGTCGTCGAGGCCACCATCGACCTGGACGTGCTCCAGCACGGTGCCCGAGCCGACCGCGTTCAGGGTCAGCGAATTCAGCTCCTCGTTCGGCGCGATCTGCTGGCCGGCCCAGAGGATGCGCACGTAGCGCAGCGCACCCGAGCTGTCGTCCAGCACCGGCGGCACGGCGCCGTAGACCAGCTCCGGCACCGCCTCGAAGCGGCAGGGGGTGGTCGCGGTGGCGTCATTGCAGATCGAGCGACCGTTCAGCACGAGGCCGGCCCAGGAACCCGGACGCGCTTCCGGACCAGTGAAGGTGATCGGCTGGGTGGGGGTGCCCTCGGCGTACAGGCGGCCACCCTGCTTGACCGCGATGAAGTTGGGCGAGCTGATGTTGGTCGAGCCCTGCACGGTCACGCCCGGGGCGATGGTCAGGGTCGCATTGTTCTCGACCGAAACCTGGCCGCGCACGATGTACTTCTTGCCGGCCGGCAGGAACAGGTTGTTGGTGATGCTGTTGGGCAGGAGGCAGTCGCTGCCATCCGCCGTGGTGCCGGCCGGGCAGGACGCGACCGGCTCGTTGCACTCCAGGGCCGTGATCGGGCTGGTCGGCTGGAACACGAAGTTGGCGTTCGACAAGCCCGCGGTGGCGTTCGGGGTGATGTTCACCACCACGCCGTTGCAGGCGAACGAGACCTGGGCGGTGGCGAAGATGTTCTCGGCCGGGGTGCCGCGCTCGCTGAAGCGGCCGCCGCTGTAGCGGAAGAGGTTGACGCCGGCGTAGTCGTTCTGGCCCGCCACCATCGGCACGGCGAAGGTGAACCACACCTGGTTGCCGCTGTTGTCATAGGTGAAGAAGGCGCCGAAAGTGACGTTGGCGCTGGGGATGTAGTCGAGCAGCAGGCCCTTGTTGTCGGAACCGGCGACGTTGGTCCAGGCGCCATCGAAGGCTTCGGTGACGATCGAAGCGGAGGCCGGGCCGGCCAGGGCCAGGGCGCACGAAGTCGCGAGCAGGGTCTTGCGGATGGAACGCATGGGGAAGCTCCGTAAGTGGGGGATCACGTCGAGGGTGTCGACGGGAGCTCGCACACTAAGAAGCTTTTGTTTCAACGAGCCTTCGCAGGCATGACCGTTTGGTGACAGCGACACCCGCGCCAGTTCAGAACTTCCACTCCACCGACAGCGCGGCCTCGCGGCCCTTGCGATAGGCGCGGGTGGGCAGCCCGCCCTGGGTGAACTCCGCCTTGCTGTCGAGCAGGTTGCGCAGGCGCAACTTCAGGCCGAAACCTTCCCACGGCAGCTTCTGGGAAAGCGTGAAGTCGAGCTGCGGGAACGGCTGCTCGTAGACGTCAGGCAAGCCGCTGACTCCAACTCGAAAGATGCGCTCGCCTGAGACGTTGTAGAGCAGTGTTGCTTCCGTGCTTCCATCCGCGGGCTGGTAGGAGAGCGATGCGTTGGCGACATATTTCGACTGCCCCTGCAGTGGGCGCACGGCATTGGTCTGGATACCCTGGTTGTCGCCCAAGTCGATCTCGGAATCGATGCGCGCGTAGTTGGCGCCGAAGTAGATGTCCTCCCAGGGGAAGCGCTGCAGGAAGCCCGGCAGGAAACCGAGGCGCCCCACTTTGTCCAACGACACGTACACGTCGAACTCGACGCCGATATTGGTCGCACTGTCCGCGTTCTCGATCTGAAGCAGTTCGCCGGATGCCGGAGAGCTGACGAGTTCGATGGGATTGGTGAACTCCTTCGAGAACAGCGCGACCGAGAAGCTTTCCAGCGTGCTGAAGTAGTACTCCCAGCGCAGGTCGATGTTCTCAAGCTCCGCCTGCTTCAGATCCGCATTGCCCACGACGCGCGTGTCAGTGAGCGGATCGAAAAAGTTCGCTGAAGTCTGCTCACGGATGTCCGGGCGAGATAGCGTCTCGCTGAAGGCGAGCCGGATCTGTGCTTTGTCGGAGTAGGACCAGGTCAAGCTTCCCGCCGGCAGATAGTCGCGGTTCTCGAGCAGTCCCACCAATGGCTGCGCGTTCGGATTGAACGGGGGAACGGTAACGACCTCCTGCCGCATGTCCTCGCGACGCACGCCCGCATTGAGACGCAAAGGTCCCCAGCCGATATCCGCAGCCACGTAAGCTGCGTCGAGCTGCTGGGTTGCACTGTAGGCATCCGAAGTTTCGGTCACTTCGGAGAGCCGCCAGCCGTTCGGTCCGATGTTGTCCTGCCGAAGCAGGTCCTCCATCGTGATGTGTGGATCGCTGGTGCGCCCGCTGAAGCGGAATCGGCGAATCGACGACACGCGGTCGCGCTCCAATCGCGCGGCGCCGATCTGTGGCGCCAGCTCGAACTCACCCAGCTTCAGGGGCAGCCGCAGGTCTACCGAGTAGTCCGAGGCTTCATCATCCAGCACCTCGAATCGCTGCTGGTTGATCCCGCCGTGTCGATAGACCTGATCCAGATCATCGAACTCGAAGGTATAGGAGCGCGCGTTGGGCGAGTATCGCCCTGCATCCGCCTGGGTGGCCTGCCAGCGAACGTGCAGGCCACCGATCTGCGGAAGGCTGTGCTCGCCCTGCAGCTGAAGCGTGTCCAGCGAGTTCTCGATCCACTCAAGGAGGGTCACACGACCGATCGCGCCCGAGTTCAGCAGACCATCGTCGACGCGCGTCTCATCGGTGGTTTGGCGAAGCCGCGTCGCAGTGAAGTCCACCGAGTGCAGTTCGCCCACACGTAAGCCCAGCGCGGCGAACACACTTCCATCGATGCTGCGCTCGGTCTTCTCGCGTGTGAACTCTTCGGCCGGCAGCAGCCCGCCCTGGAAGAGACTGTAGCCCTTGCGCTCTTCGGTGTTGGCGTCCCACGAGTGGGCATAGCGGACCGCCGCGATATAGCCAAGGCTGACGTCGCTGTCGCCGAACCGGAAGTCGTCGCCGACGCCTATGCCCACGCTGCCGTTCGGGGCGAGGCTCGCCCTGCGTGTGTCGTAGCCCAACGCGGCCAACTCGCGACTGGCGGCCTGCAGCTCGGTCGGGTTTGTGGTCAGTCGCGGACTGCCAAAAACCAGTGGCGAGAAGCGCGCGCCGCGGTCCTCACCCGTCCAGTCGCGGCGCCCACCGTCGTAGCGCAGGCCATCCTCGCCGGTGGTGCCATCCGCATAGCCGACAGTCAGCGAGCTGCGGAAGAAGAACTCCTCCGGTACCCCGCGAGTGCGCAGCTGGATCGTGCCGCCGCCGAACTCGCCTGGCATGTCGGCCGAGTAGGTCTTCTGCACCACGATGCCCTGCAGCACCTCGGTGGGGAACAGGTCCAGCGGCACCACACGACGGGTGGGATCGGGGCTGGGCACCTGGGCGCCGTTCAAGAGCGTGCTCGAATAGCGCTCACCCAGCCCGCGCACGTAGACGAACTTGCCGTCGACCAGGGTCAGACCGGTGACGCGCTTCAGCGCACCGGCGGCGTCGGAGTCGCCGGCGCGCGAGATCTGCTCGGCGCCCAGGATGTCGGTCACCGCCGAGCTGGTGCGGCGTTCTTCGACGAAGCTGGCCAGCGAGCCTTCGATGAAGGGCTCCAGCACCACGAACTCGGGCAGTTCGACGCCGGCGGGCGTGAGCTCGATGGCCTGCTCGGTGGTCTGCTCGCTGGCGATGCTCACGCCCTCGAAGCTGCGCGAGGCGAAGCTCGGGGCCAGCACCGAGATGGCATAGGTGCCCGGCGGCACCTCGGCGCTGAAGCGGCCTTCGGCGTCGCTGACGAGGTCGATCGGCGTGCCGGACACATACACCCGCGCGCCGGCCACCGGCTTGCCGTCCTCGCTGTTGAAGACGCGGCCGCTCAGCGTGCCCGGCGGGCCCAGCTCGGGCTTGGCCTCGGCGGCCGCGGCGGCACCGGCATGGGTGCTCTCGATGAATACGCTGGGCGCGGCATCGGGGTAGAGCGTGGCGATGATCTGCGCGTCTTCGTCCTCGACCAGGTTCAGGTCAAGACTCAGCACTTCGGTGCCGCCACGCAGCACGCGCAGGCGGCGCGCACCGGGCTCGATCCTGAGGTTCAGGGCGCCGTCGCTGCTGGTGCGCCCGCGCGACGCGGCGTCGATCTGCACTTCGGCATCGGCCACCGGCCGGCCTTCATCGAACAGGTAGAGCGACAGCTCGGCGGGCTCGGCCGCGCCCGCCGAGGTGGCGACGAGGGCGGAGATGGCGAGAGCAAGCAGGCGGCGCTTCATGGCGTGGCGTTCCAGGGATCGTGGTGCCCGCGCCGCGCGCAGGCAGGGTGCATCAGGCGCAGGCCCAGGGCGTATCGGCGCATTCCTGCATCAGCCGGCGCAGCTCGGTCGCGCGGCGGAACAGCTCGGGCCGGGTCAGCACCTGCAGATGGGTCTCGACGCGCTCGAACTGGCCGAGGCGGTACCAGGCATAGGCCAGCGCATAGCGCAGGTCTTCGTCGGCCCACAGGCCAGCGCGACGCAGCGCGCCTTCGAGCGCGGTGACTTCGGCGTACTTGCGCGCGGCGATCAGCAGGCCGACGCGCTGCTTCAGCTTGCGCTCGCCGTCCTCGACCCGCGCATTCAGGTTCAGCGCGCGGGTGGTCTGGCCAGCGCGGCGATACAGCTCGGCGGCTTCGACCAGCAGCTCGGGCTCGCGCTCGGCCTGCGCCGCCATCACCTCGGCGGCGGCCAGCGGCTTGCCGCTCTCAAGCCAGGTCTGCGCCAGGGCGCGGGCGATCGCGCCGTTGTCGGGGAACTTCAGGCGTGCGGCTTCGAGAAAGCGCAGCGCTTCTTCGAAAGACTTGCTGCGACGGAGCGCAGTGCCGATCGCGGCGTAGTCCTCGGCCTTGGGCTCGCCGCGATTCAGGTAATCGCGGCCCAGCTCGGCAGCTTCGGCATACAGCCCGGCCTCGACCAGATAGAACACCTGCCGACGCTGGAAGCCCAGGTTGCCGGGGAATCGACCGCCCGCCTCGCTGAGCGTGTCCAGCGCGGCCTGGCGCTGGCCCTGCATCCACTGTGCGTGCGCGCGCAGCAGCCAGGCGCCGCTGATGCCGTTGACCGCCTCGCCGGCCTCGTCCAAGGCCTGCACCGCTTGCTCATAACGCTCCAGACCGAAGTAAGCCTGGGCGCGGTAGAGGTGGATCATCGGCTCGGCCTGGCCCGCGCCGACCGCAGCGTCGAACGCTTCGGCGGCGGTTTCGAGCTGCTGCTGCTCCAGCGCGATCAGGCCGCGCACGGTGTGGTACTTGGCGAGGTCGATGCCCTCGACGCTGAGGTCGACGCGGGCCAGCGCCTCAGCGGCGCGTGCAGCCTCGCCATCGCGCATCAGCAGCGCGGCCAGCTCGACGTAGTCGACCTCGTCGCTGCTCGTGTCCTGCGCGAACGCCGTGAGCGACAGCGCCAGCAGCAGCGCGAGTAAAAGCAGGCGGCTCATGACAGGTTGAACCTCACGCGCTGGGTGGCCCATACGCGCACGTTCTCGCCGCGATAGGTGGCCGGCTCGAACTTCCAGGTCTGCACGCCGGCCACGGCGACGTCATCGAAGACGCCGGCAGGCTGCGCTTCCAGCACCTTGACCCGCTCGACCTGGCCGGTCGGGCCGATCAGCACGCTGAGCAGCACGTAGCCGGTAACGCCCTGGGCGCGGGCGCGCGGCGGGTAGGTCATCGGCGTCTGCACGATCGGGCGCGGCGCGACGTCGACGGTGTCGTCGGTCATCACCACGTCGCCGCTGTCGCCGAGGATGTCGTTGCCGAGACCCAGCTCGTTGGCGTCGAAGCCGGGCAATCCGAAATCGAGGCCGGACAGACCGCTGTCGAGACCGACGATGGGTGCGGGCGCACTGCGCTGCGGCGGGCGCTTGGGCGGCTCCGGCCTGCGCACCGGCTCGGCGGCGGGCGGCTTTTCCTTCTTGACCACTTCGATTGAACTGAAGGCGTTGCCGTCCTCGCCCTCGGGCTGCTCGAAGGGGCGGTTCATGAACAGCACCAGGCCCAGCACCAGGGCGGTGCCGAGCGCGGAGGCGCCGAGACCCGTCAGGCGCGGATCGCGGAGCTTCATCAGCCTTCCCCGGCTTCGGCAACAGTGGCGACGCCAACGTCCTCGGCGCCGGCCAGACGCGCGGCATCGACCACGCGGATCAGCTTCTCGGCCGGTACCTGGTCATCGGTAATGACCAGCACCGACTTCTGGGTCATGCCCTTCAGCTGGTCGCGCACGCGCGACTGGATCACCCACTCACGCACCGGCTCACCGTCGAGGTAGGTCTCGCCCTGGCGGTCGATGTACAGGCGCACGGCCTTGGTCGAGGCGACGACTTGCGTCTGCGCGGCCGGACGGTTGATGTCCAGCTTCATGTCCTTGACGAAGGTCGTCGAGACCATGAAGAAGATCAGCAGGATGAAGGTCATGTCGATCATCGGGGTGAGATCGACGGCGGCCTCGGGGGACTTGCTCTGGCGACGACGCAGCATGGGCTCAGCCTTGGACGGTGGCCGGCGCAGCCGGCACGTGGCGGTGGTCGGCTTCGGGGTCGAAGCGGCTGATCAGGAGATCCTTGATCTGGGCGAGATCCAGCTCCAGCTGCTGCTGGCGACGGTCGAGGAAGAACTTGACGATGACGCCGGGCACGGCGACCACGAGGCCCATCTGGGTGGTGAACAGCGCGGTCGCGATGCCGGCGGCGATGCCGCCGCCCTGCGAGAACAGGCTCATGTCGCCCAGCGAGCGGAAGGTCTCGATCATGCCGGCGACGGTGCCGAGCAGACCCAGCAGCGGCGCGATCGACACCACCGCGGTGATCACCGTGGCGTGCTGCTTCAGCTGGCCGTCGAAGTCGCCGAAGGCTTCATCGAGGTAGCGGCGCAGGTTGGCACGTGGCCGCGCGCAGACCTCCATGCCGCGCACGATGGCCTGGTCGACGATGCCGTCCTGCGCCTTGGCGCGGCCGTCGGCATAGCGCTTGATCAGCACGCGCACATTCTTGCGGCTGCCGCGCTGC
Source organism: uncultured Aquimonas sp. (assembly GCF_937888285.1). Lineage (GTDB taxonomy): Bacteria > Pseudomonadota > Gammaproteobacteria > Xanthomonadales > Xanthomonadaceae > Aquimonas. Next base: position 14,246 of record NZ_CALART010000008.1, read on the forward strand.
AGCAGGGCCCAGCGCGCACCGATCGCGTACCAGAGCACCACCGCGCAGACCACCAGCACCGGCATGACGAAGCCGCCGGAGCCGAGGTAGGCGCCGATCGATTCGAGGATGCCGCTGTCGGGGTCGAGTCCCAGGGCCATGGCGGTCTGTCGTCCGGAGCCGTGGGATCAGGCGGCGTTGCGCGCGGGCGTGCCGCTGCGCACGTCCTGGTACAGGTTCACGACCTTCAGCGCGGCCTTCTCCATGTCGTCCTTGATGCTCTCGGCCCAGCCGTTCAACAGGCTGCCGAACAACAGGGCGGGAATCGCCACGATCAGGCCCTGCATCGTCGTCACCAGCGCCGTGGCGATGCCGCCCGACAGCAGCTTGGGATCGGAGGTGCCGAACTCGGTGATCACATCGAAGGTCTGGATCATGCCGGTGACCGTCCCCAGCAGGCCCAGCAGCGGGGCGACCGCGGCGATCATCAGGATGTAGGCGCCGAAGCGGTTGAGATGGGTGGACTCGTGCAGGATCGACTCCGACACGATGTCCTCCAGGTGCTCGCGCTCGCGGTCGAGGTTGCGCAGCGCCGCGGTGACCACGCGCGCCGCCGAACCCTTGAAGCGCTTGGCGGCGGCGATGGCATCGTCGATCCTGCGCGCACGCACCGCCGGGGCGACGCCGTCCATGATGTTCTGGATGCTCGCACCCGCGCGCTGCAGGAACAGCGCGCGCAGCACCACCAGCAGGGCGGCCGACAGGCCCAGCGCCAGGATGATGTAGCCGATCAGCCCACCCTTCTTCATCTCGTTGATGAAGCTCTTGTCCTCGGGATCGAGCACGGCGGTGTTGGCGTTCTCGAACAGATAGGCCTGCAGCGTGGCCGGCAACTGACCCTGGGCCAGCACCTGCGCGCTCTCGGCAGCCGGGTCTTTCCACAGGCGGAAGCGGCCACCGCCGGCCGGCACCAGCGCACCGCTGCCCTGCTCGCTCACGCCATAGGCGGCGATGTTGCCGAAGCGAACGATCTGGCCCTGGACCTCGGTGCCGTCGGCGAGGAAGAAGGCGCCGGCCTCACGGCGGATCTGGCCAAGCTGGCCGAGCTGGGCAATGCCCTGCTCGAACATGCCCTGCAGCTTGGCGAGTTCGTCGCGAGCGGCAAAGTCGTCGGCCGACAGCGTCTCGTTGCCGAAGCCGGCCAGCGTGCTGCGCGCCTGCTCCAGGGTGGCGTCGATGAAGCCCGAATTCTCGGCCAGCGCGAACGCAGCCTGCTCGATGCGGGTGAGTTCCTCGGTGGCGGTTTCGGCCTCGGCGCGCTGGGCGAACACGCGGTCCTCGAGCGCGGCGACCTCGGCCTCCAGCCGCGACTTCTGGGCGGCGGTCTGCTGGCGGATCTCGTTCACGCGCGCCGTCAACTCGCGCTTCTGCGCTTCCAGCAGGGCGTACTCGCGGCGATAGGCCTGCTCGACGTTGACGGTCGGGGCCGGCGCGGTTGCGGCGGCTGCGGCAGCAGGCGCAGCGGTCGCTGGCTGCGCGGGCGCGCTGTCCTGGGCCAGCGAAGCGAACGGCAGCAGGCCGCTCAGAAGAAGAATGGCGAGGCGGTTCATCGGGCGGCTCCGGCGGCGGCCAGCGGCAGTTCGAACCAGCCCTGGCGGATCTGCTTGCCCAGCGCGTCGAACAGGTTGCGCACCTGCGCCTGCTGGCGTGCTTCGGTGAGTTCGACGAAGGCCCAGCCGCTGCCCTGGCGCTGGGCCTGACCCAGGCGTCCATCGCGGGTGCGGAAGTACAGGGCCATCGAGCCGAGCTTGGCGACATCGGCCAGCACGCGCTCCTCGCCGAGTTGGATGGTCTGGGTGTGCAGACTGTTGTCGCGCGAGAGCCGGAACTCGTCCTCGAAATAGGCCCAGAGGCGGTTCACGCCGCGCTGCGCGGGCACGCTGCCGTTCTCCAGCTCGCCGCGGAAACGGTCGAGTTCGCCGAGCCGCTCTTCGATCTTGAAGGGCAGGCCCGACTGGATGTGCGTCTTCAGGGCCTCGATCGCGCTGAGCAGGGCCGGCCGCAGGTTGTCGCCGCTGGCGCCGGCCGCTTCGATCTCGGCCTGCTTCGCGGCCAGCTTCTCGCGGGCCTCGCGCGCCGACAGGCCCTGGCGCTCGGCGCTGTTGCTGAGCTCGGCTTTCTGCTGGTTCAGGCCCGCCAGCATGACCCGCTGCTCCTCGCGCAGCAGCTCGAGCTCCGAGTTCAGCTGCTCGACTTCGCCGCGCAGGCGGATCAGCCCCTGCGCAAGTTCGTCGGCCGCGTCCTGGGCCTGGGCGGGAATCACAGCCGCAAGGCACAGGGCCGCGAAGGCAGCCAATGCGCGCGGTCGAAACGCGGTGGGGCGGGTCATGGAGGCTCCGGACAGCGGTATCAGCACGGCGCAGGCTGCGCGCGACAGCCGCATACGCTATGACCGGGCGGTTGCGCTTTTATGACAGGGCGGTCATGCGCCTGAAACATCCGGGCGCGGCGGGCCTGCACGCAGCGACGCGCGCAGGCTTGCCGTGGCGGGTGCGCGAGAGGTCCTCAGCCAAGCCGTTGGCCGGCACGCGTGCAGCTCTGGGAGAGGCTCAAGATCGTCATCGAGCCGAGCTGCGCGGTGCCGCTGGCGATGATCCTGAAGTACCCGGCGCGGATCGCGAGGTCGGAGTGATCCTGTCGGGCGGGAATGTCGATCTCAACGCCTTGCCCTGGTAGGGCGTTCGGCGAGCCCTCCGGCCAGCCACGCCCCGTAGCGCCCATAGGGTGGGCCCCGGCCCACCATGGGCTCCATACTTGCCTCGGTTTGGACTCGTCTTCGGTGGAAGCGAGAACACAACCACCTAGCACTGGGGCGAGAGCGCAGCTCATGGTGGGCCGGGGCCCACCCTATGTCTTGCGTCGCCGGTCGCGCGAAGCGAGCGTCGAATCCCGAATCCCGAATCAGGCGCGCAGGGCTTCGATCGCCTCGACGTCCTTGGGCACGCCGCCGGTCAGCACTTCATGGCCCTCGGGCGTGACCACCACGTCATCCTCGATGCGGATGCCGATGCCCTGCCATTTCGCGGCGACACCCTTCATGCCGGGCGCGATGTAGAGACCAGGCTCGATCGTCAGCACCATGCCGGGTTCGAGCAGGCGGTATTCGCCGCCGATGCGGTAGTCGCCGACATCGTGCACATCCAGGCCCAGCCAGTGGCCGGTCTTGTGCATGTAGAAGCGGCGGTAGCTCTCGTCGGCGATGCACTGCTTCAGCGTGCCGCGCAGCAGGCCCAGCGAGAGCAGGCCTTCGGTCAGCACCTCGACCGCCGCCTCGTGCGGGTCGATCCAGCGCTTGCCCGGACGCACCGCGTCGATCGCCGCCTGCTGGGCGGCCAGCACCAGCTCGTAGAGCGCGCGCTGCTCGCGGCTGTAGGTACTGGAGATCGGAAAGGTGCGGGTGATGTCCGAGGCATAGCCCTCGTGCTCGGCGCCGGCGTCGATCAGCAGCAGCTCGCCGGGCTTGAGCACGGCGTTGTTGGCGCGGTAGTGCAGCACGCAGGCGTTGGCGCCGCCGCCGACGATGGGTTCGTAGCTGGGCACCGCGCCGTGGCGGCGGAAGCCGTGCAGCAGTTCGGCCTCGATCGAATACTCGTACAGCCCCGGCCGCGTCGCCTGGATGGCGCGCACGTGCGCTTCGGCGGCGATCGCCGCGCTGTGCCGCATCAGCTTGAGTTCGGCCGCGCTCTTGAACAGGCGCTGCTCGTGCAGCAGGTGGCCGAGCTCCATGAACTCGTGCGGTGACTCCGCACCGTGGCGGATCTGCGCGCGCACGCGGTTGACCCAGCCGATCAGCTTCAGATCGAACTCGACCTCGCGGCCGAAGTGGTAGAACACCCGCGAGCGGCCTTCGATCAGGCCGGGCAGGATGTCGTCGATGTCACCGATCGGGTAGGCATCGTCGAAGCCCAGCGTCTCGACCGCACCCTCGGGCCCATGACGCGGGCCGTCCCAGGCTTCGCGCTCGGCGTCGCGCTCGCGGCAGAACAACAGGGCCTCGCCGTGACTGCGGCCGGGCACCAGCACCAGCACCGCTTCGGGCTCGTTGAAGCCGGTCAGGTACCAGAAGTCGCTGTCCTGCCGGTAGGGATAGGTGCTGTCGCGGTTGCGGATGCGTTCGGCCGCGGCGGGCAGGATCAGGATGGCGTCATCGCCGGCCAGCCGCATCAGCTGCCGCCGGCGGCGAACGAACTCGCTGCTGCGGATCGGAGCGGGGGCGCGCAAGAGAGCCATGGTCTCAGTGCAGGGTCGACTGGCTGGAGTCGCCGCCGTGCTCACTGTGCAGCAGCAATACGGCAACGCGCACGAATTCGACGATTTCCTCCAGCGCGTTGGCGTCGTCCTCGTCGTCCTCGAAGCTGAGCTCGGCCTGGGCGATGCGGGCGAGATCCTCGATCGCTTCGCGACCCTCGTCGGACAGCTGCGAGGCCGAGGCGGTGCCGAGACCGAAGCCGCCGAGGAAACCGCGGCACCAGGCGCCCAGCGCCTCGATGCGGTCGCCGAGGTCGGCGTCCTCGCCGGGCAGCAGCAGGTCGAAGCCGTACTCGCTGTCGCCGAGCTGGGCGAGGGTGCGGCTGCGCAGGCGGTCGAGCACGCCGCCGGGGGCCTGGCGCGGCGCCTCGACGGCCAGCGCGTCCAGCCAGTCGGCGCCAGCCAGACGTCCACCGGCCGACAGCAGGCCGCAGATGGAGCCGTGCAGCTCGGCGGCATCGATGCCGATCGCGGCATCGGCCAGCGCACGTTCGACTTCGGCCAGGGAGGGAAGATCGGAATCAGCCACGGCTCACGCAACCACGCTCGGAAAGGTCGGCAGTGTAGCGCGGGCGTCCTGTCCGGCCGACCCGCCTGGCCCTGGGATGCCGCGCGCAGTCCTGTGCATGGTGCTCGCTGCATCCGCTGCGAATGCGCGCGGCATCACACTTGCTTGTTGGATTCGAGGCCGCTGCCTACACTCCGGTGCTCTGGTCCGGCGGTTGTCACGGATCCGGGCGCCGATGTGGCAGGGCGCGGGACGCGGCAACCGAATCGAACGGGGCGGCGATGAGCCTGGGCAAGCGCGGAGGCATGCGGAGCATTGGTGCAGGCATCCTGCTCGGGATCCTTGCCCTGCTGCAGCCGCTGGCTGCCCTTGCGGCCCGCCAGGACTACCACTTCCGGGTCATCGACAGCCGCAGCGGGCTGGCCCAGAACACCGTCAACGCGCTGCTGCAGGACAGCCGCGGCTTCGTCTGGATCGCCACCGAAGGTGGCCTGCACCGCCATGACGGCCGCCACCTGCGCCTGTTCCTGCACGACCCGGACGACGCCAGCAGCCTGCCGGAAACCTTCATCACCGCCCTCGCCGAGGACGAGCACGGCCGCCTGTGGGTCGGTACCAATACTCGTTTCCTCGCCTCGATCGATCTCGCCAGCGGTCGCGTCGAACGCCACCTGCTGGCGCGCTCGGAGGGTGGCAAGGGCCACCGCGACCGCGTCACCGGCCTGCTCAACCAGCCCGGCGTGGGTCTGTGGGTCAGCACCGGCCAGGGCATCGAGCTGTTCGATCCTGAGACCGGCCTGCGCGAACGTCGGCTGAGCTTCGAAGGCGATATCGAGGGCAGCCTGCGGCTGGCGGGCTTGAGCCTGCTCGACGACGGCAGCGTGCTAGCGGCGACCCACGAGGGGCTGTTCGTGTTCGCGCCAGGCGCGACCCTGCCGCGCCGCGTCGGCGCCCGCAAACGCCTGCACGCGCTGCTGAACGACGGCGGCGATGGCGTCTGGATCGGCGCCGAGGACGGCCTGTTCCGCTGGCGTCGCGGCGATCGCGAGCCGCAGCGCATCTGGCCCCTCGAAGGGCGCTCGGCGCCAGTGCGTTCGCTGGCGCTGGACGCGCGCCAGCGGCTCTGGCTGGCCCTGCACAACGGCGGCCTGCTGCGGCTGGATCCGCTCAGCGGCGAGACCCTGGCCCTGCGGCATGAGCCCGACGTCGGCAACAGCCTGCATGAAGACCGCCTGGCGCGGCTGATGATCGATCGTTCGGGCCTGCTGTGGATCGGCGGAGAAGCCCGCGGTGTGGCCACTACCCGGCCCGAGGGCGCGCAGTTCTCGCGCGCGTTCGAAACCCGCAGCGCCCTGGACCCGGTGCTGGTCAACAACGTGCGCACCCTGTTCGAGGATGTCGACGGCGAACTGTGGATGGGCTCGGAAGGCCGCGGCTTGGTGCGTCTCGTCGGCCCCCAGCTGGAATTCGAAAGCCACTACGCGGCGCTGCGTGCGGCCCTGCCGGGCAATGGCAACGGCAACGGCGCTGCCCCCGCCATCCGCGTGTTCGGCATCGCCGACGCCGGCGAGGGCCGGCTGTGGGTGTCCAGCGATCTGGGTCTGTTCGAATACAGCCCGCGCCAGCTGCGCGCCCGCCGCGTCGAGCTGCCGCCCGCGCCAGGCAAGGCCGAGCCGGTCAGCGACCTTCGGCATCTGATCCGCGCCCGCGATGGCCGGCTGTGGATCACCACCTTCAGCGACGGCCTGCTCGAGTGGGATCAGCGCAGCGGCCAGCACCGCTGGTACCGGCACGACCCCGATGATCTCTCGACCCTGAGCCACCCGCTGGTGACCTATGTGTTCGAGGACCGCGACGGCCAGATCTGGGCGGGCACGCTGGAGGGCCTGAACCGGATCGATCCCGCCAGCGGCCGCCTGCAGCGTCTGCTGCACGATCCCGCGGATCCGGACACGCTCAGCGGCAACCTGGTGAGGCATGTGGTGCAGGACCCGCAGGGCGACCTCTGGGTGTCCACCCACAGCGGCCTGAACCGCCTGCAGCTGCTGCCCGAAGGCGGGCTGCGGGTGCAGCGCTTCGGCACCGCCCGCGGGCTGGCCTCGCCGACCGTGTACGCCGCCCTGCGCGGCAGCGACGGGCGGATCTGGCTGAGCGGCAACAGCGGCCTGGCGCGTCTCGCGCCCGACAGTGGCGAAGTGGTCCGCTACGAACTGCAGGATGGCCTGCAGGACTTGGAGTTCAACGGCGGCGCGGCGCTGGCGCTGCGCGACGGCCGCCTTGCCTTCGGTGGCGTGCGCGGGCTCAACCTGTTCGACCCGCAACGCTTCACGCCCAGCCCCTTCGAGGCCCCGGTGCGGCTGACCGCGATTGGCGTGGGGCGGCGGCTGAGCGCAGTCGAGGGGCTCGACATGCCGGCCGAGCTGGAGTTCCGGCAGGCCGAGCAGGTGCTGCGAGTGGAGTTCGCCGCCCTCGATTTCAGCTTTCCCGAGCGCAACCGTTTCCGCTTCAAGCTGGAGGGCTTCGACGAGGACTGGAACGATGCCGGCACCCGCAGCGAGGCGACCTATACCAACCTCGGTGCGGGCGCCTACCTGCTGCGCGTGCAGGGCAGCAACCGCGACGGCCATCTGAGCACGGACGAGGCGAAGCTGGCGATCCGGGTGGTGCCGCCGCTCTGGGCCAGCCTGCCTGCCTTCATCACCTATGCGCTGGTGGCCCTGCTGCTGGGCGCCCTGTGGCTGCGCCGCGCGCGCGCCGAGCGGGTCCGCCAGCGTCGCCTGCTGGCCGAGCTGCGCGAGCGCGAGGAGCGCCTGAAGCTTTCACTCTGGGGCTCGGGTGACGAATTCTGGGACTGGGACATCCGCAGCAACCGGCTGTACCGGGTCGGCGCCGAACAGCTGCTGGGGCCGGGCGCCGACAGCGAGCTCGACACCGAGGACTTCCGCTCGCGCGCGGTGCATCCCGAGGACATCCGCCGCCTGCAGCAGATCATGCAGGCGCACATCGCCGGCCGCACCGAGTTCTTCGAGTCCGAGCACCGCGTGCGCCGCGGTGATGGCGACTGGGTGTGGGTGCGCTCGCGCGGCAAGGTGGTCGAGCGCGACGCCAGCGGCACGCCAGTGCGCATGGCCGGCACTGCCCGCGACATCACCGAGAGCCGTGCCGCCGACTACGAGCGCCGGATCGCCTCGGAAGTGCTGCGCAGCATGGGCGAGGCGGTGGCAGTGTGCGGCCTCGACATGCGCTTCGTCAGCGTCAATCCGGCCTTCTGCCGGATCACCGGCTACGCACCCGAGGACGTCCACGGCCAGCCCGTCGACCTGCTCCACAGCAGCCAGCACGACGAGACCTTCTACCGCCAGGTCAATGACGCGGTGGTGGCGGTCGGCCAGTGGCAGGGCGAGATGTGGCAGCGACGGCGCGACGGCGAGGAATATCTCGCCTCCGTCGAGGTCAATGCGGTCAATGACGCGCACGGCGAGCGCAGCCATTACGTGTGGGTGGTGAGCGACATCACCGACCGCAAGCGCGCGGAGCAGGAGCTTCGCTACCTCGCCAACTACGACACCCTGACCGGCCTGCCCAACCGCAGCCTGCTGTCCGAGCGGCTCGCCCGCGCGGTGGTGCGGGCGCGGCGCCAGGGCACCCGCGTCGCCGTGCTGTTCCTCGATCTCGACCGCTTCAAGGACGTCAACGACTCGATGGGCCACGCCGCCGGCGACCGCATCCTGAAGTCGGCGGCGGCGCGCCTGCTGGCCACCGTGCGGCCGCAGGACACGGTGGCGCGGCTGGGCGGCGACGAGTTCACGGTGATCCTGGAGGACCTCGACGACCGCCACGCCGCGGAAGAGGTTGCCCAGCGCGTGGTGGGTGCCTTCATCGCGCCGCTGGATGTCGAGGGTCGCAGCGAGATCATCATCACGCCCTCGATCGGCATCAGCCTCTACCCCGACCACGCCCTGGTGCCGACCGACCTGCTGAAGTTCGCCGACACCGCGATGTATGCGGCCAAGGACCGCGGGCGCAACACCTACAGCTTCTACAACGAGGCGATGGATGCCGAGGCCCGGCGTCGCGCCTCGCTGGTCGCGGCGCTGCGGCGCGCGCTGGACCGCCGCGAGTTCTACCTGGTGTTCCAGCCGCGGCTGGACCTCGCTTCCGGCCGCATCGCCGGCTTCGAGGCCCTGCTGCGCTGGCGCAGCGAGGAGCTCGGCGAGATGAGCCCCGGCGAGTTCATTCCGGTCGCCGAGGAAACCGGGCTGATCCTGCCGATCGGCGAGTGGGTGCTGCGCGAGGCCTTCAGCGTGCTGTCGGGCTGGCAGGTCGCCGGCCGCACGGGCCTGTCGATGTCGATCAACGTCTCGGTGCTGCAGCTGCTGCGCGGCAACGTGGTCGGGCTGATCCAGGAGCTGCTGGCCGAGTATCCGCTGCCGCCGACCTCGGTCGAGCTGGAGGTCACCGAGAGCATGGTCATGGCCAATGCCGAGCAGGCCACCGCGGTGCTGCACCAGCTGAAGGGCCTGGGCGTGCTGCTGGCGATCGACGACTTCGGTACCGGCTATTCCTCGCTGGTCTACCTGAAGCGGCTGCCGATCGACACGCTGAAGATCGACAAGGAGTTCGTCGGCGACCTCACCACCGACCCCGACGACGAGGCGATCACCGCCACCATCATCACCATGGCCCACTCGCTGGGCCTGAACGTGGTTGCCGAGGGCGTCGAGACCGTCGAGCAGCTGCAGTACCTGCACGAGCAGGGCTGCGACGAGATCCAGGGCTACTGGCTGTCGCGTCCGATCGAGGAAAGCGACTGCATCAACTTCCTCGACCACCACGAGCCGGCCCTGCTGATGGCGACCGCCGGCCTGCGCCTGTCTATTGACCGCTGAGCCTGCGCGCGCCTATCGTCGGCGGCCATGAGCACCCCCGACCCTGCCGAGTTGATTGCGGCCCTCGCCCAGCGCGTCGAGCGCCTGGCCGGGCAGCTGCAGCAGCTGGCGGGCGAGAACGCCAGCCTGCGCCAGGCCCAGCAGCAGCTGCTCGACGAGCGCGCCAGCCTGCTGTCGAAGAACGAGCAGGCGCGGACCCGGGTGGAGGCGATGATCCAGCGCCTGAAGTCCCTGGAACAGAGCGCGTAAGGCCATCGCCCGATGAGTGATCCCGTCAACCTGCGCGTGCTCGACCGCGAGTTCCTGGTTGCCTGCAAGGCCGAAGAGCGCGCCGGCCTCGTGGCCTCGGCCGAGCAGGTCGATCGCCAGCTGCGCGAGCTGCGCCGCAGCCATCCCAGCGCCAGCATCGACCGGCTTGCCGTGCTGATGGCGCTGAACCTGACGCATGAGCTGAACGCGCTGAAGCAGGCCCAGAGCGAGCGCGACGCGCGTCTGGAGCGCAGTCTCACCGACCTCAACCGCCGCCTCGACACCCTGATGCAGGGCACCGTGCTGGGCATGCCGCCCAAGCTGCCGCTGTAGCGCGCCGACGCCGGTCGCCGGCTCGTTCAGCGACCGACGCGTTCAGGTTTCCGCCGGGCTTCACGTTTCCGCCGCATCTGCGGCGTCGCCGGCTGCGCGTTCGCGCGCTACACTCGCGGCGTCCTCTGCCGTGCCGCCAGCGGAAACTTACATATTGCCTTGACCCTAAATAACGACCCCGGGAGCGCGATACCGGGCCCAGCGTGCAAGTCCGCCACGCAGCGGAAAGCCCAAGGGCCTGTGAGCAATCCCACCTGATCCCTGGGATCAAGGTCGTTCGTTTTCGCAACGGCACGGTGGAGGATCTCCCATCCCGATGCGCGCGTTCCCCGGGACCGGCGCGCTCCGCTTCCCAAGCGTCACCTTCGGCGCGCCAGCCCTGCATCCACGCGCATGACCAGCCCCGACACCCGCGACCAGCAGCGCCGCGACCTGAGAGCGCGCCGCCGCGCGCTCGGCGCCGCCGAACGCATGGCCGCCGCCCTCGCCCTGCCGCAGCGCCTGCGCCCGCTGCCATCGCTGTCGCAGCCGGGCTATGTGGCCGGCTACTGGGCGATGGATGGCGAGCTGTCGCTGCACGCCCTGCTGATGGGCCAGCCGCCTTTCGTCTACTGCCTGCCCTGCCTGCGCGAGGACGGCTCGCTGGGCTTCGCGCCCTGGCGCACCGGCGATCCGCTGCGCAGCAACCGCTACGGCATTCCCGAGCCCGATCTTGAGCGCACCTCCCAGCTCGAACCCGAGCAGATGCACTGCGTGCTCGTGCCCCTGGTCGGCTTCGATCGCCGCGGCGGTCGGCTCGGCGCCGGCGGTGGCTACTACGACCGCAGCTTCGCGTTTCTCAACACCGTGCCGCGGCCGGCGTCGCCGCAGCTGGTCGGCATCGCCTACGGCTTCCAGCAGCTGGAGGATTTCGCGCCCGAGCCCTGGGACGTGGCGCTCGACTATGTCGCCACCGAGCGCGAGCTGATCGACTGCCGCGCCGCGGCCTGAACCCTTCAACGGAGAATGCAGCGCATGGCCTACTGGCTGATGAAGTCCGAGCCCGAGGAGTTCTCGATCGATGACCTGAAGAAGGTCAGGCGCGAACCCTGGACCGGCGTGCGCAACTACCAGGCGCGCAACTACATGTGGAAGGAGATGCAGCCTGGCGACGGCGTGCTGTTCTACCACTCGAACTGCCCGGTGCCCGGCGTCGCCGGCCTCGCCAGGGTCGTTGGCGAGCCTGAGCCCGACCCCACCCAGTTCCAGCCCGACAGCGACTATCACGACCCGAAGAGCGCGTCGGACAACCCGCGCTGGTGGCTGCGCCACGTCGCCTTCGAGCGCAAGTTCAAGCGCGTGGTCCCGCTCGACCAGCTGCGCGCCGAAGCCGAGGCCCTCGGCGACTTCGCCCTGCTCCGCCGCGGCAACCGCCTCTCGATCCTGCCCGTCACCGACGCCCAGTGGGCGCATATCCTGCAGCTCGCCGGCGAACGCTAGCCGCAATCGTCCACCTGTATCACCCGGTGGCCTTGGTCCTGCCGCACCACGCTCCTCCGATTCCCCATTCCCGATTCTCGATTCCCGGATCTCAAGCCATGTCCCTCGAAGACCAGAAACGCAAGGCCGCTGAACAAGCTCTCGAACACGTCGAAGACGACAGCATCGTCGGCGTGGGCACCGGCTCCACCGTGCGCTATTTCATCGAAGGCCTGGGCCGCATGAAGTCGCGCATCCGCGGCGCGGTGTCGAGCTCCGAGCAGAGCAGCGCCCTGCTGCGCGCGCAGGGCATTGAGGTGATGGATCTCAACGCGGTCGGCCCGCTGTCGCTCTACGTCGACGGCGCCGACGAGTGCGACCCGCACAAGCGCCTGATCAAGGGCGGCGGTGCGGCACTGACCCGCGAGAAGATCATCGCCGCGGCCAGCGCGAAGTTCGTCTGCGTGATCGACTCCAGCAAGCAGGTCGATGTGCTCGGCCGCTTCCCGCTGCCGGTCGAGGTGATCCCGATGGCGCGCAGCCATGTCGGCCGCAAGCTGGTCGCACTCGGCGGCCAACCGGTCTGGCGTGACGGCGTCACCACCGACAACGGCAACTGGATCCTCGACGTGCACAACCTGCGGATCACCGACCCGGTGGGCCTCGAGCGCGAGATCAACCAGATCGTCGGCGTGGTCTGCTGCGGCCTGTTCGCGGCGCGGCCGGCGGATGAGGTGATCGTCGGGCGCTGATCGCGTCCGTGCGGGGTTCACGCCTGTCATGGGCTGGGCCCTGGCACGCCTGCCTTCGGCGCCGGGCTCGCTCATGCGGGTCCATAGGGTGGGCCCTGGCCCACCGAGCGCTTCGCGCTCGCCTCGACGTTGATGGGTCGCTTCGTTGCTCGATGCGAAGAGCAGGAGCTTTCGGTCAGCACTGCGCCCTGCGGCGTCCTGGCCCCGTCATAGCGCGGGCCAGGGCCCACCCCACGGCGATCGCGGGGCATCGGACGGCATCGCCACGATGTTCAATCGCACCCGACCGCCACCGGCGCACTTCAGTGGCAATTCACCCGCGCGGTCTAAGACTCCGGCGATGGTGCCCGCGGCATGCGAGCATCCGGCTGTCGGACGCCAGCGTGTGCGTCCTGTTCCAGGGGAGTTCGCCATGAATCGCTGGAAGTCCGCCCTCGTGCTGCCGCTGGCGCTGTTGCTCGGCGGCTGCGTGACCTACCCCACCTACACCTACCGGGATGACGTGCCGACGCGCGAGGTGCGCTACGTCGGCGACGACAGCTATTACAGCCCCGCCTACGAGGGCTATGGCGATTACTACGCCGGCGGCTATCGCTACGGCTCGACCGGCTACCGCTACTACGCGCCGGACTACATCACCTACTCGGCCTACTACTCGCTGTTCTGGCCGGTGAACCGCTGGTACCACGACCCCTACTGGTACCCCGGCTTCTACTACGGCGTGACCTATTTCCCGCGCAACTACTTCAGCGTCAGCTTCCACAGCGGCTGGCGCGGACACAGCGTGCCGCGCTGGGGCTACGGCGGCGCCTTCAGCGTGGCCTACGGCTACAGCCACTGGTACTCGCCCTACCGCTACAGCTGGGCTGACAGCTACTACGACTGGGATCGCTATCGCTACCAGCACCGCGATCGTCTGAGCGGCCGCGGCTACGCCAGCTCGGCCTACAGCGCGCCACGCTTCGGCAATGCCCGCAACCAGGCGGAGCGCCTGGCCTGGCGCGAGCGCGAGCTCGGCATACCTGCGCGTGGCGGCATCTCCACCAGCGCCGGCGTACGGGCGCCAAGCGTCTACGGCAATGCGCGGGTGCCTTCGCGTGGTGCCGACTACGGCAGCCGCGGCCAGCCGCGCTCCGTGCAGAGCTACCAGCCCGCACTTCCCGAAAGGCGCCAGAGTGGAGTCGGACGCGTCGGCGCCGAACCCTACGACTCGCGTGGGCGCTATGGGGCAGCTGAACCCGGGGCCGGCAGCCGCCAGCCGCTGCGCGGGCGTGCGGCCCAGATCGACGGCGTGCCGCTGCCTCGCGGCCCCGCGGTCGAGGACAGCCCGGCGCGCCGCGGCGCGCTGGAAGCAAGCCCGCGCGAGCTGCGCAGCTACCAGCAGCCGCGCAGCGCGCCGCTGGGAACCCAGCCCGCACAGCCGATTCGCGAGTATCGCGAAGCCTCGGCACGCGAGCCGATGCGGGTGCGCGAGTACAGCAGCGAACCGCGCATGCAGCGCGTACCGCCGGCGCGCGAGTTCGCGCCGCAGCAGCGCTTCGAACCGGCCGCCCCGCAAGTGGAGTACCGCAACGAGCGCAGCGGCCGCGGCGCCGACTTCGGTTCGCGCAGCTTCAGCACGCCCGAGCCGGCGCCGCGCATGGAACGGTCGCGTGACGAGGGTTTCAGGAGTGCGCCCATGGAATCGCGCCGCGAGGCGCCGCCGATGCGCTCGGCGCCATCCGATGCGGGCGACGGTGGCGCTCGACGCGAGTCGAGGGCGCGCGAGGCACTGCAGTTCGAATGAGGGAGACGTGACCCGCCGCCGCATTGGCGGCGAACGTGCAGCGGCGGCGATGCAGGGGTCAGCGCGGAGGCCGTGGCGGAGGACACGCGCCACGCGGCTCGCACAGCCCCTGCAGTCACGCAGGGATTCCAGACTCAGGCGGCGAGACGGGCCAGGGCGTCGCGGATCATCCGCTGCTGGCGCTGCAGGCGCTCCAGCTCGGCGGCGCTGGCGCGCTGCTGGGCCTGCTCCTGGGCCTGTTCGACGCGATACAGCTCGACCATCAGATCGTGGCGATAGCGCAGGTCTTCGGTGTTGTCGAAGTGGTGGATGGTGCTCATGGTCTTCGATCCTTGCGGCGGCGTTTCTGAACTGCTGGGAAACGTCTCGTGACGGGAATCACAGGTGTTTGTAAAAAAGCTTGCACGGCGAGACAAAGCGGCGGCAGAATCAGCGCCGTTGACGCCTGAGGTCGGGATCTGACGCGAAGCGGATGCTTCCCCTCCCCCTCCGGCACGCTCATCGGCGCCCGGGCCAACGGTCCCCTGGATTCCCCCTGTTCCTAAGACTGCCGGGCGCCGACTTTCCTCTGAAGCAAGCTGCTGGAACGCGGGCGCCATCGCGTTCTTGCCTGTTGTCACCTTTGCGTTTCGACACAGCGGTTTCGCACTGTGTCGGCGCGACTGCCTTGCACCGCCCACAGTTGAACGCATCGCCCTCGCGGGCGCGTGTTCCGAGGTTGTGGTCCGCGCTTGCGGCCGGTGATGACGCTGGCGCTGCGACCGCGTCATTCCGACCGCGGCCGCGCGCCGTGCTACCCCGCCGCGCGCATGGCCGGTCCCTGTTCCATACCCGGCCACCTTGCGGTCAGCCGCCGCGGGTGCAGGCTGGGTGAAGCAGTTTGCGTGCCAAGCTTGATGGCCTTCACGTCTTGCCGCGACAGGTTCAGGCTCGCGGCCTCAGAATCCGCGCCCTGCCCTCGCCTTCCGCTGGATCACCCGGACCGCAGCCATGGATCATTTTGATGTCATCGTTGTTGGCGGCGGCCACGCCGGCACGGAAGCCGCGCTGGCGGCCGCACGCACCGGCGCGCGCACCCTGCTGCTGAGCCACAGCATCGAAACCATCGGCGCGATGAGCTGCAACCCGGCCATCGGCGGCATCGGCAAGGGCCATCTGGTGCGCGAGGTCGATGCGCTGGGCGGTGTCATGGCCTGGGCCGCCGACCGCGCCGGCATCCAGTGGCGCACCCTCAATGCGTCCAAGGGCCCGGCGGTGCGTGCCACGCGCTGCCAGGCCGACCGCATGCTCTACCGCGCGGCGATCCGCGAGGCAGTGGAAAACGCGCCGAACCTGCGCCTGTTCCAGCAGGCGGTCGACGACCTGTTGATCGAAGGCAGTCGCGTGGTCGGCGTGCGCACGCAGATGGGCCTCGACTTCTTTGCACCCGCCGTGGTGCTGACCGCCGGTACCTTCCTGGCCGGTCGCATCCACATCGGCCCCGCGCAATACAGCGGCGGTCGCGCCGGCGATCCCCCGGCCATTGCGCTGGCCGAGAAGCTGCGCGAGCTGAATCTGGGCGTGGGGCGACTGAAGACCGGCACGCCGCCGCGCATCGACGGCCGCACGCTCGACTACTCGGTGATGGAGATCCAGCCCGGCGACGACCCGGCGCCGGTGTTCTCGTTCATGGGCTCGCGCGCCTCGCATCCGCGTCAGGTGGCCTGCTGGATCACCCACACCACGTCCCAGACCCACGAGACCATCCGCGGCGCGCTCGACCGCTCGCCGCTGTACTCCGGCCAGATCGAAGGCACCGGCCCGCGCTACTGCCCCTCGATCGAGGACAAGGTGGTGCGCTTCGCCGAGCGCGACTCGCATCAGATCTTCGTCGAGCCGGAGGGGCTGAACACCCACGAGATCTATCCCAACGGCATCTCGACTTCGCTGCCCTTCGATGTGCAGGTCGAGCTGGTGCGCTCGATCCGCGGTTTCGAGAACGCCCAGATCACCCGCCCCGGCTATGCAATCGAGTACGACTTCTTCGACCCGCGCGGCTTGAAGGCCTCGCTTGAGACCAAGGCCATCGAAGGCCTGTTCTTCGCCGGCCAGATCAATGGCACCACCGGCTATGAAGAGGCTGCGGCACAGGGCCTGATCGCCGGTCTGAACGCCTCCCGCCATGCGCGCGGTGAAGCGCCGTGGACGCCGCGCCGCGACGAGGCTTACATCGGCGTTCTGATCGACGACCTCATCACCATGGGTGCGCCCGAGCCCTACCGCATGTTCACCTCGCGCGCCGAGTACCGCCTGCAGCTGCGCGAGGACAATGCCGACCTGCGGCTCACGGCGATCGGTCGCGAGCTGAAGCTCGTGGACGATGCGCGCTGGGCGCGGGCCAGCGCCAAGCGCGAGGTGATCGAGCGCGAGAGCGCGCGGCTCGCTGCGATCTGGGCCGCGCCGAACAACGCGCTGGGTGCAGCGATCGCAGCGCAGCTCGACGTGCCGATCAGTCGCGAAACCCCGGCGCTGGATCTGCTGAAGCGACCGGAGATCGACTACGCGAAGCTGATGCAGGTCGAAGCGCTGCAGCCCGGCATCGACGACGCCGAGGCCATCGAGCAGATCGAAGTGCAGACCCGCTACAGCGGCTACCTGGAGCGCCAGCGGGAAGAGATCGAACGCGCCCGCCGCAGCGAGGACACGCCGATCCCCGCCGACTTCGACTACGGCTGCGTGACCGGCCTCTCCGCCGAAGTGCTGCAGAAGCTGCGCGCGACCCGGCCTGAAACCGTGGGCCAGGCCAGCCGCATCCCCGGCATGACGCCGGCGGCGATTTCGCTGCTGCTGGTGTTTTTGAAGCGGGGATTCGGGATTCGGGATTCGGGATTGGGGGAGCGGGGCTCGGCGCGATCGGTGGGCACGGGCGCTGTTGGCTGAGGCAACCGGCAACGACAGTAGGCCCTCCACTCCATTGCTGCGCGCTTCGAGCCCCTCTCCCCGTGGAGCGGTTCGGGGACGCTGATCGGCTGCCGGTGGCAGCCGATGGCCCCAAGAGCCCGAGCGAAGCGAGGTGGGCTTGGGGTGAGGGTTCGGCCGAAGCGCCGACGCGAACCTTGCCTAGAGGCACAGAAAGAATCTGCAGCACACCCACTGCTGAAGACACCCAGCCCTCTCCCCGACCCCTCTCCCAAAGGGAGAGGAGCTCAAGCGCGGCTTCGCTCCGCCTCCTCCCGCGCTCAGCACTGGCCCAGCATCCTCGCGCTTCGAACGGCGCCTCATCCGGCGCTGCGCGCCACCTTCTTCCGTGGAGAGAAGGGCAAAGCTCGGAGCCTCGCCGCTCCCAATCCCAATCCCAATCCCAATCCCAATCCCAATCCCAATCCCCAATCCCCAATCCCAATTCCTCCAACCAAAGCCACACGCCGCACACACGGGAGCGGCGCACACTCGCGGCCCTGCCCCTCCGCTGGAGCCCGCCATGCGCCTCTTGCTCGCCCCGCTTGCCCTGTCCCTGACCCTGCTGCTGCAGACCCCATCCGCGCATGGCGCCGATCGCATCACCGGCCGCGATTTCGCCACGCGCTCCGAGGTCATCGCACCGTCCGCGATGGCGGCGACCTCGCATCCGCTGGCGACGCAGATCGCGCTCGACGTGATGAAGGCCGGCGGCAGCGCGGTGGATGCGGCAATCGCGGCGAATGCCGCTCTTGGCCTGATGGAGCCCACCGGCAACGGCATCGGCGGCGACCTGTTCGCCATCGTCTGGGACCCGAAGACGCAGAAGCTGCACGGCTACAACGGCCACGGTCGTTCACCCGCAAACCTTTCGCTGCAGTGGTTCATCGACAACGGCTACCAGGACGTGCCGCAGCGCGGTCCGCTGCCGGTCAGCGTGCCGGGCACCGTCGCCGGCTGGTTCGACCTGCACGAGCGCTTCGGCAAGCTCTCCATGCGCCAGGTGCTGCAGCCGACCATCGACTACGCGCGTCGCGGCCACCCGGTGCACGAGACCATCGCCTACTACTGGGAGCGCAGCGTGCCCTCGCTCTCGCAGTACCCGGGCTTCGTCGAGCAGTTCACCCTCGACGGCCGCGCCCCGCGCAAGGGCGAGATGTGGAAGAGCCCTTACCTTGCGAACACGCTGGAGACCATCGCCCGCCGCGGCCGCGACGGCTTCTACAAGGGCGAGATCGCGAAGACCATCGCCGACTACGTGCAGGCCCAGGGCGGCTTCCTCAGCGTCGAGGACCTCGCCGAACACCGCGGTGAATGGGTCGAGCCGGTGTCGACCAATTACCGCGGCTATGACGTCTGGGAATTGCCGCCCAGCGGCCAGGGCATTGCGGCGCTGCAGATCCTGAACATTCTGGAAGGCTACGATCTGAAGTCGTATGGCTTCGGCAGCTTCGAGCACGTGCATCTGTTCACCGAGGCCAAGAAACTCGCCTTTGAGGATCGCGCGCGCTGGTATGCCGATCCCGAGTTCGCGCCGGCACCGGTGGCCGAACTCATCAGCAAGGGCTACGCCGCCGAGCGCCGCGCGCTCATCAATCCGCAGCGCGCCGCGCGCACCGTCGAGGCCGGCAATCCGCGGCTCAACGAGGGCGACACCATCTATCTGACCACCGCCGATTCGAGCGGCATGATGGTCTCGCTGATCCAGTCGAACTACCGCGGCATGGGCTCGGGCATGACCCCGCCGGGGCTGGGCTTCATCCTGCAGAACCGCGGCGAGATGTTCGTGCTGAAGGAAGGCCACCCCAACAGCTTCGCGCCGCGCAAGCGCCCCTTCCACACCATCATCCCCGCCTTCATCACCAGAGACGGCAAGCCCTGGATGAGCTTCGGTCTCATGGGCGGCGCCATGCAGCCGCAGGGCCATGCGCAGATCGTCATCAACATGGTCGACTTCGGCATGAACCTGCAGGAGGCCGGCGATGCGCCGCGCATCCACCACGACGGCAGCACCGAGCCCACCGGCCAGGCCCTGCAGATGACCGACGGCGGCGTGCTGGAGTTGGAAAGCGGCTTCCCCTACGAGACTGTGCGCGCGCTGATGAATGCCGGCCACACCGTCAAGTTCGCCAACGGCCCCTACGGCGGCTACCAGGCGATCGCCCGCGACCACGAACAGGGCGTCTACATCGGTGCGTCCGAAAGCCGCAAGGACGGGCAGGCAGCGGGCTACTGATCGCTGCGCTCACGGCGTCCAGTGCAGACGCGGACAGCCCTCCGCGTCGCACCACAGGAAGGCGTTCTGCTTGAAGCGGCGCATCAGCGCCCGCGCTGCTTCGAGCGGGAGCCCTGGCACCAGCAGGCTGGGCTCGCGGTAGTCATCGACACGCGAGCGACCGACCGCCTCAAGCGCCGGCAGACCCAGCGCGCTGATCGCCGCGCGCAGGCGTTGCTGGGCGCGCGAGTTCTGGTTCGCGCTGCACGGTGCGCTACGCGGGTTCCAGGCAGTGACGAAGGCGGCGCTGCCGTAGTCCTGCTGCCGCAGCCAGTCCGACAGCGCCGCGCAGGGCAGGGCAGGCCGATGTTGAGTTCGCAGCGCAGCCGCGGGTCGTCCACGCGGTACTCGGCGGCGAGGTAGGCCGCCTCAAGGCGGCGGCGTTCGGCGGCATCCATCGCCGCAGCCTGATCGAGCCATGCACAGCCTTCAAGCGCGGCGGGTAGACCAGGGAGTCTGCGCGCCCACGGCGCGCTTGCCTCGGCGGCGAGTGTCGAGTTGGCCCCTGCTCGCGGGTTTCCGCGTGGCTGCGGGTGTCACCCCCGGAGACACCGCCATGAAACTCGCGTTCCCGCTGCTCTGCCTCGCTTTCACCATCGCCTACACCGGCCCGCTGCAGGCCCAGACGCCACTGGGTTCCGGCCTGACCTACCAGGGCCAGCTGACCCAGTCGGGGCAGCCGGCCTCCGGCCTGTACGACCTGCGCGCCTGCCTGTTCGGCGAACCCAGCGGCGGCCAGCCCCTGACCTGCGCCAGCGATTTCAACGCCTGGCCGGTCGAAGCGGGCCTGTTCACCCTGCCGCTGGACTTCGGCAGCCAGCACTTCAGCCGCCAGCAGCGCTGGCTGCAGCTGTCGGTGCGCAGCGCGGGCAGCGGCAGCGCGCTCACGCCACTGAGCCCGCGCCAGGCGCTGACAGCGGCGCCGTATGCGCTGTTCGCGCTCAGCGGCAACCAGGGCCCGACCGGCCCTGCGGGCCCCGCGGATCCTGTGGGTCCCGCGGGAGCGATCGGAGCGACCGGCCCGGCGGGTCCTGCGGGAGCCACCGGCGCCACGGGCCCGGCAGGCCCTGCCGGAGCGATCGGCGCCACCGGACCTGCAGGCCCGGTCGGCCCCGCCGGCCCAATGGGCCCGCAGGGCCCCGCCGGCGACGGCTTCTGGACCTTGAACGGCACCAGCGTCTACTACAACGGCGGCAACCTCGGCCTCGGCACCAGCGCACCGTCGACCCACCTCGAAGTGCGCAAGACCGGCAACGCCAGCCTACGCCTGCGCAGCATGAGCACCGGCGGCAGCGGCCTGCTCGACCTGATGGCCCCCGCCGGCACCAGCCTCACCGCGAACACCCTGGGCGAGCTGCGCTTCCTGGACAGCGCCGGCAGCGTGCAGGGCGGGCTCAGCTACAGCGCCGGCGGCATCGTCTCCACCAGCGGCCTGCGCCTCTCGGCCGGCGGCAGCCCGCGCCTCGCCATCAATCCGCTGGGCAATATCGGCATCGGCACGATCGCGCCTGATCGCCTGCTCGACCTGCGCAGCGACGACCAGGCCATGCTGCGCCTGCGCAGCGGCGCCACGACCGGCTCGCGGCTGGAGCTGCAGGGCGTGACGCCCGACGGCTTCGGCTCCTCGACCTACGGCGAGCTGGCCTTCCTCAACAGCGCCGGCGAGGACCGCGCCAGCATCGCCATGGCCGATGCCTTCATCGGCGGCAGCGCTCTGCGCTTCCGCGTCGCCGGCAGCGAGCGCATGCGCGTCACCAGCGCCGGACGGGTCGGCATTGGCACCAGCAACCCGCAGGACGCGCTCGACGTCAACGGCACCGTACGCACCGGCGTGCTGCGCATCACCGGTGGCTCCGACCTCGCCGAGCGCTTCGACGTGGCTGCGCTCGGCTCGATCGCCCCGCAGCCCGGCATGGTGGTGAGCATCGACCCGGAGAATCCCGGCCGCCTGCGCCTCAGCGAGCGCGCCTACGACCGCACGGTGGCCGGCATCATCAGCGGCGCCGGCGGCGTCAACAGCGGCATGGTGATGGGCCAGGACGGCTCGATCGCCGACGGCAAGCTGCCGGTCGCGCTGACCGGCCGCGTCTACGTGATGGCCGACACCCGCGAAGCGGCGATCGAGCCCGGCGACCTGCTGACCACCGCCGATCGCCCCGGCCATGCGCGCCGCGTAGGCGACAGCGGGCGCGCGCAGGGCGCGATCCTCGGCAAGGCGATGACCGGGCTGGCACGGGGCGAGGATGGCCTGGTGCTGGTGCTGGTCAGCCTGCAGTGAGGAGGCCCGCCATGAATCGCGTCAGTACATCCGTGGCTTGCAGGTGCGCCCGCGCCCGCTGGCTCGCCTGTCTGCTCCTGCTGTGCTCGGCAGTGCCGGCGAGCGCCCAGCAGTGGCACGACCACCCCTATTGGGAACGCGCAGCCGACATCCCCGTCAGCGGGCGACCGGTCCCGGAGCTCAGCTGGATCGATGAGGAAGTTCAGGAGTTCATGGCGACCCGTTCGATCCCTGCGGGCCAGGTCGCCGTCGCCCTGAACGGTCGAGTGGTCTTCATGAAGGGCTACGGGCACAACTTCAGCCGCCAGGCGCTGCCCGAGAATGCGCCGTTCCGGCAGGCCAGCATCTCGAAGCCGATCACGGCCGCCGCCATCCAGCACCTGATCGGCCGCGGGCTGCTCTCGCTCGAGGACTTCGCCTTCGACCGTGGACAGCAGGTCCAGGTCGGTCAGAACCTGATCACCGTCGGCGGCATCCTGCCCTCGCCCCGCTACGCGGCCTTCGGCACGCCCACCGCACGCTTTGAAGAGATCCGGGTTCGACACCTGCTGCAGCACACCAGCGGACTCCGAACCGCGAACGAGCCGGGCGACCACGCCTTCCAGGACCGCCTGATTGCGGAGGAAATGGGGGTGCCCAGTCCACCGGGGCGCGTGAACATGGTGCGCTGGGTGCAGGGCAAGGCGCTGCACTGCGCACCGGGCACCTGCGAGCGCTACTCCAACATCGGCTACCTGGTGCTGGGCGAGATCGTCGAGACCGTCTCCGGCCTGAGCGTGGAGCAGTACGTGCGCACCCACATCCTGACCCCGCAGAAAGGCGTGCCGGTCACCGAACTGTACGGAGCCCGCAGCTT
Source organism: uncultured Aquimonas sp. (assembly GCF_937888285.1). Taxonomy (GTDB): domain Bacteria; phylum Pseudomonadota; class Gammaproteobacteria; order Xanthomonadales; family Xanthomonadaceae; genus Aquimonas. The sequence continues at coordinate 36,854 of NZ_CALART010000008.1, forward strand.
CCGTTCGCAGCAGAGCCCGCGCGAGCCCTACTACAAGACGCTCAACGCCAGCCCCGCCAATGCAACTGGCCCGCAGATGGTGGACAACGTCTTCGACAACCAGGGGCCGGCCGAGGTCGAGCGCGCCTATGGCGGCCACAACTACGAGGACTCGATCGCCTTCGGCGGCTTCGTCGCCAGCCCTGCCGTGCTGCTGGCCTTCGGCAACGAATACCAGCTGGGCCTCGGCACGCCGATCGGCGCCGCGGTCAACCAGGCCGGCTTCGGGGGCTCCTTGCCCGGCCATGAAACCATTCTCATGCAGGAAGAAGTGCCCGGGGCGGGGCGGCTGGTGGTCTACGTGGCGTTCAACTTCCGTCCCGCGCAGTCGTGGAACTTCCACCACGGGCACTGGCCCAGCGACATGGTCAACGCACTCCTGCCCACCCTGCGACTGCAGGCGCCCAACACCAATTTTCCCTGGCCCGCGACGACCTCCGACGGCTTCTGGACCCAGCCGGGCGCCGAGCTCATCGCCGGCGTCGGTGGCTACAACGCGCCCTTCCGCGGCTTCCAGCGAATGCTGAACCAGACCACCGCAGGCAGCCGCATCCGCCTGAAGCCCGGCAGCCAGAACTGGACCGGCGTACTCGACCGTCCGATGGTGATCGACGCCCCCGAAGGCGCCGCAACCCTCGGCCTGCAGTGAGGAGAACTCCCATGTCGATCTCGAAGCGCCAGTACCTGCGCGGCCTCTGCGGCCTCCTTCTCGTACTTGGCGCAACAACCATCCACGCCAATGAAAACCTGCGCCTCGACCGCGGCCTGATCGCCGCGGGCGGCGGCGGCAGCGAAGGCGGCGAATTCCGCGTGCAGGGCAGCATCGGCCAGTTCGATGCCGAGCCGCTGCAGCCCTCCCGCGGCGGCGCCTTCAGCGTGACCGGCGGCTTCTGGGCGGGGCTGTCGAGCGCGCCGGCGCCACCGGGAACGGAACTGTTCGAGGACGGCTTCGAGGCGCGCTGAGCGCGGCACTCAAGGCAGCCCCCATGCGTCCGCGCCGGCGGGGAAAGCCTGCGCGGACGAAAGCTTCCTGAGAATGGCGGAAGCGTGACTCGACCAAGCGGGCCCGCCATGCCTGCACCGCACGGCCAGAACGGCTGAGCAAAGAACTCAGGCAGCGCGATCCAAGTCCGTCGTGTCCGCCGCTGCCTGCAGCCCGCGCTGCAGGTCAGCCCACAGGTCCTCGACGTCTTCGAGCCCGACCGACAGCCGCAGCGTGCCGGGGCCGATGCCGTGCGCAGCCAGCACCTCGGGCGCGACCACGCGGTGGGTCAGCCCGGCCGGATGCTGGATCAGGCTGTCGACCGAGCCCAGGCTGACTGCGACCGTGTGCAGCTCCAGCGCCTGCAGACAGGCGCTGGCGGCGGCGTGACCGCTGCGCAGTTCGAAGCTCATCAGGCTGCCGGGTCCGCGCAGCTGCCCGCCGAGCAGGTGCGCGTTCTTCACCGTGCCCAGGCCCGGATAGTTCACCCGCAGCACTTCGGGATGTGCAGCCAGCCGTTCGGCCAGCACACGCGCGCTGGCCTGCGCGGCTTCGACGCGCAGCTTAAGCGTCGGCAGGCCGCGATGCAGCAGGTAGGCCGCCAGCGGATGCAGCAGGGCGCCGGTGGCCGCGCGCACCTGGCGCAGCTTCTGTGCATGCGCCTCGCTGCAGGCCACCACGCCGGCGATCACATCGCCATGGCCGCCGAGGAACTTGGTCGCGCTGTGCAGTACGAGAGCGGCGCCAGAGTCGGCCGGGGTCTGCAGCACCGGCGTGGCGAAGGTGGAATCGACCAGCACCGGCACCTCGCCCGCCGCGCGCACCACCGCAGCGATGTCGACCAGATCCAGGTTCGGATTGGCCGGCGTCTCGATGAAGACAAGGCCGGTGTCGGCCGTGATCGCTGCAGCGATCGCATCAGCTTCGACGAAGCGCACCCGCGCGCCGAGCAGGCCCGAGCTCAGCAGATGATCGCTGGTGCCGTAGATCGGCCGCACCGCCAGCACCTCGCGGCCCTGCGCGAACGCGAGCAGGCAGGCGCTGACGGCGGCCATGCCGGAGGCGAAACCCACCGCCGCTTCCGTGTGCTCGAGCTTCGCCATCGCCTGCTCGAAACGCGCCACGGTCGGGTTGAACAGGCGCGCATAGATCGGATTCGCCGCGCTGGCGGCACCGCCGACCAGGGCATCGAAGCTGGCCGTGCCGGTGGCGAGATCGGTGACCGGGTAGGTGGTCGAGAGATCGATCGGCAGGGCATGCACGCCCAGCGCGCCGAGGTCATCGCGGCCGGCGTGGACGAGGTCGGTGGCAAGCTTCATGGCGGCGGCTCGATTCGGAGGTGAAGCCCGAACTCTGGCGCATCAGCCAAACCGCAGCGCATCATCCGAACAGAATTTCGCCAAAGCGCCCCAAGCCGTCCCATGGACCGAATCGACGTCGAACTCCTGCGCCTGCTGCGCAACAACGCGCGGCTGCCCAACAAGACCCTCGCCGAGAAGGTCGGCGTGGCGCCCTCGACCGCACTGGAACGTATCCGCAGGTTGCGGGAGTCGGGCGTGATCGAGGGCTACCATGCCGAGCTCGAGCCGCGCGCCGTCGGTATCGGCCTGCAGGCGATGGTGGCGGTGCGGCTGGCTCGGCATTCCCGCGAGCTGCTCGATGGCTTCCGCGAACACCTGCTGCAGCTGCCCGAGGTGCTGGCCTTCTATCACGTGGCCGGCGCCAACGACTTCCAGGTGCACGTCGCGGTGCGCGACTCCGACCACCTGCGCGATTTCGCACTGGATGCCTTCACCCGCCGCCCCGAGGTCGCCCACATCGAGACCTCGCTGATCTTCGAATTCCGCCGCAGCCCGGAGATGCCGATCTATGTCGAACAGCGCGAGGACTGACACGCCGGGCGGTGGGCCGCTCTCCACCGTCGCGCGCGCCATCGCCGCGGCACCCGATGCGGTGACCTGCGCCAGCTTCCTGCTGCTGTGGATCGCCCCCACCGCACTCGGCCCCGATGCGGTGCGCGGCGCCCTGCTGCTGATGATTGTCGAGTTCCTGCTGATCCACGCCACCGCCATGCTCGGCGGCACGCTGGAGGCCCGGCGCAGCGACGGCCGTAGCCCCATGCCCGCCCTGCTGCTGTTCGGCGCGCTCTACCTCGGCATGGTCGGCGCCTTCGCCCTGGCCTTCGGTCAGTGGTGGCCGCTGGCCGCGATGGGCTGGCTGCTGCTCGGCAAGCTGCGCACCCTGCGCGGCGCCGATGGCGGCGAAGCCGCACGCCAGCAGCGCAAGGACGACTGGGCGCTGAGCATGATGGCCTACCTCGGCGGCGTGGTCGCCACCAGCCTGCTGCCCCTGCCGCGCCTCGGCCTGCAGCCGGATGTCGTGGCCACCCTGGGGCTGCCCGGCAGCGGCCAGTGGATCGAATCGCCGCAGACCGGCATCGCGTTTGGCGCGCTGTATTTCGGTTTCCTGGCCTGGGCGAAGTGGCGGGGGCTGAGGTTGCCGAGATCAAACACCGACTCAGGCCACTCGGCGCCTTGATCAGCAGGGGCTGGTCCTCGACCCGTCAGCAGCCCGCACCAACAACGTCCCCATTTCGACCCCATTCCGGTGGCGCCACGGCACTCCCGGCCATCCGTGGGCATGCTGAGATTCGAACGGCGAAAGCTCGACCGTGCGATTCGCGACGATACGGATCTACAGAGCTGCAGCACGGCATCCGAAGGTCTCCATCGGTCCGGACAGGCGAAGGTCGCAGTCGCAGAAGCGCAATGACGCATCACCCGCCCCCACCTCACCGGAGCACGCATGGACACCGTCAACGCACAGATCACCGATGCCGTCACCCAGGCCAACGTCAAGACCCTCGGCAACGCCCCCGCCGCGGCCATGAGTTCGATCTACAGCGACCTCGCCCACTCCACCGGTCTCGCGTTCCAGAATGCGGTCAGCGCCCAGCAGCAGTGGAACGCACTGAGCCAGGCGGCTACGAACCAGGGCGTGATGCAGCTCTACAGCGTGGATACCGTGGCATCCGCGCTGAACCCCACGGTCTCGGACGCCAGCGTGAGCGAGGCCATTGCGCACGGGCACGGGCAGGCACAGGCCGCGCTGCTGTCGAATACCAATGCGCTGAACCAGCAGATCGTCCAGGCGGTCGCCTTCAGCAATGCGGCCACGTTGGACAATGCCGACGCCTTCGCCCATGCGCTGCGCGTGAGCACCTCCGCGGCAGCGGCCGCGCTGGGCGCGCTCAACCGGATCACCCTGGAATCGCAGAGCGCGATGCTGAAGAACGCCGCGCGCACCGCCTGCATCGCCTGCATGCTGCGCGCGCCGGACAAGGCGGCCGAGTACGCGCAGGTGCTGGAAAGCATCGACGCGCTGCCGTGAAATGGAGCGGCAGGGCGTCAACTGGAAGCGCTGCGTGACAATGCCACCCTGGACCGCCTGAGCCGTTTCCGATGCTGGCTGTGCCCGATGCTCAGACCAAGGATTCTCGCCTCGACACCTTGAAGGTCGACTGGATCGATACCTGCGACTGCCCGAGCTACCAGCATGTGCGCCTCGGCCTGCGGGCCGAAGGCTCTGCTGAGGCCTTGGCCGCCGTGCAGGACTTCCTGCGCGGCAGCTGGTTCTGCGACCCCGGCCTGCCCTTCGCGCAGCGGGCGCTGGCGCTGATGGACGGCGACGGCATGAACCTGCGCGAGGAGGGGCAGGCGGTACGCGACGGTGATCGGCTGCTGCTGTGGTCGGGCATGAGCTATTTCGAGCGCGCCGTGCCCGAGGCTGATGTCGACTTCGCCGAGTTCTGCGAAGTGCTGCGGCCGTTCCTGCAGGTGATCGCGCTGCAGGATCGGGTGAGGTTCCGCGGCGTCCGACTGGCGCGCGCGGCCTGGCGCAGCGGCTCTGCGGTCGCGCTGCTGCGCTTCGAGCGCGAGACGCCGCCCGCAGACATTCCGCGCAGCACCGACCTGCGCTTCCACTCCGTGCGAATCCAGCACGGCTTCTCGCTGCATGGGCTTGAGCTGCAGGGCGAGCAGCACGCGCGGGCGCTGGAGATGATCAAGGCGGCCAGCGAGTACAACTGGGAGGAGTTCTCCCAGGCGATGCTCGACGAGGACAGGCCGATCTGGTGGTCGTCCAAGGCCTGCATCGTGCGCGAGGGCGGCTGGGTGTTGATTGGCGCGGGTCGCGACAAGGCCATCGCGATTGAGTCTAGGGCCGCGCGCAGCCTGATTCTGGAGCTGAAGCGGATCGAAGCCCTGAGCAAGGCCTGCCAACGCTGCAAGGCCGTGCTGCGGATCGTGGACGGGCAGAAGCCAAGGCTGAGGCCAGCGTAGGCGCGAACCTACTGCGAACCACTCAAGAGCGCTGCAGCGAAAACACCCATCGCCGCAGCGGCGCGCAGCGCCATCGCTGCAGCCATGGTGACGCTCCCGACCACCGCCGGTGGGATCTACTGGTCGAACAGCGCCGTGTAGCGCCGCTGCATCTCCTCCGGGCTCACGTCCTCGATGCTGTGGCCGATCAGCCAGCGATGGCCGAAGGGATCGACCACCGCGCCACCGCGTTCACCGTAGAACGCATCGCTGACCGCACGCTGCAGCGTGGCGCCTGCGGCCACCGCACGCGCCACAACGGCGTCGGCATCGTCGACGTGCAGGTGCAGGGTGACGCCGGCCTGGCCGGGCTGCGCCGGCGGCCGGATGTCGACCTCGGGAAACGGGTCGCAGAGCATCAGCGTGAACGCGCCGATGCAGGTCTCGGCGTGGCCGATTCGACCCGAGGGCTCGACCAGGCGGAACTTCTCGACCGCACCGAAGGCTTCGGCGTAGAAGGCCAGGGCGGCCGCGGTGTCGGCAACGCACAGGTAGGGAAACAGTTCACGATGCATCTGCTGGCTCTCGCTCGCGGAGGAGCCCCAGTCTGCGTTGACCGACCAGGACCTGTCTTGTATCGACTTGACCCGGGTGGCGTCTGCGCCAGACTCGGAGCGTGTGAACAATCCAGATGCGGTAGCGAGGGCGTCGCTGGGCGCTCGTGGCAAAGCGCGGTGCGTGAACTCCAGGGAGTTTGGCGAACTGTTGACCCCGGGGGTCGCGTAGCCCGCTGCCGCCACCGGCGTCCAGAGGCGGCCGCAGTAGGCGGATGGTGTTTTCACACGCTCTCAAGAAACAGAATCGTAAGTGGTTGATCGTATTGGATCGCCTTCGCGGCAGCACGGCGTGAAAATCCGGCCCAAACAGCGTCTAGCGACCCCTGGCTCGTCGCCCCCGCGGAGGCGGGGGCCCAGACCGGACCTGCAGCAGCGGCCAGATCACTGGATCCCCGCATGCGCGGGGATGACGCCCCCATGTTTCTTCGAGAACACCCGCCCCGCGACGCGGGGCTGAGAAGCTCTCAAGAAACGGAACGCTCGCGACCCAATGAGTCGTCGCCCCCGCGAAGGCGGGGGCCCAGTCCTAGCCTGACCCAGTCGCACGATCACTGGATCCCCGTCCCCGCCTTCGCGAGGACAGGCTCTGCGCGGGGATGGCGAATCAAGGTTTCTTCGAGAACACCTGCGCCGCTGCGCCGCGCTGGGAAGCTCTCAAGAAACAGAATCGTAAGTGGTTGATTGTATGGACCGCCTTCGCGGCAGCACGGCATGAAATTCCGGCCGAAACAGCGTCCAGCAACCCCTGGCTCGTCGCCCCCATGTTTCTTCGAGAACACCCGCCCCGCGACGCGGGGCTGAGAGGCTCTCAGTCGAGCGGCAAATGCTGGAGCCACGAGCCGGCCCAGCGGCGGTAGCGCGCTGGGCCCATGCCCGCGTGTGCCGCGAACTGCCGCGACAGATGGGCCTGGTCGTGGAAGCCCAGAGCGAGCGCGAGCTCGGACAGCGGCCTGTGCGGCCGCTCGCGCAGGGCGGGCAAGGCACGTGAGAAGCGGGCGAGCTCGCGCCACGCGCGCGGCGTGCAGCCGACCGCCGCGCGGAAACGCTGCAGCCAGGCGCGATGGCTGAGGCCGGAGGCCGCCGCGAGGTCCAGCACGGACGCGCCGTCGGTCAGTGCTGCGAGCGCTTCGTCCCAGCGCCCAGGCGGCACAGCGGCCTCGCGTCCTCGCAGGCAGGCAAGCAGCAGCTCCTCGACCCGGTCCAGCAGCCCGCCGTCGGCGGGCAGGTGCCGCAGGGCGGCAAAGTCGTGACGCAGGCGAGCGGGAAGCAGCTCAGCGAGATCGATATGGCGACCGGCGAGGCGATCCGCCGGCTGCCCGAACAGGACCAGACTCGCGCCGGGCTTCAGCTCCACGCCCAGGCTCAGGCCGCTGTCGGCCGCGCTGCGCAGCAGGCTGCGCGTCCGCAGCCCGCAGTACTGCAGGCGCGCATGCGGCTCACCGTGGCGATCCTCCAAGCCGCGGAAGCTGCGCATCGCCGGCCCCTCAAGCCGCAGCACCAGTCGCGTGCCTGCGGCAGGCAGGCAGAGCTCGCGGGCCGACAGCGGCGCGAGGCTGCTGGCGTGCAGCCAGAGCCGCTGCACCCAGGGCAGGAGGGTGGACCGTTCGGGAGGGCGCGCGAGCTGGGTCACAGGGGCAACCTGCGCTGTGGGAATCGACTCGAGGACTGTGCGTCGCTGATCGCAGCCGGCGCAAGCGGCGGAACCACCGCTGCCTCGATCAGGTGCCCAGATAGCTGTCGGACACCGCGATGCCCTGCTGCCGGAAGAAGGACAGCTGGTCGAAGTAGCCGCGCTGGAACACGATCACGCCCTCGCGCACCTGGAAGAAGCCGCAGCCGCGCAGGCCCTTCGGGTCACGCCATTCGAGGATGGCCCACTCGCCGTCGGCGAACAGGTTTTCGACCAGACAGAGCATCTGAGCTCGTCCGAACTCGACCTCGAACATGCGTCGGATGGCTTCGCGACCGCGCAGCGGCTCCATCACGACCTGATGGTTGATCGCGTCCTCCGCGTACAGGCTGGCGAGACCGTCGAGATCGGCGGCGTTGAAGCGGCGAACCCATTCCTCGACGACAGCTTTGGGCGACATGCGGGGCTCCTGCATCAAGATCACGACAGCGCGCGTGGCGCTAGGCCAGTCTAGCCCCGGCCGCAGACCACACCCGCCGCGCCCATGCACCTGCGACGGTTTGTCCTCTTCGGCGACCACGCGCTTGAGGCTGGATCGCTAGCGCACCCACACCTCGACCCGCCGGTTGCGCGCGCGACCGCGGGGGCTGTCGTCGGCCGAGAGCAGCAGCTGGCCGCCCAGCCCACGCACCGTGCGCGGGCGCAGGCCCAGGGCCTCCATGCGATCGGCGACCTGGTCGGCGCGATCGTTGCTGAGCGCCTCGGCCTGCAGCGGCGTCACTTCGCCGGCGTCGGCGAAGCCGATCAGGAGCAGTTGGCGGCCCTGCTGCGAGGGCTGCCGCATGTACTCGGCCAGCCGTTCAAGATCGGCGAGGGCCTTGCTGTCCGGGCCGATGCTGCCCTCGTCGAAGCGCAGGTTCAGCGAGAGCCGGCGCGCGCCCTCCACCAGCTGCCGATAGGCGAGCGGTGCGTCGGAGGACAGCTCCGGCGCGAAAGCCTGCACCCGCTGCGAGACGAAGCCGGTGCGCTCGACGATGCGCTGGCCCGCGTCCGACAGCACGAAGTCCAGCAGCGACTGCAGGCGGGCATCGGCCGTCGCCGGCGCATACAGGAACAGCCGCCGCGCCAGCGCGTAGTCCTCCACCGCCACTTCGCGCGCGGAGGGCTCGCGCGCCTGCGCGCCGTCGGCCACCGCCAGCGCCCGGACGCCCTGCACGCCGGCGAGGCCGACGAAGCCGATCGCATTCGGATCGCCCGCCACCGCCGCCGCCAGCGCCTCGGTGCTTTCATAGCGCAGTGCCCGCGGCGACAGCGCTGCACTGCCCAGCACGAGGCTGCGGAAAGTGTCGTAGGTGCCGGAGCGGTCATCGCGCGCATGCAGGGCGATGCGTCCGCCGCTGCGGCCGAGCTGCGACCAGTCGCTGAGCTCGCCGGCGAACACCCGGCGCAGATCGCGCAGCTCGATCTGCCGCAGCGGATTGGACGGATGCACGATGACGGCCAGGCCATCGAGCGCGATCACCACTTCGCGCACCGCGCCCAGGCGCGCGCGCTCGGCCTCGGTGATCGGCCGCGAGGACATCGCCAGATCGGCGCGGCGACCTTCGAGGTCCATGAAGCCGGTCGAGCTGCCGTGCGAATGCAGCTGCACGCGGATGCCGTCGCCGGCGTGGATCACCAGCTCGTCCAGCGCCTGCGGCTCACGCCGCAGACCGCTGTGGCCCTGCTCGCCCAGCCAGGCTTCGACCAGGGCAGGCATGAGCCGCTCGCCGACCGTGTTGGAGCCATGGATGCGCAGCGGCTGCGCCAGCGCCGGGCCGAAGCCCAGCGCCAGCCACAGGATCAGCACGAGATGTGCGCAGAAGCCGCCCCTGTTCAGCCTTCGCACAAAGCACCTCACCAGTCGAGACGAACGCGCAGCCCGTAGGTGCGCGGCGTGCCCGGGACGAAGCTCGGAATGCCGAACAGGGCGCCGGTGTTGCCGGCGTCGATCAGGTACTCCTCGTCGGCCAGGTTCTGGCCGTAGACCTGTAGCTCCAGGTGCGGATTGAAGCGCCAGCCGGCGCTGAGGTTGAACAGCCCGTACGCGCCCTGCTCGATGCCCGGCTGGTTGGCGTCCTCGAAGAACACCTGCGAGCGCCAGCTGTAGCTCGGCCGCACATAGACCGAAGCGCCGTCGGCGAGGTCCACGCGCCAGTCGAGACCCAGCGCCGCGGTGTACTCCGGCGTCAGACGGAAGCGGTTGCCGGCCAGGGCCTGCGGACGGCCGGCGTCATCGGTGTTGTCGAAGCTGGCGTCGATCCAGCCGATGTTGAGGAAGCCGCCGAAGCTGTCGCTGATGCGCTGGCTGAAGCTCAGCTCCACGCCCTGCGCGGACGCATTGCCGGCATTGGTGGTGATGAAGAAGGGCGGTGCGTTCGGGTTCTGCACCTGCGCCTGGAAGTCGCTGTAGTCGTAGTGGAAGACCGCGAGGTCATACAGGAATCGACCGTCCGCCAGCTCGCCCTTGGCGCCGAGCTCGTAGCTCAGCACGATCTCGGCGGGGATCTCCTCGACGCCGCCGCCGTCGACCTGCAGCACGTCCGGGCGCCGCCCGCGCGACACGCTCGCATAGGTGTTCAGGGTATCGCTGACCCGCCAGGCCAGCACCGCGCGCCCGACCATCGAGTCGTAGTCCTCGCTGCCGCGGATCACCCCATCGGTGGGGCGGAACAGCACGTTCGGAAAGGCCGGCGCGGCCGGGCTCGGCAGCAGCTGGCCGAGCGCGCTGGGCTGGCCGAAGTACGGCGCCTCGTAGCCGTTCTCGACCTTCTCGCGGGTGCCGCGCAGGCCCAGAGTGAGTTCGAGCGACTCGCTGAACTGCCAGGTGCCGTCGGCGAAGAACTCCAGGGCCTCGACCGCGCCGAAGTTGGCGTATTCCTCGCGATGCAGGGCGCGCAGCGGGATGAAGGCCGGCAGGCCCGGCGCCAGACCCGGCAGGCCGGGCGGCACGCTGCGGGTGTTCGGCGTGCCGTCCGGATTCAGCAGCGGCACCACCGGCAGCTGGCCGCCCGTGGCGCCGCTCAGCACCGGCGACAGCAGGGCATAGAAACTGCGCTCGTCGGTGGCGAAAGGCACCCGCTGGCTGCCGCGCTCGTCAAACCAGGACAGGCCACCGAAGCCGCGGAAGCGGCCGCCGTCGTCGTAGTTCAGGCGCAGCTCCTGGCTGAACTGGCGGCCTTCAGCCTCTTCAGCGAACTCCAGCACGTTGACCTGCGAGCCGTCGGCATCGAACTCCTCGCGCGAGTCGAAGTCGCGCCAGCCGCTGATGCTGCTCAGACTGAGGCTGTCGCTGAGCGCGAAGTCACCCAGCAGGGTGACGCCGTTGACGTGACGGTCCAGACCGAGCTCCTTGCCACGGTTGAGATCGGCGGCGCTGCGGAACAGCTCGGTGCTGCCCTCGCGGGTCGGGATCACATTGCTGCGGAAGGCGGTGCCGGGCGGGCTGTCGGTCTGGTGATTGAAGATCAGGTCCATGCGCGAGCGCTCGCCGAGGTCGAGGCCGAAGCTGAGGCGCAGCGCGCTGGTGTCGCGGCCGTTCAGATCGCCGCCGGAGAGGTTTTCGATGAAGCCGTCGCGCTGCTCGTGGAAGACCGCGAGCCGCGCGGACAGCGTGTCGCTGATCGGCGTGTTGGCGTGGCCTTCGAGCGACATCGCATCCAGATTGCCGAGGCCGAAGCGCACATGCGCCGAGCTCTCCTTGCGGGCCTTGTTCTGGATCAGATGCACCGCGCCGATCTGCGCGCCGCGGCCGAACAGCGTGCCCTGCGGGCCGCGCAGCACCTCGATGCGCTCCAGATCGAAGAACTCGACCACGGCACCGCGCGAGCGGCTGATCGACACGCCGTCCTGGAACACCGACACCCGCGGCTCGACCTGCGAATCGCCGCTGTCGGAGGTGATGCCGCGGATCACGAAGCCGGGGTTGTTCGGGCTCTGCACCTGGGTCTGCAGACCGGGCACATAGCCGTTGATGTCGGCGAAGCTGCTGATGTTGAGCTGGTCGAGAAAGTCGCCGGACAGCGCGGTGATCGCGATCGGCACTTCCTGCACCTGCTGCTCGCGCTTCTGCGCGGTGACTACGATGCGATCGAGCTCGGTGGCGGCAGCGCTGGCGTCGGCACGCAGGGCCTGTGTGGGCAGCACTAGCAGGGCGAGGGCGATGGACAGCGCGAGCGGAGAGCGGGCGTGCGACATGCGGAGAGCATCCGGGGTGGGAAAGCCCGCAAGCCTGCGCAGCCGAAGTTGCATCTGCATGACCGCCGTGCGTCACCGTAGGGTCATCGAACTCGCGTCTACTGCGCGGCCTTCGCCACACCGATAACGCCACATGCAGCGCATGAATCGCCGCGACTTCCTGATCAGCGCCAGCCTGTCGAGCCTGGCTCTGGCCCTGCCCGGCTGCAGCACCCGGCCCACCCCGCCGCCGGGCGAGCTCAGCGTGGATCGCGATCGCTTTCCGCAGTCGGTGGCCTCGGGCGATCCACGTCCGCAGGCCGTGCTGCTGTGGACGCGCCTGCAGCTTGCGCCCGGCCAGAGCGAAGCGCCTCTGTGGCTGCAGCTCTCGGAAACGGACGACTTCACGCAGGCGCGCACGCTGCCGCTGCGCGCGCTCGCCGAACACGATGGCTGCGTGCGCCTGCGGCTCACCGACCTCCAGCCCGGCACGCGCTACCACTACCGCTTCGTGGTCGACACGCCCGAGGGCTGGCGCAGCTCGCCGAGCGGCCGCACCCGCACCGCGCCGGCCGCCGACAGCGAAGCGCCGCTGCGCTTCGCCCTGCTGAGCTGCCAGGACTACGGCGGCCGCTGGTACAACAGCCTGCTGCCGCTGCTGGAGGAAGAGCTCGACTTCGTGCTGCACGTCGGCGACTTCATCTACGAGACCGCCGGCGACCCGCAGTTCCAGAGCGAGAACAGCGAACGCCGCATCGTGTTCGATGACCTCGACGGCGCGCTCAAGCTCGGCAGCACCGAGCGGCGGTACTACGCCGCCAACTCGCTCGACAACTACCGCCAGCTGCATCGCACGGTGCGGACCGATCCCATGCTGCAGCAGCTGCTGGAGCGTGCCGCGCTGATCGCGATCTGGGACGACCACGAGTTCGCCGACGACAGCTGGCAGGACGTCGCCACCCACCACGACGGACGTTTCGACGAGCGCGACCGCGAGCGCCGCCGCAACGCCGAGCAAGCCTGGTTCGAATACCTGCCGGCCGACCCCGAGGGCATGCTCGACGCTCAGGGCGCAACGCCCGCGCGCGAGGCCCTGTTTCCCGCCACCCGGATCTGGCGCGGGCTGCGCTTCGGCCGCGTGCTCGACTTGAGCCTGATCGACACCCGCAGCGAGCGGCCGGATCACCTGGTGCCGGAAGACGCTTTCCCCGGTGAGCTGCTGTACACCGAGGCCGAGCTGGACAAGGCCCTGCCTGCGGTCGGCATCGACCCAGCGACGCTGGACGACTACCTGCTGCCCTTCATCGACCTGGACAGTGCAGGACACGCCGCGCTGAAGCCCACCCTGGTCGGCCTGCTCAGCGCCGCCGCGCTTCGCGAAGGCCTGTCGAACGAGGCGGCGATGGCCTATGCGCAGCGCTGCGCGCGCGGCCGCATCGCTCTGCCGGTGCTGGCCGCCCTGCTGCAGCGCTGGAACGCGAGTGCGCCGGAGGCGATGCGCGCTGAAATCCCGACGACCGAGGCAGCGGCAGGCCGCGGCCTGTGCTGGGCCAGCCTCGGCAAGACCGGATTGTTCAGCAGCGTGGGCTCGCGCTACTTCGTGCTGCAGGCGCCTTGGCAAGCGCTGGCCGCGCTGCGCGGCGCCGAGGATTCACCGCTGTCGCCGATTCAGCGCGACTGGCTGCTGCAGCGCCTGCAGACCAGCGATGCCGTGTGGAAGACGGTCGCCAGCTCGATCTCGTTCACGCCTATCGAACTGGATCTTTCGCTGCCGGAACTCGGCGCGCCGCCGCTGCTGGCGCGCCGCTTCCTGCTCAATGTCGACCACTGGGATGGATTTCCGCGGGCCCGCCGCGACCTGCTCGACGCCTTCGAGGCCGCCGGCGGCGCCGTCCTGCTGTCCGGTGACATCCACGCGGCGTTCGCGACCCAGCACAGCGATTGCTGTGTCGAGATCACCACGCCGGCGGTGTCCTCGACCACGCTGGCCGACATCCTCGCCAGCGAGGTCGAGCGCGACCCGAACACGGCCGAGGTCGGACGGCGCATGGTCGATGCGCTCGACCGGCTGATCGTCCACGGCGACCCGCGCGTGCGCCACGCGCGGACGCGGGTGCACGGCGTCACCCTCATCGAGGCGCGAATGGATGCGCTCGATGTGCAGCAGCTCTGTCTGCCGCCGGAGGCCTGCCGCGAGCAGGGTTATGCCGATCCCGCCCGCCTCGCTGCGCGGCGAATCCGACAGGCATTTGTCGTCGACGCTGCCACGCGAACGCTGCGGCCGCTGAGCGGTTGAGCCGGTGGCGGCCGCAGCGCCTTTCGCTCAGGCCCCCAGCACCCAGCGGTAGCCGATGCGGTAGATGCCGCCGTGGCCGGTGATGTTGCCGGTGTGCTGCTTCGGTCCGACCGCACCACCGAACTGGTTCTGACTGTTCAGCGTCAGGCGGATGCCATAGGGACGCAGCGCATCTTCGTCGATGAACGCGCCGATGAGGTTGCCGATCAGCGTGACCGCAGCCGCTGCGGCGGCTCCGGCGGCTGCCGTTGCGAAGAAGCTCACCACCAGACCCACCAGGCTGCTGAGCGCATCCGTCAGGGCTCTGGCCACGGCGGCATCGTTGCTGTCGGATTCGACGAGCTGGAAGATCGCGTACAGCGATTTCGGATAGCCCGGCGTGGTGCGCAGACTGTACTGGCCCAGAAACAGTTCGCCATAGCTGGCGTAGTGGCCAGTGCGGAAGTCGCCGGCGTCGAAGCCGCGCATTACCGCCACGTTGCCGCTGGCGCCGATGCGCAGACCACCGAAGATGATCTCGTCCCAGCCCGCCGGCTGGGTTTCGCGCACGCAGTGAATCGCACGCAGCAGCAGATGGCAGCGGGTGAACTGGGTGGCCGAACGCGGCGTGGCGCGGGGCAGTCGCGACGGTGCGGGTAGCGGGCGCAGCGCCGGCAGGCTGGGGCGCAGCTCCAGCCTCGCATCGAGGCCGGCAGGGCGCAAATCGGCCAGGCTCGGGCCCTGCTCGCCCAGCAGGCGGCGCAGCTGGGTGGGCCGGCGCGACAGCGCCTTCAGGCCCGGTGCCAGACGCGCGACTGCGAGTGCAGGCAAGGTCGCAGCACAGGCCGCGGCGCGCGCTTCCAGACTGGTCGGATCGGCGCTGACCGGATGTCGCTGCGGATCGACATGGTGCAGCAGGGCCTTGAGGCAGAGCGCGGCGGCCTCGCGGGCGATCCGGTCGGATTGCGCGCGCTCACGGGCGTCGAGCTGTTCAGGGCCGAACGCTTCGACCACGGGCGCCTGCAGTTCGACCTGCAGTTCGGCGTTGATTTCGGTGTTCTGGCCAAAGCTGGAATGGGTGTTCATGGTGGGCTCCTCGGGTTCGGTCAGGGGAATGCGGCGCGGGCGGTTTCCCGGCTCGCCTTGGCCTAGTCGCAGAGCGCAGATAAAACCCGCCACCCTCGGCGCGAATCTCGCGGCTGGCGGATTTGGGTGGAAGAATCCGACTACTTCCACGGGCCTCGCCCAGCCGGCACGGCCCCTCCCACCCACCGCAAGGACACCGCCATGCGCATGACCGCCCGCCTCCTGTTCCTGCCGTTCGGCTGCGCCTTGATCGCGGCGGGCGGGGACGTCTCCGCTCAGCCCACGTCTGGCGCAGCGCCGGTGGGTTCCCATCCGTCGACCGCCAGCACGCCCGGAGCGGCGGTGACCGAGGCCGTCGTGGCCGGCAACTGCCCGCGACCTCCGGGCGGCACCGTGCACTACTCCAACTGCACGGACCCCGATGGGCCCGGACAGGGCGAGCTGCATCTGCATGCGCCGATACAGCTGCCGCGGCCCGACCTCATGCTGCTGCCGCAGTTGAGGCTCGGTACGCAGTCAGGCCAATGGGGCGACCGCCTGCAGGTTCCCGTGGTCGCCGATACCGCCGGCCGCTGTCAGCTCAGGCTGCAGATCGGCGTGATGAACGGCGGCCAGCGCGCCAGCAACCCAGCGCGGCATCTGCTGCGCCAGCGCCCGCTTCTGCAGCGCGATGACAGCCCCGGCAGGGCGGTTGGCGAGCTGCAGCAGCCGTCGCTGGAGCCGGGCGAAGCCCGGACCTTCGAGCTGACGGTGCCGCTGACGGGCGGAGCCAGCTGGATCGAAGCCGTGCTCGACGTCGACGACGCCGTCAAGGAATCGAACGAGGGCAACAACCGCCGACGCGTGCAGATCCGGCTCGATCCGGCCTGCCGCTGAACGTGGATCAGGGTCGCAGTCGCGCGCGCACCGCCTGCGTGCGGCCATCGTCCGGCCCCAAGCGGTGCTGGCGGTGGGCCAGTGCGCGCTCAAGCAGGGCACGCGCCTCGGCGCTGCGACCGGCAGCCTCGGCAAGATCCGCCTGGGCGATCCACAGCTGCGCGAAGCGGTCGTGGGTCGCAGGCAGGGCAGCGGCGAACACGCGGGCGGCGTGATCAAGCTCCAGCGCCGCGTCCTGCAGCCTGCCCTGCTTGCGCAGCACGATGCCGAGATGCAGATGATCGATGCCGACCCGTTCGTGCTCGGCGCCGTACTGGCGCTGCTGGTCCTGCAGGGCTTCGCGGTAGTGCTGCTCGGCGTGCTCCAACTGCCCACGCGCCTCGAACACACGTCCGAGGTTGAACACGGTGGCGGCGCGCCAGGCGTGGCCGGCGGGATACAGATCGAGTGCAAGCCGGTAGTGCTGTTCTGCGGCTGCGAGCTCGCTGCGGTCGTGCTGCACCCAGCCGATGTCGCTGTGGGTCATCGCCACCAGGGGATGACGCTCGCCCAGGCGCTCGCTGCGGATCTTCAGGGCTTCGTGCAACAGCGCCAGCGCTTCCTCCAGGCGGCCCTGCGACTTCAGCAGCCGCGCCAGATTGTTCATGATCGTCGCTGTTCCAGGGTGCAGGGTTCCGCGCGTCTCACGGCTGTCGTCCAGCACCTGCCGGTACAGGGCTTCAGCCGCAGCCTCATCGCCGCGGCTGCGATACAGCACGGCAAGATTGTTGATGACGTGGATACGCTCCGGATGGCCGGCCGGCAGCAGGCGCGCATACAGCGCGTTGGAGCGCTGCAGCAGCCCGGTGGCCGAGTCGAGCTGGCCGGCAGCGCGACGCGCCGAGCCCAGACTGTTGAGGATCCCGGCCAGGGCCAGCTCGCTGTCCGGCTGTGAGCTTGACGGGGTGGCGGGCGGAAGGCCCGGCTGTGGCCGGCTCGTGGGCACGGTCTGCGCTTCGATCTCTGCCAACAGTGCGCTGAACAGGGCATCGGCCCGCTCGATCCGCCCATCTGCGAGCTCGACCCAGCCGAGGGCTTTGCGTGCCTCCCACTGCAGCGTGCGCGATGCGTCCGAGTCATGAGCTTCAGACCCGGCGACGGCCTGCTCCAGCAGAGTGCGCGCCTGGGCATAGTCGCCCAGCTCATAGCGCGCGCGCCCGGCAAGGAGCCACCAGCGTTGGCGCTGCTCAAGGCTGCGCGCGCCCTCTGCCAGATCCGCGCCCGCGCGTTCGATCTCGGCCCAGGCCTCGTCCGGCAACCCCAGGCTGAGCTGCGCGTCGGCGACGGTCAGGCGCAGGTCGAAGCCCAGCGGCGGGTCCGCCGCCAGCTCGGCTTCGAGCGGCTCCAGCCCGCGTGCAAGCACTTCGCGCACGCTGAGGTCGGCGACTCCGCTGCGCTCGGGGTCGGCCTGGGCGAGCAGCTGCAGCAGCATCGCCTTGACCCGCTCGGCGCGCAGCGCCTGCGCCGCCGCGTGGTCGCGCTCGGCCGCCAGCGCCAGCGCCTGCTCGCGCTGCTGCAGGGCGAACAGCAGCAGCACCGCGGCCAGCAGCCCGAGCACGGCGGACTCCAGCGGATGCCGCGCCACCAGCCGCCGCAGGCGGTAGGCGAGGCTCGGGCTGCGCGCGCGCACCGGCAGCCCGCGCTGCCAGCGCCGCAGATCCTCGGCCAGGCTGTCGGCATCGGCATAGCGCGCCGGCGGCTCCTTGCGCAGGCACATCAGCACGATGCGGTCGAGGTCACCGCGCAGCCTTCGCCGCAGCGCCTTAGGCGAGGCGCTGCGGGCCTCGGCGCGGCGCTGCAGGTCGTCGCCCTCGGCGAAGTGCTGGCTCGGCGGCAGCGGCAGCTGCTCGCACACCGCGCGCTGCAGCGCCGCCGGGCTGGGGTCGGTGGGCTGCTGCGCCTGGCAGCCGCTCAGCAGCAGGTAGAGCAGCAGGCCCATCTGGTACAGGTCGGCGGCCACGCCCATCGGCTGGCCCAGCAGCTGTTCGGGGCTGGCGTACTGCGGCGTCAGCAGACGCAGCGCGGTGGCGGTGGCCTGCTCGTCGGCCGCGCCCTGCAGCGGTTTGGCGATGCCGAAGTCCAGCAGATGCGGCCGCCCGGACGCATCGACCAGCAGGTTCGAGGGCTTGATGTCCCGATGCAGCACGCCGCTGCGGTGCGCATGCGCGAGCGCATCCAGCACCTGCAGGCAGAGCGCGACGCGGGCACCGATGTCGAGCCGGGCGCTGTCGCAGTAGCGGTCGATGGGTTCGCCTTCGACCCGCTCCATCACCAGATAGGGTCGGCCATCGGCGTCTTCGCCGCCGTCGATCAGCCGGGCGATGCCCGGGTGCGACAGCTCGGCAAGAATGCGTCGCTCGCGCTCGAAGCGCCGCAGGAACTCGCGCGAGTCGATGCCCGCATGCAGGCGCTTGACCGCCGCCTGCTGCACGAACCCATGGCTGCGCCGCTCGCCCAGATGCACGCTGCCCATGCCGCCGCGGCCCAGCTCGGCCAGCAGCCGCCATTCGCCCACCTGGTGGACGGCCGTGTCAGCTGTCGCCTGCGTCTGCAGATCCGGCGCTTCGGGTGCCTGCGCCAGCGCCTGCAGCAGCTGCAGCGGCGCCGCCGTGCGCTCCGGCTGCAGCTGCTCGGTGGCCGCCAGCAGCTGGCGCAGCGCAGGCTGCAGCGCCGCCGGCTGTGCGGCCAAGGCGTCGGCGCGTGCGGCGGCGTCGAGCTCAAGCAGCCGCTCCAGCGCGGCGTCGAGCTGCCGCAGAGCCTCGGCATCGAGAGCGGCAAGGTCCGCACCGGCGGAAGCCGAAGCGCCGAAGCTCTCGCCCGAGGCTTCCAGCCCAGCGCCCGACCGCGCCGCCGTCCCGGAGACGCTGCCATCAGAGGTCGCCGGGCCCGGCGCCTGAATCACGTCAGGGCCGCCTGCAGCCAGACCCGCGCGCGCAGCCAGTCGCGCTGCACGGTGCGCAGCGAAAGTCCCAGCGCCTCGGCGGCCTCGGCCTCTCCCAAGCCGGCAAAGCAGCGGCATTCGATCAGCGCGACCAGGCGCGGATTGGCCACGTGCAGCCGCTGCAGGGCCTGGTCGAGGGCCAGCACCTGCTCGCTCAAGGCTTCGATGGACGCACTGTTCTCCTCCAGCTCGACGTGGACACCGTTGCCGCCGCGCTTCTGCGCGCTGCGCCGACGCGCGAGATCCACCAGGATGCGGCGCATGGCGCGCGCGCAGATGGCGAAGAAATGTCCGCGGTCCTGCCAGTCCACGCCGCACTCCTCGACCAGCTGCAGGTAGGTCTCCTGCACCAGTTCGGTGGCCTGCAGCAGGGCGGTATCGGCAAAGCGCCGCAGCTGCTGGCGGGCGATCTTCTGCAGCTGCGGGTAGACATGCGGCAGCAGGCGGTCGAAGGCAGTGCGATCACCGGCCCGGTGCTGGCGCAACAGCTCAGTGATGTCGACGTCCACGCCGGGCTCCTGCTGCCGCGGGCGATGTGCCCGCCGCAGATTCGATCAGTGCGGGCACGCGATCGCAAGGGCGGCTGCCG
Organism: uncultured Aquimonas sp.; assembly: GCF_937888285.1. Classification (GTDB taxonomy): domain Bacteria; phylum Pseudomonadota; class Gammaproteobacteria; order Xanthomonadales; family Xanthomonadaceae; genus Aquimonas. The sequence continues at coordinate 56,462 of NZ_CALART010000008.1, forward strand.
GCGCCGACGTACCGGCGCCCAGGCTCCGGCGGCGAGATCCGGTCTACCGCCGCCAGGCGAAAAAGCGCTCGGCCCAGCGCAGCGCGGTCTGCGGGGCATTGGCACGCTTCCACACGCCGGCGGCGTACTTGTTGGCCTCGCTCATGGTCGGGTAGACGTGGATGGTGCCGAGCAGTTTGTTCAGGCCGATACCGTGTTTCATCGCCAGCACGAACTCGGGCAGCAGCTCGCCGGCGTGCGCGCCGACGATCAGCGCGCCGAGGATGCGGTCCTTGCCGGGTGCGGTCAGCACCTTGACGAAGCCGTGGGCGTTGCCGTCGGCGATCGCGCGGTCAAGATCATCGATGCCGTAGCGGGTGACTTCGACTTCGATGCCGCGCTCGCGGGCTTCGTCTTCGCTCAGGCCCACGCGCGCGACTTCCGGGTCGGTGAAGGTGACCCAGGGAATCACCCGGTAGTCGACTTTGTACGACCACAGCGGCGCCAGCAAACCATTCACCGCCGCATACCAGGCCTGATGCGCGGCCACGTGGGTGAACTGGTAGGGCCCGGCGACATCACCGGCCACGAGGATGTTCGGGAAGTTGGTGCGCATCAGCGCATCCACCGCGACATGACCGCGCGGGCCTAGTTCGACGCCCAGCTCCTGCAGGCCGAAGCCCTGGGTGTTCGGCGTGCGCCCCAGCGCCAGCAGCAGGCGGTCGAAGTCGAAGCTCAGCTCGCCCTGCGGGCCCTGTGCATGCAGCCGGTCGCGGCCATCGGGCAGGCGCTCGAAGCGCAGCGCGCGCGTGGCCAGCGCGAGTTCGACGCCCTCGCGCTCAAGCCGCGCGGCCAGCTCGGCGCCGGCCTCGGCGTCCTCGCGCGGCAGCAGGCGCTCGGCCATCTCGACGATGCGCACCTGCGCACCGAAGCGGGCGAAGCTCTGCGCCAGCTCGCAGCCGATCGGCCCACCACCCAGCACCAGCAGCCGTTTCGGCAGTTCGCGCAGGCCCCAGAGCGTGTCGCTGGTCAGATAGTCGAGATCGTTCAGGCCCGGAATCGGCGGCACGGTCGGCCGCGCGCCGGTGGCGATCACGATCGAGCGCGCGCTCAATCGCCGGCCGCCGACTTCGACCTCCCAGGGGCTGACGAGCTTGGCCTCGCCTTCGATCACCTCGACGCCGAGGCTGGTGTAGCGCTCCACCGAATCGTGCGGCTCGATCTGGGTGATCACCCGCTGCACGCGCTCCATCACCTCGGCGAAATCGAACTCGGCCTGCAGGCGGCGGATGCCGAGCTGCTCGCTGTCGCGCGCCTCGGCCAGCAGACGCGCGCTACGGATCAGGGCCTTGCTGGGCACGCAGCCTGTGTTGAGACAGTCGCCGCCCATGCGGTGCTTTTCGATCAGCGCGACCTTGGCCTTCACCGCCGCGCCGATGTACGTCGTCACCAGCCCCGCCGAGCCCGCGCCGATCGCGATCAGGTTGTAATCGAAACGCTTCGGCCGCTGGAAGCCGGCGTAGACGCGGCGCGCCTTCAGCCAGCCCAGCACGCCCTTTAGCAGCAGCGGCAGCAGGCCGATCGCGACGAACGCCAGCAGCAGGCCGGGCGAGGCGATGTCAGACGGCGATTCGATGCTGGCCAGCTGGGTCCCGGCGTACACATAGACCACGGTGGCGGGCAGCATGCCGAGCTGGCTGACCCAGTAGTAGGTCCAGAGCTTGAGCGAGGTCAGCCCGCTGACGAGATTTACCACGAAGAAGGGAAACAGCGGCACCACGCGCAGGGTGAACAGGTAGAACGCGCCCTCGCGGCGCACACCCTCGTCGATGCCGCGCAGGCGCTCGCCGAAGCGCTTTTCGATCGCCTCACGGAACAGGAAGCGCGCCGACAGGAAGGCAAGCGAAGCGCCAAACGTACTGGCAAACGACACGAGCAGCACGCCCCAGCCCAGCCCGAACAGCGCGCCGGCGGCGAGCGTCAGCACCGCGGCGCCGGGGATTGAGGCCGCCGTCACCAGCACGTAGACGCCGAAGAACGTTGCGAAGGCCAGCGGCCAGTTGGCTTCGACCCAGGCCAACAGCCCCGCCTGCCGGGCCTTGAGCGTCGCGAAGTCGAGCTCGGCGATCAGCCCGCTGCGCCAGGCCCAGAGAAACAGGGCGGCGAGTGCGATGAGGAGGAGGACGCGGGCAAGGGTTTTCATTGGAAAGCCGGGATTGGGGATTCGGGATTGGAGATTCGTCCAGCGGCGTAGGCTGTCGAAGCGTGCTGGAGGCGACACGCGCAAGGAGCTTGCGCCCCTCTCCTCGTGGGAGAGGGGTTGGGGTGAGGGTCCGGGCAGGGCGATTCAAGCAGACTCGCTGCGAGGGACTTGCGCAGGGAGCTGCAATTGCCTGATCGAGCGCCGCCGATGTTCACGCTTCAGAGAACCACACGATCTGCGCCATACGTCACCCACAGCATGCCGCCCTCCCCGCCTGCGCAATGTCTTCATCGCCGACCCAGCGTTCGTCACTGTCAGCGCTGCGCTGCCGCGCGCAGCATGCGCGAGTTCTCGACCCAGGAGTCACCGCATGCGCCCGCTGATTGCATTGCTTCCCCTGCTGCTGGGCCTCGCCTCGCCCGGCCTGCGCGCCTTCGAGATCGAGGAGGCCAGCATCGAACAGCTTGCCGCCGCGCAGGAGGCCGGCACGGTCAGTTCGCAGGACCTGGTGCGCGCCTATCTTGAGCGCATCGAGCGCATCGACCGCGCGGGGCCGCGGATCAACTCGGTGATCGAGCTGAACCCAGAGGCGCTGAAGATCGCGGAAGGCCTCGACGCCGAACGCGCTGCCGGCAAGGTGCGCGGCCCGCTGCACGGCGTGCCCATCCTGCTGAAGGACAACATCGACACGGGGGATGCGATGCAGACCTCGGCCGGCTCGCTCGCCCTGGTGGGTGAGCCCGCGGCGCAGGACGCCACCGTCGCTGCGCGTCTGCGCGAGGCCGGCGCGGTGATCCTCGGCAAGACCAATCTGAGCGAGTGGGCCAATTTCCGCGGCCGCCGCAGCAGCAGCGGCTGGAGCAGCCGCGGCGGGCAGACCAGGAACCCCTATGCGCTGGAGCGCTCGCCCTGCGGCTCGTCCTCGGGCAGCGGCGCTGCAGCGGCCGCCAGTCTGGCTGCGGCGACGATCGGCACCGAGACCGACGGCAGCATCCTCTGCCCGAGTTCGGTCAACGGTCTGGTCGGCATCAAGCCCAGCATCGGTCTGGTCAGCCGCGCCGGCATCGTGCCGATCAGCAGCAGCCAGGACACCGCAGGGCCAATGGCGCGCAGCGTGCGCGATGCCGCCCTGCTGCTGCAGGCCATGGTCGGCAGCGATCCACGCGACCCCTCAACCGTCGACAGCGGCGCGCCCGAAGTGGATTTCCTCGCCGCGCTGGACGCCAATGCGCTGAAAGGCGCGCGCATCGGCGTGGTGCGCGAGCTGGCCGGGTTTCATCGCGGCGTCGACGCGCGCTTCGAGGCCGCCATCGAGGCGCTGCGCGAGGCCGGAGCCGAGATCGTCGACAACGTCGGCCTGCCGACCCGCGCCGAGGCCTCGCGCAACGAGCTGACTGTGCTGGTGCACGAGTTCCGTGATGACCTCAACGCCTACCTCGCCACCCGCAGCGGCGTGCCGGTGAAGACCATCGACGAGGTCATCGCTTACAACCGCCTGCACAGCGGCAGCGTCCTGCGCTGGTTCGGCCAGCAGTGGATGGAGCAGGCGGCGGCAAGCGACGGCATGCAGGCACCGGCCTACCTGCGCGCCCGCGACGACGCGCGTCGACTGGCAGGGCCTGAAGGCATCGATGCCGCCATGGCCGAGCACCGGCTCGACGCCCTGATCGGCCCCAGCACCGGGCCGGCCTGGCGGGTGGACTGGGTCAACGGCGACAGCCCCAGCGGCGGCAGCTCGGGCATGGCGGCGATCTCGGGCTATCCCAGCATCAGCGTGCCGATGGGCCAGGTGCACGGCCTGCCGGTCGGCCTGACCCTGTTCGGCGCGAAGTTCAGTGAGGCCAAGCTGATCGGCTATGCGTATGCATTCGAACAGGCGACGCAGTGGCGCAGGCCGCCCACCTATGCCGAGCGCGGGCCGGCGGGGGCGGAGGAGTAGCGCGCGTCGCGATACGCGGATCGCCGGCTGTTTATAAGAGCGAGCTTGCTCGCGACTCGCAGGGGTCGAGCAGCGCGCAGCGTGCCGTCGCCTGCAAGCAGGCTCACAAGAGAATCCGCAAGGAGCCGGGGCCCATCAGCGCGGAACAGTCCGCGGCTTCTGCGAATCCCGAATCCCGAATCCCGAATCCCTGCTCTTCAGCCCACCCCTTCCACGAAATCGAGGATCGCCCGCAGACACTCCTCGGTGTGGCTGATGAAAGGCGCATGCCCCGCCCCTTCGATGCACAGGTAGCGCGCGCCGTGCTGCAGATCGGCGGCGGCACGCATCGCCGCAGGCGGCACCAGGCGATCGCGACGGCCGGCGATCCACAGGCTGGGCACGTCCAGCGTGCGCAGCTCGTCGCGCAGGTCGACGTGGCCGAGCATGGCGAGACCCTGCAGCAGGGCCGATTGCGCGGGCTCCCCGCGGGCGAACACGCAGGCGCGCAGGGTCTTCAGCACCTCGCGGCCGTGCTCGCTGCCGATCGATTCGAGGCTCAGGAAGCGTTCCAGCGTGCCGGTGTAGTCGCGCACCAATTCGTCGGCGAACTGCTCGAAGATCTCGGGTGACACCGCCTGTGGCCAATCCGAACCACGCACGAAGCGCGGCGAGCTGGCGATCGCAATCAGGCCCTGCACGCGGCCCGGCTGCTCGATCGCCGCCTGCAGCGCGATCTGTCCGCCCAGCGACCAGCCCAGCCAGGGCGCAGGTGGCACGAGCTGGGCGATGCGCGCGGCGGCATTGGCGAGATCGATGTCGTCGCGTTCGTTGCTGTAGCCATGACCGGGCAGGTCTACGAGGTGCAGTTCATGGTGCTCGGACAGACGTTCGATCAGCGGCGCGAATACGCCGCTGTGCATGGCCCAGCCGTGGATGAGGACAAGCGGTGGGCCGTGGCCGATGTGGTCGAGGTGCATTGAGGGAAGGGATTCGGGATTCGGGATTCGGGATTCGGGATTCGGGATTCGGGATTCGGGATTCGGGATAGAGCGTCTATGGCCCGCGCCCTCGCGCAAGGCTCGACGCCCGCTGCCCTTCTCCCCGCGGGAGAAGGTGGCGCGCAGCGCCGGATGAGGGGCCGTTCAGGGCGCGGACCTGCAGCATTCAGATAGCCCGCTGTGCCACGTGGGCGAACCTCAGGCTTCCGGCGCTGCCTCGGGCACACGCTCGCCGCGCGCACCAGCCGATCCCGAATCCCTACTGCCCAATCCCCGCCTCTCAAGCCCCAGCTCGGCCAGCGCCGCCAGCAGCCGATCCACATCCGCCTCGCTGTGCGCGGCGGACAAGGTGATGCGCAGGCGCGCGCTGCCCTCGGGCACGGTCGGCGGGCGGATCGCGCTGACCAGCAGGCCGCGCGACTCCAGCTCACGCGCGGCAAACAGCGCCCGCGCTTCGTCGCCGAGCAGGAGCGGCTGGATGGGCGTGCTGGATTCGATCATCGGCAGGCGCAGGCGGCGCGCGCCGCGCGCGAAGCGGGCGATCAGGCCGGCCAGATGGAAGCGCCGCCAGGGTTCGCTCTGTAGGGCGCGCAGGTTGGCGCGGGTGGCCGCGGCAACCGCCGGCGGCAGGGCCGTGGTGTAGAGGTAGGGCCGCGCGCTTTCCGCGAGCGCATCGATCACTTCGGCCGGTCCACAGACCGCGGCACCGTAGCCGCCGAGCGCTTTGCCGAGGGTTAGCATCAGCAGCGGCACCTGCTTGACGCCGAGCCCGGCAGCGGCCACCGAGCCACGCCCGCCGGGGCCGACCACGCCGAGGCCGTGGGCATCGTCGACGAACAGCAGGGCGTTCTCGGCGCGGGCGATGAGCGCCAGGTCCTTCAGCGGGGCGAGGTCGCCGTCCATGCTGAAAACGCCGTCGGTCGCCAGCAGGGCGGCGGCCTCAGGCCGCGTGCGCAGCTGGCGCAGGGCGGCCTCGGCATCGGCGTGCGGATAGCGCTTGAGCTCGCAGCCGGCCAGCTTGGCACCGTCCAGCAGGCAGGCGTGGTTGAGCCGGTCCTGCACGCAGAGGTCATCGCGACCCAGCAGGGTCTGCAGCACGGCGAGATTGGCGAGATAGCCCGAGCCGAACAGCAGGGCCTTCGGATAGCCGACGAAGCCAGCCAGCTCGGCCTCCAGCGCGGCATGTTCGGCGTGGTGGCCGCAGACCAGGTGCGAGGCCGTGCTGCCGACGCCATGCCACGCGGCCGATTCCTGCAGCGCGGCGGTGGCGTCGAGGCTGCGCGCCAGGCCGAGATAATCATTGCTGCAGAAGTTGATCAGCTCGCGGCCGTCGATCCACACCCGCGTGCCGTCCGCGCGCTCGACCGTGCGTCGCGTCCGCGAGCGCTTCTGCGCGGCGCGCACGCCGCGGGCCTCGGCCAGCGCAGTGAGTAGCGAGGGCCGGGCCATGGCGATCAGGCCGCCGAATCGACGGCGTTCAGATCGACGTGCACGTGCTCGCCCTGGGCGGGCGCGGGCATCGGCTTCAGCCCCAGACGCGCGAACAGGGCCTGGTCCTTCTGGGTGTCCGGGTTGCCGGTGGTGAGCAGCTTCTCGCCGTAGAAGATCGAGTTGGCGCCGGCCATGAAGCACAGCGCCTGCAGCTCGTCGCTCATGTCCTCGCGACCCGCCGAAAGGCGCACCATCGAAGCCGGCATCAGGATGCGGGCCACCGCAATCGTGCGCACGAACTCCAGCGGGTCGATCTCCTCGGTGCCGTGCAGCGGCGTGCCGGGCACCTGCACCAGCCGGTTGATCGGCACCGAGTCCGGGTGCTCGCCCATGTTGGCCAGGGTCTGCAGCAGACCGGCGCGGTGCTCGCGGGTCTCGCCCATGCCGACGATGCCGCCGCAGCAGGTCTTCATGCCCACCCTGCGCACCTGCTCCAGCGTGTCCAGGCGATCCTGGTATTCGCGGGTGCGGATCACGCTGTCGTAGAACTCGGGCGCGGTGTCGAGGTTGTGGTTGTAGTAGGCGAGCCCCGCGGTCTTCAGGCGCTCGGCCTGCTCGGGCGTCAGCATGCCCAGCGTGGCGCAGGTCTCAAGGCCCAGCGCATTGACGCCCTCGATCATCGCCGCGACCTTCTCGACGTCGCGGTCCTTCGGCGAGCGCCAGGCCGCACCCATGCAGAAGCGGGTGGCGCCGGCGGCCTTCGCGGCTTTCGCCTTCTCCAGCACGGCATCCAGATCCATCAGCTTGTGCGCATTGAGGCCGGTGGCGTAGCGCGCGGCCTGCGGGCAGTAGCTGCAGTCCTCGGGACAGCCGCCGGTCTTGACGCTCAAGAGGGTGGAGATCTGCACCTCGTCCGGGTTGAAATGCGCGCGATGGACGCTTGCGGCGCGGAACAGAAGCTCATGGAAGGGCAGCGCGAACAGCGCGACCACTTCCTCGCGGGTCCAGTCGTGACGGAGGGCGGAAGCCATGGATGAATCTCCCCGCGGACAGCGCGGACAAAGAGGCGGAAGTCTGGAAACCCCTGCTGTGCCTGTCAACTCGGCGCTTCCGGGGGTTCTGCAGTGAACGCCCGCGTATGGAGCTGGCGTCGCCGGCTGGAGGCGGTGACCCGCCTGCTGCTGCCGCCGCGCTGCCTGCACTGCGGCGCGCCCGGCGCAGCCGGCCGCGACCTCTGTGCCGATTGCCGCGATTCGCTGCCGCACAACGCCTGCGCCTGCCCGCGCTGCGCCCTGCCGATCCCGCAGCCGGCGCCGGCCTGCGGGCGCTGCATCAAGCGCCCGCCGCCGGCAAGCACAGCGCTGGCGCCCTTCGTCTACGCCGATCCGGTCGATCGCTGGCTGCCGCGCTTCAAGTTCGCGCGTGACCTGGCGGCGGGCCGGGTGCTGGCCGATCTGGTGCTGGAAGACTCGCGGCTGCCGGCCCTGATCGACGGCATCGACGCGGTGCTGCCCCTGCCCCTGCATCGGTCGCGGCTGGCCGAACGCGGCTACAACCAGGCGCTGGAGCTGGCGCGGCCCTTGGCGCGCGCCTTCGATCTGCCGCTGCGCCAGGACTGGCTGCGGCGCGTGCGCGCCACCGCGCCGCAGACCGGCCTCGACGCCCGCGCGCGTCGGCGCAACCTGCGCGGCGCCTTCGTCGCGGATGCGGCGATGCGCGGACAGCGCGTGCTGCTGGTCGACGACGTGATCACCACCGGCAGCTCGATGCTCGAAGCCACACGCGCGTGTCGCCGTGCGGGGGCGATCGAAGTGCGCGTGCTGGCGGTGGCGAGGGCGCCCTTGGCCGGCAGGCGCTGAGGCCTTGGCGACGGCGCTCGACGCCCCCGTGCAATCGCGAGGGTTGCGACTTCAGCGCGTGCCGTGCGCGAGGCGGGTTCGAGCCCACGGTGGGCCAGAGCCCACCCTATGCAGAGCCGCAGTCCGCCGCCTTCGGCGCGACTCGACGCAGCGCTTGGGGCTAAAGTCCGCGCGAGGTATGGAATCGCGTGTGGCCAAGCCCCATGCAAAGGATCGAAACGCACGGCGAAGCCGTTCGCGAGTATCGAAACGCGCGTGGCCAAGCCCTCCGCCGTGCCGCGCACCAACGGCCAGCCGCGCGTGAGCGCATAGGGTGGGCCCTGGCCCACCATGAGCTCGAACCTGGCCTCAGGCCTGGGCCTTTCGTTTCGGGAGGCAGCGACCCGGCGCCTGGGACCGGGGCAAGCATCAAGGCCATGGTGGGCCAGGGCCCACCCTATGTGGACTTCAGACCCAGGTCGATGACCGCGCCGGCGAACACCACCAGGCCGACCCAGTTGTTGTGCAGGAAGGCCTTGAAGCAGGCTTCGCGGGCGCGGCTGCGGGCCTGCCAGAACTGCCAGGCGATCAGCGCTGCGGCGACAGCCAGACCGAGGTTCCAGTACAGGCCCAGCTCGGCGCGCTGGCCGACCAGCAGCAGGGTGAGCAGGAAGCTCGCCTGCAGCACGCCGATGCCGATCAGGTCGGCGTCGCCGAGCAGGATGGCCGTGGACTTCGCCCCGACCCGGCGGTCGTCCTCGCGATCGACCATGGCATACCAGGTGTCGTAAGCCGTGCTCCAGAGCACGTTGGCGAGGAACAGCAGCCACGCCAGCGCCGGCACCTCGCCGGTGACCGCGGCGAAGCCCATCGGGATCGACCAGCCGAAGGCGATGCCCAGATAGACCTGCGGGAAAAAGGTGTAGCGCTTGAGCAAGGGATAGGTCGCGGCCAGCAGGGCTGCGATGCAGGCGAGGCCAATGGTCAGCGCATTGGTGAACAGCACCAGCACGAAGGCCACGGCCATCAGCACCGCGAACACCGCCAGCGCCTCGCGCGGCGGCACCGCGCCGGCGACGATCGGCCGCTGGCGGGTGCGCGCCACTGCGCCGTCCAGCCAGCGGTCGTGGTAGTCGTTGATCACGCAGCCAGCCGAGCGCGTCAGCCAGACGCCGGCGACAAAGATGGCCAGGGTCCCCACCGGCGGAAAGCCTTCGGCCGCCAGCCACAGGCCCCAGAGCGTCGGCCACAGCAGCAGCAGCCAGCCGATCGGACGATCGGCGCGCACCAGCTTCCACCAGTGCGGCAGGCGCTCGCGCCACCAGGCCCTGCTGTAGCGCTCGATGGGCGCAGCAGGCGCAGGCGTTCGGCGCGGCGGGCCCGGCGGCTTGGGTCGCGGGCGCTCGCCCGGACGCGGCGGCAGCGGGCGCGGGGCAGGTTTGGGGGGGCGCGGAGTCATGGCCGGTCGCAGCAGGCGGGTGCACTACGTTAGCAGCCGCACCGCTTCCGGCACTGGAAGCGCTGTCCTGCCTTGCTACAGTGCGGGCCCCAACGCCGAAGGGAGTCGCGCCATGCAAGGGTCCATGCTGAAACCGCCGTCGTATTCCACGCTGGGTCGCCGTGCGCTGGCACTGGCGGCCGCGCTCGCGCTCGCTGCCTGCGGCGGCAATGAGGCGCCGCCCAGCGCCAGCGCGCCGGCCGAAAGCCCGGCGCCTGCTGCCGCAGCGCCCGCGGTTGCCCGGCCCAGCCAGCAGTACAGCATCGAGGACTTCGTCGACACCGTGTCGGTGGCCGGCGCCTCGTTCTCGTCCGACGAGTCGCGCATCCTGTTCTCGTCCAACCGCAGCGGCGTCTGGAACGTCTACGAGATGCCGGTGGGCGGCGGCGAGTGGAAGGCCGTCACCACCAGCACCACCGACAACAGCTATGGCGTCGCCTTCTTCCCCAAGGATGACCGCCGCCTGATCACCCGCGACCAGGGCGGCAACGAACTCAACCATCTCTACGTGATCGAGGCCGACGGCAGCGAGCGCGACCTCACCCCGGGCGAGAACCTGCGTGCGATGTTCGCCGGGTTCAGCCACGACGGCGAGAGTTTCTTCGTGGTCCACAACGGTCGCGATCCGCGTTTCCTCGACTGGTATCGCTACTCGGCCAAGGACTACACCGCCGAGCTGCTGTTCCAGAACGACGAAGGCTATGAGCCCGGCGTCATCTCGCCGGACCAGAACTGGCTGGGCCTGTCGAAGGCGATCACCACCAGCGAGAACCAGCTGTGGGTGCGCAACCTCGCCACCGGCGAGATGCGCGAGGTGTCCAACCCGCAGCAGCGCGCGCAGGTGTCGGACCAGGATTTCAGCCGCGACTCGGCCTGGCTGTACTACACGACCAACGAGGGCAGCGAGTTCATGCGCCTGCGCCGCATGAGCCTGGCCGACGGCACGCACGAGGAAGTGCAGGCCGCCGACTGGGACATCGTCGCCAGCTACTTCAGCCATGACGGCAAGTACCGCGTGACGGCGGTCAACGTCGACGGCAGCACCCAGGTCGAGCTGTACGACGCCGCCACCGGTGCCGCCAAGGCCCTGCCCGAGCTGCCTTCGGGCGAGATCCGCGGCATCTCGATCGCCCGCAGCGAAGACCGCATGGCCTTCTACGTCAACGGCGACCGCCAGCCCAGCGACCTCTACGTGCTCGACTTCGCGGCCAGCGAGCCGGTGCGGCTGACCACCTCGCTGAACCCGAAGATCCAGCCCGAGGACCTGGTGCAGACCGAGGTGGTGCGCTTCAAGAGCTTCGACGGGATGGAGATCCCGAACATCCTGTGGAAGCCGCACCAGGCCACGGCCGAGAACCGCGCGCCGGCGATCGTCTGGGTGCACGGCGGCCCCGGCGGCCAGACCACCCGCGCCTACAGCGCGGTGCTGCAGTACCTCGCCAACCACGGCTATGTGGTGCTGGGCATCAACAACCGCGGCAGCTCGGGCTACGGCAAGACCTTCTACACCGCCGACGACGGCAAGCACGGCCGCGAGCCGCTGTGGGACTGCATCGAGGCCAAGAAGTACCTGCAGAGCCTGCCCTACGTCGACCCGGACCGCATCGGCATCGCCGGCGGCAGCTATGGCGGCTACATGACGCTGGCGGCACTCGCCTTCCACCCCGAAGAGTTCGATGTCGGCGTCAACATCTTCGGCGTGTCGAACTGGCTGCGCACGCTGGAGAGCATCCCGCCCTACTGGGAGAGCGCACGCGAGGCGCTGTACCAGGAAATCGGCAACCCGACCACGCAGCGCGACTTCCTGACCGAGACCTCGCCGCTGTTCCACGCCGACAAGATCCAGAAGCCGCTGATCGTGCTGCAGGGTGCGAACGACCCGCGGGTGATCCAGGCCGAGAGCGACGACATCGTCGAGGCCGTGCGCAAGAACGGCGTGCCGGTCGAGTACGTGCTGTTCGAGGACGAGGGCCACGGCTTCTCGAAGAAGGCCAACCAGATCCGCGGCTACGGCGCGATGCTGGCCTTCCTCGACCAGCACCTGAAGAACAAGCCGGTCGGCAACTGAAACCCTGCCCCGCGCTGAATGCGGCCGGTCACGCAGTCAGGACCGGCCGCGTCAGGGCGGGCCCGGCTTCAGGCCGGACCCATCGAAACCAAGGAGAGCGATCGATGAGTGGACGCGGATCCGGCGGCAATGTCATCGCCGCGCTGTGCAGCCTGTTCATCCCCGGCCTGGGCCAGCTGGTGCAGGGCCGGGTGCTGTGGGCCCTGTTCTGGTTCGTGCTGGCCGGCATCCTGTGGGTGGTGACCTTCACCCTCGGCGGCTGGATCGCCAACCTGCTGGCCTGCATCCACGCCGCGGTCTACGAACCGCGACGCGGCTGACGCAAACCACGCGCAGCAAACCCGACGGCTGGAGCGCCAACGCGCTCCGGCCGTTTTCGCGCCTATACTCCGGCCGAACTTTGCAGCCGCGGCGCCAATGATCCTGGACCTGGGCGAGGCCTACCCCGTCGACGAGACCGAGCGGCAGCTGCCGGACGCGGCCGCGGCGCTCGCCCTGATCGAACGCGAACTGCCCGAACTGCTGCCGCGGCTGCGCCAACGGCACGCCGATTGGGCGCGACGCTTCGGCCCGGCGGGCGACGGCCGCATCGCCGGGATCGAAGCCGCCATCGCGATGGGCGTGGCCCGCCTCGGCCTGCGCCACGGCCGCTACGGCGACGACTTCCACGCTTACCACAACGAGGGCCATGCGCTGGACCTGCTGCTGGCGCGCATCGACGCGCTGTCGATGCATGCCGCCGGCGTCGGTCTCTCCCACGAGGATTGGCTGTGCCTTGAGCTGTTCGCCGCCCTCCACGACCTGCGTCAGCGCGAGCATGGTCACGCGGAAGCGCCGATCGGCGCGAACGAGGCCGCGAGCATCGCCGAGGCCGTCCGCATCCTCGAAGCCTGCGGATTCCGCGCCGAGCGCGAGCCCCAGCTGCATCTGGCGCTGGAGCTGATGATCGCGGGCAGCACCTTCGATGCACGACCGGCGCCCAGCGCAGCCACCGCGCAGGACATCGAGGATGCCGAGAACAGCGCCGAGCTGGCGTCGGGCGGCGGCGCGCTGGCGCCGCGACTCGGCACCTGGCTGGCGTCGCGTGCGCCCGGTCTCGCCGCTCGCACCGGCACGCAGCGGGCGCTGCGGCTGGCCTGCATCGCCGCCGACCTGGACACGGCCAACGTCGGCGAAGCCTTCCCCTCGCTGCTGCGCAGCGCGCGCGAGCTGGCCGAGGAGCGCGAGATGCGCGCGGGCCGTCGCTTGGGCGCGGCCAACTCGGCGGCGCCATGCCGCGACTTCCTGCTGAACGCGCAGACCCGCTACCTCGAGGACCTGCACCGCTTTGCTTCCGCCGAGGGCGAGGCCTGGCTCGGTGCGCGCAAGCTCGACAACATCCGGCGCATGCGCATGTTGATCGAGCGCCTCGCCGCCCCGGGCTGCGCGTTCCAGCGCGCGGCCACCGGCGCCGAAGCGCTGCAGGCCTTCATGGAAGCCGGCAGCGAGGCCGTGCACAGCGCCTAGGCCCGCCGGGCGCAGACGAAAACCTGCGCCGCGACAGGCACTTGGCGTGAAGGCGATGATCGGCGAGGGGCGCGTGCGCAAAGCCCGGCCTGCTATAGTGCGCGGTCCGCTCCCCGCCCTGCGTGCCCCACGTGAAAGACCATCTGCGCGAACTCGTCCTGCAGGCCCTGCTCGATATGAAGCGGGCCGGCACGCTGTCCTTCGAGAACGAGCCCGACTTCGTCATCGAGCGCAGCAAGAACCGTGAGCACGGCGACTACGCCAGCAACGTCGCGATGCTGCTGGCCAAGGCGGCCGGCCGCAAGCCGCGCGAGCTGGCCGAGGCGATCGCGAAGACGGTGCCGAAGTCGCAGCACATCCAGGCGGTCGAGGTGGCCGGCCCCGGCTTCATCAACTTCCGCCTGAACCAGGCCTGCCGCATCGGCACCCTGCGGCGCGTGCTGGAGCAGGGCGAGCGCTACGGCTGCCAGCCCGAGGACTCTCGCGAGTCGATCACCGTCGAGTTCGTCTCGGCCAACCCGAACGGCCCGCTGCACGTCGGCCACGGCCGCGGTGCGGCCTACGGCGCCTCGGTGGCCAGCCTGCTGGAGGCCTATGGCCATACCGTGCAGCGCGAGTACTACGTCAACGACGCCGGCCGGCAGATGGACATCCTCGCGGTCAGCGTCTGGCTGCGCTACCTGGAGCTGTGCGGCGAGCAGCCGCGCTTCCCGGACAACGGCTACAAGGGCGACTACGTGGTCGACATCGCGCGCGAACTGCGCAGCGAGATCGGCGACGACTTCCGCCACCGCGCCTCCGAGGTCGAAGCCTCGCTGCCGGCGGACGAAAGCCAGGGCGGCGACAAGGAGACCCATATCGACGCCCTGATCGAGCGCTGCAAGCAGCTGCTCGGCAGCGCCGCCTGCTACCGCAAGCTGTTCGACAAGGGCCTGAACTGGTGCCTGAAGCTGATCCGCGAGGACCTCGTCGAGTTCGGCGTGGTCCACGACAACTGGTTCAGCGAGCGCTCGCTGATGACCGACGGCTACGTGCAGCGCGCCATCGACACCCTGCAGAAGGCCGGCCATCTGTACGAGCAGGACGGTGCCCTGTGGTTCCGCGCCACCGACTTCGGTGACGACAAGGACCGCGTGGTGCGCCGCGAGAACGGCGTCACCACCTACTTCGCCTCCGACTTGGGCTACCTGCTCAGCAAGTTCGAGCGCGGCTTCGAGCGCGCCCTGTACATCTTCGGCGCCGACCACCACGGCTACATCGCGCGCCTCAAGGCCGCGGCCCAGGGCCTGGGCCTCGATCCCGCGAAGATCGAGATCCAGCTGGTGCAGTTCGCCGTGCTGTTCCGCGGCGGCGAGAAGGTGCAGATGAGCACGCGCTCCGGCCAGTTCGTGACCCTGTCCGAACTGCGCGAGGATGTCGGCTCGGATGCCGCCCGCTTCTTCTACGTGATGCGCGGCAACGACCAGCACCTCGACTTCGATCTGGATCTCGCCAAGAGCCAGTCCAACGAGAATCCGGTCTACTACATCCAGTACGCCCACGCCCGCGTGCATGCCCTGCTGCGCCAGGCCGCCGAGAAGCACTGGAGCTTCAACCGCACCGCCTGCGATGCCGCCCGCGCCAAGCTGACCGACCCGCGCGAGGACGAGCTGCTGGGCGAGCTGATGCGCTACCCCGAGGTGGTCGAAGCCGCCGCACTCGGCCGCGCGCCGCAGGTGATCGCCAACTACCTGCGCGAGCTGGCCGCCAGCTTCCACAGCTACTACAACGCCGTCGCCATCCTCGTGCCCGAGGAAGAACTGCGGCAGGCGCGACTCGGCCTGTGCATCGCCGTGCGCCAGGTGCTGGCCAACGGCCTGCGCCTGCTCGGCGTGTCCGCCCCGGAGCGCATGTAATGGCGGCCCGGCGCGGCAAGCCGAAATCGCAGGCGCGGCGCGGCGGCGACAGCCGCGTGCCGGGCTGGGCCTGGCTGCTGGCCGGTGTGGTGCTCGGGCTGGCGATCTCGGTGTTCGTGCTGTACCGCGAGGGCTTCAGCGGCAAGCCCGCCGGCCCGGTGCCGAACCCGCAGGCGCAGCCGCCGGCCGCGAGCGGTGAACCGGTGGTCCCGGCAGCGCCGGCCGAGACGCCGAAGCGGCCGCGCTACGACTTCTACACCATCCTGCGCGAGCAGGAGACCGCAGTCTCCGACCGCGAGCTGGCCGAGCGCGCGCGCGCCGAGGCCGAAGCCGCGGCACGGGCCGCGCAGCAGCAGACCCAACAGCAGGCCGCTGCGAGCAGCAGCGCACCCAGCGAGCGCTACCAGCTGCAGGCCGGTGCTTTCCGTGATGCCGGCGACGCCGAGGCCCTGAAGGCACGCCTGGCCCTGATCGGCCAGTTCGCCCGCGTGCAGACCGACACCATCAACGGCGGCGTCTGGCACCGCGTGCGCCTCGGGCCCTACAGCAGCCCGCGCGAGGTCGAGGCCGCCAAGCAGGCGCTGGCCGGCAACGGCATCGAAGCGATCACGGTGCGTGAAAGCGGGCAGTAGGGCGAAGCGCCGGCGCCGGGCCGGCGCGAGCTGCAGCACGCAAGCGCCGCGATGGCGAGATAGGGCAACGCGGGCGGGTTGAGTGGCCCCGAATGCCGCGGCCCGAAAGCCACGAACGCCCCCGGCCAGCCCGTGCTCCGCGCCACGGCAGCGGCTGTGCGGTGAGCCCCGACTGACTTCGCGAGCGCGATCCGGCATGCTCGCGCGACTTTTCCGGAAGTGACGCCCCACGTGTCGAGCATCGCGCTCTCCACCCGCCCCGACTACGGCAGCCGCGCCAGCCAGCAGCAGGCCATCCTGCGCAGCTATGCCGGCAACCGCGCCGAGGCCGCGGCCGAACCCGTGCGCACCACCGACACCGCTCGACCCGGCGGCGGCCATGCGCCCGAGGCCGAGGACGGCAGCGTGCTCAGCTACCTCAAGGCCGGCCGCAGCCTGCGTCTGAGTCTGGCCGGTGAGCCGCTCGGCCGGGGTCTCGACATTCGCGTCTGAGGCCGCCCGCTACCGGAAGCCGGCCGCGAAGACCTCGAACCACCAGCGCAGCGCGCGCAAACCGCGTGGTATCCTGCGCCCCCCGCGACGGCAGGCTCGCCACGCCGCGGACACCAGCAACACACAACGCGCCTGTAGCTCAGCCGGATAGAGTAGTGGCTTCCGAAGACACTACTCAGGCAGCCGAAGCGCGAGGTGGAGAGGCACAGCGGCTTTACTCTAAAGGGTGAGGCCGGGAAGGAAAAAGCTTTACAAAACGCGCCTGTAGCTCAGCCGGATAGAGTAGTGGCTTCCGAAGCCATTGGTCGGGGGTTCGAATCCCTCCAGGCGCGCCATTTTCCCTGTGACAGATCTGTGCCCTGGGTGTGCCGAACACCTGCAACCACCCTCCCCCGCTTTGAGTAAAGGCAGATCTGCCTGCCTTTCGCTGGCATCCGACGTGTCGCATTTCGCGGACGCTGAGCTCACCCTCAAGCGCGTGATCTCTCCTACAGCGCGGCGAGCCCTTGGTCTGCGGCCAGCCCCATCGATCCCTCCTCCCGGCGCGCGCTCCACGCGGCCGGAAAATTGGCGCGGTAGCCCTTGGCCTAAGCATGACCCAAGGCACTCGTTGTGCAGGACAATCGCAGGCGGCGCTTGCTGGCTGCGCCACCGTGTGTAGCTGTTGTGGAACGCAGTCGATCTCGCACGGTGAGACCTGGCGCAACCAGCGTTGCCCATTACCGTTCCCGCCCGCATGGGCTGCCCAAGGATGTGCTTGATGCCCCTGACCCTTCCCCAGCTTGAGCGTCATCTGTTCAAGGCCGCCGACATCCTGCGCGGCAAGATGGACGCCTCCGAGTTCAAGGAATACATCTTTGGAATGCTGTTCCTGAAGCGCTGCTCCGACGTCTTCGACCAGCGCCAGGAGGAAGTCATCAAGCTGCAGATCGAGGCCGGCCACAGCAAGCTGCAGGCCGAGATCACTGCCGAGAACCCGCGTTGGTACAAGAAGGAAGGCAGCTTCTGGGTGCCCAGCCAGTCGCGCTACCTGACCCTGGTCAACGAAGCTCACCAGAACGTCGGCGATCACCTCAACAAGGCGCTGTCCGGCATCGAGAGCGACAACGTCAGTCTGGATGGCGTGCTGGAGCACATCGACTTCACCCGCAAGGTCGGCCAGAGCAAGATCCCCGACATCAAGCTGCGTCAGCTGATCACCCACTTCGGCCTCTACCGCCTGCGCAACGAGGACTTCGAGTTCCCCGACCTGCTGGGCGCCGCCTACGAGTACCTGATCGGCGAATTTGCGGACTCCGCCGGCAAGAAGGGCGGCGAATTCTACACGCCGCGCTCAGTGGTGCGGATGATGGTGCGACTGATCAAACCCGAGCAGCGACACGCCATCTACGACCCCTGCTGCGGCTCCGGCGGCATGCTGATCGCGGCCAAGGAGTACATCGACGAGCACGGCGAAGACGGCCGCAAGGCCAACCTGTTCGGGCAGGAGTTCAACGGAACGGTGTGGTCCATCGCCAAGATGAACATGCTGCTGCATGGCATCAGCACCGCCAACCTGCAGAACGAGGACACCCTGGCCGAGCCGCAGCATGTCGAGGGCGGCGAGCTGCGGCGCTTCGACCGCGTGATCACCAATCCGCCGTTCTCGATCAACTGGGGCAACGCGGAGAAGAACGCAGACGGCACGCCGGCCTGGGCGCCCAGATTCCCCGAGCGCTTCCGCTTCGGCCAGGTGCCACTGGGCGCCAAGAAGGCCGACCTGATGTTCCTGCAGCACATGATCGCGGTGACGCACGACGGCGGCCTGATCGCCACCGTCATGCCCCACGGCGTGCTGTTCCGCGGCGGCGAAGAGCGCGTCATCCGCGCCGGCATGATCGAGAGCGACCTGCTTGAAGCGGTGATCGGGGTCGCCCCCAACCTGTTCTACGGCACCGGCATTCCGGCCTGCATCCTGGTGCTCCGCCAGCAGGTGCAGAACGGCGCGCAGCGGGTCAGCGGCAAACCGCCGGAGCGCCAGGGCAAGGTGCTCTTCATCAATGCCGACCGCGAGTTCTTCGAGGGCCGCGCCCAGAACCACCTGCTGCCCGAACACATCGAAAAGATCATCACCGCCTTCGACGAGTTCCGCGCCATCGAAGGCTTCTCGGCCATCGTTGATACGGCCACGCTGAAGGCCAACGACTACAACCTCAACATCCGCCGCTACGCCGACAACGCCCCGCCGCCGGAGCCGCACGACGTACGCGCCCATCTGGTCGGCGGCGTGCCCCAAGCCGAAGTGGCA
Source organism: uncultured Aquimonas sp. (assembly GCF_937888285.1). Classification (GTDB taxonomy): domain Bacteria; phylum Pseudomonadota; class Gammaproteobacteria; order Xanthomonadales; family Xanthomonadaceae; genus Aquimonas. The sequence continues at coordinate 75,210 of NZ_CALART010000008.1, forward strand.
GCCAAGGCCGCGCTGTTCCGGGCCCACGGCCTGGACCCGCTTGATCTGTTCCAAGCCCGTGGTTCCGGCGAAGGCGGGAATCCAGACCCGCGCGACGCCAACTACTTCGACTTCAGGCCCGAGCTGACGCAGCGCCAGCACCTCAAGCCGGCCATCGAAAGCAACCCCGGCCTCCTTGCCAAAGAGGCAGCCCTCCGCGCCGCCTTTGAGCAGTGGTGGGTGGCGCACAGCTCGCGCATCGTCGCGCTGGCCGGTGAGGCGGACAGCCCTGCCCGCCTTGTCGCCCTGCGCGCCGACCTGTTGACCAGCTTCAGCGGAGCCCTGGAAGGCGTCGGCCTGCTGGACCCTTTCCAGGTGCGCGGCATCGTCGCCGGCTTCTGGTACCAGACCAAGTACGACGTGCTCACCCTGATGGCGCGCGGCGCCCAGGGCGTCATGGACGCCTGGCGCACCAGCATCGTCACCGCGCTCGACGACAAGGCCAGCAAGGACAGCCCGCTGGAACATCGGCTGGTCCGATTCCTGATGAGCGACTTTGTCGAGGCCATCAACGCGCTGGAAGCCAAGAAGGCCGAGCTGGACGGCCGGATCAAGGCCGCCAGCCCCAAGGATTCGGACGGCGAGGAAGGCGAAGCCGCCGAAGCCTTGGAAGAGGACGCCGAGGACGAGAACGCGGTTGACGAAGCCCAGCTCAAGGCCTGGAAGAAGGAGCTCAGCGCCCTGAAGAAGCAGCTCAAGGCAAAGCAGGAGAGCTTCACCGCGCACCTGAACGCTGCGGTGGATGAGCTCTCAGCCGAACAGGCCGCCGAACTGCTGCTGACCATCCTGCACCACGACATGCGCGCGATCGTCGAGCGCTATGTCGCCGCGCAGCGCAAGGCGATCGTTGCCGCGTTCGAAAACTGGTGGGACAAGTACCGAGTGACGCTGACCGAGATCGAGGGCAAGCGCGAAGCGGCGGCGCAGGCGCTGCAGGGGTTCTTGAGGGGATTGCGGTATGTCTGAATGGCCCGAACTAAGCATCTCGGAGCTCGCCACAATCGAGATTGGCGGCACGCCATCGCGGGCAATTCCCGCGTTCTGGGCTGAGAAGCCCAGTGGCTACCCTTGGATCTCAATTGCCGACCTGAAGGGGAAGTACGTTTCCAATACCAAGGAGCACATCACCTCCCTTGGAGTGAGATCCAGCAACGTCAAGCTCATTCCCGATCGGACTACGGTGATGAGCTTCAAGCTGACCGTTGGCCGTACTGCGATCACGGCGACGGAGATGTATTGCAACGAAGCAATCGCTATCTTTCAACCGAAGGATGGGCGGCTAGATGCTAGTTGGCTCTACCACGCACTACCGCGGGCAGCGGGCAGCGTCGTGACAGACACCGCAGTAAAGGGAGTGACCCTCAACAAGGCCAAGATGGCAGCGATGTCGTTGCGGCTACCGCCTCCAGCTGAACAAGCCAGTATCGCCCACGTCCTCGATACCCTCGACACCGCCATCCACGAAACCGAGGCACTCATCGCCAAGCTCGAAGGCGTCAAGCAAGGTCTGCTGCACGACCTGCTGACCCGCGGCATCGACGCCAACGGCGAATTGCGCCCACTCCAACCCGAGGCGCCGCATCTCTACAAGCCGTCGCCGCTGGGGTGGATTCCCAACGAATGGGACAGCAAGCAGCTTGCAGATTTGCTTGGTAACTTCGACCCAGCGATGCGTTCAGGCCCCTTCGGAAGTGCGCTGTTGAAGCAGGAGTTGGTTGACGCTGGAGTCCCACTGCTGGGAATCGACAATGTGCACGCAGAGCACTTCGTGGCGAACTACACACGCTTCGTGACCCACCGCAAGTTTTCTCAACTCGCACGCTATGCGGTTCGCCCAGGTGATCTGATGATTACCATCATGGGTACTGTCGGGAGGTGCTGCCTAGTACCGAATGATGTCGGACTAGCTCTATCGTCTAAGCACACGTGGACGTTGTCTCTGAACCGGGAAGCCTACTCCCCCTTCCTCGCGATGCTGCAGATCAACTACTCACCGTGGGTCTTAAGACACTTCGATAGCGATCAGCAAGGGGGCACGATGGCGGCTATTCGATCCGAGACCTTGAGAGCTGTTCGACTACCAGTCCCGCCGCGTAACGAACAAGACCTGATGGAAGAGCGCCTCCGTGAGGTTGGGTCACGAATCGAGTTGGAAGCTGCTTATCTCTCAAAGCTTGAGCTGGAGAAGACCGGCCTGATGGACGACCTCCTCACAGGCCGCGTCCGCGTCACGCCCCTGCTGGCCATCGAATCCGAAGGGAGCGCCTGAGCATGCGCCTGCTGCATTACATCGAGATCGAGAACTTCAAGCGCTTCGGCGACAGGCAACGGATCGAGCTGGACCATCCTGCGGTGCTGATCGGCCCCAACAACTGCGGCAAGACGAGCGCCATCCAGGCGCTCGCGCTGTGGTCGCAGGCGGTGCGCACCTGGTACGACGTGCGCAAGGCCTCCTCTGCCAAGGAGCGCACGGCCACTTCTCTGAACCGACTGAACATCGTGGCGGTGCCGGTCACGCGCACGCGCTTTTTCTGGCACAACACCCAGGTGCGCAAAGCCAACACCGACATACCCATGGTGCTGAGCGTAGGGGTGACATATCGGGGGCAGGTGCACACCTTGCCGATGCGCTTTCGCAGCCAGGGCGATGAGCTGGTGTACTGCACGCCGGACGAGTCGGTCATCGGTGATCTTGAGCTGATTCGCCACGCCGCCAGCCTGCGGGTGGAACTGCTCTACCCCATGTCCGGATTGGACATGGAGGAGCCCATTCTCCAGCCGGGCCGGGTGGACGTTCTGCTGGGGCAGGGCCGCACGGCCGACGTGCTGCGCAATCTGTGCCTCGCGGTGGCAAAGTCATCCGTGGATGACTGGGCGCGCGTGAGCCAGCTGATCCGGCGTCTGTTCAATGTGACCTTAGGCGAGCCCGAGGAGACTGCCCGCGGCACCATCGCACTGAGCTACCGCCAGCCAGGGGTCAAGGAGGCGCTTGATATCTCGTCTGCAGGGCGCGGCATGCTGCAGATGCTGCTGGTCTTCGCCTATCTGTACTCGCACAAGGGCAGCGTGCTGCTGGTGGACGAGCCGGATGCGCACCTGGAGATCCTTCGGCAGAAGCAGGTGTACGTACTGCTGCGCGACATCGCCAGCGAAAACGGCTCGCAGGTGGTGATGGTCACGCACTCCGAAGTGATCCTCGACGAAGCGCTGGATACCAACCTGACTCTGCTGCTGGAAGGCCGCGCCGACGATCTCGCCAAGAAGCAGGACATCCGCAACAGCCTGAAGCACTTCGGTGCAGACCATTACGTCAAGGCGCGCGAGCGCGGCTACGTGTTCTATGTGGAGGGCGGCACCGACGTAGACATGCTGCGCGGACTGGCTGAGCGTCTGCAGCACCCGGTGGCCACGCTCTGGGACGAGCGCATCAACAGCTTCTATGTGCAGAACAACTACCCGCTGCAGGATCTGGACGCCGAACTCGAGCGCGTGGAGGGCGGCTTTGGCCTGACCCCCCGTGAGCACTTCAAGGGGCTGCGCACTCTGCTGCCCGAGCTGAAGGGCTTGGCCATCCTGGATAACGATGGCCTCAGCCGTCAGGACAGCGACGAAGGCGCGCTACGGATTCGCTACTGGCGCCGCTACGAGGCGGAGAACTACTTCATTACGCCCGAGCTGTTGCGCGATTACGCCTACCGGCAGTACCCGGCCGACGACCTGTTCACTCAACACGCCCGCGACGAGGTGGATCAGGCACTGGCTGAAACGCTGCGTGACGAGGTGTTTGGTGGCAGCCAGGCGGACTACGACACCTGGGCCACCTCCCCCACCGATGCGGCCCGCCTGATCTGGGAGGCGCGAACCGAGCGGCGCAAGCTCAGCACCTTGGCTGAATCATTCTTTCGCCGCCTGGCGCAGCGGCTGGGCGGTGCCATGCTGCTGAGAAAGGGCGAACTGCACCGCCTGATCCCGCATGCACAGCTTTCCGCCGCTGCGGAGTCGGAGGTCCGCGCCAAGCTGGACTTGCTCCAACGTCTGTTCGAGCAGGCACGGAGCCATGATGAGATTGAGCGGACTTGAGCCTCGTCTTCAGCCGACGCTGAAGGCACGGCGTGACTGGGACTTCTGAGCGGGATGAGGGTCGCGATGATCCAGATCACGGAAGCCAATCTGCTGCAGGCCCAGGCCGAAGCCCTGGTCAACGCGGTCAACTGCGTGGGCTACATGGGCAAGGGCATCGCGCTGCAGTTCAAGCAGGCATTCCCGGCCAACTTTCGTCAGTACGAATCCGCCTGCAAGGCCGGCGAGGTGCAGCCCGGCCGCATGTTGATCCACGACAACGGCCGCCTGGCGCTGCCGCACTACATCATCAACTTCCCGACCAAGCGGCACTGGCGGATGCGTTCGCAGCTGGCGGATATCCGCGACGGCTTGGAAGCGCTGGTAGACGATGTGCGTCGCCTGGACATCCGCTCGATCGCCGTGCCAGCGCTGGGCTGCGGGCTGGGTGGCCTCGACTGGGAGGGGGTGCGCCCCTTGATCGAGCACGCATTTGCGGCGCTTCCTGAGGTGCAGGTTCAGCTCTTCGCCCCCGGGGCCGCGCCCACGGCCAAGAGCTTGCCCGTGCGCAGCGTGCGCGGTTCGCCGGCCAAAACCACACCGGAGCAGACGGATATGAGCCGATATGAGCTTTTATGAGCCGGATATGAGCTCGATATGCGTCGCCCCCTCGGGCGAAGCATCGCAGCCGAAGGGAGCACGCTGACCATGGGCTGGGAGCTTCAGGACGTCGAAAAGCCTTTCATGGCGCAGCTGCAGGCGCTGGGTTGGACCTCAGTGTCAGGCAGCCTGGACGAGGCCCCCTCGGGCGAAGCATCGCAGCCGAAGGGAGCACGCTGACCATGGGCTGGGAGCTTCAGGACGTCGAAAAGCCCTTCATGGCTCAGCTGCAGGCGCTGGGTTGGTCCGAAGTGTCAGGCAGCCTGGACGAGCCCGCCGCCACCGGCCGCTGCAGTTTTGCGGACGTGATCCAGGAAGGCGAGCTGCGCGAGCAGCTGCGCACACTGAACCTCGGCCCGGACGGCCGGCCCTGGCTGGACGACGCGCGTCTGTCGGAAGCAGTCGCTGCCATCACCCGGCTCGGTACGCCCAAGCTGATGGAGGCCAACCAGAAGGCCACCGAGCTGCTGATCAAAGGCCTGACTGTCGAGGGCCTGCCCGGCTGGGACGGCGGGCGCGGCCAGACGCTGCGCTATATCGATTGGGACACACCGACCAACAACCGCTTCACCGTCGTAAACCAGTACCGCGTCGACTGCCCGCCCGGTTTCAACAGTGGCAAGGCCTTCATCGTGCCCGACCTCGTGCTGCTGGTGAACGGCATCCCGCTGGTGGTGGTGGAGTGCAAGAGCCCCTCCATCCCCGAGCCGCTGGCCGAGGCCGTCGACCAGCTGCGGCGCTACAGCAATCAGCGCAAGGCGGCCTTCGAGATCGACGACAACGAGGGCAACGAAGCGCTGTTCGCCACAAACCAGCTGCTGGTGGCCAGCTGCGGCGACTTCGCCCGTCTGGGCTGCATCGGCGCGGACTTCGAGCACTACGCGGAGTGGAAAACGGTGGTGGGCCCGGACGGCTCCGGCAGCGAGCTCGAAACCGCCGAGGCGCTGGGCAAGCCTAGCCTGACGGAGCAGGAGCGGCTGATCGCGGGCGTGCTGGCTCCCGCGCACCTGCTGGACGTGGTGCGGCATTTCCTGCTGTTCATGCAGGTGGGTGGCCAGACCCTGAAGTCGGTGTGCCGCTACCAGCAGTACCGGGCGGTCAATCGTGCCATTGCCCGGCTCAAGACCGGCAAGACGCGGCTGCAACACGGTGAACACGACCAGCGTGGCGGCATCGTCTGGCACACCCAGGGCTCGGGCAAGAGCCTGACGATGGTGTTCCTGGTGCGCAAGATGCGGGCGGACGCGCAGCTGCGGCGTTTCAAGGTCATTGTCGTCACCGACCGCAAGGACCTGCAGAGCCAGCTGTCGGTGACCGCCACGCTCACCGGAGAGGTGGTCGAGGTGGCGGACAGCACGGCCGGGGTGAAAGCGCTGGCGCGTCGCAAGGGGCCGGGCCTGATCTTCGCCACCATCCAGAAGTACCGCGATGGCGACACCGCAAATGATGCGCCGCTCTCGGCCAAGGATCTGCCCAAGGTGCAAGAACCGAAATCCGGCTACAGGGCCGGCGACGGTGCCAGCGCCAGCCGCCTCGCCACGAGCAGCGCTTTCGAGGTCTTGAACGAGGACGACGGCATTCTCGTGCTGGTCGATGAGGCCCATCGCACCCAGGCCGGTGACCTGCACGCCAGTCTGCTCGCTGGGCTGCCCAACTGCGCGCGCATCGGCTTCACCGGCACGCCGATCATCATGGGTGAGAAGAAGCGCACCCACGAGATCTTCGGCGAGTTCATCGATCGCTACACGATCAAGGAAGCCGAGGCCGATGGCGCGACGGTGCCGGTGCTCTATGAAGGGCGCACCGCCAACGGCGCGATCAAGGACGGCGCCAGCCTGGACGAGCTGTTCGAGGATCTGTTCCGCCAGCACACGCCCGAAGAGCTGGAGGCGATCAAGCAGAAGTACGCCACCAAGGGCCACATCTTCGATGCCCCCGCGCTGATCGCCGAAAAGGCACGGGACATGCTGCGCCACTACGTCACTCACCTGCTGCCCAATGGCTACAAGGCGCAGGTGGTGGCCTACAGCCGGCTTGCGGCTATCCGCTATTTCGAGGCGCTGAAGAAGGCACGCGATGAGCTGCTGGCTGACGCCCAAGCATTGAGCCCCCAGGACAAGACCCTGGACGACGAGGCCCTGTGTCAACGACCGCCGAAGGTGCAGGCCGTGGTGCAGGCTTGGCGCTACCGCGAAACGCTCGCACAGATCGAGTTCGCGCCGATCATCTCGGGCAGCAACAACGATGACCCCGCGTGGAAGACGTGGACCGATGGCGCGCTACAGGAAGCACTGATCAAGCGCTTCAAGAAGCCCTTGTTCCATGCCGACGTCGCCAAGACCGACCCACTGGCCTTCCTGGTGGTCAAGTCGATGCTGCTGACGGGCTTCGATGCGCCCATCGAGGGCGTCATGTACCTGGACCGGCCGATCCGCGAAGCCGAGCTGCTGCAGGCCATCGCCCGCGTCAACCGCACGGGCTTCGGCAAGCGCTGCGGCATCGTGGTGGACTACTACGGCGTGGCCCAGCACCTGAAACAGGCGCTGGCGGCCTACGCCGACGAGGATGTGGAAGGCGCACTCGCCAGCCTGAAGGATGAAGTGCCCGTGCTGCGCGATCGCCACCTGCGCGTGGTGGATCTGTTCCGCCAGCGCGGCATCGATTCGCTGGACGACACCGAAGCCTGCGTCGAGGCCTTGGCCAGCGAAAAGCTGCGGGCTGAGTTCGCGGTCAAGTTGAAGGGGTTTCTCGCCTCCTTGGATACGGTGCTGCCGCGCCCGGAAGGGCTGCCCTACTCGGGTGACGCCAAACGGCTTGCCTACATCTACGCGCGGGCACGCAACCGCTACAAGGACACGCCAGTGCTTGGCAAGGATGTCGGCGCCAAGGTCCGCAAGCTGATCGACGACCACGTGATCTCGCTGGGCATCGACCCAAAGATTCCGCCGATCCAGCTGACCGACGCCGAATTCGACAGGCAGCTGGGGCGTGCTGCCAATGACCGGGCCAAGGCCTCCGAGATGGAGCATGCGATCCGCTCTCACATCCGCAAGCACGTGGATGAAGACCCGGTGCTCTATCGCAAGCTCTCCGAACGCTTGAACGAGATCCTGAGGACGCTGGGCGAGCAGTGGAACGAAGTCACCGCGCAGCTGCAGAAGATCATCGATGATTTGCGTACGGGCACGGCGAGCAACGCCGACACTCCCTCCGACTTGCCGCCCCACTGCGCGCCCTTCCTGCGCACGCTGCTGGATGTCGTAAGCACGGGCCACTCGCCGAACCCTGCGGAGCTTGTGCGGCTCAAGGATGTGACCGTCGAGCTCGTGGACATCCTGGTCGATGAGCTGAAGGGCAACGCCGACCTCTGGAAGCCACATCGACGGGCTGATCAGGAGAATCTCAACGGTCTGCTGTTCGATCACCTGATGCGGCTGCGGCCACCACTGGTCGACACCGACACGGCTGGCGTGCTGGCCGATAGGCTGTTGGAACAGGCGCGAGCGAGCCACGCCACGCTGGTGCGGGTGTGAGTCGATGAGCGTGTCGATGATTCCGCCCGTGCTTCAGGTGGACGATCTGCAGTTCGTCGTACGCCACAGTGTGCGTCGCAGAACGCTGCAGATCACGGTCGATCGAGACGGCGCCCTGCTGCTGTCGGCACCGCCCGATGTCGGCGAGGCAGTGCTGCGCGCTTTCGTGATGGATAAGCGCTTCTGGATCTACACCAAGCTTGCCGAGAAAGATCGGCTGCAGCGGCTGGTGCCGCGAAAGCAGTACGTCGGCGGCGAAGGCTTTCTTTACCTAGGGCGCAGCTTTCGGTTGAAGCTGGTCGATACCCAGGATGTGCCGCTGAAGCTGGCAGCGGGACGCTTCTGCCTGCGCCGGGATGCCCTTCCTGCCGCGCGCGAACACTTCGTGCGCTGGTACAGCGAGCGCGCCAGGGCTTGGCTGTCGAGCCGTGTGGCCGACTATCAATCGCGCATGGAGGTGGCACCAGCGGGCGTCAGGGTGCAGGACCTCGGGTACCGCTGGGGATCCTGTGGCAAGGGCGACTGGCTGTACTTCCATTGGAAGGCGATCCTGCTGCCCGCGCGCATCGCGGAGTACGTGGTGGTGCACGAAATCGCCCATCTGCATGAGCCGCACCACACGCCAGCGTTTTGGCTGCGGATTGAGCGCGCCATGCCGGACTACGAAAAGCGCAAGGCGTGGCTGGCCGAACATGGAATCGATGTGGAAGGCATCTGAGAACAATTGCGGACTGATTCACCAGGAACCACTTCGAGTTGCTGAGCCAATGGAAGGGACAGCGCGGCATGACTACAAGCCCAAGTGAAATCGCGCCCATGAAGAACTGAAGCACGTGTAAGTGCTCATGCATGCCTGGCCACAGGGTGTTCGGTACCCGACATGGGCTTGAGTCTCAGCGAGTTCGACTGGTTCTGGGTGGCCCAGATTTTTGGTCGTGCTTGCCGACACGCCCGGTAACCGGAGCGATAGAAGCGCTGGCCCAGAAGCGTGGACCGGAAGATGGAGGAAGGGCAGCGTCGAGCAAGCCCGCTTCACCGAGCCCATCTCGCGCACCGGGGCCCATGTGCCGTGAAGCGGCTGAAACGAAGGCATCGACAGATTCGTCTGACGTCGGTCATGGCACTGCCAGCTTGGGGACTCCACCCTGCGGCCTTCCCAACTCAGGAGTGGCCATGCGCGACCAGGATCTCCGCAGCTTCCTCAGCCTTCTGGAGCGCCGTGGGCAGCTGCAGCGCGTGGCCGCGCCCTTGTCGTCGGAGCTGGACACCACGGCGCTATCGCTGGAGGCGCTGCGTCGACAGGGACCTGCGCTGCTGATGCAGTGCGTGGACGGCGGGCCTCACCCGGTGCTCGGCAACCTGTTCGGTCACCGCAGCCGCATCGAGCTGGCGATGGCGGGTCGGCCGCTGGCCAGCCTGCGCGAGCTGGGCGCGCTGCTGGCGAGCCTCAAGGAGCCGCGCTGGCCGGGCTCGCTGAAACAGGCGCTGCAGACCTGGCCCGAGCTGGCGCAGTTGGCGCACGTCGCGCCGCGCTCGGTCAGCAGTGCCGCTTTCGAGGAGATCACGCAGGAGGGCGAGGAGATCGATCTCGGGCGCCTGCCGATCCAGCGCTGCTGGCCGGGCGATGCCGGGCGCCTGATCACCTTCGGCCTGGTGATCACCCGCGGCCCAAGCCAGCCGCGCCAGAACATCGCGATCTACCGCCAGCAGCTGATCGCGCCGAACCGCGTGATCATGCGCTGGCTGCCGCATCGCGGTGGCGCCCTCGATTTCGCCGAGCATCGCCGACTGCATCCGCGGCGGCCGTTTCCGGTGGTGGTGGCAATCGGCGCGGACCCGGCCACCCTGCTGGCGGCGGTGGCGCCGGTGCCGGACACGCTGTCGGAGTTCGAGTTCGCCGGCCTGCTGCGCGGTGAGCGCTCGCGGGTCTGGCGCAGCCGGCACACCGGGCTCGACGTGCCGGCCGGCGCGGAGATCGTTCTGGAAGGTCATATTCAACCGGATGACGAGGCGATCGAGGGTCCCTTCGGCGACCACACCGGCTACTACAACGCGCAGGGGCTGTTTCCGGTGCTGACCGTCGAGCGCGTTCGCCTGCGCCGCGACGCGATCTACCACGCGAGCTACATGGGCCGCGCGCCCTACGACGAGCCCTCGGTGCTGGCGATGGCGCTGAACGAGGTCTTCGTGCCAATCCTGCAGAAGGTGTTTCCCGAGATCGTCGACTTCCACCTGCCGCCGGAAGCCTGCTCCTATCGGATCGCGGTGGTCAGTATCCGCAAGCAGTATCCGGGGCATGCCCGCCGGGTGATGATGGGGATCTGGTCGTATCTCCGGCAGTTCACCTACACCAAGTTCGTCATCGTCACTGATGACGACATCGATGTGCGCAGCTGGTCCGAGGTGATCTGGGCGATCAGCACCCGCGTCGATCCGGCCCGCGACAGTCTGATCGTCGAGAACACGCCAATCGACTACCTCGACTTCAGCAGCCCGGTACCGAATCTCGGCTCGAAGATGGGTCTGGATGCCACCCGCAAGCTCCGCGGTGAGACGGACCGTGCCTGGAGCGCCCCGATCGTTCCCGATGCGGACGTGGCTGCGCGCATGGCCGAGCTTTGGAAGAGCCTGTCGCGCACGGCGCGCGCCGAGTCCTGAGTCGTCGCGCCTGCCTCTGCGGGCGTAAGGCAGGCGTCGCAACGGTCACCGCAGCGGCCAGTCCGGGTGCTGGAACAGCTGGCCGTAGCGCTGCAGGCTGGCGTGCAGGGCGTCGTGCTCCTCGGCCGGGCTGGCGCCGGCCTCCAGCCGCTGTGCCGACTGCAGCAGCTCGGCCAGAATCCCGTGCAAGGCAGCATCCGCTTGCGGCTCAAGCTTGCAGTTCGCAAACAGGTAGCGGACCTGGGCTCGCAGCTCGGTCGCCAAGACCTTGGCCTCCCCACCATCACGAACGGCCGCTACGACGGCATCGAAGATCGCCCGCATGCCCTGGCGCAAGGGAGCATCGGAGGCCCAGCCACCCTCGGGTGCAGTGATGGGCGCGGCCAGTGAGGCATGGTTGTGGGGATCTTCATGCGCATGCCCCTGCAAATCAGGTCCGGATTGGGATTCGGATTCGGATTCGGATTCGGATTCGGAAGAGCTTGATTCTTCTTGGAGACTTGCGGGCTGCGGCCTGCCGGGATCGCCCGGACCAGGCCCCGCATGAAGCGCAAGCGAAGTTTGGAGCGCCAGCAGCATGGCAACCAGATGGACGGACGAGATGCGAAGCGACAGAGCTTTCATTCAGGCGACCTCCAATTTGTTGGTCAAGGTTGAAGGGGCCTGTTCGACCAGATGGGTTCGCCCATCGCGGATCTGGTACAGGCGCGGAAAGCTGGGGATGATCTTTTCGTCGTGCGTAACCACGATAACCGCCGTGCCGTATCGACGCGCCATGGCCGAGAGCAGGGACACCACCGCGAGCGCCCGGGCGCCATCAAGCGGCGCCGTCGGTTCATCGGCAAGAATCACGGGGGGATGGTTCACCAGCGCACGAGCGATGGCCACCCGCTGCTGCTCGCCGCCCGACAGCTGGCTCGGCATCGCGCGCGCGCGATGCTCGATCTCCAAGGCGGCGAGCAGCGCCTGCGCGCGACGCCGGGCTTCGGCATTGCGCACGCCCGCCAGCATCGGCAAGAGCGCCACATTGTCGGTCACGTCGAGAAAGGGCAGCAGGTAGGGCTGCTGGAAGATGAAGCCAATCCGATCCCGTCGCAGCGCTGTCAGGTCGGCTACCTTCCAGCCATCCCGGTAGAGCACCTGCCCGCCCAACAACATCTCGCCGCCGCTGGGCTCGATGACGGCCCCCAGGCACTTGAGCAGGGTGGACTTGCCCGAGCCGGAGGGCCCCACCAGTCCGACCAGTTCGCCGGGAGCGACGACCATGTCGCAACCGCGCAGGGCATCCACTGCCGTGTCGCCACTGCCGTAACGTTTGCGCAATCCACGCAGCTCGATGCCGGGTGCCTGCTCTGCGTTCATGCTCATCCTCCGATCGCTTCGGCCGGGTCGACCGTCAGTGCCGCGCGGATGGCGAGTGCCGATGCCAGGGCACACACCACCAGCGTCAGCGCCAGTGCGCGCAGCGAGTCTTCCGGAATCAGCAGAACGAATTTCGGGAAGTACGGGGCCCACAAGTGTGCGCTGATGCGGCCAGAAGCGAAGCCGATCAGTCCGAGCGCCAGCGCTTGCTGCAGGATCATCAGGGCGATCGTGCGGTTACGCGTGCCGATCAGCTTGAGCACCGCGATCTCGCGCAGCTTGCCGAGAGTCAGGGTGTAGATGATGAAGGCCACGATGGCCGCACTGACGATCGCGAGGATCACGAGGAACATCGCGATCTGCCGCGCCGAGGTCGCGATCAGTTTCGCGATCAGGATGTCCTGCATCGCCGCGCGGTCGTGCACGCCAAGTGCCAGCCCCTCGCGAATGGCGCGTGTCACGGCTTGGGCGTCCGCGCCCGGAGAAAGTCGGACCAGCACCGTGTTGACCGAGCCCGTGCTCTGCTGCAAGGCGTCGATGGCCGAGCGGACGTCCTCATTGACGCCGGCCAGCGCGGGCAGAAGGTCAGTTCTTGCGCGTTGGGCGCGCACGGCTTCGGGGTCTCGCCGATACTGCGCTTCCTGTGCATCCGGAAGGTTCACGAACAGCATCGGATCGCCCCCCGAGGACACCATGCGTCGAGTCAGCCCGACGATCGTCAGCGGCTGCCGGCGCAGCCAGACGGTGTCGCCAAGGTTGAGACCGCTGGCGATGTCGACGACCGCCTCGAAGCGCCGGGCGGTGGGCAGGCGCCCGGCGATGAGCTGTGGCGGTTGGCCGGGCAGCAGCGCCTGCTGCAGCTCGATGCCCACCAGCATCACCCGCAGATCGCGCTGCCCATGGCGCACCTGCAGCGTGAGGTAGATGGCGTTGGCCGCAGCCTCCACGCCCGGCAGCGACGACAGGCTGGCACGCAGATCGTCCGGAAGGGCAGAAGGCTCGGCCCAGGGACCCAACGTGTCCTTCTGGACCACCCAGAGATCGGCACCGCTGCCATCCAGCAGGGCCTGAGCATCATCCACCATCCCGCGATACACGCCCGCCATCGTCAGCGTGACCCCCAGTAGCAGGCCGAGACCCAGTCCGGTGAACAGGAAGCGCCCCCAGGCGTGGGCGATATCGCGGCCGGCGAGGCTGATCACGGCAGCGGCTCTTCGCGCACGTTCAGCGTCTGCCCCTCGCTCAGAGGGCGCGGGCGATAGCTCACCACCGACGCGCCGGGCTCGAGGCCCGAGCGGATTTCGATCCAGCCATCGGCGCTGCGGAGACCGCTCTCCACAACCGCAAACCGTGCGCGGCCGTCCTCCACAACCCAGACTCCGGTTCGCCCCGCGTCGACGACCAGCCCGCTCGCGGGAACCGCAACCTCAACGGGCGTGGCTTGGGTCGCCACCTGCAGTTCGACGCGCTCTCCGAGAGGAAGATCAACGTCTGGCGGTAGGCTGATGCGCGCCTGCCGTTCTTCGGTGATCGCATCGGCGACCAGCTCGATGCGCTCGACGCGCCCCTGCAGGATCGAACCCAGCGAACGCGCCCGTACCTCCACAGTATCGCCTACGGCCAACGCGGCCGCCGCACGCTGATCGAAGCGCGCCAGCACAATGCGATCCGCGGGGTCGGCGAGCTCCAGCAGGGTCTGTCCTGATTGGACGGTGCTCCCGGGGTCCACCCGTCGCGCCAGTACCTGTCCGGCGCGGGCGGCCCGGATCCGCAAATCTTCGCGCTGTGCTTCCAGCGCCGCGAGCTCGGCCCGCACGCGCTGCAGTTCGGCTTCGGCCTGGCCCAGCTGGGCCCTGGCCACATCGAGGTCTGCGGCAGCCACCTGCGCGGCCTGCTCGACCTCTTCCAGCGCTTCGGTGCTCACAAGCGCCCGCTCTGACAGAAGGCGATGGCGCGTCCGCTTCGCCTGCGCGAATGCCTGTCGCGCTTCGGCCTGCCGCTGCTGAGCCTGCGCAAGTGCGATCTGCTCCTGCGCCCGCTGCACCGCACCCTGCTGTGCCTGCACCTTGGCGTCGAGGTCGACGGGGTCCAGCTCAAGCAGCAACTGACCTTCGACCACCACATCGCCGACGTCGACATGAACGCCCAGCACCCGGCCTGGTACGCGACTGCCGATGCGCTCCCGCTGCCGCACATCAAGCTCACCGGAGCCACTCAAGGCAGGTGCCAGTAGCCGCGCCTGTGCAGTGGCAGTCTGCACGCTGACCGGCGCCATCGGCCCCGCCCGCAGGGCGACCCAGACAAGTCCAGTGGCCAAGGCGAGCAACGGCAGCGCAATCCTCAGGCGCGCGGGAGTCAGTACTTTCATGTCTGCGTTCCCAGCCCACACCACAGGGTGTCGAACACGCCCGCAGCCTGCGCGGAAATCTGCTCGGGTGCGTTGGATATCAAGGCCTGCACCACGAGGCCCTGCAACGCGCCGAGCAGGAGGTTGACGACCATCGCGGGCACCAGCGTCGCGCGCAGTTCCCCTAGTGCCTGTGCCTTGACGACGTAGCCGGCCAGGCGTTCCGAGTAGCGCGCCACGAGGCCACGCGTCCGCAGCTTGGCAGGCGATTCGCCGGCGGCCTGCAGCTCCGACAGCATCAGCCGGGGCGCACCCGGAAAGTCTGCAAGGAATCGGGCATGGGCCTCGAACATTGCAGCGAGTGCCGCGCGTGGCGTCGAGGCGCTGGCGGCTGCCGCTTCGACTCGCCGCGTCAGTTCCTGTTCGATCCAGTCGACTGCATCGGCCCAGAGCGCAGCCTTGTCCGGATAGTGACGGAACAGCGCGGCATGGCTCACGCCCATCTGTATGGCAACGGCCGCAGTGGTGATCTGACGCGGATCGGCGTTCCGCGCAAGTTGGATCAGCGCTTGAACACTGGCAGCGCGGCGTTCGTCGGCAGAGAGGGGGAGGGCGCGGCTCATGTGCATCTCCAGAAGTAAGTGAATACTCACTCTGTATCGCTGGCACGTCAAGATGGAATGCAAGTCCTTGGCAGCCGTGCCGGCTCCCTCAATTGCCGCTGCGGAGCAAGCGCTGGCGTCCAACCAGGAAAGACGCTTCCCGGCGCTGTGGGACGTCTGAGCCTGAGACTTGCGAATCTCCAGACTGTCCACCTTGGTCGAAGCCCATGCATGCGCTTGACCCGCATCAGATCGCGCATGAGGCCTCAGCCTCAGGATGGGCCGCACACCCCGGTTGGCGCGTCCGGTTGGCACGCGATGTGCAGCGCAGTTCAGATCGGCGTAGAACAGGATCCGCGGACCCCGCCATGAACTACGAGAGCGCGAAGCCGTCCGAGATCGAGGCCGAAAGCCCGGTCACAAGGCTTGCCCCCAGCACGGTGGTGCGTGCACTCGACGAGCATGCGATCGTCGCAGTCACGGATCGCAAAGGGCGCATCCTCGAAGTCAACGATCGGTTTTGCGCGATCTCCGGCTACACCCGGGAACAACTGCTGGGCCAGGACCACCGCATACTCAACTCCGGCCGCCACTCGCGCCGCTACATGCGGGACATGTGGCGGACGATCCTGCGGGGCAAGGTCTGGCACGGCGAGTTCTGCAACCGCGCCCGCGACGGCCGGCTGTACTGGGTGCAAACCAGCATCGTGCCCGTGCCGGATGCGGATGGGCGGCTCGAACGCTTCGTCTCGATCCGCACCGAAATCACCGCGCAGAAACAGGCTGAGGCCTCTCTGGCCGAGAGCGAATCACGCTTTCGGCGTCTGTTCGAACAGTCAGCCGATGCCCTCCTGCTGCTGGATGCGGAGCACCATCAATTCGTGGAGATGAACGACGCTGCGGCCCGCATGCTCGGCTATGCCTCCGCAAAAGACGTGCAGCGCCTCTCGCCAGCCCAGCTTTCACCGCCCACGCAGGAGGACGGTGAGCCCTCGTTCGACAAGGCCGCCCGCATGATCCAGCAGGCCCTTGAACGCGGCACCCACCGCTTCGAGTGGCTGCACTGCAGCGAGCATCGCCCGATCTTCCCCGTGGAAGTCCTGCTGACCGCGATCACACTGGGCAAGCGCCAGCTGCTGTTCGTGACCTGGCGCGACATCACGGCCAAGCGCGACGAAGAGCGGTTTGTCGAAGCCAGCACCCGAAGCCTCGACCGCCTGGCTCGCGGAGAGCCATTGCAGGAGTGCGTGGCGCCGCTGTTCGAATTCGCTACGGCCCAACAGCCCGGGCTGGGCGCGGCACTACTGCAGCGCTCACGGTGGGGGTCTGGCCTACGTCTCATCCACGCCATTGGCCTGAGTCAGGACACGGCCGGCCACCTGCAGGTCATGCTGGCCCAGCCCGCTGCAGGCTGCTCGATGATCGAGCACGGCGAGTGCGCGCCCGACTGCCCCCAGCGTCGCTGTCGCCAGTATTTTGAACGGTTGCGCGCGGCAGGGCGCCTGCGCATCGAGCCTATCGATACTGGCACGGGCCAAGCACCCGGGCTCTTGTTGAGCGAAATCGTTGAAGGCGCGATCGATACCGCGCTCGACGCTTGCGCTTTCCGTGCGCGCTGGGTGGATCTCCTGAAACTGGTGCTAGAGCAGTCCGCGCTGCGCGAGGAGCAGGGCCTCTCGATGGCGGTCTTCCGGCATGGCGCGGAAGGCGTCCTGGTCTGCGATGCCGAAGGTCGCCTGCTGCTGGCCAACCCCGCCCTGGCCCGATTGGTTGGCGCCTCGACGCAAGCACTGACGCAGATGCAGCTCGCGGATCTCGTGGATGCCACGGGGGGCGCCTCCACAGTAAGCGGGGCGGTCGACTGCCGTGGCAAGCGCGCGGACGGTCGCGAGGCAATCTGGCGAACACTGCGAACCCCTCTTCCGCGCACCGCCGACGGGGCCGAGCTGCAACTCTGGATGCTCAGCGATGTGACCGCCGAACGTCAGCAGCGCGAACGCATCGAGCATCTCGCCTACTACGATGCGCTGACCGGGCTGCCCAACCGCAGCCTGCTGCAGGAGCGTCTGCATGAAGCCGTGCATCGTGCGGACGCGGAGGCCGGAGCGCTGGCTCTGCTGTATCTGGACCTTGACCGCTTCAAGGAGATCAATGACGGCTGTGGTCACGGCGTTGGCGATCAGGTCCTCCAGGCCCTGGGTGCGCGCCTGGGCCGGGCGCTGCAGCCGGGTGAATTGCTGGCAAGGATGGGGGGCGACGAGTTCATGCTGCTCGTGCCACGTGCAGGATCAGAGACGGCGATGGCGCGCGGCAGGGCATTGGTGGAGGCGATCAGCGAGCCACTGGGAGTCAGCGGCCGCAGCTTCAGCCTCGGCGCCAGCTGTGGGATCAGCCTGTACCCGAGCGATGCCCTCGACGGCGCCGAGCTGATGAAGCATGCCGATATCGCCATGTATGAAGCAAAGGCCGTGCGCGGCGCGGTGCGTCTCTACAGTCGTGAAGTCGGCACCAGCCTGAACCGACGGCTGCTGCTGGCGGATCGGCTCAAGCTTGCCTTGGCTGAGCGTCGCCTGCGCCTGCATTACCAGCCGCAGATCAGACTGGCGGATGCCGCTCTGCTGGGCGCGGAGGCTCTACTGCGCTGGCAGGAGCCGGATTTGGGTTGGGTCTCACCCACCGAGTTCGTTGACGTGGCCGAACGTGCCGGCCTGATGTCGGAGCTCGGTGTCTGGGTGCTGGATGCAGCGTTCAGCCAGTGGGCCCAGTGGCGGAGCCAGCGTCTCGGCCTGCCGGAGCGACTGTCCCTCAATCTCTCGGCCCTGCAGCTTCTCGATCCGGACTTCGAAACGCGCCTCGAAGCGCTGCGCGGTCGCCATGCCGTGGAGGCGGACCACATCGAGCTTGAGCTGACGGAGTCCAGCCTGATTGCGGATCCAGAGGCCGCCATCGCTCTGTTCGGTCGATTGGTGGGTGCAGGCTACAGCCTCGCCATCGACGACTTCGGCACCGGCTACTCCTCGCTGACCTACCTCAAGCGCTTGCCGGTGTCGCGACTCAAGATTGACCGCAGCTTCGTGCGCGACATGCTCGAAAACCCCAATGACCGCGCCATCGTCGAGACCGTGCTGGCGATGGCGCGCGCGCTGGGCCTTGGCACCGTTGCGGAAGGCACGGAGTCGGAAGCGACCACGCGCGCCCTCGCCGACCTGGGCTGCGATGCCGCACAGGGCTATTACTACTCTGCCGCGCTCAGCGCGGATGCGTTCGCCGAGCGCTGGCTTAAGCAGGTCGACCCCGAACCGGCGCGATAGACGGGATCAAGGCGAAAGCACTGCGCGCGAGCAGGGACTCGTCGATTCGCCAGCCTGCAGTGGTCCGGCAGACTGGGAATCGGCGGAATACAGCGAGCTGTGCAGGCGTTTTCTCAGCGTGGTTGCCTTCTGCCGCACTCGACTCCCAGCTCGCATCCGCTGCTTCGACAGGACTCAGCCGCCGCAGCACCCACCGCAGCAGTCGCTACGCTCTGCCGGCTCGGCAGCGGCCGCCACCGGCAATGCCGCAGCGTGCAGCACCTTCAGAACCGTGGCTTGATCGAGCTGAGAGTGGACGCGCAGCGCTCCGCCGGCGGCATCAAATTCCACCTGAGCGGTCTCATCGTGAGCGCTAAGGGCGCGGCGCGCCTGTTCAATCAGCGCGGCGTTGGGTGTGGTCTGGCTCATGCTTGTTCTCGTTCTGATGTGGACAATCGCGCGGTGTCGGGGCGTATCGACTGGATTCGTCGCGCGGCGCTACGAGCGTGGGACACGGCGGATCCAGCTGCGCTGATCCAGATCAGTCTTCTCTTCCATAGCGCGCGGCTCAGCCATCTGAAAGCCCGCAGGGGCGCATTCGACCGCCGGCGCAGCCAAGGCTTGACCGGGGTCAATGGCTGGCGACGTACGATCAGCACCATAGGCACCACAACCCGCTCCATCAAGAAATCAAGGAAACCGGATGTCCCTGGAAAACTTCGACGACCTGCTCGCCGAGTCGCGGCGCCAAGCCGAGCCGCAGCGCCTCCTGCTGGTGTTCGCGCAGGCCGAGCTCCCACCGGACGCTACGGTCGACGAGCGCGAGGCCTTCAAGCGCGGCGAAGGCGGGGCTCTGGCCCCTTCCGTGTGCGTGGACAAACTGCCCGAGGAAATCGGCACCTTCGCCGCGCTCATCGACGAGGCCCGATCGATTGGTGTCCACTGGGACGTGATCTTTGTAGCCGCCATGGGCGGACGCGGTGGGCACGCGCCCAACAGCGATGAAGCCGTGCAGCCGCTGCGCATGATGGTCGAACAGATCAAGGGTGGCCGCATCGGCCGATTCCTCTGCGTCGACAGGCAGGGTCAACTGGTGCAGTTGCAGCGGGCCGGCTAGTTCAAGCCCGCGGTGGTGGGCGGCCTCTTGCCGAGGTCACTGGCCCCCGTACACCGGACGCCACGGCTGCTTGCGCCACGCTGCCTACGCCGCGCTGCAGCTTGCGCATGACTGGCCCGAAGCGCATGGTGGCTGGCATGTCTTTTCGATGCCCGTCGGAGACCTGCCATGCACAGCGACACTGCGAATACCCCGCACTCCAGCCTGCCTTCCTGGCTGTCCCCCGAGACCCGCGGCAATCAACCGCTGTGGCGGATCTTCTGGATCTACGGCGTCGCCTGCAGCCACCTGCTGTTCGTAGCGCTTCTGTGGCTCTTCAACCGCGTCGACAGCCCACTGTATGCTCTGCTGCTGGTTGGCTTCGTCGGGTACTCACTGCTGATCACCCGGCTGGTCTGGACCAACGCCCACAACGTTCGCGACGAGCAGCGCGGTGTCATCGCGCGCTTCCTGACCGTCGCCTGGGCGCTGAATGCGATCCTAGTGTCCGCCTTCCTTCTGCTGTCGCATCTTGGCGGACACGCACTGCCGCTGCTCGGCGGCTGACGTCAGGTGGTTGCCCCGCCTGGAATACGCAATGGCTGATCTGCATCAGCGCGTTGAACTATGCGCGCCCTCAGACTCGGTTCTTTCCGAAAGAGGAGAGCTCCGATGCAGATCCAGTGCGTGGCCGTGCAGGACAGTCCTTATCCCTTCGACGCGCGCGGCATCGCCAAGCGCTTTCGCCACGCTGCGATCTTCGGTGCCCTGGATGCCCTGCATCCAGGCGAAACCATGCGCTTCGTCAATGACCATGATCCCCTGCCCCTGCTGCGTCAGCTTCAGGAGCGCTACGGCGAGCGGCTCAACGTCAGTTACGTGCAGCGCGAAACCGGCGCCATTGTGATCGACTTCATAGTCCAGGCCTGAGGCCATTCGCGCTCCGGCATGGGAGGAGCGGCAGTTATAGAAGTGAGAATCGAAAGACCGGGTGTGCGCGTCGATAGCCGAGATCTTGAGGCACACCTGAAGGATATCGACCCGTCGTCGATGCTGGACCTCGAACCTGCGAGCGGCGCGCTGCGCATTTCCACGGTGATGCCCACGCAGGAGCTCCTGCACGCCTTGCGTGCGGGCGGCATCTCTATCGGGCCCGAGGCGCTGATCCATCTACCCTCGGTCTGCTGCGGCGGCTGCAGCGGCTGAGCCCAACGAAGACGCGCCTCGAACATATCGGCGCTCTGAGCGCAGGCACTGTGTGCGGCGACGCGGCGAGCGTCGCGATACGCCTACACAACGCTCTAGTGGAAGACACCCGAACATACCCTAGGCCTCGCCCGAAGGCGTCACCTCCGCCGCGGAGCATTGACCAGCGAACCAAGCGCCTCAGCGCTTGGTTCGCGGCCACCCCGAACATGAGCAAGCGAGTAGCGACACCGTTCCGCTCAGCCTTGCCTTGTCTGCATGATCTCCGGCAGATCGGTCTCGCGGCTGAGTTGCGGGTTGCGGGCCAGTTCCATGCGGCGGATTGCAAAGTGCATCCAAACCAGGGCCGCTGCGACCAGCACGAAGAGCAGCATGAAGCAGCTGGTCCACACGCCCAGCAGATCGTTCAACGCGCCGAAGGTGATCGGCAGGATGAAGCCGCCAAGGCCCCCGATCATGCCAACCACGCCGGCCACCGAGCCAACGTTGTCGGGGTAATAGACAGGGATGTGTTTGTACACCGCCGCCTTACCCAGCGACATGAAAAAACCCAGCACGAACACCAGCACGGTGAAGGGCAGTACGCCCATGGCGAGCGTGAACTCAATTGGGCCCTTGATGCCCTGAACCACATAGGAGGTGGTCGGATACGACAGCAGGAAGGTACAGATCACCGAGCCAATAAAGGTCCAGTACATCACTTTGCGCGCGCCGTACTTGTCCGACGCCCAGCCGCCAACGATGCGGAACAGGCTCGCGGGAATCGAATACGCTGCAGCAATCATGCCCGCCGTCGCAAGGTCGAGACCGTAGGCACCGACCAGATAGCGCGGCAGCCACAGGGCAAGCGCGACGAAGGCGCCGAACACGAAGAAGTAGTACAGCGAGAAGCGCCAGACCTGCAGATTCTTCAGCGGTCGCATCTGCACCATGAAGGGCACCGGCTGGACGCCGCGCGCGCGTCGTTCGACCAGGTCGGGCTCGTCCTTGGTGGTCAGGTAGAACAGCACCGCGGCGACTGCGAGCGCCACCGCCCAGATCTGAGCCACGCCCTGCCAGCCCATCGCCACCATCACCAGCGGCGCCAGCAGCTTGGTGACAGCCGAACCGATGTTGCCGGCACCCACGATGCCCAGTGCGGTGCCCTGGCGTTCCTTGGGAAACCACTTCGACACGTAGGTAATGACCACCGTGAAGCTGCCGCCGGCGATACCGATTCCGAGTGCCGCCACCAGATACATGGTGTAGGTATGCGCGTAGGTCAGCAGCCAGGTGGAAATGGCGCCGGCCAGCATGACCCCGGTGAACACGATGCGACCGCCAAACTGCTCGGTCCACACGCCGAGGAAGATGCGCGAGAGCGAACCCGTCAGGATCGGCGTGGCCACCAGCAGGCCGAACTCGGTGTCATTGAGTCCGAGTTCCGCCTTGATCTGGACGCCGATGATGGAAAAGATCGTCCACACCGCGAAGCTGATGGTGAAGGCTGAAGTACCCGCCCAAAGAGCGGTCTGCTGTGCGCCACGGGGAACCGTCTGCGTATTCATGTCGGATTTCGGGGCAGGTGGAATTCGAAAACCTGCGCGTTGGCGCGATCGCCTCGGCGCTTCGCTCAGGCCGCTTCGAGGGTTTCGAGCCCGCGCACTTCGTAGCGCTCGGCCAAGATGTTCAGATACTGGTGCAGGGCGTTCTGCCGCACCTGGGTCTCCAGATAGGCGGCGATGCGAGCGCGACAGTCCTCGAAGCTGAGAGCCTCGCCGGGCTTCAGTTCATCGAGCAGCACGACATGGTGGCCATAGCGGCTCTCCACGGTCAGGCCGGCGAGGCCCGGCTTCAACCGGAACACCTGGCGCTCGAATTCGGGCACGGTCTCGCCGGAAGCGATCCAGCCCAGATCGCCGCCTTGCTCTCGCGAAGGGCATGCAGAGTGCTTTTCGGCCAGCTCGGAGAAGCGGTCGGCCTCCAGCTTCAGCATCTCGATCAACTGTTCACCGAGCTCGCGGGCTTTGTTGCGCGCATAGCCGTCCGCTGGAGCAGCGGCCAACAGGATGTGCCGCACCCGCGCCCGGTCCGGTGCGTGCATGCGCTCGCGATTGGCTTCGTAGTAGCGGCGGCAATCGTCCTCGCTGGGTTCGGGAGTATCGATCTCACGCTCGATCAGCACGCGGATCGCGGCTTCCTCGTGGGTCTCGGCACCTTCGGGCTGGGCGTCCTGCGCCAGGCCCAAACGCTCGATCTCGAGCCGCAGCAGCTCGCGTACAACCAGCGCACGCGCCGCATCCGCGCGGGACTGCTCGGGGCGCGGGGCGCGATGGTGCTGCATCTCGCGCGCGATCTCGGCCTCGCTGATGGGCGTGGCGCCAACATGGATGAACACCGGCGCCGGCCCTGGCAGGGGCTGGCTGGGGTCGTCCGCATGATCGTGCTCATGGTTCTGCGCAGCCGCCAGACCCGGGGTGGCGGTGCCCGCCTCCCCGGCCGTCTTGCGCGGGCTGTCGTCCAGCAGGACAGGAATGTTCAGTCGCATGGCATCAGCGCCCGTTGTAGTCCAGCGGCGCCTGGCGACGACGCACGATCTGGTAGGGCCGGGTGAGGTAGCCGAGCGGAATACTCCACACATGCACCAGGCGGGTGAACGGCGTGATCAGGATCAGGAACAGACCGAGGCTGATGTGCGCCTTGTAGATCCAGTGCGCGTCGGCCACGTAGTCCGCAGCACCGCCGCGGAAGGTGACAATGTGCTGCGCCCACTCGCCCAGCTTGACCATCTGCGAACCGTCCATATGGTCGGCCGAAACTATGATCGAACACATGCCGAGAATCAGCTGGGCGTAGAGCAACACCAGCACCAGCAGGTCGCGACCGCTGCCGGCCGCACGCACTCGGGCATTGCTGATGCGGCGGACCAGCAGAATGCTCATCCCGATGAAGCACATCAGGCCGAAGATGCCACCCACGACCATCGCCACCAGCTGCTTCTGGGCGCTGCTGATGAAGGGCTCGTACACCGCATGCGGCGTCAGCAGGCCGACAAAGTGACCGCCCAGGATGGCGAGGATGCCGATGTGGAACCAGTTGCTGCCCAGCCGCATCCACTTGCTCGAAAGCAGCTGGCTGGAACCGGTGCGCCAGGTATAGGCACCGTGGTCGAAGCGGGCCCAGCAGCCGATGGCGAAGACCGCCATCGCGATGTAGGGGAAGATCTGGAAGAGGAAGTAGTTGAGTGCGTTCATGGGCTCACCTGCGATGCGGTCGGGCGGGCGCCGGCGGGCAGTCGGCGCGGCGGCGAACAGTCGTCCTGAGGGGCTTCAACGCCAAAGCGCACGGCCTCTTCTTCCCAGACCTTGTCCATGGCCTCGGGCGTGTCGTCACGCGGCTCCTCGCTGGCCTTGCGGCGCATGAGGGCCAGGTCGACCTTGCCCTGGCCCACTTCGACCAGGGTTTCAAGAAGTGCCGCATAGGGACTGTTGCGCTCGGCTGCGCGACCGGCCAGCAGGCCGATGATGTGGGCCACATGGCCCAGCCAGTCGACCACTTCGGCCTCGGGCCGATGCGCGAGGTACTCAAGCACCAGCGGCAGGTAGTCAGGAAGCTCGCGCGAATCCAGCTCGAATCCATTGCGGCGATAGGTCTCGATCATGTCGACCATGGCCTGGCCGCGGTCGCGCGATTCGCCGTAGATGTGCTCGAACAGCAGCAGGCTCATCGCCCGCCCGCGATCGAACAGACCCAGCCAACGTTCCTGTGCCGCCATCGGCTCCAGTCCGAACAGCTCGTCGGCAAATTGCTTCAGCTGCTGGGCGCGCGCCGCCGGCAGGCCGCTGTCGGCGCAGGCCGACAGCAGTTCCTCGCGATGCGCCCAAAGCTCGTCCCGGGGGTAGTCGAGCAGCACCCCGATCAACTTCAGGGCTTTCATGCGCGCTCCCGTTCCGGCGTTTGACGCGCCGGCGGCACGTGATAAGTGGTTGTGGCCTTGCCGCCGAACAGGGCGGCACCGTCGGAGCCCGGCGAGCAGCCGTCGCCGAAGGTGAAGCCGCAGCCGCCGCGTTCGCCGAAGGCGTCGTTCGCATACTCGCGATGCGCGGTCGGGATGACGAAGCGATCCTCGTAGTTGGCGATCGCGAGGTAGCGGTACATCTCCTCCGCCTGCTGCTTGGTCAGTCCGACCTGTTTCAGCACGTCGAGATCCTCGACGCCGTCGACGTTCATGGCACGCCGCCAGGCGCGCATGGCCAGCATGCGCTCAAGCGCCACCACGACCGGTCGCTCGTCGCCTGCAGTCAGCATATTGGCGAGGTAACGCACTGGGATGCGCAGCGAACCCACATCCGGAATCTCGCCATTCTTGCCGACCCGGCCGGCGTCGGCCGCCGACTGGATCGGCGACAGCGGCGGCACGTACCACACCATCGGCAGGGTGCGGTATTCCGGATGCAGGGGCAGGGCCAGCTTCCAGTCGATCGCCATCTTGTAGACCGGCGAGGCCTTGGCGGCCTCCAGCCAACTGTCAGGAATTCCTTCGGCACGAGCCGCAGCGATGACCTTGGGATCGAAGGGGTCGAGGAAGATCTCCAGATGCGCCGGGTAGAGGTCCTTCTCGTTGGCAACCGAGGCCGCCGCCTGAATGCGATCGGCGTCGTACAGCATCACACCCAGGTAGCGGATGCGGCCCACGCACGTCTCCGAGCACACGGTGGGCTCGCCCATCTCGATGCGCGGGTAGCAGAAAATGCATTTCTCCGACTTGCCCGACTTCCAGTTGTAATAGATCTTCTTGTAGGGACAGGCCGAGACGCACATGCGCCAGCCGCGGCACTTGTCCTGGTCGATGAGGACGATGCCATCCTCCTCGCGCTTATAGATCGCACCGCTCGGACACGCGGCCACGCAGGCCGGATTGAGGCAGTGCTCGCACAGACGCGGCAGGTACATCATGAAGGTCTTTTCGAAGGCGCCGTAGATCTCGCGCTGCACGCCGTCGAAGTTCTTGTCCTTGCTGCGCTTGGCGAACTCGGTACCGAGGATTTCCTCCCAGTTCGGACCCCAGTGGATCTTCTGCATGCGCTCGCCGGAGATCAGCGATCGCGGACGCGCGGTCGGCTGGTGCTGGCCTTCGGGCGCCTGATGCAGGTGCTGGTAGTCGAAGTCGAAGGGCTCGTAGTAGTCGTCGATCTGCGGCAGGTCGGGGTTGGCGAAGATCTTGGCCAGCAGACGGAAGCGCCCGCCCGCCTTCAACTGCAGCTTGCCGCCGCCGTTCTTGACCCAGCCGCCATTCCACTTCTGCTGGTTTTCCCATTCCTTGGGATAGCCCACGCCGGGCTTGGTTTCGACGTTGTTGAACCAGGCGTACTCGACGCCTTCGCGGGAAGTCCAGACGTTCTTGCAGGTGATCGAGCAGGTGTGGCAACCGATGCACTTGTCGAGGTTCAGGACCATCGCGATCTGGGCACGGACTTTCATCGGGCTGCCTCCTCGGTGGCCGGGACCGGCTCACCATCGAGCCAGTCCACCTTGTTCATTTTTCTGACAACCACCAGCTCGTCGCGGTTGGTCCCAACCGTGCCGTAGTAGTTGAACCCGTAAGCGAGCTGCGCGTAGCCGCCGATCATGTGGGTCGGCTTGACCACCACGCGAGTCACCGAGTTATGGATACCGCCGCGGGTACCAGTGATCTCGGAGCCTGGCGTGTTGAGGATGCGTTCCTGCGCGTGATACATCATCGCGATGCCGTTCATCATGCGCTGGCTCACCACCGCGCGCGCGGCGATGGCGCCGTTGACGTTGAACAGTTCGATCCAGTCGTTGTCCTCGATGCCCGCGGACTTCGCGTCATCCTCGGACAGCCATACGATCGGGCCGCCGCGCGACAGGGTCTGCATGATCAGGTTGTCGCTGTAGGTGCTGTGGATGCCCCACTTCTGGTGCGGGGTGATCCAGTTCAGCACGATCTCGCGGTTGCCGTTCGGCTTCTTGCCGATGATCGGCTTGATCGTCTTGGTGTCGACCGGCGGGCGGTACTGCATGAAACCCTCGCCGAAATCGCGCATCCACTCGTGGTCCTGGTAGAACTGCTGGCGACCGGTCAGGGTGCGCCATGGAATCAGTTCATGGACGTTGGTGTAGCCGGCGTTGTAGCTGACGTTCTCGTCCTCCAGACCCGACCAGATCGGCGAGCTGATGATCTTGCGCGGCTGCGCCTGGATGTCGCGGAAGCGGATCGCCTCGTGCTCCTTGCCGACGGCGAGATGGGTGTGCTCACGGCCAGTGAAGGTGCCGAGCGATTCCCAAGCCTTCACCGCGACATGGCCATTGGTCTCGGGCGCCAGGTGCATGATGGCTTCGGCAGCGTCGATCGCGGTTTCCAGCTGCGGCCGCCCCTGGCTGACGCCTTCAGCCTTGACCGCGCTGTTGAGCTTGGCGAGGAATTCGACCTCGTGCTTGGTATCCCAGCTCATGCCCTTGCCGCCATTGCCCTGCTTGTCGAGCAGCGGACCCAGCGAGCTGAATTTCTTGTACAGGTTCGGGTAGTCGCGCTCGACAACCACCATGCTGGGGGCGGTCTTGCCCGGGATCAGATCGCACTGCCCCTTCTTCCAGTCGGTCACGCCGTAGGGCATGGCGATTTCATTGGGGGTGTCGTGCAGGGTCGGCACCAGCACCAGGTCCCTCTCGACGCCGAGCACGCCCGGCGCCAGCTGGCTGACCGTGTGGGCGATGCCCTTGAAGATCTCCCAGTCCGAGCGCGCCTCCCAAGCCGGGTCCACCGCCTTTGACAGCGGGTGGATGAAGGGATGCATGTCTGATGTGTTGAGGTCGTCCTTCTCGTACCAGGTCGCGGTCGGCAACACGATGTCGCTGTACAGCGCCGTGGTGCACATGCGGAAGTCCAGCGTCACCAGCAGATCGAGCTTGCCTTCCGGTGCTTCGTCCCGCCATTTGATCTCTTCCGGCTTGGCCGCGCCGCGCTCGCCGAGGTCCTTGCCCTGCAGGCCATGGCGTGTGCCCAGCAGGTGCTTCAGCATGTACTCGTGGCCCTTGCCCGAGCTGCCCAACAGATTGCTGCGCCAGATGAACAGGTTGCGCGGGTAGTTCTCCGGCGCATCCGGATCGGCGAAGGCGAAGTCGAGGCTTCCGTCCTTGAGCTTCCCGACCGCGTAGTCAACGGGAGCCACGCCCGCGGCTTCCGCCTCGCGCACCAGCTTCATCGGATTGGTGTTCAGCTGGGGCAGCGACGGCAGCCAGCCCATGCGCACGGCGCGCAGGTTGTAGTCGGCCAGCGAGCCGCTGTACTTCGACTTGTCAGCCAGCGGCGAGAGGATTTCCTCAACGCCGAGCTTCTCGTAGCGGTACTGGCTGGAGTTGAAGTAGAAGAAGCTGGTGCCGTTCATCTGCCGCGGCGGCTTGCTCCAGTCGGTTCCGAAAGCGATCGGCGCCCAGCCCGACTGCGGACGCAGCTTCTCCTGCCCCACGTAGTGCGCCCAGCCACCACCGGTTTGGCCCACGCAGCCACACATCACGAGCATGTTGATCAGCCCGCGATAGTTCATGTCGTTGTGGAACCAGTGGTTCATCGCCGCGCCGACGATGACCATGCTGCGGCCATGCGTCTTGTCGGCGGTGCGCGCGAACTCACGCGCGATCTGGATCACCTCGGCACGCGGCACGCCTGTGATCTTTTCCTGCCAGGCCGGCGTACCCGGCACGTTGTCGTCGTAGCTCCTGGCGACGTTGCCGCCACCCAGCCCGCGGTCCACGCCGTACTGCGCCAGCAGCAAGTCATAGACCGACGCCACCAGCCACTCCTTGCCATCGGCCAGGTTCAGGCGCTTGACCGGGACGTTGCGCTCCAGAACATCGCTGAACTTGGACTCGGTCCAGTACTCGTTCTCGATGCCGCCGAAGTAGGGGAAGCTGACCGACTCGACACCGTCGGCGTGGTCCTTCAGGGAAAGGCGCAGGCGGGTTTCGCGACCGGCGCTGTCCTTCTCTTCGATGTTCCACTTGCCCTTCTCGCCCCAGCGGAAGCCCACCGAGCCGTTGGGCACGGTGATGTCACCGCTGTTGTCGTCGATCGCCAGCGTCTTCCACTCGGGATTGTTGGTCTCGCCCAAACCACCGAGATCGGCCGCACGCAGGTAGCGCTCCGGCACCAGACGTCCATCGGCGCGGCGCTCCAGCCGGACCAGCATCGGCATGTCGCTGTACTGCCGGCAGTAGTCGGTGAAGTACTGCGAGGGCTGGTCGACGTGGAATTCGCGCAGGATCACATGACCGAAGGCGAAGGCCAGCGCCGCGTCGGTGCCCTGCTTGGGATGCAGCCAGTGGTCGGTGAGCTTGGCGACTTCGGAATAGTCCGGCGTGATCGCCACCGTCTTGGTGCCGTTGTAGCGCGCCTCGGTGAAGAAGTGCGCATCCGGCGTGCGGGTCTGCGGAACGTTGGAGCCCCAGGCGATGATGTAGCGGCTGTTGTACCAGTCGGCCGACTCAGGCACGTCGGTCTGCTCGCCCCAGATCTGCGGGCTTGACGGCGGCAGGTCGCAATACCAGTCGTAGAAGCTCAGGCAGCCGCCGCCCAGCAGCGACAGGTAGCGCGCACCGGCCGCATAGCTGACCATCGACATGGCCGGAATCGGCGAGAAGCCGACGACGCGGTCCGGGCCGAACTCCTTGACCGTGTACAGATTGGAGGCGGCAATGATCTCGTTGACCTCGTCCCAGGTCGAGCGCACGAAGCCGCCCATGCCGCGCTTCTGCTTGTAAGTCTTGGCCTTGACCGGATCACTGACGATGCTGGCCCAGGCCTCGACCGGCGATTTCGACTTGCGCGCTTCCCGCCACAGCTTGAGCAGTGCCGCGCGGATCAGCGGGTACTTCACCCGGTTAGCGCTGTACAGGTACCAGGAATAGCTGGCGCCACGCGGGCAGCCACGCGGCTCGTGGTTGGGCAGATCCGGTCGAGTGCGCGGGTAGTCGGTCTGCTGGGTCTCCCAAGTGACCAGACCGTTCTTGACGTAGACCTTCCAGCTGCAGGAGCCGGTGCAGTTCACGCCGTGGGTGGAGCGCACGATCTTGTCGTACTGCCAGCGACGCCGATAGCTGTCTTCCCAGCTGCGGTCCTCGCGACGGGTCGCACCGTGGCCGTCCGCGAACGGTTCCGGCGCAGGCTTGAAGAAGTTGAGACGGTCGAGGAAGTAGCTCATGGCTGGGAACTCCGGTGGAAGCCTCGCGTATGCATCGATGCGTTCGTGTCTGGCGTGGTGAGGGGAATCAGCAGGGGCATTCGGCGCCGCGCCTGAAGTACCACCACCAGGTGATGGCGATGCAGCTCAGGTAGAAGGCGACGAAGCCGTAAAGCGCGGCCTCGGCGCTGCCGGTCAGGGCCAGCGAGGAACCGAAGCTCTTGGGGATGAAGAAACCGCCGTAGGCGCCGATGGCGCTGGAAAAGCCAATCACCGCCGCAGACTCGATGCCGGCGCGGCGGGTGGCGGCGGCGCGCGCTCGGGCGTCTGCATTGGCGCCGAGAGCGCGCTCGTGCTGGGTGCGGAAGATCACCGGGATCATCCGGAAGGTGCTGGCATTGCCGATGCCAGAGAGCACAAACAGCAGCATGAACATGGCGAGGAAGCCGGTGAAGCTGCCGCCGCCGTTGGCTCCGGGGAGGAAGGCGATGACGCCCACCACGCCCGCGACCATGCCCACGAAAACGAGAAAGGTGAGCAGCGCTCCTCCGAGCTTGTCAGCCAGCACGCCGCCCGCGGAGCGCATCAGCGCGCCCACCAGCGGACCGAGGAAGGCGTACTTGAGCGCGTCGACTTCGGGGAACAGGGTCTTGCTCAGCATCGGGAAGCCAGCCGAGAAACCGATGAAGCTGCCGAAGGTGCCGATGTACAGCCAGCACATCAGCCAGTTGTGCTTCCGGGTGAAGATCGCCGACTGCTCGGCGAAGCTGGAGCGAGAAGCCTGCAGGTCGTTCATCCCGAACCAGGCTGCCAGCGCGGCGGCGAGGATGAAGGGCACCCAGACGAAGCCCGCGTTCTGCAGATACAGCGCCTTGCCCTCGGCGGTCATCTGCGGGCCGCCAGCTAGGCCTCCAAAAACCGCAAACCCAAGCACCACCGGCACCACGAACTGCACGGCCGAGACGCCCAGATTGCCGAGCCCGGCGTTCATGCCCAAGGCATAACCCTGGCGCGCCTTCGGAAAGAAGAACGAGATGTTCGACATCGAGGACGCGAAGTTGCCGCCACCGAAACCGCACAGGACGGCGATGGCCACGAAGTGCCAGTACGGCGTGCCCGGATCCTGCACGGCGAAGCCCAGCCACAATGCCGGCACCAGCAGGCTGGCGGTGGAGATCGCCGTCCAGCGCCGGCCACCGAAGATCGGCACCATAAAGCTGTAGAAGATGCGCAGGGTGGCGCCGGACAGGGCCGGCAACGCCGCCAGCCAGAACAGCTGATCCGTGCTGAAGCTGAAGCCGACACGGTTCAGATTGACCGCGACCGCCGAGAACACCATCCATACAGCAAAAGCGAGCAGCAGGGCGGGGATCGAGATCCACAGATTGCGGTTGGCGATGCGGCTGCCGGTGTCGGCCCAGAAGGTCGGGTCTTCGACGGTCCAGACATCGATAGCGCCCTTGGGCTTCGGGGATGCGGCGGCTGTGGGTTTGGCGACGGGCGCCTTGGCGGAGGGCATCGGAGAGCCGGAACGTCGAAAGTGGGTGATGGCGCGCAGTGTGGTGCGCCCGATTCCCGTCGCCATTGATGTGGGTCAAGACGGGTTGCACACCTGCGTGAAGATCGAAGGGGGTGGCTTCGCCGGACATCAGTCCAGCAGCGCGGCCGACTTGAGCAGCAGATGCACGCCTTGGCCTTCCCCGAGATCGAGCTGACGGCAGGCGCGCCGGGTCAGCTCCGCGCACAGCGGCAGACCCGCCGCACTGCGGCAGTGGACAAGGCTGCGGCCAGGTCCGCTGTCGACAATGCGCTCGACGCGAACAGGCAATCTGTTCTGGAAGCTGAGCTCGTGGGGCGCGTCGCGGCTGAGTCCGACGTCACGCGCGGCGATCCGCAAACGTGCCCGCCGCGGCAGCGCAGCAGCGGCGGGCAACCACAGCCGCAGATCGGCGCAGGCCAGCTCTACCAAGGCATCCGCGGTGTCGTAGCTGATCGGCTCGACCTCGATGAGGTTGATTGGACCCGCCTCCGGATCAAGCCCCGCGTCCATTGCCATCGCCTGCAGGGGCTGGGCAGGCCGCAGCACGCCGGCCCGCATCAACAGCACCTGGTCGGCGAGCCGCTCCACCTCCTCGGCAGCGTGGCTGACGTAGAGCATGGGTACGTCCAGATCGATCTGCAGGCGCCGCAGGTCGCGCAGGATGCCGAGCTTGGCGGGGCGATCCAGCGCCGACAGCGGCTCGTCGAGCAGCAGCAGACGCGGGCTGCACAGCAGGGCGCGGCCGATCGCGAGGCGCTGGCGCTGGCCGCCAGAGAGGCTGTGTACGGTTTGTCCGAACAGAGCAGCAAGTCCGAGTGCAGCAATCGCCGCATCAGGATCGATGCGTGGCGCGCGGCTGCGGCGGTAGCCGTACTCCAGGTTCTCGCGCACCGAAAGGTGTGGAAACAGTGCGGGCTGCTGGGCCACGTAGCCCAGGCTGCGACGGTGCGGCGGCAGGCCGCGGCGACCGTCCTGCCAGACTTCGTCGCCCAGGCGGAGACGCGCGGCGCGCGGCTGGATCAGTCCGGCCAACCAGCGCAACAGCAGGCTCTTGCCGCAGCCGGAAGGCCCGAATACCGCGTGCACGCCACCGCCAACGAGTTCAATCCGGCTGTGCAGACGGAACTGACCAAAGTGCGCATCGATCTCTCCCGAGAGCATCAGCCCGCCCCTGCGGCACCGCGCCTGCGCAGAGCGAACAGCAGGGCCAGCAGAACGAAGGCGCTGCCGAGCATCAGCAGCGAAAGGCGATGTGCGCGCGCGTAATCGAGAGCCTCGGCGGCGTCATAAATGGCGATCGACAGCACCTGGGTCTGGCCGGGAATGTTGCCGCCGAGCATCAGGATCACCCCGAATTCGCCCAGGGTGTGGGCGAACACGAGGGTCGCCGCAGTCAGCAGGCTGCCGCGCAGCAGGGGCAGCAGCACGCTGAAGAAGCGATCAACGGGTCCGGCGCCCAGCGTGGCTGCCATGTCCAGAGGCGCCCTTCCGATCGCGCGCAGGCCCTCATGCAGGGGCTGCACCGCGAAAGGCAGCGAATACAGCACAGAACCGATCACCAGACCTGGAAAGCTGAAAGCGAGATGCGGCAGGCCGAAGCGCTCCAGGCTGGCGCCGACCGCGCCCTGCGGGCCCAGCAGGATGAGCAGATAGAAGCCGAGGACGGTCGGCGGCAGCACCAGCGGCAGCGCGATCAGCGCTTCCACCAGCGGCTTCACTTTCGACTCCGACCAGGCCAGCCAAGCCGCCAGCGGCAGACCCAGCAACAACAGGATCACGGTCGTCCACAGGCACAGCGAGAGCGTGAGCCGGATCACCGGCCAGTCCAGCGCGAGGGCCTGCCAGAGACTCACGGCAGGGCGAAGCCGGAGGCGGCCAGATGCGCGCGGCCACGTTCGCCCAGCACGAAGTCGAGCAGACGCTCGGCGTCAGGGTTGGATGCGCCGCGACGGGTCAGCATGACCGCCTGCCAGAGCGGGCTGTGCAGGGCCTCGTCGATCAGCGCATGGCGCCCGCCCGGCAGCCGGCCGTCGAGCACCAGACTCTTGGCAATGACGCCGGCCTCCACCGCGCCGCTGGCAATGAAGTGGGCGCTCTGTCCGGCGTTCTCCGCCAGCACCAGCTTTGGTCGCAGCGCTTCAATCACGCCGCTCGCGCTAAGGGCTTCGATGGCGCGCTGCCCATACGGCGCATGCTCGGGGTTGGCGATAGCGATGCGCCGGATGCCCGGAGCGAGCAGGTCCTGTGGGCGCGGCGCGGCGCCCTCGCCGCGGATCCAGATCACGAGACGACCGCGTCCGTAGCGCTGCGGCTCGCCGCCCAGACCGTCAGCGGCAAGCTGCTGCGGGTAGCGCTCATCCGCGGACAAATAGACATCGAAGGGCGCACCGTGCCGGATCTGGGTCGCGAACTTGCCGGAAGACCCATAGCTGATTCGCAGCAGTACGTCCGGGTGGCGCTCGCGGTATTCCGCCGCCATCGCCTCCATCGCCGGACGCAGGTCCGAAGCCGCCGCCACACGCACTTCGCCCGCCCGGGCCGACCCGATGAGCAGCAGGCCAAGGACCAGCGCCAGCCAGGCTCTCATGCTGGACGCGCCTTGCGCGGCAGCCGCGCACGCACGCTGTCGCGGACGTCGACCTCGAACTCGACGGTCAGCGCCGCCTCGCCCTGGCCGATCTGGAAGGTCAGGCCCTCGCGGCACGGCAGGCGCTGCACGTAGTCCAGCACCGGCGCGCGCGGCAGCCGCAGCTCCAGCTCGGCACCACGCCAGTCGAGCTCGGCCGTCTGGCCCTCGTACAGACGCAGGCGCCGCTGCTGGCGATGGATCTCGTCCAGACGCGTCTCATCGCAGAGCGCCAGACCGTCGAGCAGGTACGCAAGTTCGGCTTCGGAGATGCGGAAACGCAGATGCTGGGATTCGAGCTGAAGTTTCATTGGAGATCGCTGTCGAAGCGTGGTGGAGTGGAGTACTCAGCGGGTCGTCGGGGCTCTGTTGGTCAGCCGCTTGCGAGCCTCTGCCAGTCCGCGGGCGTGTTGGCATTGGCAAGCTGCGCGCGCTCCCCCGGGCCAAGCGCCAGCGACTGCACGTTGAGTGCGGCCTGCAGCCGGTGCAGCGCGCGCGGGGCATCCGGATCGCGCAGCCAGGCCGCCAGCCACAGGCGCAGATCCCCATCGAGCTGCAAACGCATCGGCAGCGGGGACTCGGCGAAGCGCGTACAGGCGCGGGGTGGTGCATCCAGCAATCGCTGCAGCAGCGGCAGAGCAAGGCGGGGCATGTCCACCGGCACCACGAGGAGTACGCAATCGGGCAGCACTTGGGCGGCGCTGGCGATACCGCCCAGCGGCCCGCGGCCGGGTGCCTGATCGATCACGCCCGCGTACTCGGGTCGGGCGCCGCTGACCACGACCTGCGACAGCGGCAGCGCCGACAGCAGGGCGTGCATGTGCGCGATCAGCGGCTGTCCCTGCCAGTCGAGCCCCGCTTTGTCCCGGCCCATGCGGGTGGATGCGCCGCCCGCCAGCAGCAGGCCGATCCTCGGCACGGTGGCATCAGTGCTCGTGGCCACAGTCCGGCCCGTGCACATGCGGCTTCAGCGCGGCGGCCATCGGCTCGGCCTCGCGAACGCAGAGCGAACAGCCCTCGCTCCATTCACTGTCGCCATCGCTGTAGTGCTCCTTCTTCCAGATCGGCGACTCGTGCTTGACGATCTCGATGACCTTGCGACAGGCACGGAAAGCCTCGTCACGGTGCGGCGTGCCAGCGGCCACCACCACCGCCAGATCGCCGATGCCAAGTCGCCCATGCGCGTGCGAGACATGCAGTCGCAGGCGAGGGCCGAACTCCTCGGCGGCCGCCCGGCAGGCCCGCTCGAACACCTTCAGCACCAGCGGCGCGAACAGGCTGTAGCTGACCCCGGTAACGTCGCGGCCGTGATTGGCGTTGCGCACCCGACCGACGAACATCGTGATGCCGCCAAAGCCGGGATCGGAGACAAACTCGAGCGCGGCGGCGGGGTCCAGCGCGCGCTGATCGACGGCGTGTAGCTCCAGCTGGAAGGGTGATTCGGTCGTCATGGCTCAGCCTCCGCTGACCGGCGGCAGCAGGCACAGGCGGCCGTCTGCAGGAATCGAAGCGCCGTCGCGCAGCAGGCTGTCTTCGCTGGCGAAGGCCGAGACGCGCAGCAGGTCCGGCTTGAAGCGCGGCCAGTGTTGTTCGCCGTAGGTCTGCACGGCGGCGCGCGCGTCCGCCACCTTCAAGCCGGCCTCGGGCAGGTCCAAGCGCAGCAGGCTGTCGGGCTCGAACTCACTGAAGCAGCCGAACAGGCGGATCTCGATCTTCATGCAAGGGTCTCCGTGGCAAGCTGCAGGCCCCAATGCTCCAGGCCATGCACATCGATGGGTGTGCCGGCGGGCAGGACTTCAGCCTCGGCCGGTAGTGCAGCCCAGGCATTGGCCTCGGCTAGCGGGCGCACCTTGAAGGACTCCTGTCCGCGCAGGAGCTCCACGCCAATGCGCCCGTCCTCCGCGATCCGTACGCAGGCCTTCTGGTACAGGGTGAAGCCAGACTTCTTGCGTGCGTCAGCAAGCAGCGGCAGCCGCCAGGGCCGCTCGGGCTTGAGACCCAGCAGGGCTCGCAAGGCCGCGCAGACGAAGAAACGGAAGCCCACGGCGCTGGAGGCTGGATTGCCAGGCAGGCCGAAGTAGAGCTGGCCACCCGGCAGGCGCGCGAACAGCAGAGGTTTGCCCGGGCGCATGCGCAGCTTGTGGAAGACGAGTTGCGCACCGAGTTCGCGAAGCACCTCGGGCACGAAGTCATAGCGCCCCATCGACACCGCGCCCGTGCTCAGGATCACCTGCGCTCCCGCATCGACGGCTTCGCCGATCGACTGTCGCAGCGGTGCCGCTTCATCAGGCAGCACGGCGTAGCGCAACAGCTCGGCACCGGCCGCAGCGATCGCTGCCGAGAGATACGGCCCATTGCTGTTGCGGATCTCGCCTGAGCCCAAGGGCGCGCCGGCCTCGACCAGCTCGCGGCCGGTGCAGAACAGGGCCAGCCGCGGCCGACGCACGATGTCGACGCGCGCACAGCCGATGCCAGCGAGCAGCAAGCGCTGCTGGGGGCCGATGCGGGTGCCGGCAGGCAGCGCACGCTCGCCGCAGCGGATGTCCTCACCGGCGCAGCGGATATGCTGCCCCGGCGGGACCTCGGCGGTGATCCCGATGCGCAGCGCGCGCCCCGCGGCGTCCTGATCCAGCACACGGATCTGCTCCACCGGAACCACGGCGTCGAGGCCATCGGGGATGCGCGCGCCGGTCATGATTTCGCAGGCAGCATCGCTGGCGCGTGCTGCATCACCGGCGGCCTGTTCGCCGCGCACCTCGAACACTTCACCAGCCTGCGCGGTCCGAAGCCCAAGCGGCAGCGCATAGCCGTCCATCGCGGTGTTGTCGAAGGGTGGCAGGTCCTCGGCGCAGATCACGTCGGCCGCCAGCACCTGGTCCGATGCGACGTCGACAGCGACGGACTCGGCGGGATTGCGCTGCAAACCCTGCAGGATCAGCGCGCGCGCAGCCTCGACCTCAAGCATGACTATGCCCTGCCCCACTCACCGGGTGCGGCTCACCGCGCAGCATCGCTCGTGCATGCGCCAGCAGCGGCCCGAGAATGGCCATGCCCTGGCTCACAGCCTTGGGGCTGCCCGGCAGCAGGATCACCAGACAGCCGCCAATCAGCCCCGCCTCGGCCCGCGACAGCCAGGCCAGTTCTGTGTGGTGGCGGCTTTCGCTGCGGAACAGCTCGCCGATGCCCGGCACGCTGCGATCGGCGACAGCACGCAAGGCTTCAGGGCTCAGGTCGCGCGGACCGAAGCCAGTACCGCCGGTGCACAGCACCAGCTCAAGTCCGGCGTCGGCCAGCGCGCGCAGGCGCGTCGACAGGGCTTCGATGCCATCAGGCAAGATCTCGACCACCTCGGGCGCGGCGCCCAGCGCCAGCAGGGCCTGCGTCAGCAGGGGGCCGGATCTGTCCTCGTACACGCCAGCAGCAGCCCGATCGCTGAGCGTCACCACTGCACAGCGTGCCCCGTCCATCCGCGCCGGCGACTGCGGCCGGTAGTGCGCGCGCTCCTCTTCGCTCAAACCTTCAGGACAGATCCACAGCCCCTTCTTGCCGCCCTCCTTGAAGAGCAGCTGGATGGACTGCAGCGACAGCGCCGGCTGCACCGGCTTGGTCAGGTCGTACAGGGTCAACAGCGCCGCATTGACGCCGGCCAGCGCCTCCATCTCGACGCCGGTGCGGGCTTCGCAGGCGACCTCGCAGTACACGCGGATGGCGCGGCGCACGGGCACCGCGATGCAGCGCACGTCGACGTACTCCAGCAGCAGTGGATGGCAGAGCGGCATCAGCTGGGCGGCCATCTTGGCACCCTGCAGGCCGGCGACCTCGGCCATCAGCAGGGCATCGCCCTTGGGCAGACGACGCTCGACGATGGCCTCGAAAGCATCGCCTGGATGGAGCTCACCGACCGCAACCGCGCGCCGACGGGTCGGGCGCTTGCGGCGGACATCGGCCATATGAAAGCCGGCCCCACCGGGACCAGTCTCGGGTGCATGCGACATGATTCAGCCTCCGATGGATGCGAGATGCGGGGTCAGGCCGGTCTGACCTTCGTGCAGGCCATGGCCCAAGGCCTTGAGCCCCAGCTGGCTGATGAGCGCAGCCTGCAGCTCGTCGGCCTGGTCATCGTCCTGCAGCAGCGGCCGCAGTGGGATACCGACGTTGCCGAACAGGCACAGCCGGAGATCGCCCGACGAGGTCACCCGCAGCCGGTTGCAGCCGGCGCAGAAGTCCCGCGAGTAGGGCGCGATGATGCCGATCCGGCCGCGGTAGTCGGGATGCGCGTATTCGCGCGCCGGGCCGGCGTCGGCGGCGCGCGGCAGCAGACTCCAGCCTTCGGTCTGCAGCGCGTCCTCCAGCGCCTCGGCACGGTAGTGATGGCGACGGAAGTACTCGAGGTTGTCGCCGGTCTGCATCAGCTCGATGAAGCGCAGGCTGATCGGTCGGTCGCGCAGGTAGTCGAGGAAGGCGGGCAGCTGATCGTCGTTCAGGCCGCGCAGCAGCACCGCATTGAGCTTGACTGCGGAGAGCCCCAGGGCCAATGCCCGATCGATCCCGTCGAGGATGTGCGGCAGGCGGTCATGTCCAGTGATCTCGGCGAACCGCGCGCGGTCCAGCGCATCCACGCTCACGTTGAGGTGACTGAGGCCCGCAGCGCGCCAGTCATCGATCCGCTGTGGCAGCAGCACTCCATTGGTGGTCAGCGCGATCTTCTCGACACCGGGGACGGCCGCTGCGACACCGATGATGTCCGTGAGGTCGCGGCGCAGGCTGGGCTCACCGCCGGTCAACCGCACCTTGCGCATACCCAGACGGGCGAAGCCGGTGAGCAGGCGATGGATCTCGTCCACGCCGAGATGGCGAGGCAGGTCCGGGCGCGCCTGGTAACCCTTGGGCAGGCAGTAGCTGCAGCGGAAGTTGCAGGCCTCGATGACCGAGAGCCGCAGATAGGGGAAACGCCGACCGTAGCGGTCGATCAGGGACGCCATGTGCCACTCCTTTCCAGATCGGGAAAGGCCAACCGTTTCCAGCCGACCCCGGTGGTCGCATAGACCACGGCCGGCCTCCATTGCCGGCACGCCGGCGGCAGGAGGTTCGGCTTTGGAGCGCCGCCCGAACCGCGGCGACCCAATCACCTTACGGAGACGACAGTCGCCCTGAATTGACCCGGGTCAAGCGCGGGGCAGACTGACCGACCAAGCCCTTTCTCACTCACGCGCGTGAAGCGCGCCGGGCCCTGACAGGCAGACGGTCTCAACTCGGGGATAGCGACGGTGCCGGAACGCATCCAGGCAGAAGGCGTCGCGCGACAAAACCACTGCAAAGGCCAAGACTGGAGACGAAACGACTTCACGCAGCCTGTCGAAAACGCTGCGTCTACTGGCGCAGGACCGGTTGCGCCAGCTGTTCGAGACGGACGAGATCGGTAATGACGAACTCGCGCCGATCGACCTCGACCAGGCCCTCGATCTCCAGCCTGCGAATCACCCGCGAGACCGTTTCAGCTGCCAGCCTCAGGTAGTTGGCCATGTCGGTGCGCGACATCGCAAGGTTGAAGCGAGTGGCTGAGAATCCGCGATCCCGATAGCGCCGCGACAGCGAAACGAGGAAGGCCGCCATACGCTCGTCGGCGCTGAAATCACCGGCGAGCAGGGCAGCCTTGTTGATGTCCTGGCTCAGGAGCCTGAACAGCTGGGCCTGCAGCCCCGGCATCCGCGTGGCCAACGTTGCCATCAGCGGAAAGGAAAAGCGGCAGAGGGTGACGGTATCGAGCGCCAGCGCGTTGCAGGGAAAGCGTGCGCTGTGGATGGCATTCAAGCCGATCACTTCCCCGGGCAGGAAGAAGCCGAGCACCTGCTCGCGCCCCGAGGCATCGACCGTAAAGGTCTTGACCGTGCCAGCCCTGACGGCGGCGATGGCATTGAACGGATCACCTTCGCGAAACAGATAGCTGCCCGCTTGGTAGGGGCCGATGTGCTCCACCAGACAGTGCAGCTCCAGCAGCGCCGACTTGTCATAGCCTTCGGCACGGCAGGCGCCTGCGAAAGCACAGGTGCTGCAGAAGCTGATCGCGTCGCCATCATCGGCGATCGGGTTTGCGCGCGGGCGGAAGGGGCTCAGGCTGCGATGAGGCATGGCGGGTGTCGCGAGGACTTGAGAAGCCGGTTCGGCGCCGAGCCGAATGCGGCGCCCAGGATGACACCGCACTCTACAGGGACGCTGAGCGCTCCGGCCATCGCTGGCGTTTCCCCATGCGCGCAAACGGCTCGGCAATCGCGCGAAGCGACAGGCGTCCGGCCTCGGACACCCGCAGCCTGCGGCCATCGAAACTCACCAGATCGCCGTCACAGAGAGGCGCCAAGGCTTCCAGTTCCGTCTGGAAGTAGACAGCGAAGTCAACCTCGTGCCGCGCTTCCAGCACGGCGGAATCGACCTCGCCCTTGCACAGCAGGTCATGAAGCAGATCGCTGCGCAGGCGGGCATCCGCGTCCATCCACAGCCCACGCCAGATCGGCAGCTCGCCCATATCCACGGCACTT
The DNA here is from genome assembly GCF_937888285.1 of uncultured Aquimonas sp. Taxonomy (GTDB): domain Bacteria; phylum Pseudomonadota; class Gammaproteobacteria; order Xanthomonadales; family Xanthomonadaceae; genus Aquimonas. The sequence goes on from NZ_CALART010000008.1 coordinate 115,940, forward strand.
TCCCATGCCGGCAGGTCCACCTGGTTCTGGAAGCAGGCATCGCCGATGCGACTTTGCGCACTGACTCCCAGCCCGATGAGGTCGGTTTCGGCATGCGGCGTGTAGCCCAGCGCATTGCGATGCAGCTGGCCGCTGCGACGGACCCGGGAAAGGTCGTCCTGGGGCAGGGCGAAGACATCCAGCCCGATCGGGTCGTAGCCTGCGGCCAACAGCGCCCGCACGGCCACCGCACGCTGCCCGATGCGCTCGCCGAGCGCCCGCACGGGCGGCCCTGAGGCCGCCGAGGCGAGGCGCATGCGCCCTCCGAATGGATGGAGGCTGATGCGATCGGGGCGTTGCTCCAACAGGAGTTCCAGCCACTTCAGCAAATCGGTATCGCTGCGTCCCGGCAGGCCGTACAGCGCATCGAAGCAGATCGAGCGGAAACCTGCCGTGCGCGCATCCTCGACCGCGGCGGCGAGCTCGGCCTGAACCAGCCGACGCTGCAGAAGCGCCTCTGTCGAGCCTTCGAAATCGAACACCGTGAACCGCGCGCGGTTGAAGCCGAGATCGGCGAAACCGGAGATTTCCTCGGCACAGTGCTCGCCCACCGGCAGCTCGATCATGAACTCGCGCTCCCGTCCGCGGCTCAGGAAGAAATGCCGTGAGGCCGCGTAGAGAAGCTCCCCCAGCGCCGCTGGATCGATTTTGCTGGGGCCACCCCCTCCGACCTTCAGCTGGATCACATCGCGATCGCGATCGAACAGTGGCGCCGCCAGTTCGCACTCGCGGGCCAGCCTATCGAAATACGCCCTGACCTTGCCGGAGTCGGCCCCCACCGTGAAGGTACCCGGGCAATGGAAGCAGGGCTGCTCAGCGAAGGGCACGTGCAGGTACAGCGAAAGCCTGCGCGGCACCGGGTCATCATTGGTTTCGCGAGCCGCGGCCCGGAGCTGGCGCTCGCCGACCTCCGGCGAAAAGCTCGCCGGGTCCGGAAAACCCTGGAAGCTGATATCGAGGCCGGAGAACCTGAGCAAAGGATCCATGGCAAGGGCGCGGGTCGTGGGCATGGGGGCAGTCTCGGCTCAAATGGAAGGCTAACGCGTTGATCCAAATCAGCCGAGGGCACAATGGGGCCGGCCATGCGGCTGCAGTAGGCGGATGGTTCTTTCACCGCTTTCAGATATTCGCTCGCGCACGGAGCGCGCGAATGCCCTCGGAGAAGCGCTTGAGCGTGGGCGTGCAGTCGCCGGGCGGCAGCAGCAGCTCGATCAGCTCGAAGCGGCCGCGGCGGCTGAAGGCGGTGTCCAACGCCGCCGCCAGCTCGGCGCGCGTGCGCACTCGATGGCCATGGCCGCCCAGGGTTTCGGCCAACTCGGCATAGCGCCAGTCGCCGAGATCGGCGCAGCGCGACTCCGGCTGGAAGGCGCGGATCATCTCCCAGCTCTGGTTGTTCAGCACGATGACAATCGGGTCGAGGCCGTAGCGGCGGCAGTTGCCGAGCTCCCAGCCGCTCATCTGGAAGGCGCCGTCACCGACCAGGATCAACGGCCGCTCGCCGCTGGTGGCCTGCATGCCGATGCCGGCCGGCACGCCGAAGCCCATCGAGGCGTAGTAGCCGGGCGCGACCAGCGGCGCCGGTTTCAGCTCCATCGCCGCGAACAGGCAGTCGCCGATGTCCGAGGCGATCGGCGGGGTGCCGTGGCGCTCGAAACAGGCGTTCAGCGCCGGCGCCAGATCGGCGGCGCGCAGGGCTCTGTCGTCGACCGCGAACGGAGCTTCAGCCCGCACCTGCGGCACGACGCGGTGCCAGAGGCGCTGCTGCGGGACACGCGCGAGCAGCGCATCGACCAGTGCCGCCAGCGGAATATCGTGATGGACGTGGTAGCCGACGCGCGCCTCGCGGTGGGCGGCGATCAGGGCGCGCCGGAAGTCGATGCGCTCGGCGCTGACGCCGAAATTGCTGTCGGAAAGGATCGCGCCGAGCATCACCGGCAGGCCGGAGTCGTCCAGCAGGCGGCTCACAGCGGGATCGCCGGCGATGCCGAGATAGGTGCCGTCGACGTCCAGCCCCGCCCGGCTCAGCAGGCCGCGGCCCATGAAGGTGGTCAGCACCGGCAGCTGCAGACGCCTTGCCAGCTCGGCGACCTTGGCCTCCAGATGGAAGCGCCGCACCTCGACATCGACCACCAGCACCGGCGCACGCGCGGATTCGATCTTCGCCAGCCATTCCTGCGCGCATTCGTCGACCGCGGCCTGCTCGAACGCGCTGGGCGGCAGCATCGGCACCGCCGCCATCGGGCGGTCCGCCATGTCGCGCGGAACCTCGATCAGGACCGGCTGCGAGAACTCGCGGCAGCTGCGCAGCACGCGCGCGATCTGCTCCGGCGCGCTGGCCGCATCGCTGAGGCGAACGCGATCACAGGTGATTTCCTCATAGATCCGCCACTGCGAATCCAGATGCCGCACCTGGTGGTGCAGCACCAGCCCCGCACGGCCTTCCAGCTCGCCCGGACAGCCGGCCAGCACCACCAGCGGCGAGCGCTCGGCGTAGGCGCCGGCAACCGCATTGACCACGTTCAAGGCACCGGCACCGTAGGTCACCGCGATGACGCCGAGGCCGAGGTTCATGCGCGCCGCGGCATCGGCGGCGAAGCCCAGCGAGGGCTCGTGGCTCAGCGCGTACAGGGGCAGGATGCCGCTGGCCTCGATGTGCCGGAACAGCGGCAGGATGAAGTCACCGGGGATCCCGAAGATCTCGCGGGCGCCATGGCGCTTCAGGGCGTGCAGCAGTTCGAGGGAAAGAGACATGTCGGGGTGATGCCGGGCTGCGATAGAGCCCGGATCGTCGGCCCATGCGCGGCAAACCGCCCTGACTCAGATCAGTTCATGCGGGAGCGAAGCGCATTGCCCTGGACTGCCCAGACGCCTCGCTCTCCACGCTCAAGGCCGCGAGCATCTGCATCAACTGCTCGGCCTCCTGCTGCATTTCTCCTGCGGCTGCAGCGGACTCTTCCGCGAGGCCGGCGTTCTGCTGCGTCAGCCCATCAAGATCCAAAATCGCATGATTGACCTGCTCGATACCGCTGGCCTGTTCGCGCGCCGCGCCGGCGATTTCAACCACGGCCTGCTGCAATGCTGAAAGTGCCGCCTGCACACGCCCCAGATCGGCGGCTGTTGCATCGACCCGCCGCGCGCCGCTGCGGGTGTCCGCCCGCGCGGCATCCACCAACCCGCGAATCTGGGCCGCGCCCTCGCGCGCTCTGCCCGCCAGACCCCGAACCTCCGTGGCCACCACCGCGAAGCCCCGCCCCTGTTCACCGGCACGCGCGGCCTCGACAGCAGCATTCAGCGCCAGCAGGTTGGTCTGGAAGGCGATACCTTCGATCAACTCGACGGCAGCCGCGATCGCGTCCGAGGAACTCAGGCTGCGCTGCATGGCGTCGCGAACCTGGCCCATGGACTGGGCACAGTCGGCCGTCAGCGCCTGCACCGCGTCTGCCTGATGCCGTACTTGCTCCGCCTGTTCATCGGCCTGGCGAACGCTGGAGGCCAACTCCTCCATCGCGGCCGCGGTTTCCTCCAGCGACGCCGCTTGCTGCTGCGAGCGTCCATTGAGCTGATCGCTGCCCTCGCTCATCCGTCCGCTGCCTTGCGCTACAGTCAAAGCAGTTTCCTGGGCTCGACGAACCAGGTTGGACAGGCTCTCAACAGCCTGATTGAAGTCAACCCTGAGCGCTTCGAACTGCCCCTGCAGGGGCTCGCGTATCGGCGAATCCAGTCGACCATCCGCCAGAGCTTCCGCCGCGGCCGAAATTCGGCGTACGGCCTCTGCCAGCGCAAGACTGGCACGGTCGACATCGGACTCGATAGCGCCGAAAGCGCCCTCACTGCGTCGCTCAACGCGGCCACCAAAGCGCCCTTGAGCCAGATCTGAAAGCAGCGCTCCCACTGTGTGTAGGCTGTCATCAAGCGTAGAAAGCGTCGCGTTGACTTGGGATCGCAGCTCTCCACTCACACGCTCCGAGAGCCGCACCTTGAGGTCGCCTGCGGCCAAGCCCTGCATGACCCCGGCGAGTTCTCGCATGTTGAAGTCGAGCGCTTGAACGGCTTCATTGGTTCGGCGCTTCAGGAGATCGAGATCACCACTCAGGCTGTCGGTGATCCGTCGCCCCATGTCCCCCTCGGCGACGCCATTCATTACATCGTTGACTGCCGCCAGCGACCGCTCGACCTGATTCAAACTGAGGTCCGCCAGCCGGCACAGGTCGGAGAGCTCGTCGCCGCGATCGGGAAGATCGACACGCGTATGGAAGTCCCCACGGACAGCAACGCCTTGCAGCACCTGCCCGACAGCGGAGATCCCCTTCAAGAGACGAGCCTGCAAGCGCCAGACAAGCGCGGTGGCGAGTGCAAGAGCCGCTGCGATGGCAGACCCCGAAAACAAAGCAAGCAGAAAGCTCTGGCGCTCCCGCTGGCGAGCTTCCTTCTGCCACGCGTCCGCGTCCTCGCTCAGCAACGAGCCCAAGCGGTCCATCCATGCGGTGTAGCCGCTGAACGCTGGTGCACGCAGTTCGGGCGCCGCAGCATGTCCCGCCGCCTGTCGAAACTCCTGCGTCGACTGCAGACCAGTGTCCATCAACGCATCGAAGCCGCTGCGCGCCAGCCGATCGAGAGCAGCGCGCGCGGTAATTCGGGCCGCATCGCGCACAGCCGACCTGGCGTCTAGCTGCGCAGCCGCACTCGGCCCTTCCGCGAGAACTTGCTGGAGCGTGCCGCGCTCGAGGGCGATGGCCTCCAGAAGACGCGCCTTGTCGAGCAGACGCAGGGCCGAGCGCTGATCCGACGCCTCCTGAAAAGCAAGCGCTTCAGTGGTGATTTGCTCAAGTACGGCGTCCACCAGTCGAGTGTAGGCGGCAAGGAGCTCGCTCCCCTGAAGCACGCCGGCATCGACTTGAGCTCTCAGGCCCATCACATCCTGGGTCGTGCGACACGACGATCGCCGGCATGACTCGTCCAAAGCCTCCCGGGCGGCACGCATTGCATCCAGGCCCGGCTCGTCTTTGGCGGTCGCGTACCCTGCACTCCGTCCGCGCTCTCTCTGCAGGGCCTGAAGAGTATCGAGGCTCGATGCCCACTGATTGACGGTCTCAGCGGCCCGTCCAGCGTCGACGTAAGACGACCACAAGCGACGCGCGCTGTCGCCGCTCAGCACCACCAGCAGCAGCATGATTGGCATACCGGCCACGAGCAACTGGGTCAAAAGCTTGGGCCTCCACCGCGTTTGCCGCCGCCAGAGTGAACCAAGAACAGAACGACGGGGCAGGATATGGCCGCCTTCCACCCTCGCATCGCCGCGAGCTACCTGGCCGAACTGCGCCTCGATCTGTCGCAGGTTGATGCCGGCAGGGACGGCCCGTCGCACCGACACGTAGCCCACGAGTCGATCGCCTTCAAACTTGGGCGACACATTGGCTTCGACCCAGTAGGCATCCCCATTCTTGCAGCGGTTCTTGACCAGGCCACGCCAGCAGCGGCCGGCCTTGAGCTGCTTCCACATGTCGTCGAACACCGCTTCCGGCATGTCGGGATGGCGGACGATGTTGTGGGCCTGACCGATCAACTCGGCCCTTTCGAAGCCCGAGTAGTGGACGAAGTCGTCGTTGACTTCGAGGATCCGACCCTTGGGATCCGTGGTGGAAGAGAGAATGGCATCCCGCGCGATCTCGACCACGCGATCCGTAATGGGCAGGTTGCGACGCATGGCTGGCGATCCGCTGGAAAGTCGCTGCAGAGACTCCGCGCGGCCCGGAAGGCCCACGCTGATGCGGATCAAGTCGGCGACATCGGCCACGTAGGGGCATTCCCCACAGCCGTCGAGACCTGCCGAGCAAACGGGGCCGCTGCTAGTCTTCGCATCCGCTTCCTGATTCGGCACGCATGGACACTGCGTTCGTCGCACCTCTGCCGCGGCCGGGTCTGGCCGGACTGCACCCCGGCAACTTCGCCCTGGTGATGGCTACAGGTATCCTCAGCCTGGGCTTTGGGCTGTTGGGGCATGCGTCCCTCGCAAACGCACTGTTCGCGATCGGACTGGCCGCCTGGATGATCCTGGTCTGCCTGAGCGCGGCACGCGCGATCCGCCACTTCGGAGCCGTTCGCGACGATCTGCTGAACCCGAAAATGGTCTTCGGCTTCTTCACCCTCGTGGCGGCCACCAGTCTCGTCGGGCAGATGCTGCTGGCGCGTGGCGAGGTTGAACTGGCGATGGCCTGCTGGGGCCTCGCCTTTGGCGCCTGGTGCCTGCTGCTGTATCTGGCCTTCAGCGTGCTCACCTTCCTGAGCCACGAGAACAACGTCAACATCATGCACGGCGGTTGGCTGATCGCCATCGTCGGTACCCAGTCGCTGGTACTGCTGGGCACCGCGCTGGTGCCGCACCTGGGTGCCTACGCCACTTACATGCAGGTCGAGGTGCACATGCTGTGGGGCCTGGGCCTGATGTTCTACGGCATCTTCGTCACCCTGTTCTGCTACCGCATCTTCTTCCTTGCGCTCAAGCCGGACGATGTCGGCCCGCTGCTGTGGGTGGTGATGGGCGCTGCCGCCATCAGCGCCAATGCCGGCACCCAGCTGATCGCCATTGATCCCGTCCTGCCTTTCCTCAAGGCGCAGCGGCCCTTCATCGACGGCGTCACCCTGATGCTGTGGGCCTGGGCCACCTGGTGGATTCCGCTGCTGTTCCTGTTCGGGCTGTGGAAGCACGGCGTCAACCGTCGACCGCTGCGCTACGAGCCGGTGCTGTGGAGCTTCGTGTTTCCCTTGGGCATGTATGCGGTAGCCAGCGCGCGTCTCGGTCTGGCCGCGGAGTTCCCGCCGCTGGAATGGATATCGAGATTGATGATCTGGGTAGCGCTCGCGGCCTGGTTGCTCGCGCTGCTGGGGCTGGGGCAGCGCCTGCTGAGGCTCGGCAGCGGACACAGGACGGCATAGGCGCGGCGCACGCGATTCGCGGGCAGCCAGGCACAGCGATCTCCTCCGGTCACCAGAGCCGCGGCGCAGTCCGTGCGCAGGTCACGCCGTGCAGCTCACTGCGGCCCGGCGCACCCCCAACCGCGATCACTGCGACGTCGTGCGAGATCGAAGCCAATCCGGACCAGCCACAAGAAATAAGCAAAGGACCACAGCAGGCCAGCGCTCCACCACAGCGGCAACAGGGGCCACCCGAAACTGCCGGCCAAAGCCCGCAACCCGGCCGCCAGCAGCAACAGCAAGGCCGCCCACGGCAGCCAGCGGCGTTCATCAAGGACGAACCCCGCGTGGGTGCGACCGGCAATGCACAGCACGGCGAACACGGCGAGCCCCAGCGCGCCCAGCGCATGCAGATGCAGGCCGGCGCTAGGCGCGATCGGCGCTCCAAGACGCGCAGCGCCCTCCATAAGGTAGCCAAGGCCCAGCAGCCAGGGCAGGCCGTACAGCATCGCCACCCAGCGCCGCAGCAGCACCCGTGTATGCGGCCAGTCGCTGAGCAGGCCCAGGCAGGCCGCGCCCGCGCCGAGCGCCAGCCAGCCTGCAGCCATCGGCAGCTCTGCCAGTACCGCCGCTGCGTGCAACGCGATCAATAGCGCCGCTATCTGTCGCCGCGGGGGGCGGGCGAGGTAGTCGGGCTCGGCGCCGGCCTCCTCCAGATGGCGGTTGACCACGCGCATGGAGATCCGCGCCAGCGTCAGCACGATCAACAGCAGCATGAGATGCAGCAGCAGCCGCAGGCCCTGCAGCGGATCGGCGAACAGCAGACCGCCCAGGGCCAGGTCGAGGCTGAACGCAGCGCCAGCGATCAACAGCGCCGCAAGAGCGGCCCACAGATCGCGCTGGCGTCGCGTGGGATCGCGCCAGATGGGGGGCGTGATGAGCGCCAGCAGCCACAGGCACAGCGTGCCCTGCAGCAATGCCAGCGGCCATGCGCCCAGCCCCGGCAGCAGCAGCACCGCCAGTCGCGCCAGCAGCCACAGCGCGAACAGGAATACGGTCTGCCGACGACCGAAGTCGGCACTCGCAGTGAATTCCGGCACCGCGGTCAGGACGAAGCCCAGCACCGAGGCGAGCCCGAAGCCGAGCAGCAGCTCATGGGCATGCCAAGCCACCGCGCCACCGGGAAAGACAGGCATCGGCAGCGCACCCGCCAGCATCGCCAGCCACGCCGGCAGCAGAAGCAACGCCGAAATCGCGGTGGCGAGGAAGAATGGACGGAAGCCGCACTGCCAGAGCGGCCAGCGGAGCAGCTGCAGGAGGGCGGCGCGAACGGGGCAAGGCAAAGCGCGGGAGCTCAACATTCGCTGCGCTCCGGACCGGGAGCAGCGAAGCGCTGCAGGCGGAAGGACCCGGCCCATTCGCCACCCTTGCGGGCGTCGCCACCGATCTGTGCGTGTGCACAGGAAGACGCGGCGGCCGCGTGCGCGGGCAGTCCGAAGGCGGCACGAAACGCAGGCTCGGCCAGCAGGGCCGCCTCCAGCGCCAGTACCTCGGCCTCGCTGCGCGCGGCGGCCGGAGCCTGCGGCTGGAATTGCAGCTGCAGGTAGCCGGGCTGCCCGCCGAGCACCAGCAGACGATCCGCAAGACGCAAAGCCTCGCGCGGGCTGTGAGTGATCATCAGCAAGCCACAACGCAGGTTCGCGCACTCCGCCAGCAGCAGGTGCTCCAGTTCGTGGCGCAGGCCGATATCGAGGGCGGCAAAGGGTTCGTCCAACAGCAGCAGCTCGGGCTGCACCACCAGCGCACGCGCCAGGGCCACGCGACTCTGCATGCCGCCCGAGTGGGCGGCGGGGTACAGCTTCAGGTCGGCCTGCGACAAGCCCAGCCGGAGGCCCATCTCGAGTGCCGCTGCCGCCCGCGCGGCGCGGCTCAGACCCTGGGCCTGCAGTCCGAGCGCGATGTTGTCCAGAGCACTGCGCCAGGGCAGCAGACGCGGCTGCTGGAACATGGCGCCAAGGCGCTGCCAGCACCGCTCGATGCGGCCCTCGTTGGTTTCGAGCAGGCCCGCCACTGCCTGCAGCAGCGTCGATTTGCCGCAGCCCGACGGCCCCAGCACGGCGATCGACTCGCCCGCCGACAGCGTGAAATCAAGCGGCCACAGCGCCCGGCGCGCGCCGTAGCGATGACCGAATCCGCGGACATCGAGAAGACTCATCGCGCCGCCTCGCGCCAGCGTTCGAACTCACGCTTGATTGGCTCCAGCACGGCGTACTCCAGCAGCAGCAGGGCAAGCAGCACGCACAGCACCCAGGCCAGCGCTGCTTCGGTGTCGAGTTGGGAGCGAGCGTTCGCCAGTGCTGCGCCGATGCCGTCGCTGCTGGCCAGGAGCTCGGCCATCACCGCCACCTTCCAGCTGGTACCCAGCGCGGTGATCGCCGCCGGAAACAGCCAGGACAGCAGATGCGGCAGACCGACTTCGCGCACCCGCAGGTGCCAGGGCAGTCCGAAAGCACGGGCCATGTCGGACAGGGGCGCGTCGAGCGTGCGCACACCCTGCAGGGCGGCGCCGAACACCACCGGCAGGGCCGCTGCAGCCACGGTGAAGACCGGTGTGCCATCGCCGCTGCCCAGCCACAGCAGGGCCAGCACCAGCCAGGCGATCGGTGGCATGCCCAGCAGCACGGTCACCAGCGGCCGCGCGAGCAGGGCGCCCGCTGGGCTGAGGCCCGCGATCACGCCCAGCGCACTGCCAACACCCAGGGCACAGGCGAAACCCAGCAGCGCCCGTCGTGCGGTGGCAAAGAATTCCGGCCTCAGCGCTCCGCTGGCCGCCAGCTCGAACAGGCGCGCGAAGGCCTGCAGTGGCGCGGGCAGCAGCAAGGGGCCAAGTGCTTCGGCTGCCAACTGCCAGGCGGCCAGCAGCAGCACCAGACCCGCGGCGGCGCTCCAGCCGCTCCACAGCCAGTCGATCCAGGCTCTCAGCAGTCGCAGGGTCATGCTCAGGCCGCGTAGAAGCGGGCGTCGGGCAGGCGCCCACCCAGCAGGCCGGGCTGCTGCGCCAGCAAACGGCGGAAGAAGGCCTCCAGCTCGGGGCGCGCCTCGGCAGCGGGCATCGCCTGCAGCCGGCTGTGGGGCAACGACTCGGCGACCGCTGCGGCGTCCAGGCGCTTGCTGAGTTCGGCGATCAGGGCACCACAGTCCTCGGGGGCCGCCAGGCACTCGTCTAGCGCGCGCGCGTGCGCCTCCGCAAAGGCGGCGCACAGCGCGCTGTCCCCGGCGGCAGCGCCAAGCGCGGCGATGCCGGCCTGGGGCAGGCGCGCGGGACCGAGCCCAGCATCCGCCCAGGCCTGCTGCAGGTCCAATGCACGGTGCAGCTCGGGAGCGATCAGCGAGAGCGCGCCGCTTCGGCTGCGCGCCAGCGCCATCGAGGCCACCGGCTCGGACAGCAGCGCGTGATCCAGGCGCCGTGTCAGCAGCATCTGCACCGCGTCGAGTGGTGAGGCCAGATAGCTCAGGCGCAGGTCGCGACGCGGATCCAGCCCTTGCGCCTGCGCCAGCTGGCTCAGCACGATCTCGGGCATGTCGCCGCGGAAGGGCAGGCCAAGCTCCGCCTCACCGAGCTCAGAGAGGCGCGTGATCCGCGGCTGTCGCGAGACCAGGTACAGCAGGCCCCAGGCACTGATGCACTGCAGGCGCAGGGTCACCCCGCGGTTGTACAGGTTGGCGGCGACGTTGCTCGGCAGGGCGACGAAGTCCGCACGGCCTTCGAGCGCAATCAGCCGCAGCTCGTCTGGGCTGCGCCAGGCGACGAACTCGATGCGCTCGGCCAAGGCCGCGAAGCCGGGCCGCGCCGACATCCAGGCCAAGGGATAGGACACCGATGCCCAGGGCCCGGCCAGACGCAGCAGGGGGCGTCGGCCGGCGGCGCGCAGGTGCGGCGTCAACATCAGCCCGCCCAGCGCGGTCGAGCTGGCCATCAGGAAGCGGCGGCGATCCATGGCATGCACTCCGGTGAGGGGATCAGAAGCGGGCCAGCCAGCTGAGCTGCAGGCTGCGCCCCGGCGCGGGCGGTTCGGCGCCGCTCAGGCCTTCGGTGAGGTGTTCGTGGTACTCGCGATCGGCGAGGTTGCGCAGCAGCAGGCGCAGTCGATGCGGTCCGCGCTGCCAGGACAGGCCGGCATCGGCCGTGGCAAAACCGGCCGTCGGGTTCTCGGTGCCTCGCGAGAACTGCCGCGCTACGCGCTCCTGCGCACGCACCGCACGCAGCAGCAGCTCGCCGTCGAGACGACCGCCGAACAGCGTCCCCAGACGCCCGTCCCAGCCGACACTCAGCTCGTCGGCCGGCATCTGGAACAGCGGCTCGTCGAGGTCGCGGTTCTCGCCCCGCAGCATGCTGGCTTCCAGACTCAACCAATGACCGGGCTGGAGCTGACGGCGCAGGCTGAGCTCGACGCCTTCGATGCGCACCTGCCCCAGGTTCACCGTCTGCTTGCAGGCATTGGCCTGGGCCGGCGGACAGCCGTTGCTGCCGGGTGCGCCCGAGACATCGACCCCGGTGATGTAGTCGCTGATGCGATTGCGGTACAGCGCCAGCCGGTACTCGGTGCCGACGTGTTCGCCCTTGGCACCGAGCTCGATCTGGGTCGAGAACTCGGGCCGGATCTGCGGGTTGCCAAGATAGTAGTAGCCGTCGGTGCGCGGCGAGGCCTCGAAGCGCTCGCGCATCTCGCCGGCGCGGAAGCCGCGCGACAGGCTCGCATAGGGGTGCAGTGCCGGATGCAGCGGCAGCACCGCGCCCACGCTGCCCGAGAATGCGCTGTCGGCGCGCGCCAGCGACTGCCCCGGAGCGGCGCCGGCGACGGCCGCGGCGCGGCCTTCGACCCGGTCCCAGCGCAGACCCGTCAACAAATGCAGGCGCTCGCCCTGCCAGTCGTCCTGTACGAACAGGCCGCTCGACTCGATGCGGCCGTCAACGAAGGGCGGATTCGGCTGCAGGGCGAAGCTGGGCGGCGCGGCGATCAGCCGCTGCGGGCTTGCTTCCATCTGCCAGTGCTGCAGGCCGAGCAGCAGGCGATGTTCAGGGTTGAGCCAACGGTCGAAGCGCAGGTCGCCGCCCCAGGTATCGAAGCTGACCCGAGTCTGGCTGAGGTCGCGCGGCGCCGCGGCGGCCAAGGGGCCATTGATACGGCCGAAGATCTGCCGCTGCATGTCCTGCTGGTACAGGCGCAGGTCCCAGTTCCAGCCATCGTCTGCAGCCGCGCTGGCGCTCAAACCGAACTCGGCCAGTCGGCGCTCCTGCTCGGGCGAGTAGACCGTGGTGCTGGCGACCTGCGGGTGCGGATGCGGTTTGGTCGAGCCGGGATAGGCCACGTTGACATCGCGCTGCGCCTGCAGCGAGAAGCGCGTCTCCAGCGCTTCGGCAAAGCGCTGGCGGAACTGGCCGATCAAGGCCTGGCTGCGGTAGCCGGTATCGGCGACGCGGCCGCGCGGCGCGCGGTAGTCGTCCTGATCGAGCGCGGCGCCACCAAACAGCAATGCCGTGTCGTCGTCGTTCCAGCGGACAAGGCCGGAGCCGCCCCAACCGCGTGCCGCGCTGTCGGCCTGGACGCCGAACTCAAGTTCGGGCGCTTCAACAAAGCCTGCCTGCGGACTCAGCACATTGACCACGCCGCCCAGCGCACCGCTGCCGTACAGCACCGAAGCCGGGCCCTTGATGACCTCCACCCGCTCGGCCAGGCCCAGACCGAGGAACGAGGCGATCGCTCCAGCCGGCTGCGCGGAGTTCAAACGCATGCCGTCGGAGAGCAGCACGATGCTCTCCTTCTTGAGGCCACGCAGCACCGGGTTCTGCCCCTGCGCACTGTCGGCGTTGACGGCGAGCCCAGCGCGCCCGCGCAGAAGTTCGCCCAGATTCCGGTGGCCGTTGCCAGCGATCGCCTCCCGCCCCGCCACCACCACCGCCACCGGCGTGCCGAGGTCAGCATCGGCATAACCCTTGGCGCTGACCACGATGGTGTCGAGGCAGCGAGCCTCGCTGGCATCGCAGCGGCCGATGTCGGCCCCCGCCCAGGTCATGGGCGAAACACTGAGACCGAGCGGCAGCAGCACAGAAAGGGCACGCGCCAGCGGGTGCAGGAGGTGTTTCGGGGCACAAGGATGCGTTGACATGGCAGGCTCGGAGCAGGCCTCAAGGGGCGATGTCCCACCTTCCTCTAATGCGACGCATTCGCAAATGACACAGATCAAGCAGACTGCTGGTGCTCGCGATGACAGCCAGTCGCGAGGGACCTGCAGCCATCAGTCCTCGCCGCCCAACTCCTTGAGTGCGCGCAAGGTCTCGGCGCCATAGATCATCGAAGGGCCGGCACCCATGTAGATCGCAAGACCGATCGTTTCGACGATCTCCTCCTTGCTGGCGCCGGCGGCCAGCGCGGCCTTGACGTGGAAGCCGATACAGCCATCGCAGCGCACTGCGATGGCAATGGCGATCGCCAGCAGCTCTTTGGTGCGGGTGTCGAGCGCGCCGGGCTCGAGTGCGGCACGGGCAAGACCGGAGAAGGCCTGCATGGCCTTGGGCGCCTCTGCGCGCAGCGCGCTGATCTGGCGGTTGAGATCGGCCAACAGTTCAGGGAAGGACTCGCTCATGTTTTCTTCTGCCTCGGCTCAAGGGAACCGGCGACAGCCTGGCACTCGCTGGCGAGCGAGGCGCTGACATTGGTCAAGGCAGCGCTCCGGCATCGAGTGCCCCGCAGCTGATCCAGATCAGGGCGCGACTTCAGGCCAGCGCAGCAGCATGCGGCCTCCCTCGCCGGAAGCCCGCCCATGCTGCTCGTCTGCCCTGCCGGCAACCTGTCCGGTCTCACCGCCGCGGTCGACGCCGGCGCCGATGCCGTCTATCTGGGCTTTCGCGACCAGACCAATGCGCGCGCGTTCCCGGGCCTGAACTTCAGCGAGGAAGACCTGCGCGCTGGCGTCGCCTATGCGCACGGGCGTGGCCGCAAGGTCTACATCGCGCTCAACACCTACCCCAGCGCCGCAGGCATGGGCCACTGGCAGGCGGCAGTCGATCGCGCGGCCGAGCTGGGCGCTGACGCCATCATCGCCGCCGATGCCGGCCTGCTCGACTACGCCACGCGCGCCCATCCGAAGCTGGATCGACACCTGTCGGTGCAGGGCTCGGCGACCACCCAGGCGGCACTGCGCTGGTACCACGAACACTTCGGCATCCGCCGCGCGGTACTGCCGCGGGTGCTGTCGGTGCAGCAGGTCGAGCGCGTCTGCGAGCGCTCGCCGGTGCCGCTGGAGGTGTTCGCCTTCGGCAGCCTCTGCATCATGGTCGAGGGCCGCTGCCAGCTCTCCAGCTATGTCACGGGACAGTCGCCCAATCGCCACGGCGTGTGCTCGCCGGCCAGCTTCGTGCGCTGGCAGGACCACGCCGACGGCCGCCGCAGCGTGCGCCTCAACCAGGTGCTGCTCGACGAGTACGCAGAGGGCGAGGCCGCGGGCTATCCGACGGTCTGCAAGGGCCGCTTCGAAGTCGGCGGCGAGGTCTTCCATGCGCTGGAGGAGCCGACCAGCCTCAATACACTGTCGCTGTTGCCGCGGCTGGCGCAGGCCGGCGTGGTGGCGCTGAAGATCGAGGGCCGCCAGCGCGGTCGCGCCTATGTCTCGGCAGTGACCCGGGTCTGGCGCGAGGCCATCGATCGGCTGCGCGTCGATCCTGCAGGCTGGCAGCAGAAGTCCGAATGGGACACCGCCCTGGCGGCCCATGCCGAAGGCCAGCAGACCACGCTCGGCCCCTACCACCGCAGCTGGCACTGACCGACATGCGACTGAGCCTTGGCCCTCCGCAGTACTTCTGGCCGCGCAGCAAGGTGCTGGCCTTCTACGAAGCCAGCCTGGACTGGCCACTGGACGTGGTCTATCTGGGTGAAACCGTGTGCAGCAAGCGCCGCGAACTGCGTCCACGCGACTGGCTCGCGCTCGCGGAAGTGCAGCAGGCGGCCGGCCGCGAGGTCGTCCTTTCATCCCTCGCGCTGATCGAGGCCGAGTCCGAACTGGGCGCGCTGGAATACCTGGCCGCGCAGGGGCACTTCCGGATCGAGGCCAACGACATGTCGGCGGTGCAGATCTGCCGCAAGCGCGATCTGCCCTTCGTCGGTGGGCCCAGCCTCAATGTCTACAACCTCGACAGCCTGCGGCTGCTGCAGAACGACGGATTGTTCAGACTCGTGCTCAATGTCGAGTTCAATCGCGCGCTGCTGGCCGAGCTGCGCGCTGCCGCCGCAGAGCAGGCGCATGCCCTGCCCGAGCTGGAGATGCACGCCTGGGGCCGGCTGCCGCTGTCGTGGTCGGCGCGCTGCTTCACTGCGCGCGCGCTCGATCTTGCCAAGGACCAGTGCGGCTTCCGCTGCATCGACTATCCCGATGGGCTGCCGCTGGACACCCGCGAAGGCCAGCCCTTCCTGACCCTCAATGGCGTGCAGGTGCAGGGCGCGGAGATCTGCGATCTGCTGCCGGAGCGGGCCGAACTCGAAGCCAGCGGGATCGGGCTGTTGCGCTTGTCGCCGCAGGCCCAGGACATGGGCGCGGTCGTGCACCGCTTCCGGCTGCATCTTTCCGACCGCGGCAGCGTTGCGAGCCGATCGGCCGGCTGCACCGCCGGCTACTGGCACGGCGAGCCCGGCATGCGGGCACTGGGCTGAACGCCATGGGGCCAGCCAGTGTTGGACCGCGACTGGCGTCCACGCGCATGACGGCCAGTCGAGGGTCCTGCCCTCGTGCCCGGCCCTGCGCGAGCTGTCGACTGGATTGCTTGAGGTCCCTGCGATCGAGGGGGTTTCATGGACGGCATCCTCAGCCGTCCCTTGGCCCGGTTCCTTGTGGGGCCGGGCCGATTTTTTTGCCGAGCTGGAGCCGAGGGAGAGCAGCCGTGGACATCAACAAGCGGAGCCACGAACACATGAACGACGCGCTGGAGCTTATTGACACCGCACACAGCGCACTCTTGCGGCTGCAGATGCTTGAGCCCTCGTCAGCCTGCGCGAGCGCACTGTGTGTCCTGTCCGACGAGCGTGATCGCCTGCAGCGCGCCGTGGCGGCCGCTCCGCCCGTCATGTCCGCCTGCGTCGTGCGAGGTGCGCCGCTGTTCGACGTGTGATACCCGGCGGCGTACGGATCGCCCCCTGAAGATCGCGCGTCAGGCGCCAGCCTCGACGCATTGTTCAGGTACGAACTGCAGGCACGGGTGACACCTGTGCCTGCCGCCACGCGCGCCTCGCACTTTCCGCGAGCTTCGCCGCGCGGTTCATCGCAATCCGCAGCGGCAGGGGGATCTGGCTCCAGTCGAGCTGATCGAGCAGATTGCGCGCCAGCAGGCCCAACTCGGTGTCGCCGCTCACGCTCAGTCGGCGCTGGAAGAACAGGGTGTCGGCGTCCTCCAGTCGACTCGCCAGCAGCAGCAGGTCGGTCAGGCTGCCGCGCACCCGCGCTTCGATCGCGTCGTTCGCGCAAAGGGGGTCTATGCGGAGACTGGCGGCCCGGACGCGCACCACGAAACCCAGTTCGAGATCGCTGAGTTCGATCGCCAATACCCGTCCGTCCAATGCGGCGAGATCACCGCGCGCCAGAACAGGAGCCAGGACCTGCGTTGCAGCGCGCTGAAAGGCCTGCGCCAGCGTCGAGGGGGGCAGCCAGCGCAGCAGGGGCGCCCAGGTCCGTGGGGGAGGAAGAAGGCGCAGCAGGGACTGCGGGGCGGGCGCGGACATGCGTGGCGTGCTCGACGGCTGGCGCAGGGTCGCCAGAGTGCGCCCGGGGTCAAGTCCGATGCCCTGATCCAGATCAGCCGCGGGGATATTTTGGCGACGACAGGCGTCTTCGATCAGCAGCTGGATCATCCGCTCGACCGTCGTCGGTGCCAGGCCGAGATGACGCCCGAGCCGATGCGCGCGCTGCTGTACCGCGCGCTCACGCGCGGGATCTCGCAAAGGCAGCTCGCGCAGTTGCTTGACCCGCCCGACCTGCGTCGCGAGGCTGCCGCGAACCGCGGTGAGCACCACCAAAGCATCGTCGACTGCATCCAGGCCAAGACGCAGCGCGGACAACGACAGCACCCTCGGCTCAGTCATCTTCTGATGCTCGTGCCTCGTCTAGGGGGCTTACGACGCACTGCTGCAGTCGGGCCACGGCAGGCTGAACCGCTTCGTCGAAAACGCGCTCGGCTTCCGCTGGATCAAAGTCGGCATGCTTGCGCTTCTTCACGCCATAGTCGGACAGCGTGAGGTGCAAGTCGGGCCGGACCCCGGCCTGCGCCAGGCACGCCGACACGCAGTGCAGCAGGCAGCCGTCGAGAGCGAGGATCCGGCGACCGCTGCGCGCGGTCTTGACCAGCCCCTCTACCCCACCACCCACCCCGGCGATGCAGGACATCTCCGCCGCACCGCAGCGATCGAGACGCAGCGCCAGATGATTTGCCATCTGCGCCGCGCTGGAACAGCCGGAGCAGCTGTATACGAGTGGAGGTTTGGGCGTGTGCATGGGTCAGCTCCGGTGGTCGACTCTTTCAGGCGCATCAGCGCACCGCCAGTTCAGCCGGAGCGCGCAAAGGCCCTGGCTCGCAGGAAGCCTGCCATCGCCATGGCGATGCCAAGCAGGTGCACCGCTCCGAACAGGGCGGCTCCAAACGTGCGCAGCGACTCCACGGGCCCAAAGCCCAGCCCGAGCAGCAGAAGGGCCAAGCTCGCGAGCCCGAATGCCAGCCATTTGCAGCGATCGCTCTGCAGCTGGTGCACGCCCGGCAGACGGCGTCCGCGGCCGATGTGTCGCTGCAGAGCAGACCAGGCCAGGAAAGCGAGAATCTCGATGGCCATCGCGAAGACCAGTAGCGCTAGCCCGGCAAGCCCCCAGATGAGAAGTCCCAGCGGCGGCTCCGTTTGGATCAGGCTGACCGCTGCCGGAATCAGCACGATGGTTGCCAGACAGAAGAAGGCCCGCAGCGGCAGATTGCGACGCCAAGGCGAATGAAGGAGATGCCAGAGATACAGCGCAGCCGTCAGCACCACCGGCAGTGCCAGCGCAGCCGAAGCCAGCGGCAGGTTCGAAGTGCGCAGCGCAATTGCCAGCAGCAAGCAGCAGAGGTTCACCGCCAGCAGGCGCGGCAGGGCGTGCGGTGACCAGCGCGCCAAGCCCTGCAGCATCGGCACGGCAAGGCTGCAGACGCATAGCAGCACGCCAAACACCCAAACCCACAGACCGAGCATTGCGTGTAGATCGACCAGCAGCAGGCGCGCCCCCCCGATGAAGCCGGCGCGTGCAGCGAGCAGCCAGAGGCCCAGGCCGAGGGTCAGCACAAGCCCAAGCAGGCTCACTCGCAGCCCGGAGCGCAGGGCGGGCGGCTGCACGGTGGCGACCGCGCCCCACAGGCCCAGGACGGCTGTCGACAGGCCGGGACCCAACAAGGCCGCGGCGGGCCAGACCGGCGACACGCCGTGAAAATGCAGCAGCAACAGGCCGGTCCCGAGGTTGAGCGCGGCTCCGACGGCTAGGCCCCAGGTCCTGCCCACGCGTCCGCCTCCCGCTGCCGCAGGCAGGAACTGCAGCAGACCACCGACCAGGGCATTGCCGAGCAGGCCCAGCGTGAAGGCGTGGGTCAGCGCCAGCAGGGCCGGCGACCAGCGCGTGGAGAGTGCGCCGGGGTCGGTCACTGCCAGGGCGAAGCCGGCCCCTGCGCCCCAGCCCAGGGCCGCGAAAAGGAAGGCTGCAGGCAGGGCTGGCGGCGGCGCCTGCGCCGGCGCGAGTCGACTCACGCGGCCGCAGGCACATGGATCGCGATCCAGGCCGAACCGTCCGGCTCGACGCGCCCCTCGACCGCGTAGCCCTCCGACCGCAAGCGGTCGATCAGGGGAGCCGGCCAGCACGGGGTGTGCGCTGTCAACCGCCCTCGCGGAAGCGGCCCTGCCAGCGCCTCCAGAACCCGCTGCATGGGCAGTGGCGGCGGCAGATCTCGCAGGTCGAGGTGGAGGGTATGCATGCTGGCATTGGGCCGGCACGCTTCATCAGGCGTCGCTGATCTGGATCAAGCTGGGCGAAACCGAGCCGCCTGTGTAGTCTTCTGGCTTCTGCCCCCAAGGCCTTGCAAACCATGGCTCAGAACGTCCACACAGACTGCAACTCGCTGCTGCTGCGCCAGCTTTCTCCCCTCGCAGGCGGCGCTCAACTCTGGAACACGCCCGCCAGCGAAGCCCTGAGGGAAGCCCACGGCCGACATCGCTTTCTTGAGGCAGGACAGGCTTTGTTCCACGTCGCCACACCGCTGGTGAATCTGTTCCTCGTGGCCAGCGGCTCGCTGAAGTCAGTGGCCTCGGACGAGGACGGTAACGACCAGGTCATGGTCTTCCACTTCCCCGGCGAGATCCTGGGCATGGACGCGCTCGGTCACGACATCCACCGCGTGACCGCCATCGCTCTGGAGGACACCGAGATCTGCGAGATCAACTCGCAGCGTTTGCGAACCGGAGCCCGCAGCACGCTTCCGGCAAGCCAAGGGTTCTTTCGTGTGCTGGGCAGAAGCATGGGACGCGACCAAGATCACCTGGAGCTGCTGGGCCGCAGACAGGCCCTCGAGCGCCTGAGCGTGTTCCTGCACCTGCTCGCCGAACGGCGGCAGCGGCTCGGCCTGCCGCACGAGCACTTCCGACTGTCGATGAGCCGCCAGGACATCGCCAGCTATCTGGGCCTGGTCATCGAAACCGTCAGCCGCTGCTTCACCGTGCTTCAGGAGGAAGGGGTCATCCACGTGAATGGCCGCGATCTTCATATCCTGCAGCCTGCGCGGCTTGGCCTCGCGCCGGCGAAGTGCGGCTTGCCGGATTTGGACCGAAGACGTCGCTGAGCACAGGTTGACCGGCGGCACCCGCGCACGATCTCGAGCGGCTGCTGCTCACCATTCGGTGACTGGAGGATCAACCCGGCCGGGACCACCGTGTAAACCGCAAGAACACGAAGAAGATGGGCTGGCTGCTCAGGGGCGGTTCGCGGGGGTTTGATCGCACGATTCTCATAGTCATGCCGAACCTTCCTCGACTCGAGTCCATGGCCGGCGACCCTCTTCAGAAGGATCCACTGAAGGCGGGGCATCGAGTCACCGCATAAGCGGTTGAGCACGAGCTGCAGCGGCAGTTTGGGCTCACACTGAGCGAAGTCCACCGATGCCCTGCGAGCGGCGGCGTGAACGATCGCCGCTTCTGGACGTGGACGTTGTGGGAGACCCTTGCGCTACGCTCGGCGGTGCACGGTGAGTCGTTCACACAGGCGACTACTCCTTCTGTGTGTGGCTCAGCACAGTACGAAACGCCCAATGTCAGCAAAGGGCCCAACTCTCCGACTGACAAGCCTATGCCGGATCGGCATGCCACGGCGCCTCTGCCAATCCTTTGGGTGGCGAAGACCTACGCTGCCGCAAACCCGATCGAGCTCGTCTCTCCTATGTGGACGCGAGGAGACGTCGCAGTTTCAGTCCGACTTCCCCACATACTGCATAAGATCACCCGGCTGACACCCGAAGTACGCGCAGAGCTTGTCGATGACGTCCGAGCCGACGTTGGTACCAGGCTGGTTGACCATCTTGGACAGCGTGGCTCGATGCACGCCGCTGCCTTGGGACACCTCGATCATGCTGATCGAGCGCCTCTCCTTGAACGACTTGTCGGCAATCAGCTCGGCGAGCCGGAAGCGGATCATCCTGAACGAACCCTAAATTACGTCGACGATGCGCGACATTTGACATTGACGAGCGACGGCTGGCGCGCATAATGCGCAACAGGTGTCGAGTATCCGCGACACCTGTCGTCTACCAACGAAAGGAGTCGCCGCGTGCAAACCTACCTGACCACAGAGCAGCTGGCTAGCCTGATCCACTACGACGTCCGCACGATCCGCGATCGGCTCAAGGACAGCGTGCTGCTTGAGGGCGTGCACTACATCCGCCCCTTCGGCGGCCGCAAGCTGCTTTTTATCCGCGAGACCATCGAGCGCGACATCGCCCACTTCTCGATGGGGCGCGGCCCGATCATCCCGATGGCCAACGGCGGCGTCGCCCATGGCTAAGGTCCGGGTACGGCCGGAGACTGGCACCCTGTACCTGGACTTCCAGTTCCAGGGGGTACGCTGCCGCGAGCAGACCGCGCTTTCGGATACGCCCAGCAACCGGCGTGTGGTCGAGGCGCTGGCCAAGCGTGTGGAGCGGGAGATCACCAAGGGCAGCTTCGACTACGCGCGCTTCTTTCCGAACAGCCCGCGCGCGAAGCGCCTGTCCGCGGGGGACGACTTCGACGACGCGGTCGGAGCCAAGCCAGCTGCCCCCACCTTCAGCGAGTTCTCGGAAGTGTGGGTGACGGAAAGCTCGCCGCGGTGGCGCAGTCGGTATGCGGCCTACGTGCGCACCACGCTGGACCGCATCCTGTTGCCGGCGCTTGGGGATCTGCCGCTGGACAAGATCGGTCGCGGCGAACTGCTGGGGTTCCAGGCCCAGATCTCGAAGCGCAGTGGGCGTGGCGGCCTGACGATCTCAGCCAAGCGCATCAACAAGCTGATGATGCTCGCCAAGTCGATCCTCAACGAGGGCTGCGATCGCCACGGCCTCACCTCCGCCGCTCGCACGCTCAAGCCGCTGAAGCAGAAGCGGACCGAGGTGATGCCCTTCACGCTGGAGGAGGTGCAGCTGCTGATGGCCCGGGTACGGGAAGACTATCGACCCTACCTGACGGTGCGGCTCCTCACCGGGCTGCGCACTGGCGAGGCCGATGGCCTGCAGTGGCAGGACGTGGACTTCGAGCAAGACTGCTTCCAGGTGGTGCGCACGCATTCCCGCGAGGGCGACGGCGAGCCTAAAACGCAGTCGTCGATCCGGACGGTGCCGATGGTGGCCCAGGTGCGCGAGGCCTTTCTCAAGCAGAAGGCCCATGCGGTGCCGGGCTGCGAATGGGTCTTCCACAGCCGGCAGGGCAACCCGATCGACGCGGTGAACTTCACCAACCGCATCTGGTACCCGCTGCTCCGCAACCTCGGCCTGAAGGTCAGACCGCCGTACCACATGCGCCACACCGCAGCGACCTTGATGCTGGCCGCCGGCGAAAACCCGGAGTGGGTCGCGAGCATCCTAGGCCACTCGACGACGGAGATGCTGTTCCGGGTGTACTCGCGCTTTGTGCCGAACCTCACGCGGAACGACGGGATGGCCTTCGCGGGACTGATGCACGCACGGCTCGACCCGAAGCCGCCCCTAAAAAGCGCCACGGCGGAGCCGACGGTTGTAGCGATCGCGAGCGCGGCGACGGCTGATCTCACATCCGCCCTGCGCGCCCTGCAGTCGCTCACGCCCGAGCAACTTGCCGCCGTAATGGCGCTGATCCCTCATCAGGACTGATGGATTCATGGAGGAACCCATGTTCGACACCACGCTTGATCCGCCGACCACCCATCGTTTCGACTGCAGCATCGAGCCTGAATCCCGCGAGCTCCATGCCTCGGGCCGCCGCTGGCGCATCCATGGCGCGAACGGCACCCTCACCGCGTGGACCTGGCTGCCCCTGAATGCCCCCAAGGGGCCTGAGGTGATCAAGGGGACCGCAGTCACCTTGCCCATCCAGCGCGACGAAGTGGAGCACCTGCTCGTGGCTTTCCAGCGGGATAACCTGATGCCCCTGAGCAAGGTCGTGGGGGAACAGATGTGCCCCCTGCGCGGCGTGGTGGAGCAGACCACCGCACTGGTGGACGGCCTGCAGATCATGGAGTTGCGCAGGTTCGTGAGTGACGCCCTGCTGCAACCTCTGGCGCGCGAATTCTTCTGGCGCGTGCCAGCCTCCCGGGGCCATCACCACAGCTATCCCGGGGGCCTGGCCAAGCACTCTCTGGAGGTTGCGACGATGCTGGCGAGCTCCCACGGACTGCCTCCTGATGATCGTGAGCTGGGCATCGCGTTTGCCTTGCTTCACGACTACGGAAAGATCCAGGGGGCCAACGGCTCGCAGCGCATGCATGTACACCACGAACAGGCCGGATTGAGACTGCTGGCGCCGCTGCTGGCTGAGCTGATTGCCTTCTCGCCAGACCTCGGACTGAAAATGCAGGAGCTCCTGGGCGGGCCGCGTGCGCCACGCGACACGCCCTACCCACTGGCAATCGGCAAGGTGGTCAGGGCACTCGACCAGCTCAGCTGCGAGGCGGAGCGCCGGACTATGGATGTCTTCTGATGCGTCTCATCCGGTGAGCACGACGCGGATCAGGCTTCGCCCTCCTCAACCAGCGCCAGAAGGACATAGACCATGAGCACGCCGAACGAGCGTAGTCGCGCACTTGTTTGGGCAGGCGGATTCCTGATCGAGATTGCCCGTGATCAACGTCTTCCTCTTGAAGTGAGGCAGCGCGCGGTCTCCATCGCTCGGCACTTTCCTACGGTCGAGCTCGTTGCAGGCACCAGCCGCCGTCTGTCGTCACCGCAGCAGACGGACAGCTCAGTCGATGCCCGCTTCGATCCGGCATGGCTGCAGGATCTCGAACATGGCCCCCTTACGGAGGCTACGCGCCTTGCATGGCCAACAGAGCCCGAGGACGAAGCTCCCATCCTTGATGATCCTGCCTGAGCCTCAAGCCAGCCCCGCCCAATTCTCCAGGAGTCTGCGCCACGATCCCTGATCAACCGGCTCGCACTGGGAGCGGGTCTGACGTCCGATACGCATGGGAGAGGAAGGCCGGACGATGCGTCCGCCCAGAGCTCAACTGCACACGTTGCGCGCGGCCTCCCAGCCGGCATCACATAGGCGCCGACTCCAAGGGCAACCGCGCCTGCCACGTGAGCTTGGTCAGAACCATCTCTGCACCCATCGGCGTGAGCAATCCCTGCACTTCCGCGTTGGCGCGGTAGAGCTCGATGGCAGTGTCGCGATTGAGATCGGGAGCGGGCATAGGTTTGCCCCCATTGACGGTGATGGCAACCCTTGCATCCGGCAGGTCCTCAATACCGATCACATGTCCGACCACACGCGCTGCGGGTCGCTCCTCCCTTGCAATGGCCAAGAACGCTTCGCCGGTTGGCCCCTTGATAGGCATCTGAACAGACGAGACCTCAAGCGGGGACGTTGAGCCTTCGACGAGTTGCGACGGAAGGGGTGCCGTTGCGTCGGTTGCCGCAAGCTCCTGCGGGGGCTTGATCACGACGGAAAGCTCGACTTTGCCTCCGTTCGCCTCGATATCGCGGAGACACTTCAGCACTTCGAACTCTGCGTTGGAGATATCGAGCTTGCGCAGCGACGCCACCGTGCCCCGCCTGGCGAGCTCTTCCAGCTTCTGGATGGACCTGTCCAGCAGCCTACGGGCATCAGAGACGATCTGATTCAGATCGACTTCGATTCCATCCGAGCAATGGGGCGTCATCTCGAAGGCATAGCAGTGCTGCAGACCCAGGATCTTGCCGCACACCCAGCGCCCGGCGAAGATCCGGGGAAACTTGGCTGCGAAGTCCTGCGTATTGCCTAGCAAGGCAGGAGATTCCTCGAGGGCCACGTTGCCCACCATCCGAATGCTCTCGGATCGAATGACGACTTCGATCCACCCGGCGCCTGGTTCTTCCGAGTGGGGCACAAGGGGGGCGGTCTTTTCTGCGGGAACTTGAGTACTGCGGAGGTTGCGCTTCTTGCTGCTCATTGGGTTGGCTCCTTGACGAACGCTCCTCGCACAAGCGCGGGAGGCGACACCTATTCAACAGCACGGATTTGCGCCCCACTTACGGATACCCCC
The DNA here is from genome assembly GCF_937888285.1 of uncultured Aquimonas sp. Taxonomy (GTDB): domain Bacteria; phylum Pseudomonadota; class Gammaproteobacteria; order Xanthomonadales; family Xanthomonadaceae; genus Aquimonas. The sequence goes on from NZ_CALART010000008.1 coordinate 140,681, forward strand.
CCGAAATCGGGGAGATATCTGGAAGAAAGCCCTCGGCGCCAGGACGAGAAGCGTCCAAGGCGCGCCCGACGGCATCGTGGCGCGAGCTATCGATCGACCCGCCCCCTGTAGCGGACATCCACGGCCTTTCAGCGAATCAAGGAAGCTCGCCCACGCACACATCGCACGACACCGCGTGCGAAACCCACGCGACCGCAAGCGCCCAGCGCACCGCATTGGCTAGACCGTAGGCTGTCTGACCATCGCGACCGCGCAGGGAGAGGTGGCAGGGAGGGCCTTCCTCTTCCACCTCGACACGCAGGTCCAGCTCTTGGGCCAGACGCGTCAATGCCTCAATAGCCTCCTCGTCGACCAGCAGGATCGCCGTACCGCTGCGACGGTAGAGCGCTCGACGGGCCCATTCCCTGGCGATACGCAGCAGACCATCGTCGCGTGCTTCGATCCGTTGCTCCAGACGCCGCCAAACTGAAGAAGCGCGGGGCGGACACAGCGTGTCCTGCCCGACCCGGAAGCGACGCCCGACCCGAAGCTCAAGTTCCTTCGCGGCTGACAGAATCTGGCGCCACTGCCCCGGGCTCATCCAGCGCGTTGGCGAGGCGAAGTCATCCACCTCACCAGCCGCGAACGACTCAAGGGCCCAACCAACACTGCGCCAGTCCAGCTCTCCGTCTAGGCTGGTGAGGCGGGGCGGAGGTGGAAGATCCACCGCGGGCCATGATGTGGGTTCGATTTGGCTGAGCGACATCAACCCGCGCCTCCCTTCCGCCCCCGCCCAACTGTCAGCACCCTCGAGCTTCCGCACCCATCGGGCATGCACGCCGGCGACTGAGCGACCGGCGACGGCGGCAGCCTCCCGGAGGCTGAGCTCAGTCCCCAGTTCACGTGGCTCAGCCAGGTAGACAAGCGGGTCGCCGAGGTATGAAGCGATCGACGTACTGATCGACGCGTGTCCACTGATGCGAAGTACGCGGGCTAGATCGAGCGTGCGAGGTGTGCCCAGCGCTCGTAGGTGCAGATGTCTGAGCTGCAGGCGGCGCTTGCGCAGGTGGTAGACCCGCGCCCTCCCGTCTTGGGTGGCCCAACGAATGAGATCACCGATACGCTGGGTCAGCGCATCCAGCTGAAACCGCGTCCCTAGGGGTTCACGCGGAATCTGGAGGAGAGGAACGCTTGCAGGCTCGGAAACGCCGACCATGCTCCGCAGGTCCAGGAGCCAGCGCTGGAACGTGTCGCGATGGCGGTGCCAGATCTCACCCTCGAGCGGCACGAACCCCTCCGAGGTTCGAGTCTTCACTCTCGCATATCGACCACGCGTCCTCAGGCGGACATAGTCCCCCGAGGGGTGCAGATACACGTCCGCCAAGGTCAGCCCCTCGGCGGAACCTGGCCGCACACCGGAGGCCTCTAGCACGAGCGCAAAGGCAAGCCTGGTGCGCCTGAGCGCATGCTCCATAAAGGACGGCTCGGGATCGTCGGACCCCACATCCTTTTCCAGCGCTGTAAAGACGCGCTCTGCTTCGGCTTCCGTGATCAGCGCAGGATCCCAAGGTGGCAGCGTTTCTCCCGCTGCCGCAAAGAGCATCCCCCAATCGGGTGGGCAGACATGGATGTGCTCCTGCAGGTACGCAAGAAAGCGCCGAACCTCCTTGAGGACGTCGACGCGGTCGCCCGCACCCGGATCGCGCAGATAGGGCAGCAAAGCCGCCATCCAGTCATTCGCCTCCAATCGATCAAGACGCTGCTCCTCACCCAACTGCTTGAGTGCACGACTGACGCGATTGACGATCTTGTAGACGGTGCTGATCGCAAGTCCTCGCCCCTCATTGCGCCGTTCCGGTTCGAGAAGCGCCTGCGCATAGGCAAGCAGCCATCGCCTCAGGGTCGGCGAGGAGTCCAGCGTGGATACGACACTCTGCAGCGCACGCAAGAGCGCCGGCCGTCGACCTCGGAGAGGTGGCGCGGGCAGACCACCGATGTCTCCCACGTATCTTGGGTTGAGCAGCTGAAGGGTTGCGTGGGTGTTGGGGTGCCACGACTTCCGGGGCGTTGCGTCGAGCGCCTCCTCCGACGGGTCTTCAGAGGACTCGGGCACCTCCTCTCGAACAGCGGCGCTCTGTTCAACCGTGATTCCGTCCGAAGCACTGGCCGCTCGCACCGCCGTGACCGTGGCGGCCATGACTTCCCGCCGCATGACCGCTCTTGCTGGGCCTTCCAGTTCAACCTCGCCCGCAAGCAGCAACCCGGTCTGGACTCTGTCGAGCAAGGCCTTGCGATCCATCGCCGATTCGCGGGGAAAGATTTCGCCCAACAGCCGGCCCAGCGACACCTGGCGCTGCTCGGGTGACTGCTTTAGAGCTTCGGCAAGATCCGGCCGTGCCCGAAGCCGGGCGACCAGCAGCGCCGGCAGGCCCGAGAGCACAACATGCCCCTCGCCCCATGGCACGCGCAGAATCTCGCCGAGGTTCAGTGATCTCTGGGCGCCCGCGGCCTGCGTCGCGATTGCATGCGCATCTTCCAACCGACGATATGGGGTGCAGGAGGCAATCGCCAGAACAGTTGTCGACAGTAGCCGACGTGTTCCCTCAAGCCCTTCGAGCGCTGCGCTCGTCGCAAGGGTCTTCGGCAAGCCCTCACGCAGGCGCTCAGCGGCCAGCAGTGCAACGCCCAGGATTAGCACGAAGGGGCTGGGCGAGAATTGAGGAACTGGGGCAGGCAGCTTTAGCAGCGTGGCGTGAATCAGACCCTGCTTGCGCGCCCGTGCAAGGATCTTGACGAGAACACGCCTTGCGAGCGCTCGCTCATCGCGGCTGCTTATCGCTTCAACAGCGGCCTCGACGAACCTGGCACCCAGTCGGACGGGACGTGCTGCAGGAGTATCGACTCTTGAGATCAGCGTGGCATCGCCATCCTGGATCGAGAGGTCCAAGCCCAGTTTGGCCGCCCTAACCGCTCGTTGTAGCTGCGCGAGAATGTTGGGAAGTCGGGCATCTTCGCGGTCCGAGAGCCTCGCCTCGAGCTTTGCCTGTGCGTCGCGGCAGTCCTTGAGGTGCTGCTGCACATGGGCGCTGAAATCGAGCAGCAGAGGCCCATCCCAGTGCCTGAAGTTTCGACCAGGTGCGCCGCCACCGTCCCAGCCTGCAGCCACGAGCCATTCGTCGATCAAGTCGGCCAGCTCCCTCGTCAGCGCTGTAGCTGGCCGGGGAGAGGCCGTCGAGGTCGCGTGCATCGGGTGCGCCAGCCAGCCGAACTGGAAGTGGCGAAGCTCAGGATGCACACCGCGGGTACCCAGCCACTGGCACAGCATGTGCCGGTGGACATTTCTGCAGCTTTGCCAAGAATCTGGAAGCTGCCTCAAGAGGTTGGACACCTCCAGGCTGTGCCAACCGCCGTCGTCAGTGGGGGCATCAAAGAGCGGTCTTTCCCCCGCCAGAACCTCCAGTGCGCCCCGCCTGAATCGACGGAGATCAGGTGAGGACGCGACCCGCTGAATCTCTCGAACGTAGATTTCGAGAGCTCCTTGGAAGCGCCAACCTGTACTGGCGATTCGGGTGTGATGAGCGGGGTCGGACTGCTTGTCCGAGAGCACGACCAGCGCATGACTCGGCGCGAATTGCGACAGTCTCAGTTTTGCCAGGGCGGCGACCGGCCGATGACCCGTCGCCAGCATCAAATGCATCGCAAGGGCGTCCCGACGCGCCCTCATTTGAGTGACGAATGTGCGCGTGCCTGGCCGGCCACGGCCACGATCTCCCTTCGCACCAACCAGCCTCCAAGCGCACTCCAAAGGGCGCCCCGTAGGACGCACACGGGAGCCCGCGAAAAGATCCTGAGCCAGCCCCCTCCAGCGTAGGCCGGGCCGCGCACCAGTCACGCTCTCGGTGTGGAGACACAGCCGCTCCGCAAAGCTGCGTACATCGAACGCCATGTAGTAGGTGGGAGCATGGCCCACGCCGAACGAGTCGCCCAGCGCGATCTGCGCAACATCCGTCCCTTGGTCGCTGGCGATATGCGCCGCGAGCCGCCGCCTCAATGTTGCAGCGGTGATGTTTAGAGGGTTGCCAACTTTGCTGAGTGCCGCACTGACTGGCCGAGGCTGGTCCTGTGTTCGAAGCCAACCCTCTGGGCGCGGTCGGTTGTTGCGATCCGTGCGTACTTGCCTCGATCGATGCCATCGCAGGCCGACCCCTATCTCCAAGACAGCGCGGCTCAACGGAAAGGCAACAAAGCCACATGCCGTCTGCCAGCGTGAGTCACCAGCCGTCGGCTCGAAAGCCTCTGACGGCCGCAGGTCTGGCCGGATCAAGGCCCGCAGGTGAGCATCGATGCGCGGCGTCGCACACCCTCCCAGGTCCGCACGTGCCCAGATCAGGCTGCGCGCCTCGGCGTCCGACAACCCCGCTTCAATGGCGAGCAGTACCAGCAGATGGGACTCGACGAGCTCCGTGTCACCTGCAGCCAACGCGTGCCTCGCAGCCTCCACAAGCCTTCGCCATTCCCCCTGCACGAGGTGGGCGGGGCAGATATTGTCCGTAGGCCGCAGTAGAGAGGAACTGCTGCGCCGGTACAGTTCCCTACCCCACGCTGCTAGCTGGAGCTCAGTCTGCTTGTCAGGCGAGTGCAGGTAGACCTCGGCATCCACCTCGAAGATGGCCCGATCCTCTGATTCGTCCTCGTCCTCCTCCGGTGCCAGATGCAGCAGACCCGCAGACAGCGCGCAAGTCTCTTCCGCGTCCTCCTCATCCCCTTCTTCTGCGGTGTCGTCTCGAGCAGCAAGGATGAGTTCACACCTCCTGCCGAGCGCCTCCACCCAGAGATCATCAAAACTCTTGACCCCCATCATTCGGGGATGCGCGTCAGCGTCAGCGCCTGCATGCTCGACCGCTGCGAGTCGAAATTGCATGCGAACGATCAGTTCTTCAAGCCCGGCACACTCGCCGATGGCCGCGGCAAGTGGACCACCTTTGGACGCGCGAAAGGAGCCGCGCAGGTTGCTCGCAAGCCGGGCGATGTGCTCCGCAATATCGCCACGCAAGATGAGCTCAAGAAGCAGCCACAAGAGCGTCTGCACCCCCTTGGATCGCCGCCCGGGGCCGCTGGCCGCGCCGATCAGGGTTTCCGCAAGCTTGTAGCGGTCAAATGTGTGCTCGAGCGTGAGTTTGTCCCCGGAGGAGTTTTGTCTAACGAGTGCTGCGAGATGCTCAGCCCTGTATCGACTGACGGCGGTGAAACAGTGTGCGTCGGCAGGAGGATGGGCGAGGATGGTTCGGAGGGCAGCTGCGAGATTCGGCGTCCAAGAGAGGGTCGGCACCAGCAAGCCGGCCAGCTTTCGAGGCAGCCGCACCTCGTGCTGGCTGCGGCGCCCGCGGTCTGCAGGATCAGCTGTGGCAGTCATACCGCACTCTGCACCTGCGGCAAGCCTCTCCACGGCTTGTGCGATCGCCCGCCCCTGCCCCCTTGTTCTTCGTCGCTCCACTTCTGCGACCTGTCGATGGGATCTCGTAGGCCGCGGGGTTCTTGAACCCCGCTCTGCCATGGGCTCCCGGAAAACACGCCCCGCCGTCCGCGAAGCCTTCGCCGCTCTGGACTTCGACGTGGACGGACAGACGCATCAGGGTTGCCGCTGGTGGGGCGTGTCTTCGATCGCCCCAGCAGCACGACAGGGGCGTACAGGGTCCCGTTCTCCGGCAAAGCATCGGAGCGGTTTCGCTTGCAGGACTCTGCGTGGATCCACCGCGTGGAGTCGGTTGGGTATTCGTGATGCATGGCTTTCCGGGCAGTCAGGCGCAGCGGGGCAGTCGCCCGGCACTTACACACCCATGGGCAACGGTCTCCACTCTAGGAGGTCGACAGTCGCTCCACTTTCCGAATACCCCCCAATTTCGGGCAGATTTCTGGAGGTCGAGACATGCTCGGATCTGATTCACCCCACCCTGACCTTGCTCTCTGGTTGGGGCTGCGGGCCGCTGACTCCAGCACGGGCAGCGGCTTGGGTCAGTGTCGACTCGGGCGGTGAAGTCGCTGCACCGACGCGACGATGGCCCGCGGTCGCGTCTCCACGCCATCAGGCCTTACCGAGCGCACGCGCTCGGCAAGTTCGACTACGGACGCACCGTCTCCTGCCACGGTCGCCAGAAGGCATGCCTTCGTGTGACCCGCCTCCACCCGGCCCTACAGCCAGCTACTGGGAAAGTCCGGTGGCGGGCGCGCCACACATAACGGCTGAACATCGCCGCGAATCCAACCGGGCTGATGCGTGGTCTAGGTTGGACGCGTCTAGTCCAGCCGGGCGTCGAAGCAAGGGCGAGTGGGCCGGGCAGGCCAGAAGCGCGTCTCAGTGGGAATCCGCCTTTACTCTCTCCCGTGCCGCAGGCTGTGACGCGGAAATCCCAGCAACTGATCGTCCTAAAGCGGTTTAGCTCGGCGTTCGTCCTCCTGATACTGAACGAGCACGCCGAATTTAACCGCTTGTTCTGTTGGCCTTTTTGTACCTCGGAACATATATCTAGATCCGGTGAAGCCAGACTGCATGATCTTCAACCTGTGGCTTCCGAAGCCAGGTCTCACCAATGTGGATGCGATGGCGTTGGATCTGCCTCAGGGTGGCGAGTGCTCGTTGCGGTGAGAAGGCCGAACCCGTGGCCTTCAAGCGCAGGCGCAGCAGGCGGTGGAGCAGCAACGACAGGAAGCAGATCAGGGCATGTGCCCGAATGCGCTCGGGCAGGCGGTGGTGCACCGGCGCGATATCGATGTCGCTCTTGAGCACGCGAAAGCCGCGCTCGATGTCGGCCAGTGCCTTGTAGCGCTCGACGATGCGAGCCGCGCTCATGACCTCGGCGTCGATGCTGGTCAACAGCACCAAGGTGCCGTCGAGCACCTCGGCATCCGCCAAGGCCTTCTCGTCCCGCTCGAAGGCGAAGCGCTCGGCGCCGAGGTCGGTCTTGATGAAGCGTGTGAGTTGCTCTTCGAGCAGGCGTCGCAGAAAGCGGTTGTAGGCGCCGCGATCGCTGGCGCGGCGACCGCGGCTTGCGGCGCCCGTGTCCTGGCCATCGAGTTTGGCGGCGAGTTGTTCGCCAAACGCCTCAACCGCCTCAATGCGCGCGCGGCGGCGTGCGGTCTGCTCAGCGGCACGCACAGGATCGTGAGCGGCGACCAGGCGATAGTCGGCGAAGCGTCCTTCCGCCAAGCCGTCCTTGAACGTCAAGGACCGAACAATCTCGGGCATGTCGCCGTAGCGACGCGCGGGCACCGCGAGGATGAAGTCCAAGCGCTGCTCGGCTTCGCCACACAGGCGTCGAATCTCCTCGACGTTGTCCAGACTCAACAAGCCGCGATCGGCGACCACCACCAAGCGCCCCACCGGGAAGCGCTTGAGTGCGTGTTCCAACATCGGTCGCAGCGTGTCGACCTCAGCAACGTTGCCGGGCGCCACCGTGTGCAGCAGCGGTAGACCCTCGGCCGACTGCACCACACCCAACACGAACTGGCGGGCGGGGCCGTGGGTTTCCTTGGAGCGCCCAAACGCCCGCAGGTCCTGAACGCCGCCGTTGGATTCGCCGTGAATGCGGATGGTGGTGAGGTCGTAGAACAACAGGGTGACCTCGTTGTCGAGCAAGGGCCGCACGAGCGTCAGCACCGCGGATTCCACAGCATCGATGCGGTCGATCAGGCAGTCCAACGCGCGCAGCAGCTGCTGGTGAGTCACCTCTGCCGGCACACCCGGCATCTCGACCGTCTCAAGCCAACGCAGCACGCCGAGCTTGGAATCGGGGCAGCTCAAACGGTTGAACACCATCGTCCGAATCAGCGCCTCGGCGTCGAAGCTGCGGCGCGACGAGCGCAAAGCGCGACTCAGAGCGGCGCCGAGACCCAGCTCGTTCCAGAGCATCTGCAGCGCGTGCAGATCCCCGAACGCACGCGCCGAGCGGTACTCGATCGCCTCGGCCTGTCGCGTGCGTCCCAAGGCGCGCTCCAAGCCGCTGATCAGCGGTGCGAGCTTGGCCTCGGTGAGCTCATCCAGCCGGCCCAGGGAAGCCACCACGCGCTGCCGGACCTTGCCGTCGACACGGTAGCCCTCCACGAGTTGGAGGTAGCTGCGACCGCCGGAACGGGTGATGCGCGTGTACATGGAACAACTCTAACCGCCACATGACACTCACTTCAAGGGCTATAGAGCTACGGCGTGACACAACACGATACTGTCGGAATCGGTGAGTAACTCGTTGATTTCTGGAAGCGGCACCACTACGACCGGCCGGATTTCCTGCTCCAACTGTCGAACTTGGGGACGCTGGGCGCAGCCGGAATCGAGGTGGCGCAAAGCGTCATCGCCGAGACCCAGACCGCGATCCTGCCGCTGGTGCCTTATCTCGACACGTTGCGCTGGGTGTTCATCGCCGTCGCGCTCGGGGGCATCACGGTCACGATCTACGCCCGGCTCGACGATTGGCGGAGTGGGCAGCGGTGATGGCCCCGCTCCTGACCGGCTTCGCCGCCAGCCCATGGATGCGGGCGGCCCTGTCGGCCGCCTGGTCTGCCTGTTCCTGCCGTTAAATCTGTCGTTCCGTGCGGCCTGCGGGCATGGAACAGCGCAACGAAATGACGATCGGCCACTCTAGAACATTAGCCCCCTGCCGGCGGCTGCACCCTCCATTTCCGTTGCATCTAGACCGTGGCGGGACGGCGCGCTTCGGTCAGGCAAGCGCGGCGAACAGGCCCAACGCGATCAGGATCAGGGTGACCGAGCTCGCCGCGTGGTCGTTGATCAGCCGCTCCAGCCGTTCCAGCCCATCCCAGATCTCCGGCCAGGTGCGCGCGGTCTCGACCGGCTTGTCCGATCCGCCCACCGATGCGGCGGCCTGGGCTGCGGCGACCGCACGGGCGTTGAACCTCGCAACCGAGCCGAGCAGGTCGCCTTCGGGCAGCGACGGGGCGCGCAGTCCAATTCCCAACGCGGCGATAACGAGAACCGCCGCGAGCCCAAGGGGCCAGGCGCTAACGCCGAGTGCCAAGAAGTCGATCGTCCCATAGGGTGCTTTGCCCGTTACCGCAGCATAAAGTGACCACGGCAGTGCGAGCGCAGTGGCGGCCAGCGCCACCATCGGCACAACCATCAGACCGGGCAGGCGATCTTCCTTTTCAGCCTTAGGCAGAGTAAATAGAAAACGCGCCAGCAGAAGCCCGGAGGTGAGCGCGGAAAGGCCGATTAACGTCGCACCAAAGTCCCCTGCGGAGCCCTTGATTGCCGATTTCGTAAGCGCCCCAGCGGTCAGCGGCAACCCCGCCACAGACAAGGCGACCATCGCCAGTGCCGCAATCACCAAGCCTCGCACCACACCCCGGGCCTTGCCGGCAACGCCGACACCCAGGAACAGTGCGCCCTTGGCCAGCCCGTGATGCAGCGCATAAAGCGCCACCGCCGGCAGAACCGAAGCCGCTGACAGGCCCGCCGCCAGCGCCGCGCCCATCACGCCCATCAGAAGCCCCATCTGACTGACGGTGGAATAGGCCAGCACGGTCTTTGGATTGCCCTGCATCGCCCCGTAAAGCGCCGCCGCGAAGAGCCCGCTGAACCCCGCCAGGGCCAGCAACGTTCCGCTGATCGGCCAAGCACTGCCCCAGGGCAGAAACGTGACCAGCCCGAAGATACCCGCCTTCACAATGGCGCCAGAAAGTACCGCCGAGGCCGGGACCGGCGCTGCCGGATGTGCCACCGGCAGCCAGACATGCAGCGGGACCAGACCCGCCTTGATGCCGAAACCCGCGATCATTAGCCACAGGACCAGCGGGTCGGCTCGTGGGGCGGCGAGGCTGTCGCGGATCTCGTCGATTAGGATCGTGCCGCCTGCCGCATGGGCGCCGATCATAAAACCGGCCAGCAGCGCGGTTTCGCCAATCACGGCAAGGATGATGTAGACGGCGCCGGCCCGCATCGACGCGGGTTTGCGATCGTGGATCACGAGCGGATAGGCGGCCAGAGACACCAGCGCGAAGAACACGTAGAAGCTCGCCAAATCCGCGGCCAGAAATACACCCAGGTTTCCCGCAAGAACAAGCATCCAGAACAGGGCGAAGGTCCGCGCACGCGGATCGCCGCGCATGTAGCGCAGGGCATAGACTCCGGCCCAGAACCACAGCACCGCGGCGCCGCTCAGAAAAAGCACTCCCGGTTCGGTCAGACGGAGCCCGCCGTCGAGAAGGACCCATGTCACGCTCAAAGTTTGGTCTCGCGGCGCCAGGAACACGGCGGCGAGTGCCGGCAGCGGCGCAAGCGGCAGCGCCAACAGCATCCTCGGCCCCAGCTTCGGTAACAGGCACAGAAGGGCGAGAAGGATCGGCCAGAGGATCACGACCGGCAGAAGAAGGCTGGGTGCGACTGTCATTTCAGGTAGCCACTCTCTGCGATCAGCTTGGCCCAGCTCAGAGGGCTGAACGGGGAGGTCGCAAACGCTCCGGCAGCGAGTGTGGCTAGGGCGGTTATCGCGGCGGGGAGAATCAACATCCGGTTCCAGGCGCCGTCCAGTTCCCGCACCGATGCCAGCTTCGCCGATGGCGGAAGCAGCCAAGCGCGGTAGAGCAGCGGCAGGAAGTAGAGCGCGTTCAGTAGAGATGATCCCGCCAGAACGGCGATGACCCAAGGCGCGTCGGATTGCAGCCCGCCCAACCCGAGGTGCCATTTCGAGATGAAGCCTGCCGTCGGCGGAACACCGATCATGCCGAGCGCGCCGATGCTGAATGCAGCCATTGTCACCGGCATCGCCCGCCCGGCACCGTCGAGATCCGCCACCGACTTGATCCCCATCCGGTTGTCCAGCGCGCCCGCGCACATGAAGAGAGTGATCTTCATGATCCCCTGATGCACCAGATGCACCAACGCGCCGATGATCGCGAAGGGACCGATCAGGCTGGCCCCGAGAATGATGTAGCTGACCTGGCTGACCGTCGAATAGGCCAGCCGCTTCTTGATGTCGGTCTGCATCACGGCGCGGAACGAACCGTAGAGGATCGTCGCTCCAGCCAACACGGCAAGCGGTGTGCCTAGGCCAAGCTCCGACACCGTGTCGATACCGTAGACGTCGTAGATCATCCTCACGATCCCGAACGCACCGGCCTTGACCACGGCCACAGCGTGCAGCAGTGCGCTGACCGGCGCAGGAGCGGCCATCGCCTCGGGCAACCACCCGTGGAACGGGATGAGCGCCGCCTTCACGCCGAGCCCGCCGATGCAAAGGATGAATATAAGCGTAAGTTCAAGCCGCGGGATGCCGGACAGATCAGGCGGTGCCGTAAACTCGATCGTGCCGACGAGCGACTTCAGCCAGACGATGCCCGCCAGAAAGGCGGCGCTGCCTGCCAGCGTATAGATCAGGTAGATGCGCCCCGCGCGCAGGGACTTCTCGTCACCCTTGTGGACGACCAGCGGCCATGTCGCCAGCGTCAGGAGCTCGTAGAACAGGAAGAACGTGATCGTTGTGCCCGACATGGCCACGCCGGTCGCCGCGAGGACGCAGAGGTTGAAGAACCCGAAAAAGCGCGCCAGGTGAGGGCCGCGTCCGAAATAGGCGATCGAGTAGACCGTAGCGATCAACCACAGGAAGGCCGAGAGGGTGATGAACAGCAGTGCGATGGAATCGAGTCGGAGGATAAAGTCGTGGCCCGGCAGGAACTCGTAGCGCCATTCCGTGATCACGCCTTCGCGCGCTGCCAGCAGGAGGAAGCCCACGACCGCCAGCTTGATCAGGGCGAAGCTGATGTTGATCGCGTCGCGCCATACCGCCATGCGGTCGGGCAGGGCGAAGCTGATGAGTGCCGGAACGAGTGGCAGGAAGACCAACAACAGGGGCAGGAGATGGATCATCGGACATCCACCGCCACAGCCGCCGGCGGCCCGGCCAAAGGTGCCGCGGCGGTAACCTCGACCATCGCCTGTCCGGCGAACCCCAGAGACACGGCGAGAAGCGCCAACGCCAGCGGCGCGGCGGTGCGCAGCGGGGCCCTCGACACGACCACCGGCGTATCGCTGCCGGCGAAGGTCCAGGCCAGCGGGCTGAACAGGTAGACTGCGCCCAGCAACCCGCCGATGAGCAGCACTGCGGCCGCGAAAACGGCGCCCTGCTCCACCGCCGCCTCAAGCAGGAGGAATTTCGCGATGAAGCCGACCGAGGGCGGCAGGCCCATCAGCGACACCGCGGCCAGCCCGAAGGCTGCGACGGTCAACGGCATCGCCCGCGCAAGGCCACGCAAGTCCTCGAGGCGCTTGCCGTTCACGGCCTCGAGCATGAGCCCGGCGGCCAGGAACATCGCCGCCTTGGCCAGCAAGTGGGCGACGGCGTGGATCGTCATTCCGGCCCAGGCCCCCCCGGTCCCCGCCGCCGTGGCAACCAGGGGGAACGCCAGCAGGAGATAGCCGATCTGCGCCACGGTCGAATAAGCCACGAGGGCCTTCAGGACGTTCTGCCGGATCGCCTGGACGGAACCGTAGAGGACTGCCAGCGCACCGAGCCAGCCGAGCACCTCCAGCCCCGCAGGAGCTACGATGGTCGGGAAAGCCTCGAACCAAAGGCGCAGCAGGATCACGAATCCCACTTTCACGACGATCGCAGACAGCAGGGCGCTGGCGGGAGCGGGTGCTGCGGCATGGGCCGGCGGCAGCCAGCCGTGCAGCGGAAAGACCGCCGCCTTGATCAGCAGCCCTGCCGTCATCACTGCGAGCGCCGTCTTTGTCGCGAGGTCAGGCCGCGCCGTCGCGGCCAGAAGCGTCAGATCCACCGTCGCATAGTTCGAGAACAGGAGGGCCACGCCCAGCAGGTAGGCCAGTGATCCGACCAGAGCGATCACGAAGTAGCGCAAGGCGGCGCGCAGCGAGCCCATCGCCGCCATCGCCACCGCCGCCAGGCTGACCATCTCCAGCGCTATGTAGAGATTAAAGAGATCGGTGCTCAGGAATCCGGCATTCGCTCCACCCCATAACAGGTAGAAGAGCGGCCAGAAGGCGAAGCCGTGGGCAGTCTCCGATCTGTCCGGGCCGGGTGCGAATTCGTGAAGCGCATACAGTCCGATGAGCGAGGCGCAGGCGGCAGTGGCGCCCACCATCATCTGCGCTAGCCCATCGGCGCGCAACTGAACGCCCAGGGGCAGGTTCCAGTCGCCGACCACATGTGCCGAGCCCGCTGGCAGGAGCAGCAGCCAGACCGCCAGACCTGCCATGACCGGGATTGCCGCCAGCAGCGACCAGCGCGCCCATGCACCAAGCAGCAGCGCCGCGATCATGAAGCCGAGCGGCGCCGCAACAAGCAGGTCGAGCGGGCTCATGTGAGGTCTTCGGTTGTCTTGACCGCCGCTGCGTCGTTCGGCGCGCGCTCATCCTCGACCACGCGCAGAATCAGCGCCGCGCCGAAGGCTGTGAGCGCCACGGCGACGACTATCCCGGTGATCACCAGCGCCTGCGGGAAAGGATCGGTCGAGGCAGCCCCGCGCCCAAGGCCTCCCAGGATCAGGAAGATCCCTGCGCCGACCACGTTGACGGCCAGGATCTGACGCAGCGGATGGCGCAGGATCAGGAAGCCATAGAGCCCGAGCCCCACCAGAGCCACGCCAGTCAAGGGGTAAATATGCAGGAGCATTGTCATGCAGCGGTCAACCTTTGCGACCGGGCGCCACCGGCGGTCCGGCCAGCTGCAGCGCGAGGGTGGCGCCGATCGACAGCGCAAGGCCGTATTCGATGGCGACGATGAAGGCCTTCTCGAAGCCTGGCGGGTAGAACAAGAACCGGCCGAGGGCGATGCCCGCGGCGCCAATGATGAGAAAGACCGCCGGTCCAAGCACGAGAGCCACGCGGAGGTAGAAGTCGTCCGCCCGCGGCCATGAGATCACGCCGCCGATCGCGGCGATGATCAGACCGCCCGCCAGCACGGTTCCGGCCTGGAACGCCCCGCCTGGCAGGTCTGACCCCGCCCAGACAAGGTAGACCGCCAGGATCAGCGCCAGGGGCAGGAGCAGCCGACCGAAGGCTGCCGCCACGTCGTGTCCTTCGTACTCCGCGAGTGCCAGCGCCGCGGGGGCGTGCGGCCACGCGACGCGCGGCGCGAGCGACCAGACCGCGATGAGGGCGCCCAGCAGGACAAAGGCCTCCAGTAACGTATCGTAGGCGCGAAAGGCCAGAAGCACGCCAGTCACCGGGTTTTCGATACCAAGCCCGGGCATCAGTGCGGCGATCGACCCACCCAGATCGTCGGCGGGCGGGACACTCATAACTGCGGAACCGACCATCGCCGTAAAGCCAGCGCAGGCCAAGAGCGCACCGGCTCGGAGCCAGCCGGGCAACTCGGCGCTGACAAGATCGTCACCAAGCGCGTTCAGCCGTTGCCGCGTCAGGATCAGCAGAACTCCGGTGACGCCCGCTCCGATGGCGATTTCCGCCATCGCGACATTGACAGCGTCCATCGCCAGCCATGCCAGACCGAGCAGGTTCCCGAGCACGATGAAGAAGACGACCGCCGCCAGCGCGTTCTGCAACAGCAGCGCCGCGGCGGCAGTGCCGATGATCATCAGACAAAGGATCAGGTCGAAGGCCAGCGTCATTCGTCCGAGCCCCGCTCGGCCGAGGACTTCGCGCGGCGCGCCATCAGCTGCGCGGTTGCTCCGGCGGCCATGAGCGCGAATAGCCAGACGGCGACGATCTGGAGCGCGGCGGCCACTGAGCCCCAGTGCAACGCGGCGGCGAGCGCCACGAATCCCAGCCCGACGTTGTCGGCTTTGGTGAGCGCGTGTAGCCTCGATTCGGCATCCTGGAACCGGAGCAGCCCCAAAGATCCAGCCGCATAGAAGAACACGCCCACATAAAGAAGCGCGGGCACGAGGTAGTCCATGAGGATCATGGCCGTGTGTCTCCCGGCTTGCGCCCCTTGCTCCCGCCCTCCCGCACGAAGGCGAGAATTGCGACCGACGCCAGCACCGTGGCCACCAACGCTGCGTCCAGCATCGAGGCGTCGTCCCTGGCCGCGCCCAGCGTCAGAGCCACGCCGACCCCGCTGGTCGCGATGAGTTGCGCAGCCATGACATGGTCGATCGCGCGTGGTCCGTGCCAGGCGCGGAAGAGCGCCAGCGCCAGCGTGAGCAGCAGGGCGATGGCAGCGATCATGAAATGGTCAACTGTATCCATGGTTCTCTCCTGCGTGGTTCTGCGCGACGACCGGGACACCGAAGAGGCGCAGCACGCGGCGCTCCTCTGTCTCCAGGCTGCGCGTGTCGAAAGCGTCGATGTCGAGCGCGTGAACCTCCAGCGCGCCCCCGATGACCCCTGCGGTCAGCGAGCCGGGCAGGACGCTCACGACCCCGCCGAGCACGGCGTTCACCTCGGGGATCGTCGACGAGAGCGGAACCCGGAACCAGCCGGGCCGGACCGGCAGACGTGGGTCGAAAACTCTACGCGCAACATCCAGACCACCCCAAAAGCCGCGGAGCAGGAGGTAGGGCACGTACAGGACTGTCCACCCAAGCCGGATTTCCGGTCGCGTCGCCGGGTACAGCCCGAGGCTTATCCATGTTGCCAGCAGAACCGCCGGCGCCCCGTGGGACAACGCATCTATCGCGCCGCCCGTCAGCGCCAGCCAGAACGTGGCGAAGGTGACGAGGCGCGCAACTGTCGAACGCACTTGCATGATCCAAGTCCAATCTTCACACATCGACACCCCGGTGGCCCAGTCGCGCCGTGCGATGGACATGATCATTCAGGGCTAACTAGTTCAGGGCTAACTAGATAGAGTTTTTCAGTCAAGCACAACTGGTTAAAAACCATAGCGACTCGACGCTAAAAAGTAACTGTCCAATGGCCAACTGCCAAGACGATTGTCCCGGCGCCCACGGAGGTGTTCGCAGATCGTGAAGCCGAGGCGCGTCGGGGGTATAGGAAGTTCAACCGCCCTTTTTTGCGAGTCTGGCGGGTAGGAAGCGGCCGCGCAAGCCCCCCACGTCAAGCTAGTTGCCGCCCGGATAGGATCATCCAGGTGGGGCGTTAGGAGTCGAGGACGTGGCACGTTACGGACAGGTTTTCAAAGACAAGGCGGTCTCGCGGTTGTTGCCGCCGGAGAGCGCGAGCATCGATGTGGTCTCGCGTGAGATCGGTGTTTCGGTGTCGACGCTGGAGCGTTGGCGTGCGGACGCGTTGGCCGCCGGCAAGTCCGAAGGCGGTTGGACTGCGGCGGCGCGGCTGGAGGCGGTGCTGGCCACCGCCGCGATGAGCGAGGAGCAGCGCGCTGCCTGGTGTCGAGCCAAGGGCCTGTACCCGAGTGAGCTGCTGGAGTGGAAGCAGGCAGCGACGCACGCACTGGAGCGGACAGGCGCCTCGCCCGCAAAGAGCGCAGCGCAGGCGGATCAGCGACGCGTTCGCGAGCTGGAGCGCGAGCTGCGCCGCAAGGAGAAGGCACTGGCCGAGACCGCCGCGCTGCTGGTGCTGTCAAAAAAGCTCGAGGCGATCTTCCACACGGACGCGGACGCATGATCGCTCTGGAAGATCGCCGACAGATGGCCGCATGGATTGCCGAAGCCCAAGCCGCCGGCGCCCGGCTGGCGCCGGTGTGTGCGCTGCTGGGCCTCGATCCGCGGACCCTGCAGCGCTGGCAGTCGCGCGGGGGCCTGGACGCCGGTGACCGCCGTCCGCAGGCGGTGCGGCCGACGCCTGCGCATGCCTTGAGTGCAGAGGAACAGGCCACGATTCTGCAGATCGCGAACGCGCCTGACTTCGCCGCCCTGCCGCCTGCGCAGATCGTGCCCCGGCTGGCCGATCAGGGCCGCTACGTGGCCAGTGAATCCAGCTTTCATCGCGTGTTGAAAGCCCACGGCCAATCGCAGCGTCGCGGCCGCGCCAAGCGTCCTGAGGCCCGTCGCACGCCGACCACGCACACCGCCTCGAAACCCGGCGAGGTCTGGTGTTGGGACGTGACCTGGCTGCCCAGCCAGGTCACCGGGCGCTGGTGTTACCTGTACCTGATCCTCGACCTCTACAGCCGCAAGATCGTGGCTCACGAGGTGCACGAAGTGGAAAGCGGCGAGCATGCGACCGCGCTGCTCAAGCGCGCCGCGCTGGCCGAAGGTGTACACGCGGCCCTGCATAAGCCTGTCCTGCACGGCGACAATGGGGCTGCCCTGAAATCGACCACGGTGCTGGCCATGCTGCACTGGCTGGGCATCGCCCCCTCGTACTCACGGCCGCGGGTCAGCGACGACAACGCCTTTGTGGAATCGCTGTTTCGCACCGCCAAGTATCGACCGGGGTTCCCCGTCGAGGGCTTTGCCGACCTCGACGCCGCACGCCGCTGGGCCGCGCAGTTCGTCGCTTGGTACAACGAAGAACATCGCCACAGCGGCTTGCGCTACGTCACGCCAGCGGAGCGCCATGCGGGCCAAGACCCGCACATCCTGGCGCAGCGCCACGCCCTCTATCAGACCGCTCGTCAACGCAACCCACAGCGCTGGCGTCGCAACACCCGCAACTGGAAACCGATCGGCCCGGTCACCCTCAACCCCGAGCGCGACTGCCTCGCGGGCAAGGCTCAACCAGAGGCGGAAAGTAAGCGAAAAGCGGCATGAACTAGGCGGCAACTAGCTTGACATGCACCGCAAGCGCCGCTTTGGGCACAGATCGGGCACAGATAGGGGGTTCATGCGTGGGTTTTCGACATCGCGGGGCCACGCAGCGGCTCAGTGCGTAGCCATTTCTCACCGAATCCCGGCACAGGGCCGAGCGCAGCCCTGCGGGGTCGTGGCCGCATCGGATCGGACTCTGGCTTGGCTGCCGGCTGTGTGGCCGGCACCTCGTCACGCGGCCGGCGGCGGCGCGCGCGCTGCGGGCCGGTAGTGCGCTTGCTCCAGCGCGCCGTGCTTCTCGAAGTGGGCGAGGATGGCGCGGATGGCGGTGGGTTCCTCGATGCTGGCGACGATCCGTACCGCGCCGCCGCAGTGGGCGCAGGTGGTGATGTCGATGGAAAAGACCCGCTTGAGCCGTTGCGCCCAGCTCATCGCACGGCGCTTCTGCTCGGGGCTGCGCGGCTCGTCGTGGGCGCTTGCGTCAACCGGCGCCGCATCGCCCGCAGGCCGCTTGCCGCGCCCCGAGGGCGTCAGCTGCGCACGCAGGTTTGCATTCGGGGCGAATACGCCGTGGAAGCGGGTGAGATGCGCGCGAGGTGGCGGGACCAGTGCGGCCAGTTTCGCGATGAAGTCGACCGCATCCCATTCGACATGGGTGGTGCCATTGCGCCATGGCGTCTTGAGCTGATACCGCACCCTTCCCTGCGGTGAGATCGACAGCCGCTGCTCGCTGATGGCCGGGCGCGTGATGTAGCGGCACAGCTTTTCGAGCTTGTGGCTTTCGTGTGCTTCCGCGGCCACGCCGGCATGCAGCGAGAAGCCGCCGACCTTGCCGGCATCGCCCTCCAGCGAGCCTGCGTCACCGGGCAATGTTTGCAGCGTGACGACCTTGCGGCCAGCGTCGCGACCGGTGGCGATGCGGTAGGTCATCGAACTCATCCGCAGCCCATCCATGCCGTCGTCGCTACCCGCGCTGTCGGACAGGAACACGGATTCGTCTTCGCCTTCGAGCCAGCCGCGGCGCGACAGGTGCCGGCACACGCGATGCGCGATGGTGTTGGCGAGCTGCGTCAGTTGCGCAGAGGTGGGGGCACGGGCGCGGCGCAGGCGCGGCTTGCGCTGCGGCGGCTCGACGTTCGCGTCGTACACGCCGTCGAGCCACAGCATGTGGAAGTGGATGGCCGCGCTGCAAGAGCGCTGGCCGAACGCCGACGGTTTCCTGTTCGACAGCCACGGCAAGGGCGCAGCCGGCGGTACCGGCCACACGTTCGACTGGAGCGCGATCCCCGGCGGACTGCACCGGCCGTTCGTGCTGGCCGGCGGGATCACGCCGGACAACGTGCACGACGCGATCCGCGCCACCTCGCCGTGGGCGGTGGACGTGGCCAGCGGGATCGAAGTCGCGCCGGGAGTCAAGGACGGCGAGAAGATGCGCCGCTTCGTGGCGGAAGTGCGACGTGCCGACGGTACCGGTCCCGATTGAACGGCGTTTTCCTTTACGCGCTGCGTGTGTCCCTGTAGTTTTCCCCCGTCCCTACGGATCCACCCATGAGCACTCCGGCCCGCACCCGCAAGGCCACCCCGGCCAGGAAGACCGCTGCGTCCAAGCCGGCGCCGCGCCGCAAGAGCCGTGCGGCGCCGCCGCCCGAACTCCTGTCCATCGACCTGGCCTTGCAGGGCGGCGGCTCGCACGGCGCCTTCACCTGGGGCGTGCTCGACCGCTTGCTGGAAGAGGAGTGGCTGCGGATCGATGGCGTGTCCGGTACTTCCGCAGGCGCGATGAACGCGGCCGTGCTGGTCGATGGCTTCGAACGTGGCAGTCGCCAGGGCGCGCGCGAGGCGCTGGCCCGGTTCTGGCGCGCGGTGTCCGACGCAGCGCGCTTCAGTCCGCTGCAGCGCGGGCCGCTGGACGTGCTGATGGGACGCTGGAGCCTGGAGGGCTCGCCGGCGTTCCTGGCCATGGACCTGGTGTCGCGGCTGTGGTCGCCCTACGACCTCAATCCGTTCGGCGTCAATCCGCTGCGCGACATCCTGGAGCGCTCACTCGATTTCGACGCGCTGTCGAAGTCGGACATCAAGCTGTTCATCACCGCCACCAACGTGCGTACCGGCCGCGGCAAGGTGTTCCGCAACGCCGAACTGAGCCCGGACGTGCTGCTGGCCTCGGCCTGCCTGCCGAACATGTTCCAGGCGGTGGAGGTGGACGGCGAGTACTACTGGGACGGCGGCTACTCCGGCAACCCGACCATGACCCCGCTGGTGCGCGACTGCAATTCGGACGACGTGATCCTGGTCGCGGTCAACCCGGTCGAGCGTCCCGACCGGCCGACCGGCGCGCGCGAGATCCTCAACCGGATCAACGAGATTTCCTTCAACGCCGGCCTGCTCAAGGAACTGCGCATGATCGCGCTGCTGCGCCAGGTGGCCGACGTGGGCAACTGCGAGGGCGCGCGCTGGGCGAGCAAGCGCATCCACCTGGTGCGCAACGACCTGGCCACCGTGCTGGATTCCTCGTCGAAGATGAGCGCCGAGTGGGCGTTCCTGGAGATGTTGCACAAGGAGGGGCGGCGCGTGGCCGAGTCCTTCCTGGCGCAGGACGGCGCCAACCTGGGCAAGCGCTCATCGATCGACCTGAACGTGCTGCTGGAAGGAGTGTGAGCATGGGACTGCTGGGCATGCTGGTCGGCCTCGGCCTGTTGATGTACCTGTCCTACCGGGGCTGGAGCGTGCTGCTGCTGGCGCCGGCCGCGGCGTTGGTGGTGGCGGCGTTCTCCGGCGAGCCGCTGCTGGCGCACTGGACCTTGACCTTCATGTCGGCCGCCGCCGGATTCATCTCCCAGTTCTTCCCGCTGTTCCTGCTCGGCGCGCTGTTCGGAAAGCTGATGGAGGACAGCGGCTCGGTCGAGGCCATCGCCGCGTTCATGACCGCCAAGCTCGGCACCCGGCGGGCGATGCTGGCGGTGGTGCTGTCCGGCGCGCTGGTGACCTACGGCGGGGTGAGCCTGTTCGTGGCGATCTTCGTGCTGGTGCCGATGGCCGCGGTGCTGTTCCGCGGCGCCGGCATCCCGCGTCGGCTGATGCCGCCGGCGCTGGCGCTGGGCACGATGACCTTCACCATGTCGGCCATGCCCGGCACGCCCTCGATCCAGAACGCGATCCCGATGCCGTTCTTCGGCACCACGCCGTTCGCCGCGCCCGGGCTGGGCCTGATCGCCTCGGCGATCATGCTGGCGTTCGGCCTGTGGTGGCTGGCCCGCGCCGAACGTCGCGCGCGGCTGGCGGGCGAAGGCTTCGGCGAGTTGGCCACGCCCGACGCCGGCATGGTGGCCGAGGACGAGATCGTGCGCGAACGCGCGGCGGTGGCGCAGCCCTTCGATCCGGCCGAGGCGGCGCATGGCGTCCAGGGCAGCGGCCTGCCGTCGGCGCTGGTTGCGTTCGCGCCGCTGGCGGTGGTGATCGGGGTGAACCTGCTGATGTCGCTGCTGATCCTGCCGCGGATGGACGTGTCCTACCTGCAGTACGCGCGCTTCGGCGAAACCTCGCTGTCCGAGGTGGCGGGCGTGTGGTCGGTGTCGGTGGCGCTGGCCGCGGCGATCGCCACCACCATCGCGCTGAACCTGCGCCGCTTCCCCTCGCTGCGTTCGAGCATGGACTCCGGCGCCAACGCCTCGGTGCTGCCGATCCTGGCGGTGGGCAGCCTGGTCGGTTTCGGCGCGGTGGTCGCGGCGATGCCGGCCTTCGAGATCGTGCGCGACTGGGTACTGGGCATCGGCGGCGGTCCGCTGGTGTCGCTGGCGGTGGCGACCAACATCCTCGCCGGCCTCACCGGCTCGGCGTCCGGCGGCCTGACCATCGCCCTGGATGCGCTGGGTCCGACTTTCATGGCCATCGCCTACGAGACCGGACTGTCGCCGGAGCTGATGCATCGGGTGGCGGTGATCGGCGCCGGCACCCTGGACAGCCTGCCGCACAACGGCGCGGTGGTGACTCTGCTGGCGGTGTGCGGCTGCACCCACCGCGACAGCTACGGCGACATCGCGGTGACCGCGGTGCTCGGCTCGATCGTGGCGCTGGTGGTGGTGATCGTGCTGGGGACGATGTTCGGGTCGTTCTGAGCGCACGTGCGCGGCGTGACGGCGCCGCCCGGCACGATGCTCAGGCGCGGCGCGGCTGGATCGAGGCCAGCTGCGCGTCGGCCAGTCCCAGCAGCAGGCGCCGCGTTTCGCGGCCGCCGCAGCGGAACGCCTGCAGCAGGCGTCGCTCGAGCGGGTCGTGGACCAGTTCGGCGTCGAGTGCCGGAATGTCGTCCGGATCCGCCTCCCAGGCCAGCGGGCCACGGCCGGTGGCCAGCCACTCGAAACGCACGCGGGTGAAATGCGCCAGGCGTTCCAGCCGCGACGTCGCCGGCTGTGCGCCGACCGAACATTCCCAGTTCGCCACCGCGCCGCGGGTCACGCCGAGGCGGCCGGCCAGCATTTCCTGCGACATGCATGCGCGTTGTCGCGCAATGCGGATCCGCATTGAAAGTTCCATGATCCCCCCTGCCAATTCCGTGCAGGCGTTCCAGACTAGACCTGTGACGGAGTGCCTGCAAGTACGTGACACGGGTTGCGGATGGGCGGGAATTGCAAGCGATATTGAGCAATTTGTACAGCCTCGCTTGCATGGAATGGCGGATGGACGGTTGAATCCGCGAAGGCGCTTACCCTCCCGGTCGGTCGTTATTCCACATATCGTCTTGCCGAGATTTTCAGCGTTTTCATTGCCTGCTTGCGGACACGCATGGACGCCAGGCGAAAGGCTTCAAGGAGTTGGCGTTCGACCGGATCCTCCACGAAATCCGCATCGACGGCAGGCGTAGGCGGTTCTTCGGGCGGGGAGTCGGGCAGCATCGTGCCTCGCCCGGCTGCGAGCCATTCGTACGACACGCCGGTAACGCGCGCGATCTTTCCCATGCGGCTTGTCGCAGGTACGGCGTTCGCGCATTCCCAGTTGGCCACCGCTCCACGGGTAACGCCTATCCGATCCGCCAATGCCTGCTGCGATGCTCCTGCATGGCGGCGTGCCTTCCTTATGCGCAAGGCCAGCGTCATGCGTACCCCCTGTGGTAACTGCATGGCTCGAAGTGTCTTGCCCCCAGGTCCTTGGACCCGATGGAATGTTAGACAGCCATCGAGGAGCAAGACATGGGACGGAAGAGCGAACTGCCTGCGGAGAAGCGCGTAGAACTGGTGCTAG
>NZ_CALART010000009.1 GCF_937888285.1 uncultured Aquimonas sp.
GCGCGACCGACGACGAACAGTCGCGCGAGCTTGGCCTGCGCAGCGAGACGACTTACCTCAACATCATCGGTGGGCTGCTGACGCTGCTGCTGGGCAATTCGCCGTCAGGCGCGGCCTATTCGTCGTTCCGCAGCATGGATGCCGTGGTCAGCGCGCTGCTCGCACACCACGAAGGGCGGCCGGGTCTCAGCGAGCGGACGCTGTGGAGCAAGCTCGCGCAGGCGCGGCGCCACCTGGAGACGTCGCGCTGACGACGCGGCCAGCATGATGCCGATGCTGTGCACTGCAATTGCAGTCGCGGCTTCTGCAATTGCAGTGATTTCGACGACCGCGGTGTATTGAATACGAGGCACTTTCCGAACAGCGCCAGTGAGCGTCAAGGAGTGTCTCTCATGTCTTCGCAGATCACCGCGCCGGCCGCGCAGACCGAGCATCGCATCCTGCGCCGCGCCGAAGTCGAGGCCAAGACCGGCTTCAAGCGCGCGCATATCTACAGCCTGATGAAGGAAGGCAAGTTTCCCAAGGCGCTGCGCCTGGGCGTGCGCGCCGTGGGCTGGGACTCGATGGAGGTCGAGCAGTGGATTGCCGATCGCCTCAACGAGCGCGCCTGACGCTTTTCCTCGGTACATGCCATTCAACCGGGAGAAGCCCATGCAGGTGGTGTCCATCATTTCGACCAAGGGCGGCGTGGGCAAGACCACGACGGCGGCCAACCTGGGCGGCTTCATCGCCGATGCCGGGCTGCGCGTGCTGCTGCTGGACCTGGACGTGCAGCCCACGCTGTCGAGCTACTTCACGCTGGCCGAACGCGCGCCGGCCGGCATCTACGAGATGCTGGCGTACAACGAGCAGCGCGCCGAGCAACTGGTGTCGCGCACCGCCATCGTCGGCTTGGACCTGGTGCTGTCGAACGACGACCGGGGCGAGCTGAACACGCTGCTGTTGCACGCACCGGACGGCAGATTGCGGCTGCGCCACCTGCTGCCGACGCTGGCGCCGCGCTACGACCTGCTGCTGATCGACACCCAGGGCGCGCGCAGCGTCCTGCTGGAAATGGCGGTGCTGGCCTCGGACCTGGCGCTGTCCCCGGTGACGCCGGAAATCCTCGCGGCCCGCGAGCTGCGCCGCGGCACCTTGCAGCTCATCGAGGACATCGCACCGTACCGTCATCTGGGCATCGAGCCGCCACCGCTGCACCTGCTCATCAACCGCGTGCATCCGGTGTCATCGAACGCGCGGCTGATCCAGCAGGCATTGCGACAGGTGTTCCAGGGTCACGTCGGCGTGCGTGTGCTGGATACCGACGTGCCGGCGATCGAGGCGTATCCACGTGCGGCGACGCGCGGCCTGCCGGTGCATCGGGTGGAGTACCGCCAGCCGGCGGGCCGCTCGGCACCGGCTGCGCTGGACACCATGCGCGCCCTCGCTGGCGAGCTGTTCCCCGAGTGGAAAGAGCGCTTCGCGCTCGTCACCGGCCGAGGGAACGCGGGAGGGGCCGGCCATGGCCAGCGCGCATGAACTGGCGCGCGGCCACAAGCGGCTGCGAGCGCTGATCGAGTTCGCCCTGGGTGAGGGCTGGAAGGTGGTGCGCACCCGAGGCGGACACCTTCTGTTCACGAAGCTGGGCTGCGCGCCGATCTACACCAGCTCGACGGCGAGCGACCACCGTGCGGAGCGCAATGCCCTTGCGCAGCTTCGCCGCGCCGACCGCCAGGCGCAGGTAGCCGAGGCATCGCCGCAGGAGCGCGGCCATGGCTGACATGACGCCGGATGACATGGCCGCCAAGCTGCTGGCCTCGGGCTTCGAGCGCAGCGGCCCTTCGGCCGCAGCCTTGACCGACCCGATCGCCGACACGCCGATGGTGGTGACGCTGGACCAGTTGCGCCCGTATGACCACGACCCGCGCGTGACGCGCAACCCGGCCTACGAAGACATCAAGGCCTCCATCCGCGAGCGCGGGCTGGATGCGTCACCCGCGATCACGCGCCGGCCCGGCGAGCTGCACTACATCATCCGCAACGGCGGCAACACGCGCCTGGCGATCTTGCGCGAGTTGTGGAGCGAGACGAAGGACGAACGCTTCTTCCGCATCCCCTGCCTGTTCCGTCCCTGGCCGCAGCGCGGCGAGGTAGTGATGCTGACCGGCCACCTGGCCGAGAACGAGCTGCGCGGGGGCTTGAGCTTCATTGAGAGAGCCCTGGGTGTGGAGAAGGCGCGCGAGTTCTACGAGCAGGAAATGGGACGGGACAGCGGCCAGCCACTGTCGCAGAGCGAGCTGGCACGCCGGCTCACGGCCGATGGCTTTCCGCTGCCGCAGTCGCACATCAGCCGCATGCAGGACGCGGTTCACTACCTGCTGCCGGCGATTCCGAACTTGCTGTACGGCGGGCTCGGCCGGCACCAGGTCGAACGGCTGGCGGTGTTGCGCAAGGCCTGCGAACGCACTTGGGAACGCCGTGCGCTGGGCCGCAGTCTGTTGGTGGACTTCGCCACGCTGTTCCAGGACGTGCTCGCGCAGTTCGACGCGCAGCCCGACAACTTCTCGCCGCAGCGCGTGCAGGACGAGCTGGTCGGCCAGATGGTCGAACTGCTGGAAGCGGACTACGACACGCTGGCCCTGGAGATCGACGACACGGAGAGCCGACAGCGCGCGCTGACCAGTGATCCAGCGCCGCCAGCGGCACGACCTGCGGCGCCGACCGCACCTGCGCCCGAGCCGCAGCGGTCTTCGTCGCCGCCATCGACGCCGGCTCCGTCAGTGCAGCCAGCAGCACCTTCTCCTTCCACATCGTCGGGCGTCGGTCTGGTTGTACCCGCCGTCGGCACCGAAGGTATGCATCAGGACGGGCAACGCGACGAGCGCCTGCAAGGCCACATCGTCTCCCCTGCACCGACCACCGAGCGCCTGCAATCCATACAGCGCATGGTCGCCGACCAGATGGGCGACAAGCTGCCCGACTTCGATGTCGACGCGCTGCGCGCCATTCCCGTACAGGCAGGCGGGCTCTATCCAATCTCGGACGTCTGGTACATCGAGCCCGGCCTGGACGTGCCGGATCGGCTGCGCGTGCACATTGCGCAGTTCGCGCGCGAGATCGCCGAAGAGGCCGGCGTGGCCGAGCAGGTCGAGTCCAGCGACGGCGGCATCGGCTTTGCCTGCGTCGCGCCGCCGGCAGCGCGCGCGATGCCACCGTTCGCGCGGGCCGTGCTGACGCTGCTGCAGGCGCTGTGCGCCGCCCGTGTCGCAGCCGGGCTCGACCGCGCCCGGCTCGCCGATGATCTGGCGCCCTTGCTGTACGGCTCAGGCGCCTATCCGCGCCTGAGCGATGCCGGGCTGGTAAAGCTGTTTCGGCTGCTGCGCCTGGCACGGCGGCTTGTGGATCTGGAATCCGGTGCGGGCGCCAGCGCCGCGCCCGGCCATGGCGCCTGAGCGGAGACCAGCCATGTCCGCACCGCACCCGCTCAACCAGGCCGTGATCGCGCAGGCGCTGCACGACCTGCGCAACGGGCAACTGCGACGCTGCAAGGCCATGGGCTTCGGCGAGGAAGAACTCGATGCGCTGAAGCATCCCGAACTCGTGAGCATGCTGGTCAATGCCACCGTCTCGTGGTGCTCGGTGTCGGTGAACCGCGAAGTGCTCAAACGATTGCTGAGTCAGGTGCACGACGTGGAGCGCGAGATTGCCACGGTCGACCGCATGCTGCGCCTGGGCGCCAGCACGGAGATGGTCAGCCGCTTCTACGGCTTGACGCACCAGGAGGTCGCGTTGCGGCGCGACATCCTCGGCCTGCCCAAGCGCAAGGGGCGGCATCCGGTGCTGGATGAAGCACAAGACACCGCCCTGTGGAAGCAGTGGAAGGCCGGCGTCACGGAGCGCGGCATCGCGCTGGACGACGAGGTGGCGATGCTGGCGCTGACCATGGACCTGGCCGAGACCTTAAACCTGCCGATGTCGGTGATCTGGTCGGCGATACGCAACTGGATCGACCAGGGGCTGGTGTAGGCCATGGCGACCGGCGGCGCACCCCGGCGCGATGGCCCCGTGGCGCTGTCGGCACTGTTCGACGACGCGCTGCGGGAACTGGTGCCACCGGCACCACCGGCACCACCGGCACCGCCTGCGCAGCGCGGCGCTGCTCCTGCGGCGCCGGCCGCGCCGGCCAGCGACGGCTTCCTCTACAGCGGCAACCGGCATGAGAGCGTGCCGCGCGCGCTGTTCCTCGACCGACGCCTGACGCCGCTGGAGCGCAATGCCTGGCAGGTGTTCCGCCTGCAGCTCAACGACGACGGCGTGACGGCCTTTCCCACCTACGACCAACTCCGCCCCTATCTGGCGTCCATGCCCTGTGCGGCGCAAGCCTCGCACGAGACCGTGGCGCGCGCCTTGACGCTGCTGCGGCTGACGCGCTGGCTGAGCCTGGTGCGGCGGCGTCGCGATCCGAAGACCGGCCGCATCCTCGGCAACCTCTATGTCCTGCACGACGAACCGCTGACGCCCTTCGAGGCGATGCAGCTCGACCCCGACTACCTGGGCTTGGTCAGCCAGGCGCTGACCCATGCTGCCAAGGCAGTTCAGATCGTCGGCATGAACACGCTGCGCGAGATCGCCGAAGACCCGATGCTCAACGGCCGCACGCTGCCCACGCGGCTGCAGGTGCTGGCACAGCGCATGGCCCGCAACGAATGGGCGGATGCGAGTTATCCACAAGCGCCTGTGGATCACGAATCCGAAGAAGGCCAGGACGGCCTGCTTCGGAATCTCGATGGCCCGTCTTCGGATTCCGAAGCAGGGCTGAAACCCGCGCCAGACGGCTCACTTCGGAATCCGAAGGAGGACCGTACTGTACGTATGGATCGTATAAATCAAGTACGTACAGTACCGCGCGCGAAGGCGTTGCAGCACCTGCGCCTGCCCGAGCGCCTGCTGCGCTTGAAGGACGAGCAGCAGAGCGGTGCGATGGTGGCCTTGCAGCAGGTGGACGAGTCGCTGCGGCAGGCAGTGCTGGACGAATGGGATGCGCGCTGCCGCATCAGCGCGGTGCGCAACCCGGCCGGCTACCTGTTCGGCATCATCCAGAAGGCGATCCGTGGCGAGTTCAAAGCCTGGGCCGGCGAAGGCGGTTCGCCATCGACGACGCCTGCGCCGCCGCCACGGCCACCCGCACCGGCTCCTTCTGCATCGCCACCACCCGCACCGAATGGCCCCGGCCGTGAGGCAGCGCGGGCTTACCTGGCAAAACTGCGTTCGACGTTGGGCGACTCCTGAACAGCTATCCCCAGGGGATAGCTGGGACACGAAGCCTTCCAGCCATGGGCTTCGGTTTTGTCATGCATCGCATGGTCGCAGCCCGGCGCGGACCTATCCCCAGGGGATAGACGGAACACGCGGCCTTCCCGAACGACAACCGGGAGCGCACCCGCTGCGGTTTGTTGACTGACGCCCTTCCGGGCGATACCGATGCTGGCGGCTCGTTCCCTTACCGCGAGTCGTCACCATGGCCAACGAATCCCAGCAGCCCCTGCAGTTGAATCTCGGATCGCTGCGCAGCGCGATGTCGCTGACGCTGCACACCCACCACGCATCGCGCATCTGGCACGGTCGCGCGCCGGCCGAGGGGCGTCCCGGCATCATCGGCCTCAACGGCTACATCAGCGTGATGAACAAGATGAAGCGCGGCGCCGAGCAGGACGACCCCTACTCGGACTGGTGGATGCTGCGCATCGAAGACAAGCTCACGCAGACCAAAGCCAGCCTGCAGACGTTGCGCGAACAGGTGGATCAGGCGCTGGCTGACGTGCCGCCCGCGCTGTCCCTGGGCGAGAACATGAACGTGCAGCCGGTGAAGCTGCCGCTGTTCGTCAACGCGCAACTCGGCTTCATGGCGGTGTACCTGCTGGCCGACTACGACGACCTGGCGCGCAAGCTGATCCTCGCCCACCACACCGCGCTGATCGACCGCAGCACGCTGGAACGCTGGCTCAACGACGGCGCGCATGCGCTGCGCAGCCTGTTCTCGCTGGCACAGCAGTACCGCTACTCCGGCGCGACGCGCGACGACTTCGCCTCGAAGAACGCGGTGGCGCGGGCGGCGCTGGAGAAGTTCGGCGAGCTGCCGCAGGACGTGCTCGAAGGCACGCGCCGCTCGCGCTTTGCGCCACCGATCGCGCGGCGGGCAAGCAAGCCTGGCGTAGCCGCAGATGCCGCACCCAGCGCTGGCGCAGCCGACGTGGCGGACGACGACCATGGCAGCGAAGGCACCAAGGCATGACGGCACCGTCGTCCACTGGCCAACCGCTGCGCTTCCTGCCGCTGGAACAGGCGGACTTCCAGCGTCTGGAACACGGTCCCTACCTAAAAGGCCTTTTACAGCCTTTTAAGGGTAAGGGGAGTCTGGAGGCCTGGGCCAACCAGTGCACGGCGCTGCGCGACGACTTGATCGGCCTGGCGCAGCGGCGCGTGCTGCAACAGGCGCGGGCCTACCCCTTCTCGCTGCTCGACGTGCAACTGGCCCAGCAGACCACTGGCACAGGGACGACCTTCCTGCGCTGGCGCAACCACGACCGCTCCGCGATGGGCGTGGCTTTGTGGGAAACGCTGCTCGACCGCCCCGCGACGCCGGCCTCGCTGATCGATGACCTGTACGCGATGGAGCTGCAGCGCATCGCACTGAACATGCAGATCAGCCTCCTTCACACGCTGGGCCGCCAGGCCCAGGAGTGCGCCAGCAAGGCCGCCCAGGCCGAAGCGGCTTTCCTGCGGCGCGTCCACGGGCATGCCGCGTCCGTTTCACCCACCACCAAGGAGTCACCATGAGCACGCACTTCGTCGGCGAGGGCAACATCGGTTCTGCGCCGGACTACCGCGAATTCCCCAATGGCAACGACGAGCCGCGCCGGCTGCTGCGCCTGAACGTCTACTTCGACAACCCGATCCCGCGGAAGGACGGCGAGTACGAGGACCGCGGCGGCTTCTGGGCGCCGGTGGAGCTGTGGCACCGCGACGCGGACCACTGGCAGACGCTGTACCAGAAGGGCATGCGGGTGCTGGTCGAGGGCCGCACGGTCAAGGACGAGTGGGAAGACGCTGACGATAACGAGCGCACGACCTTCAAGATCGAGGCCCGCCGCGTGGGCATCCTGCCGTACCGCATCCAGGCCGTGACCCTCAGCGCCAGGACGTCGGAACCCGAGGCGGCAGTACCGCCGCCGAAGGAGACCAAGGGGACGAAGGCGCCGAAGGAAACCAAGGCCAAGGGCTGATTCCCCGCAGGGGGCGGCTGTAGCAACCGTCAGACGCCCGCCATGCACCAGCTATCCCCAGGGGATAGCGCCAGGGTGATCCACGGGGTTCCAGCCGCCCTCCCGAAACGACGCTCCCGCTGCGCCAACCGTTGCGGCTTCGCGCATGCCGCTGCGGCAACGCATCACCTGCCGATCACAAAGCGGTGTCTGCGCCGATCGGCTTCCTTGCTGCCGTCATCCGCTGGCCCGGCCAAGCTGGGGCCATCCGATGAACCGCACACTTCCAAGGAGGCTTCATGCGCGTGTTCCTGTGCGAGAAGCCGTCCCAGGGCAAGGACATCGCCCGTGTGCTGGGCGCCGGCCAACGCGGCAACGGCTGCTACAGCGGTGCAGGTGTCGTCGTGACCTGGTGCATCGGTCATCTGGTCGAGGCGGTTCCGCCCGAAGGCTACGGCGAGCAGTACAAGCGCTGGGCCATCGAGCAACTGCCCATTCTTCCCGAGCGCTGGCGTGTCGAGCCCAAGGCGGCGACCGCGGCGCAGTTCAAGGTCGTGCAGCAGCTCGTCGCCAAAGCGGGCGAACTGGTGATCGCGACCGACGCCGACCGAGAGGGCGAGATGATCGCCCGCGAGATCATCGAGCTGTGCGGCTACCGTGGCCCGATCCAGCGGCTGTGGCTGTCGGCACTCAACGATGCGTCCATCCGCAAGGCCCTGGGCGCGCTGAAGCCCTCGGCCGAAACGCTGCCGCTGTACTTCTCCGCGCTCGCGCGATCGCGTGCCGACTGGCTGATCGGGATGAACCTGAGCCGGCTGTTCACGCTGCTGGGCCGGCAGGCCGGCTACAGCGGCGTGCTGTCGGTCGGGCGGGTGCAGACGCCGACGCTCAAGCTGGTGGTGGACCGTGATCGCGAGATCGCGCGCTTTGTCTCCGTGCCGTTCTGGGCCATCGAGGTGGCGCTGTCGCATGCGGGCCAGTCCTTTGTCGCAAGCTGGATGCCACCGCAGGGCAGCATCGACGACACCGGCCGCTGCTTGCAGCAGGCGGTGGCGCAGCAGGCCGTGGAACGGCTGCGCGCGGCCGGCGCCGCCCAGGTGCTATCGGTGGAGACCGAGCGCGTGCGCGAAGGCCCGCCGCTGCCGTTCGACCTCGGCACCTTGCAGGAGGTGTGCTCCAAGCAGTTGGGCCTCGACGTGCAGGAGACGCTGGACATTGCCCAGGCGCTGTACGAGACGCACAAGGCGACGACCTATCCGCGCTCGGATTCGGGCTACCTGCCCGAAAGCATGCTGGCCGAGGTGCCGGCCGTCCTCGACAGCCTGGTCAAGACCGATCCCAGCCTGCGGCCGCTGATCGACCGTCTGGATCGCCAGCAGCGTTCGCGGGCCTGGAACGACGGCAAGGTCACGGCGCACCACGGCATCATTCCGACGCTGGAGCCGGCCAACCTCTCGGCGATGAGCGAGAAGGAGCTGGCTGTCTACAGGCTGATCCGCGCCCATTACCTCGCGCAATTCCTGCCGCATCACGAGTTCGACCGGACGGTGGCGCAGCTCGCGTGCGGCGGGCAGTCGCTGGTGGCGGTCGGCAAGCAGATCGCGGTGGCTGGATGGCGCCAGGTACTGGCGGCGCCGGAGCCCGAGGACGGTGACGGCGAGGACGCACAGCGCGGCCAGGTGCTGCCGACGCTGCGCGCTGGAGCAGCCTGCCAGGTCGGCCAGGTCGAACTGAAGGCGTTGAAGACGCTGCCACCCAAGCCCTACACGCAGGGGGAGTTAGTCAAAGCCATGAAGGGCGTCGCCAAGCTCGTGACCGACCCGCGCCTGAAGCAGAAGCTCAAGGACACCACGGGCATCGGCACCGAGGCCACCCGCGCCAACATCATCAGCGGGCTGCTGGCCCGCGGCTATCTCTTGAAGAAGGGCCGCGCCATCCGAGCATCGGATGCGGCTTTTACGTTGATCGACGCCGTGCCGGCGGCCATCGCCGACCCCGGCACGACGGCGGTATGGGAGCAGGCGCTGGACATGATCGAGGCCGGCCAGATGACGCTGGACACCTTCATCGCCAAGCAATCGAGCTGGGTCGCCCAGCTCGTGCAGCAGTACCGCGGCGCCACGCTCGACCTCAAGCTGCCGCCCGCGCCGAGCTGCCCACAGTGCGGCGCACCGATGCGCCAGCGCACCGGCAAGAGCGGCGCGTTCTGGTCTTGCAGCCGCTACCCGGACTGCAAGGGCACGCTGCCGGTCGAAGATGCTGCGGCAGGCAAGCGCGGCGCATCCGGCCGCACATCCAGCACGCAGCGTCGGCGCCCCAAGGCGAACTGACGCCCACGTCTCCCTCTGCCACGCCGGCTGCTGCCGACGGCGGGGCAAACCTCCCGCGCCGCGCGGGACTCCCCAGCGCGCGTTCCCTTCTGCAACGGTGTGCGCGTCCTGCTGGCCCGAGACGGCCGCAGGGCGAGAAGGTCATTGCTCCATCGAATCGCGCTCGACGCGGTTCCGCTGATCGAGGTGTTCGCGTCCATCCGCGAGCGGTCTCCTGACGCCTTGGCCCGCAAGGCTGCGAGGTGCCAGGAGACCGCTTGCGGTCGACGGTATTCGGTGCCGGTGCCCGCCGGCGGAACAACGGGCTCCCTTTGTGTGTGGATGCACGCGAGAGGATTCCGGTCCTAGCCACGAAACGGGCCGGGTGAGATTGCTGACGCAGCGAATGGCTTTGACGACGGCCTGGCCTGCTTGCAGCCCACAGGTGGATTGATTCCTCTCAGCCGAAGCCTTGCGGGGCTTCGGCGTTTGTTCCGTCTACAGGCTTATCCTCGATCCAGCATCTCGGTGTCAAATCGCGCTTTGCCGTACTCGCTGCGACAGCGCCTCGGCGCTTTCCTTGCGCTCGCTGTACCGATCCACCAAGTACGGCGCCACGTCGCGGGTCAGCAACGTGAACTTCATCAGTTCTTCCATCACGTCCACCACGCGGTCATAGTAGGCTGAGGGCTTCATGCGCCCGGCCTCGTCGAACTCCTGATATGCCTTGGCGACCGAGGACTGGTTCGGGATGGTCAGCATCCGCATCCAGCGGCCCAGCACGCGCATCTGGTTGACGGCGTTGAAGGACTGCGAGCCGCCCGATACCTGCATCACTGCCAGCGTCTTGCCCTGGGTCGGGCGCACCGCGCCGACCGACAGCGGAATCCAGTCGATTTGCGTCTTCATCAGGCCGGTCATCGCGCCGTGGCGCTCCGGCGAACTCCACACCATGCCTTCGGCCCATTGCACCAGTTCGTGCAGTTCCTTCACCTTGGGGTGATCGGCTGGCGCATCGTCCACCAGCGGCAGGCCGGACGGATTGAACAATCGGGTCTCGCCGCCCAGCGCCCGCAGGATGCGCGCCGCTTCTTCGGCGGCGAGGCGGCTGAACGAGCGTTCTCGCAGCGAGCCGTAGAGCAGCAGGAAGCGCGGCGCGTGCGTGACCCGTGCCGGCGCGAACAGGTGTTCGGTGTCCGATTGCTGGAACAGCGCCGCGTCGATGTTCGGCAGGTCGAGACGGGATTCAGACACGGCGGCCATCCTGATCGACCACCGGTTCGCCGTCTTCCTTGCTGAACGCGCCGCGCTGCGGCTGCGGCAGCAGGTCGAGCACGGCTTCCGAAGGCCGGCACAGGCGCGTGCCTAGCGGCGTGACCACGATAGGCCGGTTGATGAGGATGGGATGCTGGAGCATGAAGCCGATCAGGTCGTCGTCGCTCCACTTCGGGTTGCCCAGGTCGAGTTCGGCATAGGGCGTGCCTTTCTCGCGCAGCACGTCTCGCACCGGAACGCCCATCGCCGCGATCAGCGCCTGGAGCGTGTCGCGGTCGGGCGGCGTTTTCAGGTACTCGATGATGGTCGGTTCCTCGCCACTGTTGCGGATCAAGCCCAGCACGTTGCGCGACGTGCCGCAGGCGGGGTTGTGGTAGATCGTGATTTGGCTCATGTCGAGGTGCCTTGATTCGAGAGAAGAACGGCCTGCTGACGCAGGTGCGTGATCGCGTAGCGGAACAGGATCGCGCCTGCCGCACTGATGCCGGCCAGGGCCAGCAGCGTGCCGGGATAGCCGTTGCCAGCGGCATACAGCAGCGAGGCGACAAAGGGGCCGGCGGCCACGGCGATCTGCACGGGCGTCGCCATCGCGCCGCTGATGGCGCCGTAGGCGGCGCGTCCATACAGCTCGGCGGGTAAGGCGCCGCGCACGATCGTCATGACGCCGTTCCCGATGCCGTACAGCGCTGCGAACACCATATACATCGGCAGCCATTGCCCGGAGCCGAATAGCAGGAGCAGCGACAGCGGCAGCAAGCTGATCGCGGCCATGCCGACCTGGCGCGTGCTGGCCCGTTTGCCGACCGTGGTTTCGAGCACGCGGCCGAGCACCTGCATCGGCCCTACCAGCGCACCGACCCAGGCCGCGTGCGCCGCAGAGATGCCATGCGTCTGCAAGATCGGAATCATGTGCAGCGACATTGCCGCGAACACCAGCGCATTGAGCGTGATGGCCGTCGTGACCAGATAGAACACCGGCTCGCGCACGACTGCCGCGAGGCTGCGGGATGGGCTGTCCGTGCGCGCCGGTGTTGCGCTGTGTGCGACGGCGCTCGCCTTAGGCAAGCTGGCATGGATGGGAAGGCAGATCAGCAGGTTCGCGGCGGCATAGATCAGCCACGTCTCGCGCCAGCCAAGGTGCTGCAACAGGAACTGCGTCAGCGGCCAGAACACCGTGCTGGCGAAACCGCCGAACAGTGTCAGGTGCGTGATCGCCCGGCGGTAGTCACTGCCGAAAACCTGCGTGACGACAGCGAATGCCGGCTGGTACAGGATTGCGCTCATGGCAACGCCGAGGCCGGCCCACACGAGGTACAGCCCCACCACGCCTTGTACCCGTGACAGGCAGGCGAGCATGACGGCTGCGAGCAATGCCCCGCCGCCCATCAGGAGGCGTCCACCGATACGGTCGATGATGCTGCCGGCCGAAGTGGACAGCAGCCCCGAGATCAGCAGCGCCACCGAGTAAGCACCGACGATGACGGGCTTGGACAGGCCGAGTTTGTCCTGCATCGGCTGCATCAGCACGCCGTAGGCGTAGAACATCGACCCCCACGCGACGATCTGCGTCAGGCCGAGTGCGGGAATCAGCCAGCCACGCGGGCGCAGAATCGTGTTGCCCATGACTACGCTTGGCGCTCGTACCAGCCGCGCGAACGGTTGACCACGCGCACCACCAGCAGCATCACTGGCACTTCGATCAGCACGCCGACCACGGTGGCCAGCGCCGCGCCGGAGTGAAATCCAAACAGGCTGATGGCAGCGGCCACGGCCAGCTCGAAGAAGTTGGAGGCTCCAATCAGGGCCGAAGGACACGCGACGTTGTGTTTCTCACCAACCAAGCGGTTGAGCAAGTACGCCAAGGCCGAGTTAAAGAACACCTGAATCAAGATCGGCACGGCCAGCAGCGCGATGATCAGCGGCTGTTTCAGGATGGCCTCGCCTTGAAAGGCGAAGAGCAGAACGAGTGTCGCCAACAGGGCCGTGATCGACCACGGGCCGATTTTCGCCATCGTGGCCTCGAAGACATCCGGGCCTTTGGCCAAAAGCTGCTTGCGCAAGAGCTGGGCCAAGATGACGGGAATCACGATGTACAGCACGACGGACGTGATCAACGTGTCCCAAGGCACTGTGATGGCCGAGATACCCAGCAGGAGGCCAACCAGAGGCGCAAAGGCTACCACCATGATGCTGTCGTTCAGAGCGACCTGCGACAACGTGAACAGTGGATCGCCATTGGTCAGCCTGCTCCACACGAACACCATTGCCGTGCATGGTGCAGCGGCAAGTAGGATCAGCCCGGCGATGTAGCTATCGAGCTGGTCAGCGGGGAGCATGGGCGCAAACAGGTTGCGAATGAAGAACCATCCGAGGAACGCCATCGAGAACGGCTTGACCAGCCAGTTGACGAACAGCGTGACCCCAATCCCCCGGACGTGTTGGCGTACTTCGTGAAGTGCGCCGAAGTCCACCTTGACCAGCATCGGGATGATCATCACCCAGATCAGCAGGCCCACCGGGAGATTCACCTGCGCGATCTCCATGCGGCCGATGGACTGGAACGCTGCCGGGAAAAATTGTCCGAGGGCAATGCCAATGACGATGCAGAGGAATACCCAGACGGTCAGGTAGCGCTCAAAGACGCTCATCGGCGGGCTTGCCGACCCTTTCTGTGCGGTTTCACATTGAGCTGACAAAGCATTTCCCCCTTTAAGCGTCACGCTGCTGTCCCAGCTCGCGGAGCTTGGTTTGCAGCGACATGCGGTCGATCTTTTCGATAGGTAGGTTCATGAAAAGCCGGATTCGATTGGCGATCTGGAACTGCACGTTGGAGAACGCACGGAGCTGCTTTTCCCGGTCGCCTTCGATTTTGGTGGGGTCAGCAAATCCCCAGTGCGCCGTGATGGGCTGGCCGGGCCACGCCGGGCAGGCTTCACCTGCTGCCTGATCGCACACGGTCATGATGAAGTCCATATGCGGGGCATCCGGCTCTGCGAACTCCGTCCAGCTCTTGCTGCGCAGTCCACCCAAGTCGTAGCATTGCTCCGACAGCACTTCCAAGGTCATCGGATGAACCTCACCGCGAGGATGACTTCCCGCGCTGTACGCCTTGAAGCGCTCCCGCCCAAGGTGGTTCATGATGACTTCCGCCATGATGCTGCGGGCAGAGTTTCCGGTGCAGATGAACAGCACGTTGTAGATTTTGTTTTCCATGTCAGGCTTCCTCGGTGATGTGGTGTGCCAAGTCGCGCAGCCGATCCACGCCGACTGGCTCGTTCTTCAAGAGGGGCACAACTGCAAAGCGCTTGGCATGGCTTGCTGCTACCGAGTCGATTTCCCGCAGTTCGTTGAAGGCGCGTTGGTGCAGCAGTAAAGAGTTAGGACGAGCGGCTGCGACGCTGTTGTTGACGATCCATGCCCACGGCTCGATGCCCGCTCGGCGCAGGTCGGATTGCAGGTTTGCAGCTTCCAAGACAGGGGTGGTTTCGGCCAGTGTGGCGATAAGCACCTTGGTCTGTTTCGGGTCTTGCAACTGCATCATCGGCGTCGTGTAGTGCAGGCCCGTGTTGCCCATCTGCCGGGTCACTTCTCGGTGATACGCGCCAGTGGCATCCAGCAGCAGCAGCGTGTGCCCGGTGGGTGCGGTATCCATCACCACGAACTTCTTGCCGGCCTCTCGAATGATGCGAGAGAAGGCTTGAAAGACCGCGATCTCCTCCGTGCAAGGGGATCGCAAGTCCTCTTCCAATAGTGCGCGCCCTTCGGCGTCGAGCTGCGCCCCCTTGGTATCCAGTACGTGCTTGCGATAGCGCTCCGTTTCCTCGTGAGGGTCAATGCGGCTGACCGTCAGGTTAGACAGTGAGCCTTCCAAAGTCTCTGACAGATGGGCGGCCGGATCGGAGGTCGTCAGATGCACGGGCAATCCTCGGTGAGCCAGCTCCACGGCGACGGCGGCCGCCAAGGTGGTTTTGCCGACACCGCCCTTGCCCATGAGCATGACCAAGCCATGTCCATCTACAGCAATGTCATCGACCAAGGAGGAAAGGCTGGGTGCATCGAGCTGGGCAGACAGTTCGATTGAGCTTGTGGTGCTCCCGCTGGTGGTGGCCACTAGCAAGTGACGCAAAGCGTCGAGTCCGACCAGGTTGAACGGTTTCAGGTCGATCCGATCCCGAGGCAGCGCCTTGAGCACGTCCGGCATGGCCGTGAGGGCCGCTTGCTCGCGTTGATGGATCGCTGCCGCCAGCTCATCGTGCGCGGCTTCGCTGGCTGGAAGAACGCCATTGACAACGAGGTATTGCTGAGACAGCCCGATGGCGGCCAGCTCTTCGTGTGTGCGTGCCACTTCCCGAAGGGTGGCGCGTTGAGCGCGGGCGACCAGAACCAAGCGGGTGCGCTGCGGATCGGCCAAGGCGTCAACGGCGGCCTTGTACTGGGTCCGCTGCTTTTCCAGCCCGGCCAGTGGCCCGAGGCACGACGCATCGCCTTTGCCTTCTTCGAGGAAGCCGCTCCACGCGCCGGGCAGTTGAAGCAGGCGGATCGTGTGGCCCGTGGGCGCAGTGTCGAAGATGATGTGCTCGTAGTCTGCGGTCAACGTCGAGTCGATCAGCAGGGCCGTGAACTCGTCGAAGGCTGCGATCTCGGTGGTACAAGCGCCTGAAAGCTGTTCTTCGATCCCTTTGACAACCGTCTCAGGTAGGACACCCCGCACTGGGCCGACGATGCGATCTCGATAGGCTTGTGCCGCTGCCTGCGGATCAATTTCGAGTGCCCAGAGGTTGGGCACGGCGGGGATCGCCGTGATGTGATTGCCGATGCTTTCCCCAAAAACTTGCCCCACGTTCGATGCAGGGTCGGTGCTGACAAGCAGGACGCGCTTGCCCTCTGACGCGAGTTGTACCGCCGTAGCACAGGCGATGGAGGTCTTGCCGACTCCACCCTTGCCTGTGAAAAAAAGGTAGCGCGGAGGTTGATTGAGGAAGTGCATGGGCAGTTCCTCCATTCAGCAGCAGCGGCTGCCGGAGCAGCAACCACCTTGTGCGGGCGGGGTATTCGTTTCGGTGATGCCACCCCACCGGGCCAGGTCGGCGCGGCTGGGGTGCCTTCCCGCCAGTGCCAACTGACCGTCAACCAGAGTCACCGGGAGTGCTTCGGCTCCTGCCGTTTCAAGAAATGCCTTGATGGTCGAATTTTGGGCAAAGTCCATGGGCTGTTGTGCAAGATTGAAGCGCTCAATCTTTACGCCTTGCTGCTTGGCCCACTCTACGTCGGCTGCGAAGGTAACCAAACTCTGGTCTACCTCGACACCACATACACCAGTGCTGCAACAAAGAGCCGGGTCATAAACTTGGATCGTTTTCATTTGATACTCCGAGGAAAGTTAATGTTGAACGTGTAGCAAGGTGCACGAGCGGGCTAACTCATGTGGTTAGCGTCGGATCAAGCAGCCGGGAGGCAGCTATCACGCCTGCTCGCACCAGTAGTTCTTCTGGAATCACTTCATAGGTTTGACCTGCGACTTCGACCGTGCGGCAATCGTTATCGCCGCATTCGTTGCAGCAACGACTACTTCCTGTGTGGGCATCCAGCCATTCCTCGATGGGCTTGCCGGCGATCCAGATGCGGTTTGATTCGGACGGCTGTGCCAGAAAGGATGCTTCGTCCAGCTCTACGGTCTCCAACTGGGGCTCTACGCCAAGGGGCGCCAGAGCGGCCCGGAGGCGATCCACAGCGTGCAGCATCTCGTCTCCGGTTCCGTGGCATCGGGGACAGGTACGGCCCTCTGTGTTGACTAGCCGTTGCCAAACGATGGGTAGCGTTTTCATCATCAACACTCCTTGTCATGGGGATACAACTGAAGCAGTGCCTCGCGCTGGTCGGGCTTGATGTTGACGACGGGGCGAATCGTCTTAGCCGCCGCTGCTGCTTCGTCGAGCGTGCGGCACAGGCCAAGCTCCAACAGAACACCAGCGGCCACGGTGCCAGTCCGGCCCTTTCCGCCGCCGCAGTGGAAAGCCACTTTTTTGCCGTCTCGATAGGCCGACACGACCGCTTGTATGGCGTCTTTGAACAGTGGGGCTTGCGGCTGGTCGGCGTTGTCCCCGAGCGGGATTTGCCGCCAGATCAGGGCGGGATTTGACGCCGCACAACCCGTGGACTCTTCGCGCAAGTCCACCACCACGTCAATGTGCTCCGCATCGGCAATTTGTTGAATGTCGCTTGCTCCGCCGAAGTAGATGCGGCCCGCGATCAGCTCGTGATATTGCTTTTGCATCGGTAACTTGCTCCTCTCTCGGTTTCAGGCCAGCAACGTGCCGATGTGGTCAAGCTCTGCTTTGAGCTTGGCCTTGTCTTGCTGCAAGTCGGCCAGCGGCAACGCGAGGAAAGCCTCGATGCGCGCTCGCAGAATGCGATAAGCAGTCACGAAGGCTGCGTCGATTTCCTCATCGGTGCCAGTGGCGTGGGCTGGGTCTTCGACGCCCCAGTGGGTGCGCAGAACTGGCCCCAAATAGGCCGGGCAGGTTTCACCAGCAGCACTGGAGCAGACCGTGATCACGATGTCCGGGGTCGAGGGCAGGTTGTCCCACGATTTGCTGTGATAGCCCTCTGTCGAGATGCCCTCGCGTGCCAGCAGTGCCAACGAGCGAGGATGGACTTGGCCAGTGGGCTGACTGCCTGCGCTCATGGCTTTCCACCCTGCCGGGGCAAGGTGGTTGAAGGTGGCTTCGCCGAGGATCGAGCGACACGAGTTCCCGGTGCAAAGAAAAAGGATGTTCATTTTTTGAGAGCCTCTTGAGTTGAAGAAAGGGGCGGCAGCACAGCGTCAGAGCACATGGAGGCAGCGCGCAAGGATTCGTTGGCCTCGCACACGCCGCCTTCGCAGCAGTGCTCGGTCAGGTAGCCGAGCAGCCCGGTCATGTGGGCGAAGTCGGCGCGGTAGATCAGGTTGCGGCCCTGTTGCTCGATGGTGACCAGGCCGGCATGGGCCAGCTCCTTCAGGTGGAAGGACAGCGTGTTGCGGGCGACGTCGAGCTGGTCGGCCAGAACGCTGGGCGTGAGCCCTTCTGGGCCGGCGACGACCAGGGCACGGAACACCCGAAGGCGCTGGGTGTGAGCCAGGGCGCCCAGGGCGGAAATGGCTTGGGTCTCGTTCATTATTCAATGATACAACATTTATCGAATCATTGAACAACACCCGGCAGCAATCAGGGACGAGGCGGGAACCGATTCCCCCGTGACGCAGAACGCGCCCCAGCGTGATGCTTTGCGGCACGTGTTGCTGACCTGATCAGCACATGCCAGCAGCCTGGGTCTTTCGGCTGCCGCGGGAATCCTCTCGTGCGACCCACCAGTCCGCTTCGCATCGACCACCGCGGACGGGCGTTTCACGACGCCGATGCCGTTCATGTTCAACCCTTCGGGAGTCTTCCGCTCCCGTCAGGGCGTGGTGCTCCCGGTATTTCAACCACCAGGAGAAAACCATGTCCCTCGCGTTCGCATCGGCGCCCATGAGCGCTGAACAGGCCCGCGCCGAATCGATCGGCTACCAGGCCCTGGCCTACGTCGGCAAGCGCCTGCCCCTGCAGGTGCTTTGCAGCGCAGCCGGCCACTACATCGGCACCGCCGATGCGGACGGCCCGGTCTCGCGCGAGTCGGTCAGCTACTTCCGCTCGCTCAACGCCGCCGACCACGCCCTGCAAACGGGCCGCTGGCAGCAGCGCCTCAACCCGTAATGTCCAACCACCAGGAGCCCATGTCATGAACCGTGCCCTGCCTCAAGAGGTACTTGATCAGATCGAGCTGGAACACCAGCACTTCGCCGCCGCACCGCAAGCCTTCTTCGAGGCCTGGAAGCGCGGCGTCAACATCGCCGGAGCCGAGTGGTTCGGTGACGGCACCCGCGATGGCCTGCAGCGTGCCACCACCAAGTGGGATCTGCGGCCGAAGCTGCTGATGCTCAACGATGCCCTGGGCGTCCTGAGCAGCGGCCAGCGGATGTTCCTGTCCGCGATGGTGAGCTTCTACAACGCCCGCGAGGGC
The DNA here is from genome assembly GCF_937888285.1 of uncultured Aquimonas sp. Classification (GTDB taxonomy): domain Bacteria; phylum Pseudomonadota; class Gammaproteobacteria; order Xanthomonadales; family Xanthomonadaceae; genus Aquimonas. Next base: position 18,866 of record NZ_CALART010000009.1, read on the forward strand.
GGCGCGATGCTCAAGCGTTGCGGCTTCGAGGGTCTGTCCGACCTGGGCGGCCTCGACCTGGAACGGCGCAAGGTCATCGCCGACCTGACGCTGAACTACAACGGCTGGTGAGCCGCGCTGCGGCCTGCTGACGTTCTTCTTTTCTTCCGACCCCACGAGGGACATGCGTCCCGCCAGGGGCCATGTCCCTCCTTCCACCCGGAGCCCGTGCGGCCTCGGGATGTCCCTGCGGATGCCTTCGTCCGCCAGGGCGAGGGCTCCGCGCCTTTCATCGCAAGGAGCCCTTCATGGCCAACAACTACCACGACGCCACTGGCGTTCTCATGCTCGACCGGGTGACGCCGGTCATCTCCGCGCTGTTCGGCGCCTTTCGCCTCGATGCGAGCTATCCCGGCAACGGGAAGGCTTACATCGCTCGCCTCGCCGAGATCAACGATCCGCAATGGAGCGACGTGCTCGACGGTCTGCTGACGCTGGCCGCTCAGCTTGACCTGCCAGCACCGGACGACGCCGAAGGCGAGGATGGCGAAGACCGTGACGCCGAACTGTCGATGCCTGCACTTATCGACCTGATCGCCCCGCACTTCGGTGCCGACCAGAACCAAGACCTCGCCAATCTCATCGAGCACCACCCGTTTGAGGGCAGTGCAGACCTCGACGCGCTGTTCCTGATCGCCACGTGCATCGACGACGGCCATCACCTGGTCGCCATCCAGCTCGAAGGATGCTGGCGTTGCAGCCGCCCACGGCTTTTCGAGTTCGGCGGGCATGGTTGCTTCATCAGCCGCGAGCTGACGGTATCGAGCGAATCCACGCATGCGCTGCAACTCGGCGAGGAATTGCGCACCGCAATCCTGGCCGGCGACCTTGCGGCGGCGGCCAACCGAATTGCCAACGAAACGCTGGCACTTCTGGCGGCCATCACCGACGACCAGGTTCACGCACGTCTGCGCAGAACCGTTGCTGACTGCCTGCTCACCGACCCGTCCTCCGTCGCTGCCGGCTGACCGGCTGCCAATTTATCCACCCGCTGGGGTTCAATCCCCGGCAGGGGATTGCCTCGGCCATCCTCTGCTGGAGAAATCCCATGTCCTACTCGAACAACAATCCCTTTGTCCGCGGTTACGACGGCCTGTCGGTCGAACGGCTGCTCGCCGTCTCCTATGACGACGACTGCCCGCTGACCTACCTGCCGCTGCATCCCTCGCAGTCGAGTCTGCCGGACGGCCAGGTCGAACGGCGAGCCTGCATCTTCTCGGACGACTTCGTGCTGATTACCGAGGACCAGGCGGTCCCCGATGAACTGCAGGCGCAATGCCGCAGCCACGGGCTCGCCCGCAACGTGGTCTACGCCGTGATGGCCGAAGAGGCAGGCAAGCCGCTGCACGTGGGCGATACCTACTCCGACGAAGCCGCGCGCGAGGTAGTGCGGCGTCTGCGCTATGAAACCGGCTTCTACAGCCGGTGCTGGGAGATCAGCAGCGGACACCTCGACGCCGAGGCGCATCGCTTCCTCGCCGAACTGGCAGACATCGCCACGCCGACGCTGTTCCTGTTCATCGCCTTCCGCATCCCGTACAGCCCGGCCATCGGGTTGAAGCTGATCGCCACGCCCTGGACCGACGAGAACCTGCGCGCGGTCGAAGGCATCACGGCCAAGCGGCTGATGCAGGAGCACCGCAAGAAGGGCATGCCGAAATCCCTGGTGCAGGTGCTGCACCTGGCCGCGCTCGCCGACGTGCGCATGCTCGTCTTCGACGGCGATGCGCCGGTGCTTGATGGACTGCCGATCTACGACGAGTGACACCACCTTTCGAGCCCCAAGCGGGGCTCGTTTCATTTCTGGACGAAGCCGGGGGCGGCGCAATGCCGATTCCTGTGCGACGCGGGGCTGCGCCTGACGCACGCTGCTCGCATGTTCGCTGGCGTTGCCGGCAAGCATGCCCAGGCAGTCGAGACCTTCGAGGCTGCGGCGCGGTTCGCCGTGCTGGTTGTTTTCCTTCGCTGGGCGCATGTCGCGTCCATCCACCTCACCCCAAGGGACACACCTCCCTTGCGGGCGGGAGTTCCTTGGATTGCCACAAGGAGCTTCCCAATGGATACCCAAGCCATCCGTGCACAGATGCCGACGCTGGTTCGCGGCCACGTGCCTTCCAACGTCCGCACCTTCAAGTTCAACATCTTCGATGGTCAGCCTAAGGTTTCGACGCTGGGCTTCCACGTCGATCCCAAGCCTTTCGAGGGCAAGGTCATCGCCACCACCGACGAGGCCATCGTCGTCAAGACGGGGCGGGCCGAGTTCGCGGTGCTCGACAAGGCGCTCGTCACCGACGTGCCCGACGAAGGCGCCAAGGTGCAGGTCGAACCGTATGCGCGGCGCCGCTTCGACGGCCTGCGCGCGGACACGCCCGAGGAGAGCACCGAGTTCACCGCCGACGGCCAGCCCTACACGGTGAAGCGGCTCATCCTGGGCTCGGCGCCGGCCAAGCTGCCGATCGCCGAGCCGCAGTGCCCCGAGTTGCAGGAGCTGGTCCGCCAACTGGAGCAGTTGCCCGCGCCCGATGGGTTCCGGCGCATCACGCACCTGTTGGTGGATGCCGGCGCGCGGGACTTCACGGTGGTCGATCCGAGCCCCGGCAACATCATCGCCACGCCGCCGACCATCGGCTTCACCGTGGCCTCGATGAAGTTCCAGGGGCGCGTCACCGTGCTCTACGAACGCGGCCTCGACACCTACGCGGTGGAACTGCACCGCAACGGCGAACTGGTCGAGCGGGTCGATGAAGTGTTCTTCGACTCCTTGGGCCAGGTGCTGGAGCGGCTGATCGACGACGGGAGCTGGCGCCTCATCCGCGTGCAGCGCCTGTCTGGTCGCAAGCCCGTCCAGCACTGATCCCCTTACGTCACCAAGCGGCTTCCCGTCCTCGCGGCGGGAAGCCTTTTTCCTTCACTTTCGTTGGAGATCACTTCCATGACTGTTCGATTCAAAGGCACCGAGCTTCGGCCCGTGCTCGCCGAGGCAGCGGCCAACCAGTGCCGCGTCATCCTGGTCAAGGACCAGGGCGTGTACTTCATGGCCGAGCGCGGCGAAAGCCGGCCCGATGGGCGGCGCAAGACCATCGCCTACGCCGTGGGCTGCAACCCCGATGTCGATACGTTCGACGACTGGTGGGAGCTGGCGCGCGCCGAGTTCGGCGGCGACGACTTCGGCGAGTTCTTCGACCTGCACGAGCGGGTATTCGCCCGCATCCTGCACAGCGAGGACGACCTCGAAGTGTCGGCCACGGCCACGGACCTGTCGTTGCAGCCCGTGTCCGCTGCGCCGGCCGGCCACTGATCGTTGTGCTTCCCAGCCCCCTCCCGGGGGCTTCTCCTTATCCGGTGCCGCGGCCCCTGGCCGCATCGCACGCGCTCGTCTCCAGCCCGGCTCGGGCCACCCACGCCGGCAGCCGCCGGTCCCACCGCCTGGAGACGCCTGCATGCGAGACCCGTTCAAGATCGAACAACCGACCTGCCTCAGTTTCAGCGGCGGCCGCACCAGCGCGTACATGCTGTGGCGCGTGCTGCAGGCCCACGGCGGTCTGCCCGCGGATGTCATGGCGTGCTTCGCCAACACCGGCAAGGAGGTAGAGGCCACCTTGCGCTTCGTGCGCGACTGCGCCGAGCACTGGCAGGTGCCGATCCACTGGCTGGAATACCGACCCACGGAACCGGGCTTCGTGGTGGTGGACTTCGATACCGCCAGCCGCGCGGGCGAGCCCTTCGAGATGCTGATCCGCAAGCGGCAGTACCTTCCCAACCCGGTGGCGAGAGCCTGCACGGCATCGCTCAAGGTACGGCCGATGCACCGCTTCCTGCGGCAGCAGGGCTGGACCGATTGGGACCAGTTCATCGGCATCCGCGCCGACGAACAGCGCCGCGTCGCCAAGATCAGGGCGCGCGGCCACTCCACCGAATCCACCCACGAGACGATGTGCATGCCGCTGGCCGAGGCCGGCGTGACGGTGCGCGATGTGTCCGCCTTCTGGCAGGCACAGCCCTTCGACCTGGAGCTGCTGACGGTCAACGGGCGCACGCTCGAAGGCAACTGCGACCTGTGCTTTCTCAAACCCCGCGGCCAGCGCCTGGCGCTCATCAAGGCCAGGCCGGAGGCGGCAGTGTGGTGGATACGCATGGAGTCGCTGAACCTCGCCAGCCGCCCCAGCGGCGCGCGCTTTCGCAACGATGGCCCGAGCTACGCCGACCTGGCGCGCTTCGCGGCCGACCAGCGCGACCTGTTCGATGCCGCCGAAGAACCCATGGCCTGCTTCTGCGGCGATTGACGCGCAGTCCGTGCCGCCGCGGCTCGCCGTGATGCCGCTGTCGCTGCGCGCGGCCAATGCCTTTGTGCAGGAACACCACCGGCATCATCGGCCCGTGCAGGGCGGCAAGTTCAGCCTGGCGGTCACGCTGAGCGGCGGCGATGCAGTGCCAAGCCGCATCGTCGGCGTGGTGATCGCGGGCCGCCCGGTGGCGCGGCACCTCGATGACGGCTGGACGCTCGAAGTCACGCGGCTGTGCACCGATGGCACGCCCAACGCCTGCAGCAAGCTCTATGGGGCCGCCTGCCGTGCGGCACGCGCGCTGGGCTACACGCGCCTGATCACCTACACGCTGCCGGCCGAGGGCGGCGCCAGCCTGCGAGCGGCCGGCTGGCGCCCGGTCGGACAGCGCGGCGGCGGCAACTGGAACCGTGCGCGCCGACCGCGGCAGGACACGCCCGAGGTGTTGCGCGTGCCCAAGCTGCTGTGGGAAGCGCCGTAGCGGCGAGCCTGGCGCTCGGCGCCAATGCGGACAGCCGCCGATGCCGATTGCCGCTCGCGCGGGCGCGCGACTGGTGCCACGCTGCCGCCATGTTCCGCTGACACCCGTCAGCAGCATGCCCAGGCAGTCTCGATCTTCAAGACTGCGACACGGTTGTAGACCGTGTTGATCAACCAGTTCGCTCCGGCATCCCAGCGCGAACGGCCATCGGTTCTCCCGATGGTGATGCCACCCAAGCTGTTCCTTCAACCCACGCGGGGGTTCCACACCTTCCCCGCCTTGGGTCGGGTGTGTCTCCGCCTCTTTGTTCTCAGGAGATTCACCATGACCACTTCCACCGACAAGTCCTACTTCGATCTGCACATCACCGGCCTCGGGTATCTCAATCGCATCCGCGAAGTGAAGCCCAAGAAAGGCGATGCGTTCCTGGCCTGCGACATCGCGGCGCTCAACGGCCCCAGCGATGACGTGGCCTACGTGCGTTTCGACACGCGCGTCTCGGGCTCCGAAGCGCAGCACCTGGTGCGCCGCTGCATCCAAGCGGTCGATGCCGAGAAGAAGGTGATGATCGGCTTCCGCCTGGGCGACCTGTGGACCGACACCTTCACCTACTCCAAGGGCAAGCGTGCCGGCGAGCAGGGGGTGAGCCTCAAGGCCCGCCTGCTGTTCGTCAGTTGGATCAAGGTCGATGGCCAGCTCGTCTACAAGGCCGAGCCCAAGCCGACCGATGCCGACGACCGCGACGCGCGCAACACGGATGTCCCCGCGGCGTCCGCCGAGCCGCAAGCCGCAGCGTCCGAGCCCGCCCGGCCCGCCGCCGAAGCTGCCGACGAAGCCGCTGCCGATGCCCCCGCATTGGAAGTTGCCGAGTCGTTCTGATCCGCAAGGCCCCGTTCCTCGGGGCCTTGTCTTCTTCCCAATCGCGCCCGCACCCGACCGTCGTCATGACGGCCGTGTGCGTGATCGCAGCTTCGTCCGCAGGAGTTCTTCATGATCACCATTCCCGGCCAATTGGCCATCAAGACCATCCACGGCCGCAACGGCGACTTCAACGTCGGCCGCCTCGCGACCTCTATCGGCGAGTTCGTCGTGAAGAACGCCGAACTCGACCAGTACGCCGAAGGCAAGTACGAGGGCGATTTCGCTATCGCGGAAATTCGCCCGTCCACGTACACCGCCAACGGCCGCATGGTCATCGAGATCCGCGCCTTGCTGGGCGGGATGACCTTGTCAGCCATCGACGCCCTGAGCCGTGACGACGCCAGCCGGCTGAGTCCGCAGGAAGTCGATCCGATCGACGAGGAAGCGCAAGCCCCCACGCCAACGCCGACCACCGCTCCCAAGGCGGCCGGCCGGAAGAAGGCACGCGGTTCGCGCGACCCGCTGGTCGATACCACGCCGTTCGGCAGCGAGCCGGCTGCTGCGTCCGCGGAGGCTTCGGCCCATGCAGATGCCGACGACGGCGACGACGCGGCGCTGTTCGGCCCGCTCTGGCCGCTGAGCGATCCCGTCAAGCTCGATGCCACCGTGGATCGGCGCGTGCTGCGTCAGCAGCGCGACCGCCTCGGCGACCTGGGCTACGAGTTCGCTCCGCTGACGCAGGACTGGCACCTCGCCAGGGTCTGAGCCGACCGCTGTTCCACGCCGCGCCAATGCGGCTTTCACCACCCGCCGGGGTTCCTTCCCCGGCGGGAGGACTCCGGCCCTTTCTCACAGGAGTCATTCCATGGGCTGGACATTCGTTCGTATGACGCGCGATCAGTTGATCCGCGAGCTGACCGCAACCGAGGACACCGAGCGGTCGCGCAGTGAGGTCATCGATCACACGCTGGTCGGCAATGTGTTGTGGTCTGTAGTGCGCATCACCGCCAAGCAGGCCGGCGTTCTGGGTCTCGCACCCGGAGAGTCGGCCATCTTGATCGGCTGCCATCTGCTGGAAAGCGAGGGCCACGAATGGGGCTACAAGTCCCTGGTCGAGGCCGAGCACCCGTACTACTACTCGTGCCCGCTGCGCTATCTCGACATGGTGCCGCAGCGGTGCGCCACCTGGCGTGCACGGGTGCACGCCTTCCACCAGCAGCGGCCGGCGAGCAATACGGCCGGCGATGCAGCCACCGAGTGAGGCGCGCATGGACACCATCCTGTCGCCCTTGCCGCCCGAGCTGCTTCGCTTCGTCGAAGACCAGTTGGCCAACAACGAGGTTTCCGACGACGACGAGCTGCGCGAGCACTTCATCGCCAACGGCCTGAGCGAAGAACAGGCGTGGCGGGCACTGACCTACCGCGCGCTGTACCTGCGCCACGTCTTCCTCGAAGGCTTCACGCCGATTCTCAAAGGCCAGGAGGCGCTGTGCTTCAACCCGCACAGCCGCGGCTGGGAGCCGGTTCCGACCTCCTAGGCATTCCCCTCACAGGGCTCGCTTCTTCAACCCTTTCACCAGGCCCTGTTCAGCAGGGCTTTTCTTCATCCCCCGCAATCGCGCGCATCCGGCCTTGGCCGCTGGATGCCGATTGCTCCATTCCGCAAGGAGATCATCATGCAAATCGCATCCCGCTTCGCTTCTCGCTCCCCGGTACTGCGCGCCGACCATCCGCTGTCGGACGATCAGATTCGCACCGTGGCCCCGTCCATCTTCGCGGACACCCCGCACGAAAGCCGCTCCGAACGGTACAGCTACATCCCCACGGCGGCTGTGCTGACCGAACTGCGCAAGGAAGGCTTCCAGCCGTTCATGGTGTGCCAGACCCGCGTGCGACACGAGGACCGCCGCGACTACACCAAACACATGCTGCGCCTTCGCCACGCCAGCCAAATCAACGGTGCCGAGGCGAACGAGATCATCCTGCTCAACTCGCACGACGGAAGCAGCAGCTACCAGATGCTTGCGGGCATGTTCAGATTCGTCTGCCACAACGGCCTGGTGTGCGGCGACACCTTCGCCGACGTGCGCGTTCCCCACAAGGGCAACGTCACCGATCACGTGATCGAAGGCGCCTACGAGGTGCTGCACGGCTTCGACCGCGTGCAGGACTCGCGCGACGCCATGCGAGCCATCACGCTCGACACCGGCGAGGCCGAGGTTTTTGCCAGATCGGCGCTGACCTTGAAGTACGACGATTCGGGCAATGCCTTGCCTATCACCGAGACCCAGATCCTGCGGCCCCGTCGTTACGACGACAACCGCGCCGATTTGTGGTCGGTCTTCAACCGGGTCCAGGAGAACCTGGTCAAGGGCGGCCTGAGCGGCCGTGCCGCCAACGGGCGCCAGCAGCGCACGCGCCCCGTCCAGGGCATCGACCAGAACGTCCGGCTCAACCGGGCGCTGTGGCTGCTCGCGGATGGCCTGCGTCAGCTCAAAGTCTGACCCACAAGCGGATCGTGCCTCGCGGCATGGTCCGCTTTTTCTTGGCTTGTGCTGTGCTGCCAGCGCACCGCGTCCAATTTGGTTCGGTGTAACCCTAATGCGGCAATTCGCCGCTGCCTCGAAAATTGAGGTTCGACTGCATACCTCCCTGGCTTTTCCTCCCTGAGCCAAGCAGTCATCTTTGCCGCCTCGGTGTCCCCGGGGCGGCTTTCTTTTCGTGGCGGTCATTCGTGCTTCCGCCATCGCAGGCGATGCGCTACCGCAAACAGGGTTGCGCGCCGGGTCGGTTTTCCGCTCCCGCTGCACATGCACCTTGGCGCAGGCTATGGCCCATGTCCCTCGGCGTAGCCGAGAACATGCCCAGGTAGCCCAGACCTTCAAGGCTACGGTGCGTTGCGACGCACGGTCTGATTTTTTGCCACGACGCTCACCGCGTTCTCTTCCATCCCTCTGGGGCAGTGACTGCCCTCGCGGGTGGTGCTGTCTCCGCTCACTTCGAGGACATCACCATGCCTGCACCTTCTTCCCCCAAGCAGCTCTATCGCATCGACGAGTGCCCCGACCTGATGGCCGATGGCGTCGTCGGTGACGAGAACGGCAACCTGGTCTTCATCTCCCTCTGGGCGCGCGACACCGCTGTCCAGGAATTCCTGGCCCGCCTCACCCTGGGCCGGGACGAACAGGGACTGGATCAGTTCCATGTCATCACCGAGCAAGGCGCGAGCGTCCCGGTCTTCGTCGGCAACGTCGAGAACCTGGAGAAGCGCAGCGCACGCGCCTACCGGCGCACGCTGTTCGGCTCGCTGACCAACATCTGGCTGTTCGATCGGCGCTGCGTCAAGCCCGACAAGGCCAACGCCAGCGCGCTGGCGCTCCTGCCTCGCGGTTCCGCGCACCGGCTCGACCGGCTGTGGACGCTGGTGCGGGACACCTGCCCGCTGCCGCTTCTCGATCCCTGGCGCGATTGCGTGCTGGAGCTGCTGCAGGCGAAGTCGATGCTGACGCGCCTGCCGTTCGCCCTCGGTCCCTTGGAAGGCCATCGGCTCGCCATCGACGTGCCGACGCTGACCCAGGTGCTGGGCGGCCTGATTCGCAGCGGTGGGCTGGTCGCCGACACGCCCGCCGGCCGCATCCCCTCGGCTCTACCGCTCGAAGCGGTGGCTTGAGTTTCTCGCACCGGACATGCACGCCCCGCGTGTCCGCTCCCTTCCATTGATCTACTGCCAGGAGATTCCCATGGCCCTCATGTTCCCGCGGCTCGCCCGCAACTTCGTCAAGAACGGGTACTTCCCGACGGATGAACCCACGCTCGAAAGAGCACTCGCCGCACTGGCGCCCGCCGAATCATCGACCGGGCCGATGTGCATCCTCGATCCCTGCGCCGGCGAAGGCGTGGCGATCGCCGAAGCCGCACACGCCCTCGGGCGCGAGCGGGTCCAGGCCTTCGCCGTCGAGTACGAGGCCGAGCGTGCACGCCACGCCCGGCAACTGGTCGATCGCTGCATCCACGGCGACCTGATGGACACGCTGATCAGCCGTCAGAGCTTCGGCCTGCTGTGGCTCAACCCGCCTTATGGCGACCTGTCCAAGGACACCAACGGCAACGTCGGCTACCAAGGTCAGGGCCGCGCGCGGCTGGAGAAGCTGTTCTATCAGAAGGCGCTCCCGCTGCTGCAGTACGGCGGTGTGCTGGTCTACATCGTGCCGCACTACGTGCTCGACGCCGAGCTGGTCGGATGGCTGACCCGGCACTTCGCCGAGCTGCGCATCTACCGCGCGGTGGAAGCGCAGTTGAAGCAGGTCGTGATCTTCGGTCGCAAGGTTCGCCAACGTGACCAGGTATCGGATTCGGTCAAGGCCACGCGCGCGCTGCTGCTGCAGATCGGTCTTGGCGACGCCGAAGCGGAGGAGCTGCCAGTCGAATGGCCGTTCCTGCCGTACACGGTGCCTGCCACGGCCGAGCCGGAGCACTTCTACCGCGTGACGATGGAGCCCGAGCAGTTCGCCGAGGAAGTCGGCCGGCTGCAAGGGCTCTGGCCGACGCTCGACACGCACCTGGGCGCCGCGCAGCAGTCGCTACGGCCTCCGGCGCGAGGCTTATCGCATTGGCATCTCGCCTTGGCGCTCGCCGCGGGTGCGATCTCCGGCGTAGTGAAGTCCAAGACGGGCCGCGTGCTCGTCGTCAAGGGCGACACCCACAAGGAGAAGACCTTGCAGACGGAGTACACCGAGCGCGACGACGGCACCGTGGCCGAGACGCGCATCCTGACCGACAAGTTCGTGCCGGTCATCCGCGCCTGGGACATGACACCGGGCTCGCTGACCCGCGGCGAGGTGCTGACCATCCGCTGATCGCTGTTCCCTGACGGCTCGCCGTCGCTTCATCCACCAACTCATCCACCCAACGGGGCCACTCACCCCGCCGGGTGCCGTGGCCCCTCTTTCATCCGAAGGAGAAACACCATGGCACTCGCAGTTCTCAACGTGGCGTCGCAAGCACGCTTTGCCCCTGGGCACCTGGTCATGACCTGCGGCATCGATGCGCTGGTCCGGCAAGGCCGGTTCAACCCGACGCCGTACCTGTGCCGCCATCTCAGTGGCGACTGGGGCGACCTCGACGACAGCGACCGGCGGCAGAACGACGCCGCGTTGCGCTCCGGCGAGGATCGGCTGTTCTCGTCCTACCAGGTCGCGCCTGACCTGAAGCTCTGGATCATCACCGAATGGGATCGCAGCGTGACCACGCTGCTGCTGCCCAGCGAATACTGAGCTTCATCCACCGCGGCCACGCGCCGTTCTTTTCTTCCCACTCCGGGGCATGCCATCGCCCCGCAGGGGAGGTGCATGCCCCATTTCATTTGGAGCATCACCATGTCCCTCGATACTGACCTTGTTCCCGCCGCCGATGGCACGCCCGTTCAGGGCGACCTGCTCGAAGCGGCTGCTTCTCCCCTGGCGATGAGCCTTCAGGATTTCGTTGCCGAGTTCGGCGACGAGCTGCTGGATTCGCTCAACCGCGCCAACCCTCCCGTTTATACCGGCCAGGCCCGGCCGCATCGCCAGCTCGTGCTGGCCAGTCTCAAGCGCAAGCTGTTCGGCGCGCAAGCCGAGGTGGTGCATGCCGTCACCGAACTGCTGGCCGACCGCGGCGAACGCGCCGCGATCGTCAATGGCGAGATGGGCTGCGGCAAGACCACCGTTGGCATTGCCACGGCGGCCATACTGCACGCCGAAGGCTACCGTCGCACACTCGTCTTGAGTCCCCCGCACCTGGTCTACAAGTGGCGCCGGGAAATCCAGGAGACCGTCGCCGGCGCGAAGGTCTGGGTGCTCAACGGCCCGGACACGCTGGTCAAGCTCATCAAGCTGCGCGAGCAGTTGGGCGTGCCGGTGCGCGGCCAGGAATTCTACGTGCTCGGCCGCGTGCGCATGCGCATGGGTTTCCACTGGAAGCCCGTCTTCAACGTGCGGCGCACGAAGCACGGCGAAGTCGGCGCGTGCCCGGACTGCGGCCAGGTCATCACCAATCTCGACGGCGAGCCGATCAACCCGGTCGAACTCGAAGCCGAGGACTACCGCCGCCGGTGCAGCCATTGCGCGGCGCCGCTGTGGACGCTGATGCGACCGCGCAGCCTGTCCGCCAACGACCAGTCCACGGCCGTCTTCAAAGCCTTGCAGCGCATCCCGACCATTGGGGAAGTCACCGCGCAGAAGCTGATGAAGAAGTTCGGCGACTCGTTCCTCGCATCCATGTTGGGCGACAACATCCACGAGTTCATCAACCTCATGGATGCCAAGGGCGAGCTGGTGTTCTCGGATCGTCAGGCGCACCGCATGGAGCGGGCGATGGCGAACATGGAGTTCGGTTTCGGCGAGGGTGGGTATCAGCCCAGCGAGTTCATCAAACGCGTGCGACGTGAAGTCGCCTGAGTAATTGTTCCAACGGGG
>NZ_CALART010000010.1 GCF_937888285.1 uncultured Aquimonas sp.
CCGGAATTGAAGAACACCTGGATCAGGATCGGCACCGCCAGCATGGCGATCACCAACGGCTGCTGCAGGATGGCCTGGCCCTGGAAGGCGAACAGCAGCACCAGCGTCAGCAGCAGCGCCGCGATCGACAGCGGGCCGATGCGGGCGAGCGCGGCATCGAATGCGGCCCGGCCACGACGCAGCAGCGCGCGGCGCCACAACTGCGCGAGGATGACCGGGATGACGATGTAGAGCACCACCGAGGTCAGCAGCGTGTCCCACGGCACCGTGATCGCCGACAGGCCCAGCAGCAGCCCGACGATGGGTGCGAAGGCGAACACCATGATGGTGTCGTTCAGCGCCACCTGCGACAGCGTGAACACCGGGTCGCCGCCGGTCAGCCGGCTCCAGAGGAACACCATCGCCGTGCAGGGCGCGGCCGCCAGCAGGATCAGCCCGGCGACGTAGCTGTCGAGCTGGTCGGCCGGCAGCCAGTCGGCGAAGACCTGACGGATGAACAGCCACGCCAGCAGCGCCATCGAGAACGGCTTGACGGCCCAGTTGATGAACAGCGTGACGCCGATGCCGCGCCAGTGCTGGCGCACCTGGCCGAGCGCACCGAAGTCCACCTTGAGCAGCATCGGGATCACCATGATCCAGATCAGCAGGCCAACCGGCAGGTTGACCTGGGCCACTTCCATGCGGCCGATGGCCTGGAACGCGCCGGGCGCGAGCTGGCCCAAGGCGATGCCGGCGACGATGCACAACAGCACCCACACCGTCAGGTAGCGCTCGAAGATGCTCATCGGAGTTGGGTTCGACGGATTCATGGCGCCTTCCGGCTGGCCAAGTCCCGCAGACGTTCCACACCGACCGGCTCTTCTGTCAGAAGGGGCACGACGGCAAAGCGCTGGGCATGCCGTGTTGCCACGGCGTCGAGTTCCTGCAACTCGTTATGCGCCCGTTGGCGCAGCAGCGGGGAACGCGGGTGCGCTGCCGCGACACTGCTGTTGACGACCCATGCCCACGGTTCGATGCCTGCTCGGCGCAGATCGGATTGTAGATTGGCCGCTTCCAATACGGGCGTGGTTTCGGCAAGCGTGACGATGAGCACCTTGGTTTGCTTTGGATCTTGCAACTGCATCATCGGCGTCGTGTAGTGCAGACCCGTGCCGCCCATCTGCCGGGCGATTTCGCGGTGGTATGCGCCTGTCGCGTCGAGCAGGAGCAAGGTATGCCCTGTGGGAGCAGTGTCCATCACCACGAACTTCTTGCCGGCCTCGCGGATGATGCGGGAGAACGCCTGGAACACCGCGATTTCCTCGGTGCAGGGGGAGCGCAAGTCTTCCTCCAGCAGGGCACGACCTTCGGCATCGAGCTGAGCGCCCTTGGTGTCCAGCACATGCTGTCGGTAGCGCGCCGTTTCTTCATGCGGGTCGATGCGGCTGATCGTCAGGTTGGCAAGCGAGCCTTCCAGCGTTTCGGCCAGATGCGCGGCCGGGTCTGAGGTGGTCAGGTGAACGGGCAGCCCCTGGTCTGCCAGTTTCACAGCGACGGCTGCGGCCAGTGTCGTCTTGCCTACACCCCCCTTGCCCATCACCATGACCAGTCCGTGCCCATCGGCGGCAATCTGGTCGACCAGGGTGGACAAGTCCGGCGCATCGAGCGTGGCAGGCTCCACGGCATCGGCACAGCCAGGGCTGGCGGTCTCGACCAGCAGACCGCGCAAGGCATCGAGGCCCACGAGGTTGAAGGGTTTGAGCGCGATCCGGTCCCGGGGCAAGGCCTTCAGCGCTTCCGGGACGGCAGTCAGTGCGGCTTGCTCTCGCCGATGAATCGCTGCAGCCAATGCGTCTTGCTCGGCCTCACCGGCGGGGAACACGCCGTTGATGACGAAGTATTGCTGCGACAGCCCGATGGCGGCCAGTTCTTCGTGGGTGCGCGCCGCTTCCTGCAGCGCGGCGCGTTGCGCACGAGCCACCAGAACCAGGCGGGTACGCAACGGATCAGCCAGACCTTCGACGGCTTCCTTGTACTGGGTGCGCTGCTTCTCCAAGCCTGCGAGCGGTCCCAGGCAGGACGCATCGCCCTTGCCGGCTTCCAGAAAGCCAGTCCATGCGCCAGGCAGTTGGAGCAGACGGATGGTGTGGCCGGTGGGTGCCGTATCGAAAATGATGTGCTCGTAGTCGGTCGTCAGCGTCGAGTCGATCAGTAATGCCGTGAACTCGTCGAAGGCGGCGATTTCCGTGGTGCAGGCACCGGAGAGCTGTTCTTCGATACCTCGCACCACCGGATCGGGCAGAACTCCACGCACCGGGCCGACGATGCGATCCCGATAGGCTTGGGCAGCCGCCTGTGGGTCGATTTCCAGTGCCGACAGGTTCGGCACGGCGGGAATCGCCGTAATGCGATTGCCGATGCGCTCGCCGAAAACCTGCCCCACGTTCGAGGCCGGGTCAGTGCTGACGAGCAGGACGCGCCGGCCTTGAGCGGCCAGTTGCACGGCGGTTGCGCATGCAATGGAAGTCTTGCCGACGCCTCCCTTGCCAGTGAAGAAAAGGAAGCGAGGCGGTTGAGCGAGAAAGTGCATTGAAGTTACCTTGTTCAGCAGCAGCGGCTACCGCCGCCGCAGCGCCCTTGTGCTTGGGTTTGCGATTGCGGCGCGGCGGGTGCGGCGATGCCCGCCCAGCGGGCCAGATCGTCACGCGCCGGATAGCGGCCCGCCAGCGCCAGTTGGCCGTCCACCAGCGTCACCGGCAGCACGGTCTGGCCGGTGCGCTCCAGCAAGCCCTTGACGATCGCGTTCTCGGCGAATGCCAGGGGCTGCTGCGACAGATTGAAGCGCTCGATCCGGGCACCGTTGCGGCTGGCCCAATCCACGTCGGCCGCGAAGGTCACGAGGTTCTGGTCCACTTGCGTGCCGCACACGCCGGTGTTGCAGCACAGGGCCGGATCGAAGACTTGGATGTTTCTCATCGTTGTACTCCTGGATTTGGTAACGGGTTCAAGAGGACAAGCTGGGGTCCAGCATGCGGCTCGCGGCAATCATTCCGGCGCGCACCAGCAAGTCTTCGGGGATCACTTCATAACGCTGGCCACCGACTTCCACCGTGCGGCAATCGTTGTCGCCGCATTCGTCGCAGCAGCGGCTGCGGCCCGTCTGCCCGCCCAGCCAGTATTCGATGGGTTGTCCAGCGATCAGGATCTGGTTGGATTGCAGCGGGTCTTGCAGGAACGCGGCTTCGTCGATTTCCTGTGTCTGCAATTCAGGCGCGATGCCCAGCGGTTCCAGCGCCTGTTGCAGCTTCCGGACGGCGCGCTGCACTTCTTCACTCGTGCCCTGGCAGCGCGGGCAGGTCGTTCCCCGTCCGCTAACCAGGCGTTGCCAGGAAATGGGCAGGCGCTTCATTTGAATGTCGGGCATGAGCCGTCCTCTCAGACACGGATGAGAGGCCGCCTTCACTTCTGGCCGATGTCGCGCAACTCGCGCTGCAAGGACATGGCGTCCAGGCGCGCGAGCGGCAACGACAGGAACAGTTCGATGCGGCGCTTGAGGACCAGGGCGGCATCCATGAAAGCCATGCGTTGTTGAACCTCGCTGCCTTCGACGGCCGCCGGATCGGGCACGCCCCAATGGGCCGAGACGGGCTTGCCCGGCCAGACGGGGCAGACCTCGGCGGCGGCGTTGTCGCAGACCGTGAAGATGAAATCGAACACCGGCGCACCGGGTGCCACAAACTCGTCCCAGCTCTTGCTGCGATAGGAGGTGCCGGGCAGGCCCATGCGCTCCAGCGTGGCGAGCGCCAGCGGGTGGACTTCGCCCTTGGGGTGGCTGCCCGCCGAGTAGGCATGAAAGCGCCCTTGCCCCAGCGCGTTCAGGATGCCTTCGGCGAGAATCGACCGGGCCGAATTGCCCGTGCAGATGAACAGCGCGTTGTAGGTGGTCTCTGTTGTCATGGGCGCCTCGCGTCAGCAGCAGGAAGCAGCCGGCTTCGCGGCGGTGCGGCCGTCGCTGGGTGCGCAGCAAGCCGCAGCCGTGCCGCTTGCGGTGTGAGGCGCTTCGTTGAACACCGGGATGTTGCCGAGCGTGTGGAAGTGCTCCCAAGCCACGCCCTGCGGGTCGGTGATCCAATGCTTCTCGCTGCGCGCGTAGCAGCAGGTCGTCGTGCCTTCGTCGAGCATCGTCATGTCGGCCGCCTGCGCGCGGGCCTTCAGGGCGGCGAGTTCGTCGGCGTCGTCGGTCTGGATGCCCAGATGGTCGATGCCCGGCTTGCTGCCGCGCGTGGAGATGGCGAAGTTGACCGGCGGGTCTTGGCGTAGTCGCCCTCGACGCGCGCCGGCTGCGCGGCGAACAGTTGGGAATAGAAGCCGATGCTGCGGTTCGGATCATCGACGTGCAGGTGGACGTGGAAGCGCTTCATGGGAAGTCCTTTCAGCAGGAGGTACAGGCATGGGAGGTAGCGTTAGCCTCGCACACGCCACTTTGGCAGCAGTGCTCGGTCAGGTAGCCGAGCAGCCCGTTCATGTGGGCGAAGTCGGCGCGGTAGATCAGGTTGCGGCCCTGCTGCTCGATCGTGACCAGGCCGGCATGGGCCAGCTCCTTCAGGTGGAAGGACAGGGTGTTGCGGGCCACGTCGAGCTGGTCGGCCAGGACGCTGGGGGTGAGCCCTTCGAGGCCGGCAACGACCAGGGCGCGGAACACGCGCAAGCGCTGGGTGTGGGCCAGGGCATTAAGGGCGGAAACGGCTTGGGTCTCGTTCATGATTCGATGATACAACATTTATCGAATCATTGTGCAAGCGTCTCGCAATGGAGGGTCGGACGCGCCCGGCGAATCGGGGGCGCGGCAGCGTCCGATTGCTGCATGACGCGGCTATCCGGCAGTCGAAAGCTCTCCCCCATGCGCTGCTGACAGTCGTCAGCACCATGCCCTGGCAGCCCCGGTCTTCAAGGCTGCAACGCGCCTCGCCGCGCTGACCGCACCAGTCCGCTTCGCATCGACCACCGCGGACGAGCGTTTCACAACGCCGATGCCGTTCATGTTCAACCCTTCGGGAGTTTCCGCTCCCGTCAGGGCGTGGTCCTCCCGGTCTTTCAACCACCAGGAGAAACCCATGTCCCTCGCGTTCGCATCGGCGCCTTTGAGCGTCGAACAGGCCCGCACCGAATCCATCGGCTTCCAGGCCCTGGCCTACGTCGGCAAGCGCCTGCCCTTGCAGCTGCTTTGCAGCGCAGCCGGCCACTACATCGGCACCGCCGATGCGGACGGCCCGGTCTCGCGCGAGTCGGTCAGCTACTTCCGCTCGCTCAACGCCGCCGACCACGCCCTGCAAACGGGCCGCTGGCAGCAGCGCCTCAACCCGTAATGTCCAACCACCAGGAGCCCATGTCATGAACCGTGCCCTGCCTCAAGAGGTACTTGATCAGATCGAGCTGGAACACCAGCACTTCGCCGCCGCACCGCAAGCCTTCTTCGAGGCCTGGAAGCGCGGCGTCAACATCGCCGGAGCCGAGTGGTTCGGTGACGGCACCCGCGATGGCCTGCAGCGTGCCACCACCAAGTGGGATCTGCGGCCGAAGCTGCTGATGCTCAACGATGCCCTGGGCGTCCTGAGCAGCGGCCAGCGGATGTTCCTGTCCGCGATGGTGAGCTTCTACAACGCCCGCGAGGGCGGCGCGATGCTCAAGCGTTGCGGCTTCGAGGGTCTGTCCGACCTGGGCGGCCTCGACCTGGAACGGCGCAAGGTCATCGCCGACCTGACGCTGAACTACAACGGCTGGTGAGCCGCACTGCGGCCCGCCGACGTTCTTCTTTTCTTCCCACCCCACGAGGGACATGCGTCCCTGTTCGGGGCCATGTCCCTCCTTCTTTTCGCAGGAGCGGCCATGTCCCGAATCACCATCTTCCACTGACCTGCACCGCCCGCCACCAGGGCGGCCCGACGCCGCGGCCGGCTGACCGGCTGCCACTTCATCCACTCGCTGGGGTTCAATCCCCGGCAGGGGATTGCCTCGGCCATCCTCTGCTGGAGGAATCCCATGTCCCATTCCAAAAACCCCTTCGTCCGCGGCTACGATGGCCTGTCCGTGCAGCGGCTGCTGGCGATTTCCTACGACGACGACTGCCCGCTGAGCTATCTGCCGCTGCACGTCTCGCAGTCGCACCTGCCGGACAGCCAGGTCGAGCGCCATGCCTGCGTCTTCTGCGACGACTTCGCGCTGATCACCGAGGGCCAGAACGTGCCGCCCGAGCTGGACGCGCAGTGCCCCAGCCACGGCATCGCCCGAAACCTCGTCTACGCCGTCATGGCCGAAGAAGCCGGCCAGCCGCTGCACGTCGGCGATACCTACTCCGAGGAAGCCGCGCGCGAGGTGGTACGCCGCCTGCGCTTCGAGACCGGGTTCTACAGCCGTGCTTGGGAAATCAGTTCGGTGCATATCACCGAGGAGGCCGGCCGCTTCCTCGCCGAACTGGCGGACATCGCCACGCCGAGCGGTTTTTTGTTCATGGCCTTCCGCATTCCCTACAGCCCGGCGGTCGGCGTGAAGCTGATCGCCACGCCCTGGACGGATGCGAACCTGCAGCATGTCGAGGGCATCACCGCCGAAGAGCTGCGGCAGGAGCACCGGGCCAAGGGCGTGCCGGAGTCCCTCGTGGAGGTGTTGCACCTGGCTGCGCTCGCCGACGTGCGTCTGCTGATCTTCGATGCCGACGCGCCCGTGCTGGACGGGCTGACGCTCTACGACGACGAGTAACCCGCAACCCATTCGAGCCCCCACGTCGGGGCTCTTCTTTTGCGCGGAACGCGGTGCCGGCGCATTGCCGATTCCCAACGGACGGTCGCCGCCATGTGCCGCACGCTGGCCGCATGTTCGCTGGCGTTGCCGGCAGCATGCCCAGGCAGTCGAGACCTTCAAGACTGCGGCGCGGTTCGCCGTGCTGGTTGCTTCGTTCTCCGGGCGCACCCGCGTCCATCCACCTCACCCTCAAGGGACAGACCTCCCTTGCGGGCGGGAGTCCCTTGGTTGCCACAAGGAGTCTCCCCATGGATACCCAAGCCATCCGCGCACAGATGCCGACGCTCGTCGTCGGTCATGTGCCTTCCAACGTCCGTTCGTTCAAGTTCAACATCTTCGACGGCCAGCCCAAGGTTTCGACGCTGGGCTTTCACATCGACCCGAAGCCTTTCGAGGGCAAGGTCATCGCCACCACCGACGAGGCCATCGTCGTCAAGACGGGACGGGCCGAGTTCGCGGTACTCGATCGCACGCTCGTGACCGAAGTGCCCGACGAGGGCGCCAAGGTGCAGGTCGAACCCTATGTCAGACGCCGCTTCGACGGTCAGCGGGCGGACACGCCCGAGGAGCAAACCGAGTTCACCGCCGACGGCCAGCCCTACACGGTGAAGCGGTTCGTGCTCGGGTCCGCACCGGCGAAGCTGCCGATCCCCGAGCCGCGCTGCCCCGAGCTGCAGGAACTGGTCGACCAACTGGAGCAGTTGCCCGCTCCCGACGGTTTCCGGCGCATCACCCACATGCTGGTGGATGCCGGTGCGCGGGACATCACCTGGGTCGATCCGCTGCCCGCCGACATCATCCGCACGCCGCCGGCCATCGGCTTCACCGTCGCCACGATGAAGTTCCAGGGTCGCGTCACCGTGCTGTATGAGCGTGGCCCCGACCTCTACGCGGTGGAGCTGCGCCGCGACGGCGAGCTGGTCGAACGGGTCGATGAGGTGTTCTTCGACACCCTCGGCGAGACGCTGGAACGGCTGATCGACGACGGGAGCTGGCGCCGCATCCGAGTGCAGTGCCTGTTGTCGGGTCGCAAGGCTGTCCGGCACTGACCTCCCAGCAGCTTCCCGCCTTCGCGGCGGGAAGCCTCTCTTCCTGCCTCCCTGGAGATCACACCCATGACTGTTCGATTCAAAGGCACGGAGCTGCGGCCCGTGCTCGCCGAAGCGGTGGCGAATCAATGCCGCGTCATCCTGGTCAAGGATCACGGCGTGTACTTCCTGGCCGAGCGCGGCGAGCGCCGACCCGATGGTCGCCAGAAGACCATCGCCTATGCCGCCGGCTGCAACCCGGATGTCGATGCCTTCGACGACTGGTGGGAACTGGCGCGTGCCGAGGTCGGTGGCGACGACTTCGGCGAGTTCTTCGATCCGCAGGAGGGCGTGTTTGCGCGCATCCTGCGCAGCGAGGACGACCTCGACGTGTCCGCCACCGCGACACACCTGTCGCTGCAGGCGGTTCCTTCCACCCCCAGCGGCAACTGACCGCCCATCCCTGGCCCCCGCTCCGGGGGCCTCTTTCTTCCCGGCAATGCGGACAGCCGCGAGTGCCGATTGCCGCTCGCCTGCGCGCCGTCCCGGCGCCACGCTTCCGGCCATGTTCCGCTGACGTCCGTCAGCGACATGCCCAGGCAGCCACGATCTTCAAGGCTGCGATGCGGTTCCGACCGCGTTGATCACTCCAGTTCGCACCGGCATCCATGCGCGAACGGCCATCGGTTCTCGATGGCGATGCCACCAAGCTGTTCCATCAACCCACGCGGGGGTTCCACACCTTCCCCGCCTTGGGTCGGGTGTGTCTCCGCCTCTTTGTTCTCAGGAGATTCACCATGACCACTTCCACCGACAAGTCCTACTTCGATCTGCACATCACCGGCCTCGGGTATCTCAATCGCATCCGCGAAGTGAAGCCCAAGAAAGGCGATGCGTTCCTGGCCTGCGACATCGCAGCCCTGAACGGTCCCAGCGATGACGTCTCGTATGTGCGTTTCGACACGCGCGTAT